>CALGYR010000066.1 GCA_937935355.1 uncultured bacterium | reverse complement strand
CCTTTCATCCAGCTAGACTGGCCAGGCTTCGCCTGGCGCTCCAGAGGCGCAGAGACGCAGAGGAGGGATTCTGTCCGCGGCGGAGTCCCGGAGTCAAACAAATGAAGCTTGCCGCGTACGGGGCGATCACAGCCGTTCTCCGCGCCTCTGCGCCTCCGCGGTGAACCGGCCCACGGCTGCCCCCGGCGGGTGCGGGCATGCGTCAGGCCTTGCCGCCGTCCGCGGCCCGGAGCTTGTCGACCACCTCGCCGATGACCCAGCTGGGGGTGGAGGCCCCGGCGGTCACGCCCACGATGCGCGCGCCGGAGAGCCCCGAGACGTCGAGCTCCGCGGCGCTCTCGACGTGAACCACCGGCCTGCCCGAGGCGCGGGCCACCTCGGCCAGCCGCAGCGTGTTGGCGCTGTGGCGGCCGCCGACCACCACCACGGCGTCGACCCGCCCGGCCAGTTCGCGGACCTCGCGCTGGCGGTCCTCCGTCGACGAACAGATCGACTCGAAGACGGTGATCCCCGGGAAGCGGCGCCGGGCCTCCTCGACCATGGCCGCGTAGGTGCTCTCGCTGAAGGTGGTCTGGGCGATGATGCACAGCGGCGGGGGCAGGTCGACCTTCTCGAGGTCTTCGAGGGTCGAGACCACCGCCACCGGGCCGCGGGCGTGGCCGACGAGCCCCCGGATCTCCGCGTGGTCGCGGTCGCCGACGATGATCACCGACGCCCCCGCGGCGGACTGCTCGGCGATGCGCCGCTGGCTGGCCACCACGTGCGGGCAGGTGGCGTCGATGATCCTGGCGCCGCGCCCCTCCAGCACCTTGCGGACCTCCGGACGCACCCCGTGGGCGCGGATGATGACCCCCGCGCCGGCCGGTACCTCCTCCGGGCTCTCCACGGTGAGGATGCCCTCGGCCTGCAGCGACTCCACGGCCTGGCGGTTGTGGATGAGCGGACCGAGGGTGTAGAGCGGCCGCACGCCGCTGCGCGCGGCCTCCAGGGCCATCTCCATGGCCCGGGTGACCCCCATGCAGAATCCCGCGGTGCGGGCGAGTTCGACCTTCATGGCCGACCAGTTTCGCGGCCAGGTTCACGGAATCAAGCGCCTCGCCTCGCCTCGCCAGCGCTTGATTCGCCGCAGAGGCGCAGAGGCCGCAGAGGGGACGCAGAGAACAACGACCGGCAACGGCGACAACAGGTGCGAACCGCCAAGCCGCCAAGATCGCCAAGAACGGCTTGCGGCTTGGTACGCGGCGATGATCTCCACGTCTGCGAAGCGCGTTGCCGCGTATGGAACCTTGCATCTTCGTCGTGAGCCGTGGTTCTTGGCGCCCTTGGCGCCTTGGCGGTTCCATAAAGTCCGTTGTTGTTCTCCGCGCCTTCTCCGCGTCCTCTGCGCCTCTGCGGTGAGATGGTGGAGGGGGGCAGTGGGCCGGGTGTCGGCCTTGACAAAGGTCCCCGGCAACCTAAACTTTCGAGAGTCCACCGACCGACAACCCGTCCGGAGGGAGTCTCCCGATGAAGGTCTACATTGACGGCCAGTACTACGAGAAGGATGACGCCAAGATCTCGGTGTTCGACCACGGCCTGCTCTACGGCGACGGGGTCTTCGAGGGCATCCGCGCCTACGGCGGCAAGATCTTCAAGTGCGAGGAGCACGTCCGGCGCCTCTACGACTCGGCCAAGGCCATCTGGCTCTCCATCCCCATGAGCGAGGAGGAGATGGCCGTGGCGCTCCACGCCGCGCTCAAGGTCAACAAGCTCAAGGACGCCTACATCCGCCTGGTGATCACCCGCGGCAAGGGCGACCTGGGCCTCGACCCGCGCAAGTGCCCCAGGGCCTCGGTGATCATCATCGCCGACTCCATCGCCCTCTATCCCGAGGAGTTTTACGAGAAGGGCCTGGAGGTCATCTCCACGGCCACCCGGCGCATCCCGCCGGACTGCCTGTCTCCGCGGATCAAGAGCCTCAACTACCTCAACAACATCCTGGCCAAGATCGAGGGCATCCAGGCCGGCTGCATGGAAGTTATCATGCTCAACCAGGAGGGGTTCGTCGCCGAGTGCTCGGCCGACAACATCTTCGCGGTCCGCGACGGCCGGCTGTCCACCCCGCCCCTGGCGGCCGGGGCGCTCGGCGGCATCACCCGCGACACCGTCCTCGAGTTGGCCCGCGGCGCCGGCTACGACACCCAGGAGCCCAACGTCACGCTCTACGACCTCTACACCGCCGACGAGGTCTTCCTGACCGGCACGGCCGCCGAGGTCATGCCCGTGGTCAAGATCGACGGCCGGAGCATCGGCGACGGCCGGCCCGGCAAGGTCACCAAGGAACTGCGCAAGCGCTTCATGAAGATCGTGGGGCGCTAGGCCGGAGGCGACCATGCCCCGCGTCCGCATCAAGACCGGCCCCAACCAGGGGCAGATCTACACCATCGGGGACGAGAGCATCTCCATGGGCCGGGACACGGCCTGCACCATCCAGATCCTGGACAAGGGCGCCAGCCGCCAGCACGCCGAGATCTTCCGCATCGGCGAGATGTGCTTCATCCGCGACCTCCAGAGCCGCAACGGCACCTTCGTCAACGAGGAGAAGGTGGCCGAGGAGCTGCTCCGCGAGGGCGACCGCGTGCAGATCGGCTCGACCGTGCTGGTCTTCGAGAGCTCGGCGGAGGTCAAGGGCGAGACCAAGGGCATCCACTTCACCGAGGCCGGCGAGGAGAACTTCGGCCAGACCCTGGAGCTCCGGCTCGACGACCTGGCCGGCTTCGAGGAGGACGGCAAGGCCGAGAGCCGCGACACCGCCAACTTCCGCGCGCTCTTCCAGCTCGGCAAGATCATCGCCGCCGAGCGCGACGAGCAACAGCTCATGGACAAGATCCTCAAGTTCCTGGCGAGCCAGCTGCCGGCCGACAACCTCTATCTCTTCGTCCGCGACGAGCAGACCAACAACCTGGTGGCCAAGGCCCGGCTCGACCTCGAGGCCGCCGGGAGCGCGCCGGTGAGCCGCACCATCATCCGCCGCTGCATCCAGGAGCAGCGCTCGATCATGACCTCCGACGCCGCCGCCGACGCCCGCTTCAAGACCGGCGACAGCATCATCATCAACCGGATCCGCTCGGTGATGTGCGTGCCGCTGGTCAGCCAGGAGCGCATCCGCGGCGTGCTCTACCTCTCCGGCGCGCGCGCCGGCCAGGGCTTCGTCGAGGAGGACCTGGAGCTGGCCACCGCGGTCGGCACCCAGGCCGGCGTGGCCCTCGAGAACCTCAACGCCACGCGCCGCCAGCGCGAGACCATGATGAGCGCCATCCGCACGCTCACCGCCGTGGCCGAGATGCGCGACCCGTCCTCGGTGGGGCACGCCGAGCGGGTGGCCGGCTACGCCACCGCCGTGGCCGAGACCATGAACCTGCCCGAGCGCCAGCGCACCGCGGTGCAGCTGGCCGCGCTGCTCCACGACATCGGCAAGGCCGCGCTCAGCGAGGAGCTCGGCCGCAAGGGCACCCGCCTGGACCTGAGTCCCGAGTCCATCGAGGCCGAGCACGTGCGCCTGGGCGTGGAGCTCGCCGGGCACATCGTCGGCTCGGAGAACGTCCTGCCGGCCATCGCCACCCACCACGAGCGCCACGACGGCTCGGGCTTCCCCAAGGGCCTGAAGGGCGAGGCCATCCCCGTCGAGGGCCGCATCGTCGGCCTGGCCAACGTCTTCGACCGGATGCTGACCTCCGGCGGCGAGGAGGGCCACGGCGTGCCCATGAAGGACGCGCTCATGGCCGCCGGCAAGCTCGCCGAGAAGGAGTTCGACCCGGAGGTGGTCAAGGCGCTGCTGGTGAGCTACCGCAACGGCACGCTCTTCAAGGCCAAGACCATCTTCGGGACGTCCGGGGAGGCCGCCTCCGACAAGACCGACGAGGCCGCCGCCCCCACGACCGTGTCCGAACCGGACGAGGCCGACGCCGGAGACGAGGGCGCCCCGGCTTGAGTCTGGAGCGGTCCTCGCGGCTGAGCCCCGAAGCCCGCGGAGAGCTCCTGTCCATAGCCCGCCGCGCGCTCGAAGCGGCAGTCCGCCGCGAGCCCGGACCCAAGCCCGACGCCGCGGTGCCCGCCGGTGGCAGCCGCCCCGAGCTCGACGCCCGGTGCGGCTGCTTCGTGACCCTCAAGAACCGCGAGCGTCTGCGCGGCTGCATCGGCTGCTTCACCTCCGACCGGCCGCTGGCCGAGACGGTCGCCGAGTACGCGCGGATCAGCGCCACCCAGGACTGGCGCTTCGCCGACGACCCCATCACCCCGGCGGAGCTCGGCGACATCGCCATCGAGATCTCGGTGCTCTCTCCGCTCGAGCGCATCGCGGACCCGCTCGACCTCGAGCTCGGGATCCACGGCATCTACATCCAGCGCGACGGGCGCTCGGGCTGCTTCCTGCCCCAGGTGGCGACCGAGTGGGGCATGAGCAAGGAGCAGTTCCTCTCCGACTGCTGCGCCCACAAGGCGGGGCTCTCGCCCGACGCCTGGCGCGACCCGCGCACCTCGGTGTCGGTCTTCACCGCCGAGATCGTCGCCGAGCGCACGGAGTGAGCCGGGAGCGACGAGGCTGCTAGTGCCGCACCGCACCACGCCCCCCGAGGCCAGGCTGGTCGAGACGCGCCCCGCCGGTCCTGCCAAGGCACCCGTCTCTCGCGCGTGGCTCTATGTCCTGGCCCTGGTGGTCCTCGGAGCTCTGGTCACGCCCATCGCCCTGGAGCATCGGGGAATCAGCCGGCGGGAGAAGCTCTTCATCATCGCGCTGGGCTGCCTGCAGACCCTGGCCGCGGTGGTCGTCTTGGCAGCCTTCGTCATCTGGATGATCGGATGGTTCCGGAGCCAGCTGGGCCAGTAGCATCCCCGCGGGAAGACCTGAACTCCCCATGCCGCGCGCCGTTCTGTAGCGTCAGGATGGCCGCGCAACGCACCCGGCCGCCGGGCACGGGGAATGACGGAAGAGGCCGTGATGGAAGGATCCCGTCAACCGATTCATGATGATCACCATGGCCGGCGCTCTCGCGCCTGGCTGGGCGCAAGCCTCGGCCTGCTGCTGGCACTGGCCGGCTGCCGGGCGCCTTCCGGATGCGGCCGGGACGAAACCGTCGCGGCCACCGAGGCCCGGCAGTGCTTCGAGGCCTACCTGGCCGCAGCGGCGGAGGACCGCGCCGTGGAGCGGTTCGTGTCCACCGCCGAGCAGCTGAGCCGCCTCGGCCGGCCGGGCTTCGCCAGGCTGCCGGAGCTCCTGGCCACGCTGGAACCGCGTGTGCTGGAGGCGGGTTCCGGGCCGGATTGGCAGAGGAATGCTGCGTTCCACGCCGTTGACTTGGTCAAGCGGCGTTCGGCCGAAGCCATCCCCGCGCTGCTCGAACAGACGCGCGCCGAGTCCGGCCTGGTCCGGGCGTGGACCTATTGCCTTCTGATGTGGCAGAAGGAGAAATCGAGCGATGCGGCCATCCGGGAGGCCTTCCTCCGCGGACTGACGGACCCTTACGCCGTGGTCCGCCAATTCGCCGTGAGCGCCTTGGCCCTCGAGCGGGAACGGTCGCCCGAAGTGCTGGAGCGGCTGGAGAAGATGTGCGCCGCCATCCCGGACGCGGAGACTCTCGAGTGCGCCGCATGCGCGATGGGCGAGCTCGGCGACCGCCGGGCGGTCCCCTTCCTGCGGCGGGCGTACCGCGACGGCCGCAGCACCAGATTGAAGGCCTTGGCGACCATCGCCCTGGCCAAGCTCGCCGACTGGGACTTCACGCCCGAGTTCCAGAGGCTCGCCCGGGAAGAGCGCCCGCACCCTGAGGCCGAATGGCGGGAGCCGGTTACGGCGGCGCGCTGGGCGCTGGCCCGCAAGGAGGGCTGCGACTATCCCGACTGCGGGATGGGCATGGATCTGGCCGAGGCCTGGTGGCGGCTCCGCGGCTGCGAGCTGCACGGCGCCGGGCAGGCCCCCAGGGTCGAGTTCGGCCGGCCGGCAGGCGGCCTGACGCTGGGGCTCCTGCCCGCGGCGCACGAATGGCCCGCCGGCCAGGAGAGGCTCGAGTGCCACGTGGTCCTCAAGAACGTGTCCGGCAGGCCGCTGCGCATCGACCTGCGGATCCCCTCCGTGCGGCTCAGACCGGCCTTCGGAGTCCATCTGGAGGCCACCTCGCCGGGCCGCCAGGTGCGCGCCGTTCCGGAGAGCTCGGGATCTTTCGGCATTCTCGGCCTGGACCTGCCCCCCGATGGCATCGCCGCCGTCCGCGGCACCATCTTCGATTCGGATTTCGAACCGCGGCTCCAGCCCGGTGACCGGTTCACGGTGACGTTGGAGTATTCGGCCGCAGACGCCGAAGAGGGCACATGGAAGGGCAAGGCGACCTCCGCTCCCATAACCGTTCGGATCGTGGCCGGAAAACCCGCCTCCAAAATCCCCTGAACCCGCCGGCGCGCCCTCCCGTTATGGAAGCCGTCACGACGGGAGGGTCGAGCCATGAAGCTCCTGAAGAAGGCGCCCCGGCTCAGGGAGGTATCCCTGCAGATGACCTCCATGATCGACGTGGTGCTGCTCCTGGTGGTCTTCTTCATGTGCACCGCGCAGCTCTCGAAGCTCGAGGTCGACCCCGGCGTGGTACTGCCCGTGGCCCAGAGCGGCACCGACTCGCCCGACGAGGGTCGGATGATCGTCAACGTCAACCGCGGCGGCGAGTTCCGGGTCCTGAACGCCGGCTACAGCCCGGAGGCCCTGGCCGAGCTGATCGCCAAAGAGGCCGCGCGGCGCCCGGCCCCGGAGGGCGGCTCGGCCCTGGCCGTCAAGATCCGCGCCGACGCCGACGTGCCCTTCGCGCGGGTCGGCGACGTGATGACCGCCTGCCGGCGCGCCGGGGTCTGGAGGTTGTCCTTCGGGACCCAGAAGCCCGAGGTTCGGCGGACGATGTGAGACGGTGACGGGAAGGGGCCCGGCTTCGCCATCGTGGCTGCGCCGCGGCTCCGGGCTTCCCTGCGGCGTCGTGCCGCAGGAAGCCGGTCGAAAGGAGGCGTAACATGGCCATGTTCGCGGAATCGCGCACCCTCAAGAACCTGCTCGAGGAGGAACAGTGGGAACTGCCCACGTCGTTCATCGACGTGGTCTTCCTGTTGCTCCTGTACTTCACCCTGACCATGAAGTTCCACACGCTCGAGCAGCGGCTGGTGGCCCACCTGCCGAAGGAGGGCCCCGGTACGGGAGAGCATAAGGATATTCCGGAGCTCGTTATCAGGGTGCAGTCCCAATCCGGCGCGGCCCAGGCCCCCTGGTATCAGGTCGACCACGGCTGGACCACGACCGACGCCAACGCCCTGGCCGGCCGGATGGCGCAGCTCAAGAACTCTTGCGGCGACAAATTCCAGGTGGTGATCGACGGCGAGCAGGGCTGCCCCTTCAGGCACGTGATGGCCGCGCTCGACGCCTGCGCCCGTGCCGGGTTCACCAAGGTCGACTTCCGCCCGCCGCCGGCCTCGTAGGGGCGCAGCATATGATTTGCGGCAGGGAGATCCCGCCAAAGTAGTCACAGCGCTCTATGGCATCGACAAGAGGCTCTGCGTCGGCCAACGTGGCCAGCGCATGCTGGCCAGCGTCCGTCCGCTGCTCATCTCAAAGAACCTGGACGTGTTGCGCGCAGCTATCTTCCTCAGCGCCCAGGATCTCGATGGCCTCAACCACCCGTCGGTCCAAGACCAACTGCTCCGCGCTATTGAGCGGTTCAACAGAAACAACGGCTGCATGGGAGACTGTCTTTGTGACCCCTTTGTGTCTTGGTGGTTGACGTCGCTCGCTACGTCGGGAAGTTCCCCAGCATGTCGTAGGGATTCCGGGCCGCCCGCTTCGGAGCGCGGCCCGGCTTTGCCGACGCCGGCGCGGCAGGCGCGAGGGCGGGGGCGGCCGGCGCGGGCGGCGCGGCCGCCGGTTGAATGGCCCTGGCGGCAGGCTGAGTCCTGCCCTTGGCCGACCTGTTCCGGCCCTTGCTTTTGCTCTTCGCCTGGGCCTGGGCCTTGATCTTGGTCTTTGCGGCGGTCGGAGCGGGCTTCTTCGCGGCCGGCGTCTGAGCCCCCTTCGGCGCGCCTGAGGCCGGCTTCTTCCGACCGCGGCCGCCGCGTCTTCCGCGGGTGCGGCGACGGGCCGCCCCGGGCTGCTCGGCGGTGATCGGTCCGGGGATGATCTCGGCGACTCCGGCGACCACGACCTCCTCGGGCAGCGGGGCCGGCGGCGGCTTGGGGGCGACCGGCGCGGCCGGCGCGGGCTTCTTCTCCGGCGCGGTCAGGGCCTCGATAGCCAGGCGGGCGGCGCCCTGCTCGGCCTCCTTCTTGGTGTGGGCCGAGAACTCCGGGAAGATCCGGCCGCGGATCTCCACGGCGATCTCGAAGATCTTGTCGTGCTGTGGGCCGCTCTCGCGCACCACCCGGTAGCGCGGGGCGCATCCGAAGCGCCGCTGGGCCAGTTCCTGGAGCTGGCTCTTGGCGTTCTCGCTGCCGCCCGAGGTGGTGAGCGTCGCGATCTCCGGCTCGAGCAGGCGGATGACCAGGGCCTTGGCGGGCTCCAGTCCGGCGTCGAGGTAGATGGCCGCGAAGATCGCCTCGGTGACGTTGGCATGGACCGAGTCGGGCAGGCCGTTGCGGCCGCCGAGCCCCTTGCCCAGGCGCATGAACTCCGCCAGGCCCAGCCCGCGCGAGACCCGCGCCAGCGTGGTGGTGCTCACCGCGGCGCTCTTGATGCGGGTGAGTTCGCCCTCGCCGTCCCCGGGCAGAGTCCGGTAGAGCTGCTCGTTGACCGCCAGGGCCAACACCGCGTCGCCCAGGAACTCGAGCCGCTCGTTGTCGGTCAGGGGCTGCACGGTCGAGGAGGAATGAGTCAGGGCCAGCTCCAGGATGCTCCGATCCCGGAACCTGTGGCCTATCCTATCCTCGAGCGCGGAAAGGTCGGCGTTGTGCGGCAGGCGGTGCGGGCCCATTCAGGCGGGCTTCCTTGGTTCCCCCGGACTGGTTTCATTCTAGAAAGGCCGGGGGCGATGTCAACCGCTACTCGGCCGGCATCCCGTCCAGGCCCCGGTTGGCGCGCTCGATGGCCGCGTCGACCATGGCCATTTCCGGCGCAAGGCTCCTGGCCAGCGCCAGTTCGGCCAGCGCCGTGGAGAAGTCGCTGCGGCTCGCCGCCCTGTCCAGAAGCTCCAGCCCCGTGTAGTAGTGGCGTAGTGCCTCGACGCGCGCGGCCCGCGATGCAGCCGGGATCCCGTTCCCGCCTGCAGCATGCAGCGCCTTGCGTTGCTCATTGGCCACCGTGGCGACCGACTGCGCCCCCAGGGTCTCGTCCAGCATTCCACCCTTGGCTTTGGCCGCCGGCGTGGCCGGGGCCGACGGAGCGGCGCTGGGGGCAGGGGCAGGGGCCGGCGCCTTCTTCTCCGGGGCGTAGCCGGGTTCGCGCGCCTCAGCTTTCGGCGCAACGGACCCGCCGCCACCCGGCAGGAGACCCGCCCGGTCCGTGCCGCGCAAGCCTCCTTGCTCCACCCCGTCCTTATCGAAGGCCTTGTCGAGATGCCGCCCGGCTTTGGTTTCGCCGATATCACGCTTCAGAGACTCGTAGCCGCCCTCGGCTTTCGCGTCGATGTTCACGCCGGCAACCGCGCCGGGGGCATGGCCGTAGCCGGCTCCGGCCTGTCGGGCCCGGGCCGCCACTTCCTTGGCAGCCTCCCCCCGATCCTGCTCAGCAAACGTTCCCGACGCGGACGCCGGCTCGCGTTCAGCAAGGCCCTCGGCCGCCTCGTGGGAACGCCGCGCGGCGCCGACCTTCCCGTTCCAGGCACCGCCCCCGCCCCCGGCCGTCGCCGCGGCGCCATCGGCCTGCGGAGCGGCCATCGCCAGGAAGAAGCATTCCTCGGCGCCCTTGACGTTCAGCGCGGCCAGCGGCTGGCCCTGGCCGCGATGGGCGGCCACCAGGGAGTCGAAGCTGGCGCGCAACTTGCGTCCCAGGTTGTTGACCAGCTCGAAGATCCCGTCCTCGGTGCCCTCGTCCTTGATGGCCTCGGCCACCTTGCCGGTGACCGTGTCGGCCACGCACAGGTCGATGCGCAGCTTGCCCCCGACCGCATAGAGGCTGCCGGAAACGGCCAGCCGGGCGCCGAGCTTCTTGGCGGCCGCGTTCTGGTCGCTGCCGCCGGCGGACTTGAGCGCCTCGGAGGCGCTGTCGCGAGAGAAGACCGCCAGGCCGGGACACTGCTTGAGTTCGGTGATGAGCATGTCCGGCACCCCCGAGCGCACCCACGAGAGCCGCTTCTCGTCCTTGTCTTCGAAGCGGCTGGACAGGTCGAAGATGACCACGCCCAGGTCCTCGCCCTGCGGCGGGACGACGGTGGGCGCGGTCGGGGAGGGCGAGGGAGTCACGGGAATCGGCGCGACCGCCTGCCGGCCCGGGTCGGTCGGCGGAGTCGTCCCGCCATCGCGCGTGAAACGGTAGGTGGCAAAGGCCACCGCGCCCAGCAGAAGGATGGAGGCGGCCGCGGCCGCCAGTCGGAAGCCGGCCCCGCGCGACGCCACCGGACGCCGAAGGCCCGTGCCGGGGCCCCGCTTCCCGCTGCCCAGGGCCACCCGCACCCGCCGCATGGCCGAGAGCAACTCCTCGGCGGTGGCCGGCCGGTCCTCGCGCCTCTTGGCGAGCATCCTGCCGACCAGCGCGCAGAGCTCTCGCGGGAGGCCGGCCTGGACCCGGCTCAGCGGCTCGGGCGCCTCGTGGACGATGCGATCGAAAAGCTTGAGCGGCGTCGGCGCCTCGAAGGGCACCCGCCCGGTGAGCATCTCGTAGAGGACCACGCCCAGGGAGTAGATGTCGCTGCGGCCGTCGAGCTCGGCGCCCTCGCATTGCTCCGGGGAGCTGTACTCGGGCGTGCCGAGGTACGCGCCGGTCTGGGTGATCCGGCGGCCTTCGCCGGCAATGCAGGTGGCCAGTCCGAAGTCGGCCACCTTGACCCGGTCGTCGGAGGCGACCAGGATGTTCGAGCTCTTGATGTCGCGGTGGATGATGCCGGCAGCATGGGCCGCGGCCAGCGCCTCGGCCACCTGCCGGGCGACATTCAGCGCGCGCGCCGGCTCGATCCGGCCCTCATCGGAGATGAGATCGGACAGCGGCTGGCCGTCGAAGTACTGCATGGCGATGAAGCAGGGGCCGGGACCGCCGCCGGCGCCCTCCGAGACCATCCGGCCGGCCTGGAAGACCTGCACGATGTTGGGGTGGTCCAGGCGTGCGGCGGAGCGCGCCTCGCGAACGAAGCGCTTGACGAATTCCTCATCTCCGGAGAGATGCCCGGGCAGTATCTTGATGGCCACGGTGCGGTCCAGCGCCATGTCGTGCGCGCGGTAGACCACGCCCATTCCGCCCTTGCCGATCTGGTCGGTGACGCGATAGGGGCCGATCTTGCGGCCGCTCAGAGGCCCGGATGTCTTGGGGTGGGAGGCCGTGCCCGGGCGACTGCCCGCCTTGCCTGACTTCGCCGCGTTGGAACCCGGCCCGTCGGCGGGCGTCGGAGTGGGCTTGGCTCCGGCATTCGTCATGATCCCCTCCCCTGCGCACTTTGACGCTCGGGCCGTCTGGCTGTTTCTCGATTTTCCCCCTTTTCGCTTCCGGCGCCACCACCAAAACCGGGGCAATGCGTCCCGTCGGCGGCCGGTCGATTCACGCGGTTTGCACATGTGCACGACCGGAAAGAGCGTCGCGCGGGCCTCAGTGCCCGGAGTCGGCCGGCGACATCATGACAGACACCGGCAGCGATTTCCGCCGCCAACCTGACAATTTCCGGCGGTCGCCGGCGCGCCGCTGCTGCTATCCGTCCGGAGAACGGCCCGTTAGTGCCGCCCCAGCCAACCAGCACGTCGATTGCTCGTCTTCCCGGCGCGAAAGCCGATAAAGGTTCACGCGGCCCGTCCGATGACTTGGACAGGAAAGCGGAGAAACCGTCCCCAGAGGACGGATCGCGGGACGGCAGCGGGCAGGAACGGAGGCCGGTCATGAGCCCAGTAACGAGCGGCAGCCGGGCGCGAGTGATGATCCAGATCGAGCGGCTCTCGAGCCGGCTCGGTGCGCTGGAGCGTCAGCTCAACGCCGCCGATCCCAGCACCCGCCCCATCCTCGAGGTCGGCTGCAACGCCATCCGCCAGGAGCTCTCAAGCCTCTCGAGGCAACTGCGGTGAGCGGGCGCGGCGCCGCACCGGGGATGCAGGCCGGCGGCTGATCGAAGTCGCGCAGGACCGGCGCCGAAGACTGCACGGCGCCGAATCGGCTGTCTATCGCGAGGCCCCGTGCACTTCACGAGAATCTGGAACCCGAACCCGGTCCTATGATGTCACATGCCCACGGACCATCGCGGCGCCCGGGGACTCAGCGCAGCTGCTTGAGGGCCTCCCGGCCGACCTCTTCAAGGAGCGCGCGGGCCTGGTCCAGACCCATCTCGAGCGACAGCCCGGCGGCGGCGTGATGGCCGCCGCCTCCGAAGCGCGCGGCGAGCTCCGAGGCGTCCACCCGTCCTGAGCTGCGCACGCTGACCTTGGTCCTGCGTCCGGCCTCGAGCTCGTACAGGAAGAAGCCCAGCTCGACGCCGGCGACCGAGACGGTCCGCGCGGCGAAGTCCTGGGCGTCGGTCGGCACGGCGCCGAACTCGTGGAAGTCGCCGGCATACAGCGAGACCGAGGCTATGCTCCCGTCGTCCGAGAGCCTGAGCTGGGACAGGGCCCGGCCCAGCAGCCGCAGCTCGCGCTCGCTCTTGGAGGAGTACAGCCGGCGGGTCATCTCCTCGGCCGAGACGCCGCGCTCCACTAGCTCCGCCGCCGTGCGCAGCGCGCCCGCCGAGGTGTTGGAGTAGCCGAAGCGCCCGGTATCGGTGACGATCGCGGCGTAGAGGCCGGCGCAGGCCGGCAGCGGCAGGGGCCAGTCGCTGGCCTTGGCCAGGTCGTAGACCATCTCGCCGGTCGAGCTCCGCGTCGGGTCCACCCAGGAGACGTCCCCGAAGCCGCTGTTCGACAGGTGGTGATCGATGCTCACCACCGGCGCGCCCGCCGGAAGGGCCTCGCGGACCGCTCCCAGCCGCTCGAGGCTCGCGGAGTCGAGCACCACCACGACCTCGGCCTCGAGCGGCCCCCCGGCATAGGCCTCCACGTCGGCAGCGCCGTCCAGCCGGCGGTAGCGCTCGGGCGGCTCGTCGGGCAGCACGATCCGCACCGAACGGCCGAGGGTGGACAGGATGTACTTCAGGGCCAGCGCCGTGCCGACCAGGTCGCCGTCCGGACGCTCGTGCCCGGTGATCAGGAAGGACGAGCGCTGGCGGACCAACCGGAAGATGGACGCCTTGGCCTCGCCCTCGGAGGGCGTCAGCGACAGCGCCCGGATGACCTGCGTCTCGCTGGGCGGCAGGTAGTAATCGGCGGCCGGCTTCCGGCCGGTCATGTCCGGAGTGCTCTCGCGCTCAGGCATTGCCCTCACCCATTCTTGCGATAGCGGAAGTAGAGGATGGTGTCCAGCCCCACGATGGAGAAGTTGTAGATGTAGAGCCATAGCAGCCAATGGGAGCGTGGATCGTCCCAGCGAAAGACCTTCGCGACCATCCCCGCCACGTAGCCGAAGAGTATCAGGAAGAGGAAGATGGGGCTCTTGCCCGCAACTCTCTTGAGCCGAAGGGCCCGGATCACCGAGAAGGGCCAACTCGCCCCGAAGCACACGAGCATCGCCGCCTCGGCGACACCGGAGATGTCTGGGTTGATGGGCAAGACCGATCCTCCTCTGCGAACGATCGGCCGATTATAGGCCCGCCGATGCTGGAACGCCAGTGCGGTAGCGGCGGCCCAGGGTCATTTCAGAAGAGGCGGCCGTCGCCTCTCTCAGAACTCGATGCCCTCGCGTCCGCCGATGCCCCGGTCCTGCGGGTGGCGCACGGCGCGCATCTCGGTGACGTAATCGGCCACGCGGCAGAGCGCCGCGGGCGCGCCGCGCCCGGTGACCACCGCCTCGACCCCCGGCGCGCGTCCCCGCAGAGCGCGGACGAGATCGGCGGTCCGGATGAGGCGCAGGGCCACGGCGCCCGCGGCCTCGTCGAGGACCACCAGCCGCCAGCGGCCGGAGGCCAATGCTGCCGCCGCGCGGGTCAGGGCCCGTTCGGCCGCGGCGCGATGACGCGCCGTCTCCGCGGCGCTCCGCCCGAAGAAGAAGCCCAGTCCGCAGGTCTCGATGGAGATCCGTCGGCCCAGGCGCCGGGCAGCCGGGTGCTCCCCGGTGGCCCTCGGCCCCTTGATGAATTCGATCACTTTGACGGGCCAGCCGTGTCCCGCGGCGCGCAGCACCAGACCCCAGGCGGCGGTGGTCTTGCCCTTGCCCGTGCCGGTGTAGATGTGAACCAGCCCGGGTTGCCGCTTCGCCGGGCGTCTGCGCGAGGCGGGCATGGTCCCGGCGTCAGGACCCGGCCGGCTTCGCCGACGCGTCACCGGCCACCGGCTCCGGCGGCTCCGGCGCCGGCGCGGCGGTATTCTGCGCCGCCTTGGGCGGCGGGACGTAGATACCGCCGGAGATGACCATCTTGAGGGCGTCCTCGACGGCCACGTCCAGGGGGATCATCTTGGCTGCCGGCAGCATCAGCAGGAAGCCGGACGTCGGGTTCGGCGTGGTGGGCACGAAGACGTTGATCACCGTCTCGTCCGTGACGGCCTGCGCCGGCCCCTTGGCCTCTCCGGTGACGAAGCCGATGGCGTAGCTGCTGTCCCCGGGGAAGTGCACCAGCACCGCCCGGCGGAAGCTCTCCTTGCCGGCGGCGGTGAAGACCGTGTCGGAGAGTTGCTTGGTGCCGGTGTAGATGGTCCGGATCAAAGGGATGCGCTTGGCCACGTCGTCCACCCACTGGATAAGGAAGTGTCCGAGGTAGTTCCTGGCCAGCACGCCCAACAGGAGTATCAAGGCAAAGCCCAGCACCAAGCCAACCCCGGGAAAGGAGAGCATCCGAAAGATATTCGCGAAGTCCTTGTGTTCCTTGAAGAAGTCGGCCAAGGCGCTGAACATGCTCCGGAACGGGCTGTCCAGCAGGTTGAGAACCCAGACGGTAATAGCCACCGGCAGGAAGATCAGCAACCCGGTCAGCAGCGTGGCGCGCAGGCTGGCCCAGAATCCCTTGGCCCGCGCCTCGCCTCCGGGCGGCAGCCATCTTCCGGATTGCGACGAGCCCTGGTGGACGGGAGGCATGGCCGGATTCGGGTTCAAAGCCGGACTCCCCCAGCGAAGCTGGACATCAGCCTACTTGCCGGCCCGCCCCATGAACAGGCCGGTCCAGTGCCAGGCGGGGTCGGTATCGGGGGCGGCGTTCCTGGCATCCGACCAGGCCAGCAATGCCGCCTGCTCCTCGCCGTTGGCCCAGAGCACCAGGCCGGACACGAAGATTCCGAACGGCTGCAGGTAGGGCTGAAGCTCGGCGTCGACATACTCGCGGAAGGCCTCGACGGGCATTTCGCCGCAGATGGCCGGCACGGCCCGTTCGGCCAGCTTGGCCACCCGCCCGAACATCACCTCGGCCAGCTCGGACAGGCAGCCCCTGGCCGCCGGGTGGTGGCCGCGCTTCCACAGCTCGGCGCCGAGCACCAAGCGCAGGTCGAGCACGTCCGTGCTGACCCTGCCGGCATCCAGGTCCTCCAGCGCCTCGTCCATGCGGCCGAGAAGCACCAGCGCGCTGGCCCGGAGGTCCGCAGGCGTCTGCCCCCAGCGCGAGTCTCCGACCTGGCGCTCCTCATCCTTGGAGCCGGCCAGGGGCACCAGGCGGTCCAGGGCCTTCTGGTACTTGCCGGCCGCCAGATCCAGGATGGAGCGCCAGGCCAGCACGCGCAGCCCGGCGTCGGCGTCGGACCCGGCCAATTCCTGCAGAGCGTCCAGGATTCGTCCGGCGTCCTCGGTGCGACCGGCCGAGAGGGCCGCCGAGACTGCCCGGTACTGGTTGCTTAACAGGTGCGGATCGTTCTTTCTGCGGGACAGGATGGCAGCCAGCCGGCTGGCCACCTGGTACTCCTCCTCGAAGAGGCCCGCCTCGCGCAGCCGGTTGCCGTAGACCCCGAACATGTGGTTGGTCTCGATCAGCGGCGTCTTGAGGTTCTCGAAGAGGAACTTGACGCAGCGGCCCGCCTCCAGCCAGCGCTCCTCGCGCCGCAGGTGCGTGGAGAGCCGTCCGCAGGCGACCGCCACCTCGTCGATGATTCCCGGGTCGGAGGCTTGGGACTGGACCTGGGAGAAGGCCCGGAGGGCGTCGTCGAGCTTGCCCATCATGCCCAGGGCCAGCCCGCGCCACAGGTCCACGAGCAGGCCCATCTCCGTGCCCTGGGCCTGGCGCGAGAGCCCCCGGAGCTGGGCCTCGGCCTCGCTGTGGCGCCCCGCGCCCATCAGCGCCAGACCGATCTTGACCTGGGCCTGGAGCGCCAGGGATTCGCCGGTATGCGCGGCGGCCACCTGGCGGTACTTCTCGATGGCCCGGTCGAAGAGCCCGTCGCGGCAGTAGGCGTCGGGGATCGTGAAGATTCCCGCCGAGGCCGGCCCCGAGCGGGTCAGCACCCGGACCGCGGAGAACTCGCCGCCGTTCCTGAAGCTGACCAGGCCCAGGTGGTCGTGGCCCACGCCGGCCAGCGGAACCAGGTCCACGTAGCGCAGCACGGTCCGGCCGTCGACCAACAGGCGCAGCTCGCCGTCCAGCAGCTCGGCCGCCAGGTGATAGACCCGGCCGGGCTCGGCGGTCAGCCCGGTGTTGATGCGGACGTCGATGCCCTCGCGCTGGATGCGGCTGCAGTTGTTGCCGTCCGCGGCGAAGGAAAGGCAGTAGCCCACGGCATCGCAGCGGCGCTCGTCGCCGCCCACGAAGCAGGCCAGGTCCGAGCTGTACGCCTGGCCCGCCGGGAAGCGAGCGTCGAACTCCACCCGGATGTTGTCCGGAAACGGCCGGCGGACGATGGCGTAACAGTCCGCGTTGCCGGAGATGCGCAGCCAGCCGTTCTCGATGTGGGCCTGTCCGCCGACGATCTTCCAGTCTTCGCCCAGCGAGCTCCGATCGAAGTTGTCGCTGAACAGCGGTGCCCACTGGGCCTGCCCGGCGACGCTCTCCAGCGCCCTGAGCAGGTCGCTGGGATCGCTGAGGCTTTCCGGCCCGGGCAGGTCGTCGGCCATGGTCCGACCTACCCCGCCACGATTTCCTTGATGGTCACGGTGGTGTACTTCTGGCGGTGGCCGAAGCGGGTCTGGGAGCTGTTGTTGTCGCGCTTGCGGATGCCGCGGGCCTTGTCGCCCAGGCACTCGCCTTCGACCACGGCCACGACCTTGGCGCCGGAGACCGTGGGGCTGCCGACCTTGACCTGCTCGCCCCCGACCAGCAGCACCTGGTCGAAGACCACCTCTTCGCCGGCCTTGGCCGCGCGGAGCTCGACGTCAACCTTCTCACCGGGGACGGCCCTGAACTGGTGCCCCCCGTCACGTACGATCGCGTACATCACTCAGCCTCCTCGGAACTGCGTTCCACGACCCGGGTGCCCCAGCCGCCCTTGAGCACCACGCGCATCTGGCCCAGCCCCATGGCCGGGTCCGCGCCCAGCATTATCTTCACGCCGGTCGATTCTTCCAGTCTATGCAGGTTGGCCCGGTACAGGTTGCCCACCGCCAGGGCTGCCTGCGGGGCGAGCAGCGCCTCGACGGCGGTGCAGTCGCCCCGGCCGCAGGCCGCCTTGATCTCGCGAAGCAGGTCGAGGCCCAGGCTCTCCACGCTGCGCACCGTGCCCTGGCCGCGGCAGGCCGGGCAGTTTTCGTACATGGAGCGATCCAGTCCCAGCCGCGTACGCTGGCGGCTCATCTCCACGACCCCCAGCTCGCTCATGGGCGTGACCGTGATCTTGGCCCGGTCGCGCTCCAGGGCCGAGCGGAGCTCGCGCTCCACCTGCCGGCGGTGGCCGTAGTCGTCCATGTCGATGAAGTCGATGATCACCAGTCCGCCCATGTCGCGCATCCGGACCTGGTAGGCGATCTCCCGGGCGGCCTCCAGGTTGGTGCGCAGGATCGCGGCAGCCTGTTCGCGGTCCCTGCCCCGATAGCCGCCGGTGTTCACGTCGATGGCCACCAGCGCCTCGGTCTGTTCGATGACCAGCGAACCTCCCGAGGGCAGCTTGACGCGGCGCCGGCCGAGGCGGGCCAGCTCCTGCTCCACGCCGTACCTGTGGAAGAGGGGGGCCGCCTCCTCGTGCACCCGCACCTTGTCGACCAGCTCGGGACAGACCAGCTCCAGGAAGGACCGGACCCGCTCGGCCGTCTCCGCAGAATCGATGACGATGGAGGACGTGTCGCTGGGTATGAAGTCCCGCACCGCGCGGATCACCAGGTCGGATTCCTGGTAGATGAGCGCGGGCGCCTTGGCCGACTGGGCGCGCTTGAGCAGCGCCTTCCAGAGGCCCACCAGGAACTCCATATCCCTGGCCAGGTCTTCGGCGGGATGCCCGACGCTGGCCGTGCGGGCGATGAAGCCCATCCCCTTGGGGGGCTTCAGCGCCGTCATGATCCGGCGCAGCTCCTCGCGCTGGAGCTCGTCGTCGATCTTCTTGGAGACGCCCAGCTTGGACAGCGCGGGCATGAGCACCAGATAGCGCCCGGGCAGCGACAGATAGGTGGTCAGCGCCGGTCCCTTGGTGCCGATGCCCTCCTTGGTAACCTGGACCAGGACGTCCTGGCCCTTGCGGAGCATCTTCTCGATGGGCGGGTGCGACTCGGCCTGGCCCTCCGGCTTCTCCTCGCCGCGGCCGCGGCCGCGCCTGCGCCGGCTGCCGCCGCCTCCTCCTCCGGAGAGCGTCTCCTCATACCCGCCGTGGGGCGGCAGGCAGTCGGAGGCGTGCAGGAAGCCGTTGCGTCCGGCGCCGATGTCCACGAAGGCGGCCTGCAGGCTCGGCTCGACGTTGGTGACGGTGCCGCGGTAAATGTTGCCGGTGAGCGTCCGGCCGGCGCGCTCGAGATAGATCTCGTCGAGACGCCCGCCCAGCAGGATGGCCACCCGGACCTCGCCGGGGTCGGCCACGTTGATGATCGCCAGCTTCTCGGGAGCGGCCCTCCCGGCCCCGCGGGCGCCCGCAGCCTGCGCCTGCGGAGCGGACGTCCTGGAACCCGTCTCCGCCGGAGCTCCGGGGGCCTCCGCGGAGCTCAGGGCGCCATGCGCATCGAGGTCTTCACCGCCGGCCAGCGCCGCGTCTCCGTCAGCGGCCTGCCGGTGAGCAGCGCCAGAACCTCCGCCGGCCTGGCCGCCCCCTGCGGCGTGGGCTGCAGGCTTACGACGACGTCTTCGCCGTCGACGGCCACGTCCGCGACGCTCGGCCGCAGGTCCAGCCTCTGCACCCGGCGCTCCCGCGGCCGGTCGAAGATCAGTTCCGGCCGATCCAGGAACTCCCGCAGCGTCTCGGCGGTCAGGCCCAGAGCCGGAGCGCCCCCCGGAGGCCTCACCCGATAGATCATTTCCACCGGGCGCATGCCGCTTCGCTTCGGGGGCAGCAGCTTCGCCTCCAGGATTGCGATGCCCTCCGGCATCTGTTCCTGGAGGCGACGCCTGATGCTTTCCGGATTCGTCCATTGAGAAAGCTCCATTTCCAGCGCCTCGTCGAGCGACTCCACGCCCAGTTCCAGGGCGGTGGCGAACACCAGCCGCGGACGGGGGTCGAAGCCCTGCGTCAGACGCACCGGCAGCGCCGCCCGGCGGCAGGCCCGTGCGAAGAGGCGCATCATGTCGTGGTGCGAGAGGAACCGCAATTCGCCCGTCTTGGAGAAGCGCAACTGCAACTTCTGGGCGATTTCCTGGCCCGGGGAGTTCAAGTCGTTCTTTTCACCGCCAACAAAAGCCGTTCAACCCCGCAGAGGGGGAACGGCCAGCCCGCAGGCTGAATTCCTCCGGCTGAGGGACCTACTTGCCGCTGCCGGCTCCGGCCGGCTCGGCGGTCCCGCCCGCCTCCTCGTCTTCGTACGTGAAGAACGGGCCCGCCAGGCCCCGGCGGATGTCGCGAACCGCCTTGGGCGCCCGGCCATCCTTCTGAATGTCGATGATCGTCGGGGTCACGAAGATCAGCAGGTTGGTCTGGTAGTTGTTCTCGGACGGCTTGCTGCGGCTCTTGAAGAGCCAGCCCAGGCCCGGGATGTCGCCCAGGAACGGCACCTTGGTCTCGGCAGTGCGGGAGGCGGTCTTCTTGAGCCCGCCGATCACGCCGGTCTCGGTGTCCCGCAGGATCTCCTTGGTGACCACGATCCGCTGGTTGGTCTGCGGCAGCGAGATGCCGTTGGCCCCGCCGAAGGGGACAAACTCCTCGAAGTTCTCGTTCTTGGCCACGATGGTCATGAGCACGTTCCCGTCCGGCCCGGTGACGTGCGGGATGACCAGGACCTGGATGCCCTCCTTGATCGGCGAGCCCGAGGCCTCCTTGTAGCCGGAGCTCGTGCCGCTGTTAGTCGAGCTGCTGTCGAACTCGGCGTAGCGGATGTTCTTGCCGACGTGGATGGTCGCCTCCTGGTTGTCGAGCGCGGTCAGGCTCGGCGCCTGGATCACGGAGGCCTTGGTGCGGGTCTTGAGGAACCGCAGGGTGGCGGTGAGCTGCGAGAAGTTCAGGCGGCCGAAGACGATGCCGCTGCCCACCAAGTCGTCGGTGGCCAGCGCCGTGCTGGCCACGGTCCCGGTGGTCGGAGAGACCGCCATGTGTCCCCACGGCGTGCCCGTCGCGAAGCCTCTGGCCGACGACGAGGCATTGAAGGGGAAGGCCGTGTCGAAGGACATGCCGTTGATCGTGCCGGTGAAACCGTTGGCCCACTCCATGCCGAGCTGCTCGCCCTCCGAGTCGCTGAGCTCGATCATGCGCAGCGCCATGTGGATCTGCTTGGGCGGCACGTCCAGGCGCTCGATCAGCCGCTGCATGGCCTCCAGCTTGGTGGGGGTGTCGGTCACCACCAGGGTGTTGGTGTCGCGCACGTAGCTGATCCGGCCGGCCTTCTCGGTGGCCATGCTCTTGAGCACGCCGATCAGGCTGATCGGCTCGGCCCCGGCGCCGCCGGATGCGCCCGTCGTCTTGACCTCCTCCTTCTTGAGGAAGTCGCTGTTGATGGTGGCGATGTAGCGGCTGCCCTCCGGCTGGATGTAGGACAGCCGGAAGACCCGGGTCTCGAGCTGCTGGGCGAGCTTGTCGGGGGTGGTGATACGGTAGGTGTTGAACTTGTCCTTCACGGCGACGAAGTTCAGCGTCCGCACCACCATCTCCAGGGCCTCTTCCCAGGGCACGTTCTTGAGAGACAGCGAAACGTCGCCCTTGATCTCCGGGCCGACGATCAGGTTGGCGCCGCTCTGATCCGCGATCGTGGAAATGACCACGCGGATGTCGGTGGGCTTGTCGAAGATGATCGACACCTTCGGCGGGCTCTTGACCACGATGAGGCCCTGGGCCTCGCGCGAGTCGTCGACGATCAGGCCGTACTTCTCGGCCAGGAAGTTCAGGATCTCGCGCCACGAGACGTTCTCGAGGTTGAAGGTGACCTTGATGGTTTCGAGGTCCTTGTCGTCGAGGGCGCGGATGTTCAGGCTGCTGCGGGTGGAGAGGAAGTCGAGGACGACCTTGAGGCTCTCGCCCTTGAAGTCCACCGAGGTGCGGGCCTCCGGGTTCGACGGGCGTCCGGACGCGTCAGCGGGAACGATGACCGCCGCCTTGGCGTCCGCAGTCGCGGCCTCTCCGGCAAGGAGCGACCCGCCCCAGGCCAGCACGGCCAGGGTCGTCAGCGTGGGCTTGAGCATCTTGGACATCTCTACAGTCCCCCTCTGTCCAGCCGGACCGAAACCTGAACGCCCTTGTAGACGAAGACCACTGCGTCGCGGCGGATGCGGTAGACCTGCACGTCCTGGCCCCCCGCGCCCAGCTTGAGCACGGAGCCCTCGCCGGCCACCTGCCCGTTGACGGCCGCCGCGGGAGACTGCTCGTTCCAGACGATGCCGTCGACGGTTATCTTCAGTCCGGCGAACTCGGTTTCGATGTCCTGCCGCTGCTTGAGCCGCTTGCTGGTGGCTTCGAGGCGACCGAAACGCTCCATCAGCGCACGGGCCGGCTCCATGAAACGCACCAGCTGCTCGTCCTTGCTGATCTCGGTGATGGTCAGCTTGAGCTCCTGGGAGCCCTTCTGACAGGCCTCGGCGCAGAGCGCGTACCGCTCCTTGCGATCGGAGACCAGCAGGGCCTCGGCCTCGTCATAGGCCCGCACGGACTTGCCCAGGACCTTGGCGACCGCTTCGCTCATGACGGTCCCCTGACCGCCCGAGCCAACCGGCTCGGCGAGCTTCGGCTTGCCCAGGGTGAAGGGGTCCACCCGGTCTCCCTGTTCGTACAGCGGGTAGGGCGTCTGATCCCAGATGCTCTTGACCACCGCCGGCGCCGCGGCCACCGGCGCGGCTCCGGGCGCTCCAGCGGCCGGAGGCTTCGCAGCGGCCGGAGCGGCCGGAGGCGTCGCCGACCAAGCCGCCCCGGTCAGGCCCATGAAGGCCGCCGCAGCCAGGGCCATCGCCGACAGGATCGTTCGCGCAGGCATCGCTTGGCTCATGCTTCGCCTCACCTGGCTCCGGGGGCCACCGGCCGACCCGGCTGAACGGGCCCAGCCGGATTGGCCGCCGGCTCCGGATACTTGTAGAGCTCCAGAGTCATCTTGATGGTGTGCTTCTGGCTCCCGTCGTCGAAGACCATGCCGTCCGAAGCCGCCTTCATCGAGAAGGTGGTGATGCTCACGAAGCGCTTGAAGGTCTTCCAGTTCTCGACGGCGCTGACGAACTTGGCCAGTTGGTGATAGCTGCCTTCGAACTCGCCCTTGTAGCTGATGGTCTCGTAGGGCACCTTGGCCTGCCCCGGGCGGACGGCGCCCCTGGATGTCTCCATCTTGAGGCTGTCGGTCTTGAGTCCCGCGTCGGTGGACTTGCTCGCGAAGCTGAGCATCGTGCGCTCGATATCGTCGTCCGTGGGCAGATACTGGTTGCATTCGTCCACGCGGTCCTGGGTCTCCTTCTTCTCCTTCTCCTTGGCCTTCAGCGTGTCGGCGATGGCCTGCGCCGCCTTGTACTGGGCATGATAGTTGGCAGTGTCGGCGTTATGCTTCTTCAGCAGGCTGTAGTTCAGGTAGATCAGCACGCCCACGACCAGCAGCGCCACGGCGAAGATGCCGATGGTGATGCCGAAGATCTGCTTCTCGCCGACTTCTTTGGCAGCCACTGCGCAGATCCTTTCTAGTGGGCCCTGGCGGGTGCGGGGCGGGCCGCAGGCGGACCGACCTGCTTGGGAGCCGGGGCCGGCGGCGCCTTGAAGTTGAAGGTCACCTCGAAGGTCAGCATCGATTTCGGACCGGTGTCGCCGCCCTCGGCCTTTCTGGCCCCCGACGAGGACGATTTCACCTCGGTCATCTGCTCGCCGAGGTACTGGTACTTGGCGTTATGCTCGCCCTTGTCCTCGCACTCGAAGTCCTTCTTGAACTCTTCGTCGCCGGACAGGTTCTGCAGGAACTTGAAGCATGTCTGACGGAGCTCGCCGTCCAGGGCGTCCTTGCGGTTGGACGGGACGAAGCCTTTCACGTAGAGCTGCCGGGTCTCGGTCCTCCTGCCCGGCGCGCCCGCGCCCGAGGACTTCTTCAGATCCACGTTGGTCAGCACGACGTCCTCGCCGTCGCCGAGCTTGCTCCGGGCCTCGGCCATGCGGTCGAGCAGTCGCGCCCAGGCGATGCGCTTGTCGAAGAGCTCGCGAAGCACGCCCTCGCGATCCTTGGCGGCCTTCAGCTCGTCATCGATCTGCTTGACCTTGGCGGCCTCGGCCTGAGCCTTGAGCATGTCCTGCTTCTTGAGCTCACAGGCACGGGAGGCCCTGGGCACCGCCACGACGCTCAGCCACAGCCAGGCCACCACGCCGCCGGCAACCAACAACACTCCGGCGAAAATGGTCAGGAGCCTGGGCAGCGGGGTATGCTCGACCGGCCGGTGTTCGGGGGGAAGCAGGTTGATTTCGATCATCTGCCCGGCTCCCCCTACATCTTGGCCATCCGGCTGGCGAGGCCCACGGCCACCGCCAACCGCGCGCTGTTGCCGCCCAACTGGGACACCTGGTCGCCCAGTTCAGAGGTGTCAAGGGCCTCCAGCGGATCCCACAGCTTGGCCTCCAGCCCCAGTATCTCGGAGAGCATCTTGTCCGCGTCCGGGAAGAGGACGCTGCCGCCCGAGAGGTAGACCTCCTGGACCTGCTGATCGAACTGGTTTTCATAGTAATCGAAGGAGAGCCGGACCTCGCTGCCGATGTCCTCCAGCACGCTGGAGAAGGCCTCCTTCATGCTCTCGACGGCCTGGCCGGGATCCTCCTTCATGCGCTCCACGTCCTCCGGCGACTCGCCGAAGCGCTTGGCCAGCGTCTCGGTGACGTCGTTGCCGGCGACATAGAAGTCGCGGGTGAAGTGGCTGGTGTGCCCCTTGAGGATGTTGATGCTGGTCTTGGCCGCGCCGACGTCCAGAAGGGCCCGCACGGCCGTGTCCTCCTGGCCGGCGCGAAGCGCCCGCGCCTCGAAGGCGTTGCCCAGTGCGAAGTAGTCGCAGTCCACCACCACCGGCGTGAGACCGGCCTTCTGCACCATGGAGACGTGCTCGTCTATGACCGAGCGCTTCACCGCGACGAGCAGCACCTTGATCTGCCCGCCGGGGGCCGCGCCCGACCCGTCGTCGACCTTCTGGCAATCCAGCACCACGTCGTCGACGTCGAAGGGTATGTACTTGTCCGCCTCGTAGGCCACCGCCCGGCGCAGTTCGTCGTCGGGCACGTTCATCATGGGCACATAGCGCACGATGACGGAGCGGCCGCTGACCGCGGTCACCACCCGGCGGGTTTTGAAACCGCCCGCCGAGAAGACCTCGTCAATGGCCTCGCCCAGCCTCTCGGGAGAGGTGACTCTGGCCTGGCCCAGGCCGGTCAGCGCCAGGGTGGAACCTGAACGCGAGACCTCCACGGCTTTGACGCAGTGGGAACCGATGTCCAGACCGACGATGCTCTTGCTGCCGCCGAACATGATCCTCCCCGGCTAGAAGACATGCTGTGCTTGCCGCGGGATGTTTTGCCGCGGAAAGATTATAGAACCCGCGCGGGAACCTGTCAAGACTATTTCTTTTGGGGGAAGGGCGGGGGGAGAGCGGTCGACGCGTCGGGAATCCCCCTCGGATGCGGCCGATTTCCACACTATCTAAGGAATGGTGCGCACGGCGCTCCGGAGCGCTCGCGATTATCGGACGTTCGGGGCGTTGAGAGACGCCTCGATCCGGCGCACGAGCAGCGAACATTCCAGGACGGGCCTGTCGATGCCTTCCGCTCCGCGGTTCACGCCGTGCAGCGACACGGAGAAACTCCGGCCGCGATAGCACAGCGGGAAGGCCACGTTCCAGGAGTCGCCTTCGAGCATCGCGGAATATCCATCGCGGCGGGTGGACTCCACGCGGGCCAGCAACTCGTCGAGTCGCCGTTTGGAGGCGCCGCCGTCTTCCTCATTCTCGGTTTCCAGGCTCGCGGCCAGCAGGCGGCGGGCCTCGTCCTCCGGCCAGCCGGACAGGATGGCCATAGTGGAATTGGCCCGGTGCAGCGGATAGTGGAAGTCCTCGGCCAACGCTCCGGGGCCTTGCTGCATCGTGCTCCTGTACAAGTAGACCAGGCGATCACGATGCAAGCCGACCAGGGCGCCGTGGCAGCCCAGGCGGCCGGCCGCTTCGGCAATCAGGGGATTGGCCAGCCTGGCCAGCGGAAAATGGCTGAGCGCCTTTTGGCCGAGCGGTACCAGGCCCAGATCGAGACTGAACTCCCGGTAGCTTTCCTTGCGAACGTAGCCGATCTCGGCCAAGTCGGCCAGAATGCGGCTCACGGTACTTGGATGATGACCAGTTCGCTCACTGATCTCCTTGAGTGTGAGTGGCTTATCTCCGGAGGCCACCACCTCCAGAACCGAGAAGACCTTTTCCAGAGAGTTACGCATGCACAAGATTCTATCGCTGTTGACGATATATGTCAATCAAAAACCGTGTATTGCGTATTGCGCAAGATAGATTTGACAATTTGCACTCGACAGGATATGGTTTGAACCAAGGAGGCCCTCATGAACTCCAGAGACAGGCTCTTGGCGGTTCTGAAAGGTGAGGCGGTGGACCGGGTCCCGATCTGGCTGCTCTTCCCCTTTCATCGCATAGGCTGTTACGTCGACGTGCGCACCAACCCCAGTTACCGTGAAGCCTTCGAACGCAGCCGTCTCAGGGCGGCTATGCTCGACCGCCGGCACCTCGCGGCCCCGATATTCGCTCCGGATGTGATGGTGCGCAACGAGAGGGTCGAGGAGGACGGCTGGGACATCAGGCGCGAGGTCGTCGAGTGGCACGACGTCCGCCTGACGGCCGAGACCCGCCGGCGCGGCGACGGGGTCCAGGTCTTGAAACTGATCCGCAACGAGGACGACCTGCGCGCCTTCTGCCGGCTGCCCATAGAGACCGATCGCGACCGGCTCCGCGCCGCGCTCGAGAGACACCTTGAAGCCCACCGCCGGGAGCGCGCCGAGCTGCCGGCCGACTGCGCGGCGACCATGCTGGACCTGGGCGAGCCCATCGGCGTGCTCTACTCGCGCTCCGAGCTCACCGAGTACCCGGTCTGGTCGCTGACCTGCGACGAACTGGTCCGCGACCTGCTCGACCGGCTGATGGAACGCCTGAGGATCGTCTACTCCTTCTGTCTGGAGCACGACCTCGCCGAGGTCTACTTCCTGGTGGGCAGCGAGTTGGCCTCGCCCCCCATGGTCAGCCGCGACACCTTCCGGCGCTGGATCGTGCCCTACGCCCGGGAGCTCATCGCGATGATCCACGAGCGCGGGCGGCTGGCCATTCAGCACTACCACGGCCAGATCCGGGAAGTGCTTGGCGACTTCCTGGAGATGGCCCCCGACGGACTGCACACCATCGAGGCCCCACCCAACGGCAACTGCACGATGACGCAGGCATACGACGCGGTGGGCGACCGGATCACGCTGATCGGCAACGTCCAGTACGACCGCTTCCGGTCCTGCCGGCCCGGCGAGATGCGCGAGGCGGTGCGCGCGCTGCTCGAGGAGTGCCGCGGCCGGCGCTTCATCCTTTCCCCCTCGGCCGGACCTTACGAGGAGGCCATCGGGGAGCGAATGCAGCGGAACTACCTGGAGTTCATGGAGGCCGGCTGGGAATTCGGCCGGCCCTGGAACTGAGAGGGCGAGGAGAGATGTCCATGGGAGCCAAGCCCGTCATGGAGCCGGAGCGCAGCGTGCCGGTGGTTCACGAAGCGGACGTCTGCGTCATCGGCGGCAGTTGCACGGGGGTCTTCGCGGCGGTGGCCGCCGCCCGGCGCGGCGCGCGCGTGGCGCTGATCGAGGCCCAGGGGATGCTCGGAGGCACGGCCACCTCGGGGCTGGTGGCCGTCTGGCACAGTCTGCTGGACGCGCGCTTCGATCGGCAGATCATCGCCGGGCTGAGCGCCGAGACGCTCGAGCGGTTGGACCGGCACGGGGCGCTCGCCAAGCTCAACGGCAACTCCAGCATGGCCTCCATGTTCAGCCCGGCGGAGCTGGCCATCGAGCTCGACCGCTTGGTTGCCGAGGCCGGCGTCCGCGTCTTCCTGCACGCGCGCTTCGCCGCCCCGGCGCTGGAGGACGGCCGCGTCGCCGCGGCGGTCATCGAGGACAAGTCCGGCCGACGGGCGGTGCGCGCGCGTTTCTTCGTCGATGCCACCGGCGATGGCGACCTGGCCCATCGCGCAGGCCTCGGCACCTGGTCGATGGGCGACCTGCAGCCGCCGACCACCTGCGCGGTGCTCCGCGGGCTCGCGGCGCTCAAGGAGAAGAACCCCGGCTTTTCCATAAACCGGGCGGTCTTCGACCCGAAGTTCGAGGGCGCGCTCGAGCGCGGCTTCCTCTGGACCGCCGAGTTGCCGCTGGGCGGCGACCTGACCCTGGTGGCCGGCACGAGGGTCAACGGCGCGGACTGCTCCGACGCCGACCAGCTCACGCGGGCGGAGATCGAGGGCCGCGCGCAAGTGCGCCGGATCGTCGAGGTGCTCCGGAGGAACTTCGCCGGGGGCGAGGAGTTGCGCCTGGTCATGCTCCCGGGCCACATCGGCATCCGCCAGACCCGGCAGATCCTCGGCCGCCACCGGCTCACCGAGCAGGAGGTGCTCGCCGGCACGCGCTTCCCCGACGCGGTGGCCAACGGCTCCTACCGCGTGGACGTGCACCACAACGACCGCGCCGGGATCACCTTCCGCTACCTCGACGGGCGGGAGGTCTTCTGCAGGGCCGATGGCACCCACGAGCGCGGCCGCTGGCGGCCCGAGCAGTCCGAGGACCCGACCTTCTACCAGATCCCCTACCGCGCGCTCGTGCCGGAGGCGAGCCGCAACGTCCTGGCCGCCGGGCGGCTCATGGACGCCGACCGCGGCGCTTACGGGGCGGTCCGGGTGATGGTCAACTGCAACCAGACCGGCGAGGCCGCGGGCGTCGCCGCGTGGCTGGCGCTCGACTCCGGCCGCGACGCCGGCGAGGTCGACGTCGCGAAGCTTCGTGCGGAACTGGCCGCCGGCGGCGCGGCGGTGATCTGAAACCCTGGAACCGCAGATGCGCGCGGATACACGCAGATCACAACAACGGCGGAGAGCTTTCGGCCGCCTCGACCGGGATGCAGTCCCGCGCTCTGCTCTGCTGCTTCCATCTGCGTTCATCTGCGCGCATCTGCAGTTCCATCTGTAAGGATGACTCCGATGTCCGAGCCCAAGCACGACGTGGATTTCTGCGTGATCGGCGGCGGGATGTCCGGCCTGTGCGCGGCGGTGGCCGCCGCCCGGCGCGGCGCGCGCGTGGCGCTCGTCCAGGACCGGCCGGTGCTCGGCGGCAACGCCTCCAGCGAGATCCGGATGTGGATCTGCGGGGCCCACGGCGAGAACAACCGCGAGACCGGGCTCCTCGAGGAGCTGCAGCTCGAGAACCTGCGCCGCAACCCGCTGGCCAACTGGTCGGTCTGGGACAGCGTCCTCTGGGAGGCGGCGCGCTTCCAGGACGGGCTCGAGCTCTTCCTGAACACGACGTGTACGGGGCTGGAGATGGACGGCCGGCGGATCCGGCGGGTCCATTGCCGGGGCCTAACCAACGAGAAGCGCCACACGATCGACGCGCGGCTCTTCGCCGACTGCTCCGGCGACTCGGTGCTGGCGCCATTGAGCGGCGCCGACTTCCGGGTGGGCCGGGAGGCGCGCGCCGAGTTCGACGAGGACATCGCGCCGGAGGCCGCCGACCGGCGGACCATGGGCCTGTCGCTGATCCTGACCGTCCGGGAACGGCCTCACGCCTGCCGGTTCACGCCGCCGCGCTGGGCGCGAGTCTTCGAGTCCGACGCCGAGCTGCCCTTCCGGAACCACGACATCGTCAGGAACCCCACCAATTTCTGGTGGATCGAGCTCGGCGGCGAGGCCGACAGCATCGCCGACACCGAAGAGCTGCGCGACGAGCTGCTGGCCGTGGCCTTCGGGGTCTGGGACCACATCAAGAACCACGGCGACCACGGCGCCGGGAACTGGGAGCTCGACTGGGTCGGCTTCCTGCCCGGCAAGCGCGAGAGCCGCCGCTATCTCGGCGACCACATCCTCACCCAGAACGACGTGCGCGCCGAGGGCCGCTTCGAGGACATCGTCGCCTACGGCGGCTGGAGCATGGACGACCACCACCCGGCGGGACTGCGCCACCCGGGGCAGCCCACCGTCTTCCACCCCGCGCCCTCGCCTTACGGCATCCCCTATCGCTCGCTCTACTCCCGGAACGTGGAGAACCTGTGGTGCGCCGGGCGGAACATCAGCGCCACCCACGCGGCGATGAGCTCGACCCGGGTGATGGCCACTTGCGCCCTGGTCGGCCAGGCGGCCGGCACTGCCGCGGCGCTTGCGGCGGCCAAGGGCCTCTCGCCGCGCGGCGTGGGGGAGAAGGCCATCGGCGAGCTCCAGGCCGCGCTCATGGACGACGACTGCTGGCTGCCCTGGAAGCGCCGGGAAACGCCGGAGCCCTCGCGCTCGGCACAGCTCGAGGCCTCCGAAGGCGATCCAGAGCCGCTCCGCAACGGCGTCGACCGCGCGCGAGGCTCCGAGGCGAACGCCTGGACGGCCGGGCCCGGCTCCTGGGTCGAGCACCGCTTCGATCGCCGCCGGCACCTGTCCGAGGCCCGGATGGTCTTCGACAGCAACCTGAATCGCCATCGGCTGGGGATGCGCGTCAACTATCCGCTGGCCCAGCAGGACCAGGGCCTGCCTCCGGGGCTGGTCAAGGCCTACCGGGTCGAGTTGCTGCGCGGCGGCGAGCGGCTGCCGGCCTTCGAGGAGTCCGACAACTCCCGGCGGCTGGTCCGGCGCCGGCTCGACGCCGAGGCCGACGGCGTGCGCCTGACCGTGCTCGGCACTCACGGCGCGGCCGAGGCCGGGGTCTTCGCGTTCGACGTGCGCTAGCAGCCCGTTTGCGCTTTGACTGAACCGGGGCGCCGCCTAGGATTCCGGGCATGAGCGCCCGGAGGCGTGGAGCGGTCCCCGACAGAAGCGGCGACGGCGGCGGCGACGCGGCCGGTCGCGTCGTCGACTGGGACCTGAGCGGCTCGCGGCTGGAGCTGTTCCTCAACTGCCTGCCCGGGCGCCTGGGCACGCCGCACCGGCACCGGCACTTCGAGCTGCTCTTCATCCTCAAGGGCCGGCGGGGCCTGCGCATGGGCGGCCGCGGCTACGTGGCGGGTCCCGGCGACGTGATGATCTTCCGCCCGGGCGACGTCCACGAGGAATTCCCCCGCTCGAAGCGCATCAGCTACATCGTCCTGCGCTTCTCCGCCGAGGAGCTGGCCAGGGCCGGCGCAGCCTTCCCGGACACCTCCGGCCTGGGCCCGGTCTTCAGCCTGCCGGACCGCGAGCGCTTCGAGCGGCTCTTCAACCGCATGGTCCTGGAGTGCCGCGGGACCGAGCCGGACGCCCAGCTGCTGCTCGGCGCCTACATCACCGAGTTCGTGGTGCTGTTCGGCCGCGCGGCCCGGAAGCTCGCCGCCGCCGGCGCGCGCGGCGGATCGAGCGGCCCCGACCGGGTGCTGGCCGCCGCCGAGCTCATCCGCGGCAACCTCGGCCGGGAGCTGCGGCTCGACGAGCTCGCCAGGGCCAGCTTCATGAGCCTCTCGCACTTCGCCCACCGCTTCCGCGAGGAGGTGGGCGCGCCACCCCGGCGCTTCATGATCGCCGAGCGCATCGAGCGGGCCAGGCGGCTGCTCGCCGCCACCGACCGCTCCGCGCAGGACATCTCCCGCGAGCTCGGCTACGAGAGCCCCTACTTCTTCTACCGGCAGTTCCGCCAGAAGACCGGGATGACCACCGGCGAGTTCCGGCGGCGCTCGCGTCCGGCCGGACGCTGACCCGCACTCCGTCCCGAACCTGCTCCAACGCAGAGGCCGCAGAGAACGCGCCGAGGGCGCAGAGGACAAAGCTGCCATTGATGACAGCCGGGATATGACCTCCCTCGAGCAAATCCCGCCCCAATCGGGCAGTTCCTCTGCGTCCTTTGCGATCCTCCGCGCCCTCTGCGTTGGAGTCGGGCTCCGGTCCGCGAGGGACCGCAGAAAAGTGCATCCCGCTTTCGCAGCGCCGTGCATTGCCTCCCGCCGCCCGGCCCGGCTATGCTCTTGGCAACCGACGGACCGCGAGAAGGAGAACCACCATGGCGCTGACCCCGGAGTGGGAGAGCCGGATCAAGGACTGGATCAAGACCATCGAGCGGCTGCTCTACGTGCGGCTGGACGCGGTGGAGCTCGGGGTCTTCTTCACGACCGAACAACTCCGCGCCGACCAGGCGGCGCGCGGGCCGTTCCGCCCGATCCTGCCGGGCGCGAAGTGGGGCCGCAAGTGGGAGTACGGCTGGTTCTCCGGACGGCTGGTGCTGCCGGCCGCGGCGCGCGGCAGGCGCGTCGTGTTGCGCACCAGACTGGGCGGCGAGACCGCGGTCTACGTGGACGGCGAGCTATCCGGCGGCGTCGACGAGTTCCACCCCGAGGTCACCCTGGCCATGAAGGCCCGGCCGGGGACGGCCTACCGCGTGCTCATGGAGGCCTACTCCGGGCACGGTCCGCGGATCTGCAGCCCCGGGGCCGTGCCCCACGGGGTCGAGACCGTCCCGGAGCCGCCCGCGCGGCAGGCGGACTTCGGCGGGGCCGAGTTCGGCATCTGGGACGAGGACGCCTACCAGCTGCTCATGGACCTGCGCACGCTCTTCGAGCTGCGCGGGAGCATCGACCCGGAGTCGCTCCGGGTAGCCGAGATCGACGCGGGTCTGCGCGAGGCGACGCTCCTCGCCGACCCGGAGCTGCCCCGCGAGGCGATGGACGAGACCCTCCGGGCCGCGCGCCGGCGCCTGGCGCCGCTGCTGGGGTGCCGCAACGGCTCGACCGCCCCGACCATGTACTGCTTCGGGCACAGCCACATCGACGTGGCCTGGCTCTGGCCGCTGCGCGAAACCGAATCGAAGTGCACCCGGACCTTCGGCACCCAGCTGGCGCTGATGAAAGAGTACCCGGAGTTCCGCTTCCTGCAGAGCCAGCCGCACCTCTACTGGATAATGAAGCAGCACCACCCGCGCATCTACGAGCGGGTCCGGCGGGCGGTCCGGAGCGGCCAGATCGTCCCCGAGGGCGGGATGTGGGTAGAGGCCGACACCAACGTGACCGGCGGAGAGAGCCTCATCCGCCAGTTCCTGCACGGCAAGCGCTTCTTCCGCGAGGAGCTCGGCGTCGAGAGCGAGATGCTCTGGCTGCCGGACGTCTTCGGCTATTCCGGCGCGCTGCCCCAGATCATGGCCGGCTGCGGCGTGAAGTACTTCTCGACCGCCAAGATCTTCTGGAACTATCACGGCGGCGAGCGCTTTCCCTACAACAGCTTCTGGTGGGAGGGCATCGACGGCACCCGGGTGCTCACCCACCTGCACGACAACTACAACGGCCACACCAACCCCCGGCAGGTCGTGGGCCGCTGGGCCGAGCGCCGGCAGAAGGACGGGCTCCGCGCACGACTCTATCCCTTCGGCCACGGCGACGGCGGCGGCGGCGTGACCCGCGACCACCTCGAGTTCCTGCGGCGCGAGAAGGACCTCGAGGGCATGCCGCGGACGAAGATGGCCCACCCGGTCGACTTCTTCCGGGACGAGGAGCGGCGCGCCGCGGCGCTCCCCGCCTACGTCGGCGAGCTCTACTTCCAGGCCCACCGCGGGACCTACACGACCCAGGCGCGCACCAAGCGCGGCAACCGCAAGAGCGAACTCGCGCTCCGCGAGGCCGAGATGTGGTCGGCGCTGGTCTCTGCGCTGGCCGGCCGGCGCTATCCGCTCGAGTCCTTCCGCGAGCTCTGGCAGACGGTGCTCCTCAACCAGTTCCACGACATCATCCCGGGCTCGTCGATCGCCCGGGTCTACGAGGAGGCCGAGAGGGACCACGCCCGGGTCGTCGCCGGGGCGGAGAAGCTCTCGGCGGGCGCGACCGGCGCGCTGGTCGCCAGGTCCGCCGGGGCCGTGACCGTCTTCAACTCGCTCTCCTGGTCGCGGCCGGCGCTCGTGGCCCTGCCGAAGTCCTGGCGCGGCGCGACCGACCGGTCCGGACGCAGCCTGCCGGTCCAGGTGCTCGACGGCGTGCCGCACGCGGCAGTGCCGGCCGTGCCCTCCGTGGGCTGGACGACGCTGCGCCGCGCTCCGGCGGCCAAGGCGGAATCGGCGCTCCGCGCCGCGCCGGGGCTGCTCGAGAACGAGCACCTGCGCGTGCGCCTCAACGCCCTCGGCGAGATCGCCAGTTGCCTCGACAAGGCCGCCGGCCGGGAACTGGCCGCGGCGCCGATGAACAGCCTGCGGCTCTACAAGGACGTGCCCAGCAAGTTCGACGCCTGGGACATCGACAGCCACTACAGGCTCCAGCCCGTGGCGCTCTCCCGGCGGGCCCGGGTGCGGGTCGTCTCGAGCGGGCCGGCCGTGGCGGTCCTGCGCGTCGAGCGGCAGGTCAACGACTCGAAGCTCGTCCAGGAGATCCGCCTGGCCGCGGGCAGCCGCCGCGTCGACTTCGTCACGGCCGTCGACTGGCGCGAGCGTCACAAGCTGCTCAAGGTCGCCTTCCCCACGACCGTGCAGAGCAGCGAGGCCCTGCACGAGATCCAGTTCGGGCACATCCGCCGGCCGACCCACCAGTCGCGGCAGCTGGACGTCGACCGCTACGAGGTCTCCGCCCACAAGTGGACGGCGCTGGCCGAGGAGAACCGCGGCGTCGCGGTCCTGAACGACTGCAAGTACGGCGTCGACGTCTCCGGCTCGACCATCGGCCTGACCCTGCTGCGCTCGCCGCTGGCCCCGGACATGCGCGCCGACCGGGGCCGGCAGGAGTTCACCTACGCGCTCTTCGCCTGGAACGGAAGCTTCCTGGAGAGCGACGTGATCCGCCAGGGCTACGAGCTGAACGTCCCGGTCGCGGTCGCGCCGGGCGACGGCGGCGAGGGCTCGCTCGTCTCGGTCGACCGCCCCGAGGTGGTGCTCGAGACGGTCAAGCTCGCCGAGGACGCAGGCGGCGACCTGGTGCTCAGGCTCTACGAGGCCAGGCGCTCGCGGGTGCGCTGCCGGCTGTCGCTGGCGCTCCCCGTCTCGGCGGCCTTCGAGACCGACATGCTCGAGGGCAAGCCGCGGCGGCTGAAGCTCCGCGACGGCGGGCTCGACCTCGACTTCCGGCCGTTCGAGATCAAGACCATCCGGCTGCGCACGGCCAGGAACGCGTAGGGGAGGCCCGGCGGGTCGTCCCTACTTCGCGTACATCGGCAGGTAGCGGTAGTAGACTTCCAGCGTCAGCGCGTTGACCGCCGTGGTGTAGGCCCGGCCGCCGGTGGGGCCGAAGCCCATCCCGCAGTCCCAGGAGCCGTCCTTGTCGGCCGCGGAGCCGTCCATGGGGCCGCCCTTGCGCTGGTTGGGCACGAGCGTCCGCTTGAGCGCTTCGTTCCATTTGTTCCAGCGGTCGCCGCCAATCTGGAACATGGCCAGGGTGCCGTAGTACCAGTAGTACGGCCACTGGGGCGTCTGCGCCGCATGGTTGGTGGCCTCCCACTTGGGGACCTCCTTGAGCAGCAGGTCGGCCTGCTTCAGGAGCAGCGCATCGGTGTTCGGCGTGCCCATGAACTCCCTGCAGACCATGCCCACCGCGGTGGTCACGTAACCCTTGCCCCAGAAGATCTGGCCGCGCGCGCCGTAGCCGACCAGCCCGGAGGAGGGCACGGTGACTTTGTCGAGCCAGTTGGTCACGCCCTGGAAGGCGGCGCCCTCCACCCGCAGCCCGGCGATCCTGGCGCTCTTCATGGCCATGACCGCCCAGCCGGTGACGGACGTGGACTTGGCCGCGGTGTGCTTCCAGGCCCCGTAGGGTTCCTGGAGCCGGAGCAGGTTGTCCACGCCCTTTTGCGCCGGAGCGCGCAGGGCTTCGTCCTTGGACATGCCGTAGGCCTCGGCCAGGGCCAGCGTGCCGATGCAGTGGTCGTAGACCTGGAAGCCGTTGCGGGGACCGGCGCCGTCGCCCTCGATCTCGAAGGCCCCGCTGGGCAGTTGCTTGGCGGCCAGCCAGGCGATGGCGCGCTGGACGTTGTCCTTGAACTGTCCCTGCTTGTGGGTGTAGCCGGCGCCGAGGAAGGCCAGCGTCGCCAGGCCGGTGATGGAGATGTCGTTGGTCTTGAGGCGGGCGGTGTTGAGCATGTTGCCCTGAACGACCCCGCCTCCCTCCCACTTGTCCACGGCCCAGTGGCCGTCGGCCTCCTGGTGGCGCGCCAGCCAGCGGAGCGCCGCCTCCACGGCGCTCTCGGTGGCCTGGCTCCCGCCGAAGCGGCCGACCGCCTTCCTGCGGCCGCCGCCGTCGCGGTAGCCGAAGCATCCGGCCATGCCGCCGCCCCCGACGCCGACGGAGCCGACCGTGCCGGTGCCGCCGAGCGGGATGTCGCTGATGGCGTCCTCCTGCCCGCGGGAGGAGTTCTTGTCCGCCTGGTTGTCGGTCTCGAAGCGGTCGGTCTCCTCGATCTTCTCGTGGGTGACGACCGGGTTCTCGACCTGGGTCTCGGCCTGGACCTCCTTGGGGTTCTTGAAGATGTCGCGCTTCCTGTTGGGGTCGTACTCCGGGGGCTTCTGTCTGACGACGTCGGTGGCGATGACCACCTCGTCGGTGACCGAGGGGGCCACGGCGGTGGCGAGCAACGCGATGAGCAGGAAGACCACGGCATGCGTCACCGCGGAGATGACCCACCAGGGCAGCGCCCCGACACGGTGCTCCATGCGGGTCGACCAGTCGGCCTCGCCGAGGGGCAACTCGCCCTCGACCGGCATCTGCCCGGCCGGCAGCTGTCCCTGGACTTCCTCGATTGCGGAACGAAGGTCGGTTGAAGTGGCCATGTTCGGTTCTCCTCTCGCAAGTTCGCGACCGGCATGGAGAACGCGGGTTTCGGGGGCGGTTCACGGCGCAGCCCATCGACGGGCGGATTCGCCGGTCCGAAGCGAACATTTCGGAACAGCCGCCGGGCCGGCGGACGCAGTGCGGTCAGGTCAGACCGTGTTCAAGCACCCAGTTCTTTATCTTTTCGGCCAGCGCGTCGCCGGTCGGCGGGCGGAACTCCACGCGGCTCTCGGAGAGCCGCGCCAGCTTGTTGCGCACGAAGGGCTTCAGGCCCTCGCGGACCATGACCACGCCGGTGCCGACCCGCGCGGCGAGCTCGGTCAGGCCGCAGCGTCCCTGCGTGTCGCAGTAGTACGCCTTGAGCAGCCGCCGGTGCAGCTCGGTGCGGGTCAGTCCCTCCATGACCTTCTCGGACTCGGCGCGCTCGACCAGCGACCGGATTCGCGAGCGCTCGGCCTCGGCCAGGCGCACGAACTCCAGGCCCATGCCGCCCGGCGAGTCCGAAACCCAGCGCACCGCGGCCAGGGCTTCGACCTCCTCCGCCCCGGGCGCCGGCCGGAAGGTGAGCTCCATGACCGTGCCCACCGGCGGGGGCTGCCCGCAGGCGAGGAACAGGCCGCCCTCGGAGAGGTTCACCACTTTGGCGGCGAGCTGCTGCCGGGCATTGGCCGGCAGCTCGGTCGAGCGCATCTTGACGACGAGCTCGGCCGGCACGCGCGTGTAGGAGCGGCCCTCGGGCCCGAGCACCTCGCGGATGACCGCCCGCTGGGCCTCGCCGACGGCGGCCTGCTGCGATTGCGGCGGCGCGGGAGCCGGTTGCGGCGGCTGCGGCTCGGCCGCGGCTTCGTCGTCGCCGGCCAGGAAGTCGAGCACCTCGGCCTCGGCCGCCTCGGCCGCGCGCCGCGCGGAGGCGATGGCGTCGAGCAGCGCGCGGCCGGAGGCGGGACGCTCGCCGGGGTGCTTGGCCATCATGGCCATGACCATCCCGGACACGGCCGGCGGGACGTTCGCCGAGGCCTCGGTCGGCGGCACGGGCGGCTCGACCACGTGCTTGCGGGCCACGTCCAGGGCGGTGAGCCCCTCGAACGGCGGGTTGCCCACCAGCATGTGGTAGAGGGTGCAGCCCAGCGAGTAGACGTCGGCGGGCTCGCCGGCCTCCTTGCCCTCGGCCTGTTCCGGGCTCATGTAGAACGGCGTGCCCAGGATGGTGCCGTGGTGGGTGATGGACGGGTCGCCGCCGAGGCGCGCCAGGCCGAAGTCGGTGACCTTGACCTCGCCGCGGCGGCTGAGCATCAGGTTCTCGGGCTTGACGTCCCGGTGGACGATGCCCATCTCGTGCGCGCGGGCCAGCGAGGAGGCCGCCTGCCGGATGATCTCCAGCGCCGCGCGCCAGGGGATGCGGCCGCGGCGATCGAGCAGCTCGGCGAGGCTCTGGCCGTCGACGTACTCCAGGGCGATGTAGTGGTAGCCCTCGGCCTGGCCCACGTCGTAGACCTGCACGGCATTGGGATGCACCAGCCGCGCCACCGCCCGGGCCTCGCGCAGGAAGCGGGCCTGGTACTCGGCGCTCCGGGCGCGCCCGCCGGAGAGGATCTTGAGCGCCACCGGCCGGGAGAGCGCCACCTGCTCGGCGAGGTAAACGGCGCCGACCGCCCCGGAGCCGAGCTTGCGCTCGACCCGGAAGCCCGCCAGGGTCCGGCCGATGAGGTCGGCCTCCTCGCCCAGGAAGCGTTCGACCGAGGGCATGCCGGCGGTCTCGCGGCTGCGATTGGCCGAGGCCCCCGGCGACTGCCCGGGAGAACGGCCCGGAGACCGCCCCGGATCGGGCAGCTCCGACGGCGAACTGTTCAGGTACCTGTCGAGGTCCGGCAAGGTGTCCCCCCGGTGGGAGTGCGTCATCCCGCGCGGGGGATTCTAAGGGCCGTCGCCGGAATTCTCAAGGACGGGCGCCGGCCAGCTCCAGGAGTCTGGCCCGCAGCGACTCCACGCCGGCATCGGCCGGGTCGCAGGCGGCGGCCAGCCGCGCGGCAAAGTCGTCGCTCCGACGGCCCTCGAGAGCGCGGCGGACCTTGGCCAGGACGGCCTTGAGCCGCTCCAGGCGCGAGAGGCGCTCCTCCTCGCGCGCCGCCGACGCGGTGCGCCCGGCCAGGTCCTCCCGCCTTCGCCCTTCGGCTTCGGCGCGGCACGCGAGGAAGGGCAGCCGGGCGGCGGCGCACAAGAAGTTCCGCGGGTCGAGACCGCGGCGCACGAGCGCATCGACGTTCCGGCTCCAGGCCTCGGCGAAGCCGCCCCGGCCGAAGAGCGCCGGCAGGTCGACGGTGTCCACCTGGTTGAAGACCAGGACGGTGCGCCGGACGAGCTCCGGCCGGAGCCGGTAGGCCTCCTCGACCCAGGGCTCGAGCGTGAAGGGTTCCGGCAGCGCGACGATCACCAGGGCGTCGGCGGCGGCGGCCTCGCGCAGGATCAGGTCGGCGCGCCGGGCGTTGTGGAAGGTCGGGATCCAGGGCGTGTCGACGAGCTCGGGCGGCGCGTCGCCCCAGAGCTCCGTGCGGCGGACGATCTCCACGAGGCGCAGCGCGAGCAACCTCCCGGCGTCGAGCGTCCGGCCGTCGGGGCGCAGCCGGCCCATGAGGTGGTCGCTCCGCTCGGCCCAGGGGACCTCGACGGCGCCGCCGGGGGCGTATTCGGCCGAGTCCACGAAGGCCAGGAACTGCTCGAGCCGCTCGACGTGCTCCATGGCCGGCTCGTGGAGAGCGTGGACCCCCGGCCGCTCGGCGAAGAGACGGCGCACGGCAGAGGCCGCCCAGCGGACGCGCTCGGCCGGGGCCATCTCCTCGAGCTTGAGGCCCAGGAGCCCCGAGACCTCGCGAACGACCTCCTCCAGCCGGTGGTACGAGAGGTCCCGCGAGGCGAACTCCATGGCCTCGTCGCGCTCGAGGTGGCGCAGGACGATCCGCCGGTCGGCCTCGCCGGCGCGCGGCGCGCGGACCAGCGTGTTGGTCTGGGTGCAGTCGCGCACCGCGGTGGGCAGGAGCTCGGAGTCACCCCATAGCGCCGAGACCAGGCTCGACTTGCCCGTGCTGCGCAGGCCGGAGACGAGAATGCGCGGGGGGCGGGGGATGGCCGGCAGGGGGCGGCCAGCTGGGAGGGGGGTCATCGCGCTACAGAGGCCCAAGCCTATCGAGCATCGTCTCGACGGCCGCGCGGGCGTCCCTGTCCGCGAGGTTGGCGCCCTTGACGGCGCAGGCGGAGACAGTCCTCACCCGGCCCTACTCCTCCGGAGCGTGGCGCTGAACGAAGCGCTTGGGCTTGGGCTCGCCGACCAGTCCCACCAGGCAGTGGAAGCCGGTGAACTCGTCGCGGGCGAGCTCCTTGACGATCCGGAAGTTGCGGATCTCCGAGGAGTTGGTCAGGTGGATGCGCGAGCCGGTGCAGGGGTAGCGCGTGCCGTCGATCGTGATGTGGTCGTCGTCGGCGAAGCTGATGTCCACGCCCCGGGCGATGAGCGCCTCGACCTTCTGCTCCAGGGCGTCGAGGTCCAGGCCCTCGGGCTTCTCCTCGAACTCGATGACGAAGCCGCGGGGCACGTCGCTGTGGTACTGCGGGTGGCGGTAGCCGAGGTCCCGCTCCAGGATCAGCGAGGTGATGTCCTCGGCGGAGTGGGCCATCTTGCGGTAGATGGCCGTGCCCTCGATCTCCCGCCAGATGTCCTCGGGGAAGGGCCCGAAGAGGTCGGGGCGCACCACGATGATCTCCTCGCCCACGCCCAGCAGGAACTGGGCGTTGATGCCCAGCATCGGGTAGAGCATCTCGAAGTGCTCGACCACCACCCGGCGCCCGTCCTTGACCGCCGCGCGCACCGCCTCGGCGATCTCGCCGAGCTGGGTGAAGGCCATCTCGAAGCGCACGTCCACGTGGAAGGTCTGGGCCTGGAAGCGTCCGTTGCGGTGCATCTCGACCAGCGGCAGCGGCCGGACGTTGACTCCCCGGTCGTCATTGGTGAGCTCGAGCCCCGGAAACATCCCGCGCATCAGCGAGGACTTGCCCGTGCCGGCCTCGCCCATCACGCCGATGAGCTGGTCGTTGGGGTCGAGGTAGCGCTGGGCGATGTTCTGCCCGAGCATGAGCAGCCGCGGCCGCCCGCGCGGCGCGTAGTAGACCGCGAAGGACAGGCACTCGCGCCAGAAGCCGTGGCCGCTCTTGACCATGGGGTGCCTCCCTATTCCCAATCCACCTCGGCGTCGACCAGCGGCATGTGCTGCTGCGCGCCGTAGACGTCGGTGTCCCCGGCCGAGCCGGAGGAGACCGGCCGGGCGATGGTGGCCTTGACCGCGCTGGCCGGCTCGAACCAGATGATCTCGAGGACCTGCTCGTCCCTCACCCGGTAGAGGCGCCTGATGAGCTCGCGGCTGACCGTGCCGCGCTCCCGCGCCCGGCGGAAGATCTCCGGCGTCTTGAAGAAGACATCCAGGGTCAGCTCGAAGGGGCCGGAGTTCTTGCTGCGGATCACCCCGGCCAGCTCGCTCAGGCGCACGCGGCGCTTGCGGATCATCGCCCGCCTCCGATCGTCAGGAGCTTCGCCGGGAAGAGCCTCGCGGGGTCGTCGATCTCCATCACGTGGTAGACGCCGAACTCGTAGACCGCCCCGGCCTCGAAGTCCGAGGGGCTGAAGGGGAAGGCCAGGTTCCCGGCGGTGGCCATCCGCCCGGGGTACCCGTAGTGCAGCGCGGTGCTCCGCGCGAAGCCGCAGATGGTGCTGGCCTGCGCCTGGGTGGGGGCGACCACGTCGATGACCACTCCGACCTCGTGGCCGACCCGGTCGCGCAGGGGCTCGAGCGCGCCCATCACCGCGTCGCGCCCGTAGACCCGGAAGTTGACCCGGTAATCGCCGCGGCCGAAGTTGTCCTCGACCGCCGCGCGCACCGCCTCGAAGATGGGGTCGAGCTGGCCGAGCATGACCCGGTCGCGGATGCCGCAGATCGAGAAGGTCCGGTAGCCGGCGCGGACCGCGCCCTCGATCTTGACCGAGGCGGGGCCCGGCACGAAGCGGCTGCCGTGCACCTCCACGGAGCTCTCGCCGGCCTGGCGGAAGCTGACCTCCGAGAGGTCGAGCACGCCGCCGGGGCCGGGCAGCAAATAGGGGTGCGATTTCTCGTACATGGTGTGCGCTGCGACCGACGCGGTCGTGAAGCGCCGCGCGTCGCTCAGCACCTCGAGCGTGAAGGCGTCCTTGCGGAGCACACCCAGCACGCAGTCGCGGCCGCTGCCCGGGGTCGCGGCGATGGCCGCGCACTCCACGATCTTGCCGAGGTGGACGGCCAGCCCCGGGTCGAAGCCGTTCATGACCGCGGGAGCCGCGAAGACCGCCGGGTCGTAGCAGCGCCCGGCGACCACCAGGTCGACGCCCTTCTCGAGCGCGGCGATGAGCGGCTCCATGCCCATCTGGGCGACGATGCTGCCGGCGCGCCGGAGCGTCTCCGGGGTGAGCTCGGGCACGAAGGAGAGCGGCCTGACCCTACCGGCGGCGAGCGCCCGGGCCACCAGCGCCCTGGGCACCTCCGCCTGGATCACCGCGGTCCGCAGCCGGAGGCGCTTCTCGCGGGCGATCTCCCGGATGATTTTGAGGCACCAGTCCACGTGGGCCCGCGCACCCGAGCCGCCGGCCGTGCCGATCACGACGGGGACGCCCGCCTTCTTCGCCGCCGGGATGACGATGCCCAGGTCGCGCTTGACCGCCTCGCGGTCCACGAAGGGCTTGCCCGCGCCCAGGTAGTAAGGCCCGGGGTCGGAGCTGCCCCCGTCGAGGCCGATCGCGTCCGGCCGCCGGGCCATGCCCCGCTCGAAGGACCCGAGCGGGAAGCCGTAGCCCAGGATCGCCGTGGGCGAGAGGATGCGCATCTCCTTCAAGCGATGCCTCCTTGGCGCGAGGCGAGCACGGCCAGCGCCCGGTTCATCTCGTTGCGGACCACCATGATGCCCTCGTCGGTGCCCATGCCCGGCTTGGCCAGCATCTGGTGCGGCCGCGAGGCCAGCGCCGCGTGGACGCAGAGCTGCGCCGAGCGCTCGGTCTCGTTGCAGGTGCCGCCGAGGTAGGCGAGCACCCCGTGCGCGGCGCAGTAGAGCACCGACTCCAGGCTGTTCTGCAGGCCGCCGAGCACCGGGGTCTTGATCTGGACCATGTCCACCGCGCCGAGGTCGGCGATGGTCCGGATGTCCTCCAGGCTGTTGCACCACTCGTCGGCGACGATGCCCACGGGGATGCCCCGGGAGCGCAGGAAGGTGCGGATCTCGAGGAGCCTGGCGTACTGCGCCTCGCGCCCGCCCATGTCCACCGGGCCCTCGATGCGCAGGGCGAAGGGTCGGGCGGCCTCGCCGAGCTTCGCGAGGTAGGCGCCGATCCGCGCGGCGTCGTTGGCGAAGATCATCCCGGTCGTGCCGTAGACGTCGATGTGCAATTCCGGGGCGTAGTCCTCCGAGGCGCGCCAGCGCAGGATGCGCCCGCCGAGCCACTTCACGTACTCGAGGAGCTTCCCGCCATCGGCGCCGAGCTTGTCCGGGACGTTGTTGATCAGCGCGTGGGGCAGGACGTCGACGCCCTTCAGGATCATCTTGTCGGCGTTCGCGTAGCGGTCGTCGCCGGACTGGGCAAAGATCCGCACCGGCCGGGCCTCGAGCGCCAGGCCGTACTCGGCGGCGAGCACCTCGCAGGGCATACGGCGCGTCGCGCGGGCCACGGCGTCGAGGGCCGCCTGGCTCGCGCCGTAGCGGATGGCCGAGTGCAGCCGGCGGCCGCCGTCCTCGAGCGCCTCGATCTCGGCGGCCAGCTCCCGGAAGGTCCCGAGCTCGCGCCCCAGGAGCCTGGGCCGCAGGACGCGCTCGATCACCGGGATGAAGTCGCGCGCCAGGAAGAGCGGGTCGCGCCCGCCGGCCCCCGAGTACTGGATCGAGGCGCAGTCGCCCCAGGCCACCTGCCCGTCGTCGAGCTCGAGCATCACCGAGATGCTCTCGCCGGCCTGGCGGATGCTGCGGAAGCCGGGCGTGCGGGCCGCGCCGACGTAGAGGAAGCCGTCGTTGGCCGCGCCGGCCTTGATGGCCTTCTGGTCGTCGAAGAAAAAGCCGGTGGTGCCCGGGGAGCAGATGACGTTTCTTATGGTGGCCATGGCCCGCCCCTACCTCGGCTTCCCGACCAGCCGCCCCTTGCTCACCGCGTAGATGTCGTCGGTGACCATCTGGAAGGATGGCTGCCGCCGCTCGGCCCTGGCCCGCTCGGCCACCGCCTGGCGGTGGAAGGCTTTGGCATCATCGTCGAAGGGCAGGTTGCCGAACTCGAAGAGGCGCACCGCGCCGTAGAGGTCGCGCACCGGCACGACCGCCCCGCGCGCGGCGCGGCTGGGGGCGAAGGGCACGTCGAGCGCCCCGGCCTGGAAGGCGCGGGCCGCGCCGGCGGCGATGCTGCCCTCGCCCAGGCGCAGCGCGGTCTCGACCAGCACGGTCGTCTCCCGGTCGATGAGCTCGCGCTCGCGCTCCACCTCGGCCGAGGCGATGTCCTGCTGCTCCTTGAACATGCGCAGCACCTGCTGGGTGGCCTTCAACCCCGCGACGTTGGCCTCGGCGGTGGGGATGCCGCAGGCCTCGTGCGGCGACTTGCTGACGATCTTGGTGGCGCGCGAGAAGGCCGCGGCCACCGTGCCCCAGCTGATCACCGCGAAGGCCTGGGCCTCGTCGGTCGGGAAGCCGCCCATCCACTGATGGAAGACGGTGGAGAGCCTGGCGTCGCCCCAGCCGAAGCGCTCCAGATACGCGCGGCCGAGCCGGCGCAGCGACTGGACGGCGGCCACGTCCTGGTAGAGGTTGCCGCACTGGCCGTAGCCGACGGTGAGGCTCTTGACCCCCTGTTCGGCGGCCAGGAGGGCCTCGAGGATGGCCACCGCGTTCGAGATGCACGGGGGCACCAGCGTCCCGGTGAGCGGCCCGAAGGGCTCGCGGTTGATGACGATGCCGTTCTCGGCGTAGATGCCGGCCAGCCGGTCGCAGTACTGCCACCAGGCGATGCTCTTCTCGAGCGGCACGTTCTTGGAGTACGGGATGTTGTAGGAGATGCCCCCGCCCTCGAAGGCGGTGAAGCCGCCGGCCAGGGTGATCTCGGCCAAGAGCCGCGCGTCGGGCGTGCCGTGGCGCACCTGCACCGGTCGGCCGACCGCTTCGACCACCTGCCGGCAGGCCGCGACGCCGTGGTTCACCGCCGGGAAGCCGTTGAGCAGCGACCGGCCGGTCTGCTTGCTCTCCTCCACGCCGGCCTGGGCCTCGGAGTAGCGGTTCTGGCGGGTGTAGCTGTCGATGGTGGTCGGCAGCAGGTCGGCGCCGCCGCTGGCCTCCAGGAAGCGGAGCAGCTTGATGTGCTCGTCGACCAGGCACACCCCGGCGCGCGGCTGGACCAGGCTCTCGCGCGCGGCCTCGGCGCGCTCCAGCGCCGCGGCGAAGCGCTTGGCCTCGGGGACGACCTGCTGGTAGGCGAAGCCTTCCTCCAGCCGCTCGACCTCCCGGCCGGTGGCCCAGGAGCCGAGCACCGCCGGGCGCTCCTTCATGAAGGCGTCGAGGGGGATCTTGCCGCTGACCAGGTCCACGTTCAGCCTCCGAAAAGAGAAGCGCGGCCGAAAGCCGTCCCGCCGCGCATGGGCGCAGAGGAACCGGGATGATGGCCGCAAAAAGGCGCAAAAGGCGCAGAGGACAGCGCTACGCCGGCCGAAGTCGTTGCTCCGGGTGCCGTTCTCTTGCGCATTCTGCGCCTCTTTGCGGCCATCGTCCTCAACACGGCTCCAGGTGCCTCTTCATGAGCTCGAGCGCCGCGGCCGGCTCGTGGTCGGCCAGCAGCCCCATGGCCCAGAGCAGGTAGCGCCGGTCGATCAGGAACTCCGGGGCGCTCGGCAGCAGCCGGCTCTCGCCGGGGGCGCGCCGTGCGCCGGCCAGGACCTCCCCGGCCCGCGGGCCGCCGGCGGCCAGCGGCCCGCCGCTGCCGACCACGCACCGCACTGGGCCGAGGTCCTTGCCCTCCTGGACGTAGACCCGGCCCTCCGGGGTGTAGCACTCCTCGAGCCATCCGCAGTGCCGGGCCACCGCCAGCCGGCAGCCGGCCGCGGCCAGGGCCGCGTCGATTCTATGCTCGCGCTCCGAGGCGGGCAAGTGGCCGGGGTCGCCGGCGACCGCCCCGGCCCAGGCGCGGACCTCGTCGGCCGTCGCTCGCGCCGCGCGGGCCACTTCCTCGACGTCGCACTGCTCGAGCAGGTGCGCGATTGTGTGGCGCATGCCGATGTCGGCCTCGACGGTGCGCTTCTCGAAGGGCTCGGGCAGCCCCCGGAGCACCACCGCCGGGGACGAGGGCCGGCCCTCGGCGCAGGAGTAGACGTCGGTGGTGGCCCCGCCGACGTCCACGGCCAGGAGCTCGCCGAGCCCGGGGCTCCCGCCGTGCCCGCGCGAGAGCAGCGCCACCGCGCGCAGCACCGCCTCCGGCGTGGGCCTGACCACCTCGGCGCGCGAGCGCAGCCGGTCGAGCCCCTTGGCCGCCACGATGCGCTCGAGGAAGAGCTCGCGGATGCACGCGCGCGCCGGGTCGAGGTCGAGCCGCCGGACCTCGGGCATGACGTTGGCGGCGAAGCGCACCTCCGGCCGGCCCGCGAAGATGCGCTCGAGCTCCTCGCGGGCCTCGCGGTTGCCGGCGGCCACCACCGGCACGCCCGGGAGCCCGGCGGCCAACGCCCCGGCGTTATGGATGATGTGCTCGGTGTCGCCGCCATCGGTGCCGCCGGCGAGCAGGATCATGTCCGGCCGGAGCTCCCGGAGCCCGGCGAGGTCCTGCGCGGTCAGGCGGAAGGAGAAGGCGCCGACGACCTTGCCGCCCGCGCCGAGCGCGGCGATCCGGGCGGCCTTCATGGTCAGCTCGGGCACCAGCCCCACGGCGGCGATGCGCAGGCCGCCGGCGGCGCTGCTCGATACCAGGATGCGCCCGGCCTCGCGGGCGCGGGGGCCGAGCCGGCCCAGGGCGGCGTCGAAGCCGGCGTTGACGTCAGTCCCGACGGTGGTGGGCGCCGCGGCCGAGGCCAGGACCGCGGGGGCGCCGGCGTCGACCAGGCAGAGCTTGGTGAAGGTGCTGCCGACGTCGCCCAGCAGGTAGAGCGACGGGCTACTGCCCAAGGGCGGCGCCCCGCGCGGCGAGGTCCTCTCTGAGGGCGGCGATGCCGTGCTCCGGGCCGGAGCCGGGCCCAAAGACCCGGTCGAAGCCCATGGCCCGGAACTTGGCCTCGACGCCGGCGAAGTCGGCCTTGCCGACCACCAGGTTGCCGCCGACGTAGAGCAGGATCCTGCCGAGCCCGGCCTCGACGCACCTCTCGCGGAAGCCGCGGCAGTCCATCTCGCCGTGACCGTAGAGCGAGGAGACCACGATGGCCTGGGCCTTGGTCTCGATGGCCGCGGCGATGAACTCCTCCTGCGCGACCATCACTCCGAGGTTGACCACGTTGAAGCCGGCCTCCCGGAAGGCCAGCTCCAGGATCTTGTTGCCGACCGCGTGGCAATCGGCGCCGATGACGCCGAGGATCATGGTGGGGGGCGGGGCGGGGGAGGGCGACATGAGCAGGCCTCCTGCCGTGCAGACTGCGGACGGCCGTCCGCACCTGTCCGACGGGAGCCCCGATTCTAAGGGTTGCCGTCCGCGGGACAAGCGGACGTTGTACAGACATGCCTTGAAGGTCTGAATCTGACGTGCATGCTAACCGGCTCGATCTTCACCGTCGCTCAGCAAGGCTTGCAGCCTGCGCCGACGGGATCTTCGCCAAGCGGCCGAGCAGCAGGAAGCCTCCGGCCGCGGCCAGACCAAAAGAGGAGAGCACCGCCCAGAGCGCCAGAGGCCGGCTCCTCCAGGCGTCGAAGAGCACCCCACCGATCAGCGGGCCGATGGCCAGCCCCAGCGCCCTGGCCATGCCGAGTGCGGCCATGTTGCGGGGCAGGTCGAGGGGGCGGCTCAGCAGACTGGCCATGGCGTTGGCCGCAGGTTGGACGACGACCTCCGCCATGGTCACCAGGGCGATACTGAGGAGCGCGCCCGGAAACCCGGCGTTCCAGGCGAAAGTCAGGTAGGCCAGCGAGTAGACGACCGCTCCCGCAGAGAGCACTCCGGTCAGCGGGCGGCGGTTGACCGCGACAGCCACCGGCAGCTGGAAGGCGATGCACATCAGCCCATTGACGGTGTAGAGCCAGCCCAGCTGCGGTCGGCTCAGTCCGGTGACCTGCGTGGTGTAGACCGACAGCGTGCTTTGCAGCTGGCTTGTGAGCAGCGTCAGCAGCAGGCAGACCGCGCAGAGGGCCAGGAGCGCCCGCTCCCGAAGCAGTCCCGACCAGCCGCAACCTCCGTCGTCCCGACCGTTCCGCGCAGCCGCCCCCGGCGCCGGCCCCCGGACGGATGCCGGCTCGCGGACCAGCGCGACGAGCATGGCTATATTGGCGGCGGAGACGCCGGCGGCCAGCAGGAAGAGCAGGCTGTACGGGGTCTTGGCCAGGAAGGCGCCGATGGCCGGGCCGGTCGCCCAGCCGACATTGAGTCCCACCCGGGTGATCCCGTAGGCCTCCACGCGCCGTTGCGTCCCGGTCAGCCGGGCGGTGAGCACGTCCGCGCCACACTGGAAGACAGCGTTGGCCAGGTAGCTCAGGGCGATGAGCACGCCGATGCCGGTCAGCGGCACGCGCCACGCGACGCAACTGGCCAGCGCTACGTAGGACACGAGTTGCACGCCCTGCGAGCCGACGATCGCGCGCATGCAGCCCAGGCGGTGCACGACCGCGCCGCCGACGCTCTGGCCGAGGGTTCGGCAGACTCCGGCGGCGAAGAGCACCATGCCCACCTGGCTCATGGATACGCCCCGCGCCTCGGTGAAATAGAGCGATAGGAAAGGCAGCACCATGGAATAGCCCAGGCCGTTAAGCAACCAGGCCACGGCCAGTGCCCAGAGGTTGCGGTCAAACGAAGCGACGTAGTTGCGGACGCGCATCAACGGGATCATGGCGGGCACTCCTGTTGTATGATCGCATTGTGCGACATTTGCCTCTTATTGGACGGTGGTTGTCGGGGCTGCTTGTTGGCCTTGCCTGTTGAGGACGTTGCCTGTCCCTGCACCCGTCAGGCCCGGTAAACCACTCGCCCTTCTCCCAGCGCCAGCATCGGCTTGTGCTCAAGGGCGAACGGGTCACCGTCCCAGCATACCAGGCTTGCCCAGCGGCCGGGCTCGAGTGTGCCCAGTCGGTCTGCAACGCCCAGCATCTCGGCGTTACGGCGGGTCACGATCTCTAGGGCTTCGGCCTTGGTGAGTCCGACGCGCAGGAACCAGCGAAGGCACAGCAGCAGCGTCGACTGGAGTATCACCGGGTGGTCGGTCATGAGCCCGAAGGGCACGCCAGAGCCGACGAGCAGCCGCACGTTGAGCGGGTCCTTGTGACGGAGTTCCACCTTGTAGGCGAAGCTGTCCAGCGGCCCGTAGACCACCGGGACATTGCGCCGGGCAAGTTCCTCGTAGACCCGGGCCTCCCAGACATCCATGGTGTGCTCGCAGGTGATCAGTAGCCGGAACTCGTCGGCAATGCGAAGCAGTGCGTCTATGTCGTCGGCCTTGTGGACGTGCACCCGGAAGACCTCGCGGCGCTCCAGGAGCGCCCGGAGCACGGCCTCCTCCGGGGCGAACTCAACGTCGGCGCGCTTCCTGGCAGGCAGCCGCCTGAGCTTGTCGATCTTCTGGCGCACGGCGATGAGTCTCGAGCGCAAGAGGGCAAGCACCCCCATCCGCGTCCAGGGCCGTGCGCCTTTCCACTCGAGGGTGGACATCGGGTTGTAGCCCAAGGCACCTTTGATCCCAGCACGGGAGACAAGGGCGTCACTCGTGCCCGTGGCGAAGTTGCGGATGACCGCGCTCCGGCCCCCGACAATGTTGCCGCTACCCGGCACCACGCAGGAGTAGAGCACCCCGGCGCGGAGCGAATCGGCAAACGCCCGGTCGTCCATCTGCACCGAGTCGAGCGCGTCGGCCAGATTCATGAAGCTGTCGAGCTTCTCGTTGCTCTCGCCCTCGGCGCCGGGCTCACCCGAGCGGTGCATGCCGATGTGGGCGTGGGCGTCGACGAGCGCCGGGGTCACCACCGGGAACTCCCCGAGGAGCTCGCCTTTGCGCAAGCGCGACAGGCCCGCGACCTTGCCTTTCTCCAGGAGAACGTAGGCGTTCTCGGCCGTCCCGCATCCGGTGTATATGAGCCTACCTTTGACACACTGCATGTTAGACTCCTCTCTCTTTAACGGGATGGTTGATCTGCCGGGCGCTCAGCGCGCCCCCAGCCACGGCCACTGCCGCTCCGCCGCCGGATCCTCGGCGACTTCCAGGCCTAGGCGATAGGCCGGGCCGCGCCGGCCGGCGACGTTAACCGTCCGCACCTCGATGGAGCACTCCCCCGGGTGCAGTCTCCAGGGATACTCCAGGCCCTCGATGCGCTCCGGCACGCCACCGTCAACCGCCAGCTCGTAGTGGCTGAAGAAGGGCGCGCACGGCGTCGTCAGGCGCACCCGGCAGTAGTAGGGCATCTTGTGCGGAGGCAGGATCGACATCCAGGCCGCTTCCAGGTCGGGGTAGGCGTCGGCCGGATCGTCGGTGACGAGCAGAGTGCCGTCGGCGCACTGCCGCTTTTCGAAGGCATAGGGCGGCGCCCCCTGGTACCAGCGCTGCTTCTTCCGCGCCTCGTCCACCAGCATGACCGCCGGGCTCTTCGAGCCCCGGCCGTCGCGCCGGAAGACGTCGTTTCGGCACTCGATAAGGTGCCAGAAGCAGCCGCAGGCCTCGGGCTTGCACCTCTTGCCGACTCGCGCCCGCGGAACGGGCCGGCGCTCCGGGCCCACCCGGGGCTCGAGCCCCTCGCCCCGTCGCTCCTGCCAGAGCCGGCCGATCTCCTCGGTGTTGAGCGGAACGCCGCCGAGCTCGTAGTGATGGTCGTAGTTCGGGTCGAGGTGCACCCACTTGCAGAAGGCATTGACCCAGACGTCGACCACGCCGTGGTGGGCGCCCTTCTCCGCGGCGGTGTGCTCGGTGTCGATGGACAGCTTCCGGGCGGCGAAACCCAGCGAGCTCGCCGCCGCCAAGAAGACCATCGAGAAGTAGCTGCACCAGAACGCGCCGCCCGCGTGGCTGGCCGCCACCAGCGCGGCGGGGTCGAGCGCCGAGAAGGCTTCCTGGAAGGGCAGGCACGCCTCGGTGTCGTTGATCATGTTGACGAAGGTCCAGTGGCGCAGCCGCAGCAGCGCCTCCCAGTCGTCACGGGCATCCTCGACCAACTCGGCCAGGCGGTGACGCTCGCGGAAGGCGACGGCGTGACGGTTGTCGTAGTCCGACCAGACGTAGGCCGCGCGGCTCACTGCCGGGGCGGGGTTCTCCCACCCGGCAATCCGGATGCTCCAGCCGTGCCGGCGCTCGAGCTCCTGCCAGACCTCGTCGAAGGGGCGCGCCAAGTTACCGGATGGCTTCACGGCGACACCCGTTGCCCCGCGTCCTTCCGAGCCGCAAACGTGTACTGCAGCAGCCAGCCGGCCCGCAGAATCATGGCCGATCTCGCCGACCAGGTCTTGTTGTCGGGGAGGAAGACCGGCGGGCACTTGGACTCCGGGAAGCCCTGGGCGAAGAGGTCGGCGGCCTTCTTGAGGTACTCCGGCCGGTCGGTCGCCGATCCCACGTACGCGAAGAGCCCGGCGAGGTACACGGGCGCCGAGAAGTAGCTGTCCTGGGGAAAGGGGACCTCGCAGCCTTCCGTCAGCAACTTTAGGACGCCGGCGTCACCGGTGTGCCGGTGCAGCAGGCACAAGGGGGCGATCGCGTGACAGTACTCCTCGTCCTCCTTGAGGTAGTCCTGGCCGAAGATCTGCGCCTTGCCCGCCGCGTGCAGGTGCGGCCCGTGGCTCTTGCGCTTGTTCAGGACGTTGCCGTTGAAGAGCTTTAGCGCCTCGTCCAGCCATCTCCGATCGGCGGTCAGGTCGTACGCCGCGCAGAACGACTCGATGGTCCAGCCGTTGGCGGCCATGTTCTCCCTGGTGCCGCCGCCGTAGACCTTGGTCGCCGAGATCTTCTCCCAGGCAACCGCCAGCCCCTCGACGCTGCGCATGCAGGCCTCCCGGGCCTTGGGCTCGCCCGTGAGCATGTACCAGAGCGCCGGACCCGCCGTCCACGTCCCGCCGGGGCTCGGTCCGCCCGAGCGGCCGTTGGCGTGGAACGCCGGCCACACGCAGCCCCGCTGCACCCGGTTAACCTCCGGCGGGTCGCGGTCCGACCAGTACTGGTCGACATCGATGCGGTGCCGGATCATCTCCCCGGCCAGCCGCAGGGCGTGGGGATCGCCCGCGCGCAGATACTCCAGCATCGCCAGCAGCGGCCAGTCGTAGTGCAGAGACACCTGCCCAACGCCCGGCACAGAAAGGTCGCCGAAGTCCATCCAGCCGTACCACTGCGATGAGTCCCCGAAGTAACCGATGTTGAATCCTTGGTGCTCGCGACGGGCCGCGAGGATGCTCGCCTCGCCCGCCAGGTCGGCGATGCTCCGGCTCATCCGGCCCCAGGAGGCCAGCTTGAAGTCGCACTCCTTGTTGCCGGTCTTCACGCCCGGAGGGGCGAAGAAGCCCGGCAGCGCGCCGGTCGCAGCGTAGCGCTCCGCCGGGGCCAGAGCGAAGAGCGGCGCGACCAACTCCGCCCGGGTCTCCGCCGCCGGCCGTCCGGAGACGTCCAGGACGAACTCGTACCCCTTGTGTACCGATCCAGGCAGCAGGTACAGCTTGTCGCGGGCCACGCCCTTGAGCCTCCGGATCTGCTCGTGCTCGAGGTTTCTCCCCGGCCGCGGCCACTGGCCCTCGACCGGCCAGAGCCACACCCGCAGCTTCCCGGCGTCGAGCTCCATGGCCTTCTCGTAGTTCTGCCAGAAGTCCCGCACCGCCGCGGTCAACTTGCAGGCGCCGCCGGAGAGCTCCATCACCCCGTCGGTCCGGTCGCCCTTCTTGAGCTCCCCGCCGGATCCGGCGATCGTGTACGCCAGGTCCTCGAACGCGTAGTTGGCCCGGTCCCGCGGCCCCTGGTTGCACACCTGGAGGACCCGCATCCGGCCCTTGGACTCGACACCCTCGCAGCGCGCGGTAACTTCCCCGCCCAGCCCCAATCCCAGCTCCACGGCCATGCCGTCGAAGGCGAACCACTCGGGCTTCACATCGCCCTGGCCGTCGGCCCCGCCGTTCTCCAGCCACAGGTGGACCTTCAGGCGCTTCTGTCCGGCCAGGACGGTCACCCGGGCCGTGTAGCCGATCAGGTCCTTGTGGAGCCCGGGGAACTTCCCGCGCAGGCAAACCACCGCGCGCATCGGTCCGGAGCACTCGACCTTGACCTCGGACGGCGCGCCGGCCAGAGCCTCTCCTCCGTCCTCCCTGACGATCACCAGCCCCTTGCCCGCGGAGGTCAGGCGCTCCTTCCCGTCGATCTTCAGAGACTCGAAGAGGCCCGGCTTCTTCTTCCCCAGAGTCAACGTCATCCCGCCGGTCGAAATCTTAACCGACTCGGCGCCGTCCTCGACCCGCACCGGCTCAGCCGGCGCCGGATTGGCGCCGGAGTCGGACAGCATCAGCTCGACCTTTCCGCCGGCGGGCACCTCCGCCTGGGTGTCCAGGAGCGCCCAGCGCACCGAGCCGTCGTCCCAGGCCACGGTCTTCGCGAACTGCGCCGGAACGGGCTTGCCGCCGGCCTTCAGCGCCAGTCTGGAAACGTCCCGCAACTCGCCCTTCGCGAAGGGCACCCCGCTGGTCACGGTCGCCGGAGCGCGAGCTACGTTCTCCCCCTCGGACACCTGAAGCCGAACCTCCACGGCCCGTGGAGCGGAAGCGGCCAGCAGGCCCGTCAGGCAGAACGCGGCGCACCAAAGGATTCGCGTGGTCATCTTCATCACCTCCAGATCCCAGGCCGGTGGCCTGTCAGTTGTCCCTGTCGGCCGGCTCTTCCTTGACCTCGGAAGAGAGATCGGGCACGGGATCCTTGCCGCCATACCTGGCCTTCACCTCGGCCGCCAGGCCGAAGAGAAGTTCGGCGCGCTCGCGCCAGCCGGAGCCTATGTACCAGATCTCGCCTTCGCCGCCGCCGCGGTAGACCGCGCAGCGGTTAGCGAACCGGATCCGGTCGTCCAGCGCCTCGCGGCAACGCTTCGTCAGTTCCTCGCCCAGCAGCTCGGTGGCGCCCCGGTCCAGCAGCGCCTTCTCCACGTAGGCCCGGGCCTCGATCTCCTGGGCCGCCTCGCGGAAGGACTCCGAGCGCACCGTGGGGATCGGACCCTTGCGTCCCATGCCCAGCACCCGAGGCACGCCGAAGTTGAGGTTGAGCTGGCCCCAGGCCGCCTCGGGATAGCGCCCGGCCAGGGTCCCCCGCGGCCGGCCGCGCGAGTCCTTGAGTACCTCCCAGAAGTCGGCCCCCAGGCGTCCCAGGCCGCGCGGGCCGGCTCCCTTGGAGATGAACTCCTTGCCGCGCCGCGCCCCGATGTACGCCTCCGCCTTCGACCGGTACTCTGTCAATGTGCTGCCCAGCGACATCTCCCGCGGGTAGTACGACAGCCACTGCGGATTGGACCATCCGAAGGAGTAGCCCTTTTCGGGATCCTCCGGTGTGTAGCCCAGACCCCACAGCGCGATGGCCATGCCCATCCTGTGGCCCTGCCAGGTCTCCACGCGGTAGTGGGAGTGCACCGCCCACCTGGCCCCGGGCACGCCGTTGCAGATGTCGTCCATGGCCTGCTTCGTCGGCCGGGCGTCCCCGATCAGGCCGAAGAGCATCGAGCCCTTCAGCCCGCGCTTCTCGAGGACCGGTTGAATGCCGTCGGTCAGCTTCTTCCAGAACTCCCTGGCCTCCGGCGTACCCCAGGCCGGACCCTCGCGGGGCGAGCACTCCTTGCTCTCCGGGTCGTAGAGGGTGTAGAGGATCGGCTTGTCGTAGACGCGGCGGGCCGTGCCGGCGCCCCCCGCGTGGCCCTGGCTCTCCGGAGGCTCCCAGCAGTACAGGATCACCCCCGGGATCTTGCCCATGTGCTTCATGGCCACGTCCAGATACTTCTCCACTATCGTGAAGTCCGGCCGGAGCTCGCCCTCGTCGCGCACCCAGCGGACCATGGCGTGCTCGTTGCCCATGTGCGTCCGACGGATGCAGGTGACGAACAGCGTCTTGTTGGCCATCGCCCCCAGCAGCTCGAAGGTCCTGTCCAACAGCTTTAGGTGCTCCTCGGACCACAGCGGCACGTCGTAGGCCATGGCCACCGTCTCCGGCGACTGCATGAAGTCCATGCAGAGCACGTACTCGCTCGCGGGCGGGAGGCTCCAGTCCGCGACCCGGATCTGCAGCGGCACGGCCACCGGACCGACCCCGGCGGCGCTCACCGTCACGGCGCCCTCGTAATCGCCGGCCTTGGCGTCAGCCGGCACCGTCACCGTAATCCACAGCGGCAGCACCGCCCGGCCGCTGGTGGCGTTGACCGGCACCTCTTCGGGAGGCACGTCCTCCAGCGAGTCGAACCGGCCCCCGCCGCCGTCGGCCACGCCATAGCGGACCCGCACCGCCGAGGCCGGGATGATGCCGGGGCCCTTCAGGTCCGAAGCCGCCGCCTTGAGCCCCTTGAGCGGCTTGCCGTCTCCGACCACCACCTGGCCGGCGAAGGTGCCGTTGCGCACGCCGGAGAGCCTCACGGGCCTGAGCCGGACCAGCGGCTCGGGGTAGTCCCGAACGCTGACCTTCTGAGCGCAATTGTGGTTCCAGACCGCGAAGCCCGCACCTGTCGCCGGACCCACGTTGGGGATCACCGACGAGCCGGGCTGCGCCTTGAGATTCACGCTCACCAGGCCCAGACGCGTCCACCACAGGTCACTGTGCATGCCGGTCCGGCCCTTGGGTCGGCTGACGAAGAACTCCGCCGTCGCCGGCGCGCGATGGATGCTCACCGCCAGGACGTTGGCGCCCTTCCTCAGCTTGGATCCGGGCAGTTTCACGTCTTCCACGCGGCGGGTCCGCGATGCCACCCGGTCCCTGACGTCCTGCGGACGCTGCGACAGCTCCCTCTTGGTGGTCTGCCGGCCCCAGGGCAAAACGAAGCCGTCGGTCGTAAAGTACGCGGAAAGTGGGTAGGGCTCCGCGGGCGTGGTCAGACTCAGCGCTCCCTTGGGCATGAAGGCCCGATGGACCTCCTCGCCGTTAAGGTACACCACCACGCCTCCCCGGAAGGCCATGGAGAGCGACAGTTCGCCGGCCCTGCCCGGGTCCGTGACCTCGAATCGCCCTCGCATTAGGATCAGCTTCCACTCGTCGTCCTCGGAGAAGAAATTGCCGAGAACGGGACCCCGCGCGCGGGCCCAGGCGCTGTCGTCGAAGTCGGGCTTCATCCAGTCGGCCGGAGTATCCGACGGCAGGGGCCTCACCCGGCTCTTCTCCACCGGCTGGACCTTGAACTTGTCGGGCGGTAGCGAGCCCTTGTCCGGATTCTTGCTGAACCACCCCTTGGCTCCCTCCAGGGCCACCGCCGTCCCATGGACCACGGCGCCGTCGGGTCCCACCACCTCGGGCGTCTCCCGCACCGTGCGGAACCGCCACAGGCTTCGCGTGTCCAGGATCGACCCGGCCGCCAGCGGCGTCCCGTCATCCTCCTCCCCGGCCGGCTCCTCCGGCTTGAGCTCCTTGAGCTTCCTGGCGATGTCGTCATCCTCCCCGTCAGCCAACGGGGGCTTCTCTGCGGCAATGACCAGTCCCACGGACCCGCTCAGATCCCCGCCGGCGGCGAGAACTGCCATCAGCGAAAGAGCTGGCCCCAGCTTCGATTTCAGCGCGAACATTGTCCTTGCTCCTTATCATCCCGCCTGTTGCGCCCCGCCTTCGCCCGGGGGGCTGCGGCGCAGGCTTCGCCACTGACAACCAGCCATTCAACCCCGTCCGCCAGGGCTACCCCCAGGGGACCACGGCCCGCGGCTGCCCGGCAACTCATCTTTCTCCGCCGAAGAAAGCCTTGGTCCCGGCCTGAACGTTCTTCAGGCGGAAAGCCATCAGCCGGAGGTTGTGCGGTCCGCCGGTCCCGATGAAGACGTTGTGCTGCGGATCGAAGGCGTAGGTGTAAAAACCGCCGTCCTCGTCCGCGACCTTGCGCCAGGAGTCCTCTTTGCGGTCGTAGGCAAAGACACCCTCGGTACGAAAGGCTACAATCTCCCGGTTCAGACAGTCGAACATCAATTGCGTCCCCGAGGCACCGCTGGCCCTCTCCCCCGGAAGGGGGCTCTTCGACTTTCTGGCCACGCCGGACGCCGGATCCAGGAGCCACAACCCGAAGTCCTCTGCCGGCTGGTTGCGTCGCTTGAAGTTGTGCCTTCTTATCTCGCGCAGGATCAGGTCGGAGACCGGATCGTATCCCGCCGCCTCGTGCACGTAGAACGCGTTGAGTCCGCCCGGCAGCCTTTCGAACTTGATCTCCTTAAGCGAGCCGGAGGTCGCGTCCACGACCTGGGTTGGCCCCCCCTCCTTCTGCACTGAGGCCATGACCTCGCTGTAGATCTGCCCCCTGGACGTGTCCGCCACGTAGTAGGTCCCCGACATGCCTCCCGAACCGCGCGGGTCAGGGAAGGGCCCATCGAACCGGTCGGTGGTCGGATCGTAGGAACAGCAATGTCCGCCGGCGAAGGTCATGGCCCAGTTGTACTCGTTGGCGTGGCGGGGCGCGCGCGTAGCGTTGTTGATCCAGACCCGCCGGCTCCGGGCATCGTAGGTCATGCCCCGCGAGCACCCGGCACCCGGGCGGGTCTCGTTGTAGAAGAGCCCGGTCATCTCGGGAGGCCGGATCACGAACCACTTTCCGCTGGCCACGTCATAGCCCATTGCCTGGTTGTTGTAGCCGCCCGAGCAGCCGCCGTAGAACATCCATATGCCGGAGTGCGCGTCCACCGCGCAACGGATCTCTCCGACCGCAACGATCGAGCGAATTCGACCGAGATCGACCAGCTTGCCCTCCGGAAAGTCGTCCCCTAATCCCGGGTTCACCGGGTTGTATGCGGGCGCGAAGCCGGCGAGCTCCTTCCCGACAGCGGCCGTCAGGTCAGAGCGTGCCTCCTCCCCGCTCTCGATCTCCCTGAGCATTTCGCAGGCCGAGCGTCTGGGCAGGTACTCCTTCTCCCTCTCCAGCAGCGCGGCCAGCGCGCGCGCGGCCTCAGGCCCTCCCAGGCGACCGAGGGCCAGGGCCGAGCGACTGCGCACCACCCGGTTGGGGTTGTCCAGAGCCTTGATCAGCGGCGCCACGGCGGAGAGCTGTCCGCTTTCTCCCAGACCGCGGGCGGCCGAGGTCGCGATGCTGAGGTCCTCCGACTCCAGCAGCGGCGCGATCATGCGCACCCCGTCAGGCCCGCCGATGAACCCGACGGCAAGCGGCGCGACATGGCCGCGCAACTCCAGGATTCTGCCGGTGAAATGCGGCAGGGCCGAGGGACCGGAGAAGCGCGCCAGAAGCAGTTCCGACGAGAGCGACCAGTGCTCGGTGCCCAGGCGAGGTCCGAGTTCGGCAGCCAGCTTGTCCCCATCGCAGAGCATGGCCAGAGCGTACTTGGCCGAACCGATCCTGGGCGCTTTGCCGCTGTAGACTTGATTGGTGCTGGGCCAGGGCTGCCCTGAAGCGGCAATGTCCCGGAAGTACTCCAGGATCGCCGGACCGCCGGCCTTGTGCAGGAGAGCCTCGAACGCAGCTTCGTCCAGCTTGATGAGCCTGCGGACGTCCTCATCGCTGCCGAAGGCCGCCAACCAGGCCGCGGCGGCGCTGGCGGCCTGCTTGCCGCCGTCCAACTCCTCCCTGAGTCTGGCCAAGTCCGGCCTCAGGACCGGCCTTGGCCTGTTGGCCGGCCGGGCTTTCCAGGCACGTGCGGCCCTTGCGGCGGCCTGCCGGACCGTCAGGCTGGGATCGGTGGCCAGCTTCTCCACGATCCGCTCGCCATCGGCGCTTCCGGCGGCAATGCGCGCCGCGGCCTCGCGCAGGGGCACGTACCGGCTGCCGGCCAGGGCAGCCAGATCGGCAGATGCCATCACGTCCGCGAAACACGCTCCCAGCGGAACTTGGGTGAGTCCGGCATCCGGATCCTTGCCGTCATATAAGAGCGCCCCCTGCCTCTCTCCTCCACATGGGATCCACCGGCGGATATCGAAGTTCTCCTCGCCGTCCAACCGTCGCAACGCCACGGCCGCCGAGAGCGCCACGGCTGTGTCCCTGCTTGTCGTCGAGCGAGCCAGTGCCGGCCACGCACGGGCATCCTTGAGCCAGCCCAGAAGCCAGGCTGCTCGCACCGCCTCTTCGCCGCCTGCTGCGAGCTTGTCCTCCAGCCCCTTCCGCTTGTCCTCTTGCGGCCGGTGGGCCACGAACACACCGGCAATCGACTCCACCCTTATTCCCGTGCTCCTTTCGAAGTCGGCGGCCGTCTTCTCGGCTGGAACACTATCGGCCCCTGCCCAGCCACGACCCGAAATGCCATCCACAATCGCCCAGCGCTTGCCGGCGGCCTCCGCCAGTCGCCAGACGAATTCGTGCTCGTTCCACCAACGAGTCTCAAGCGAGACCGGGGTGGCCAGGGAGCCTTCGCCGGCCACAGCAGCAGTTGCGGCATCGACCAGAACGAGCATCATTACACACACATGCCTGGACATCACAAAGAACTCCTTCCTCTGCCGCCACCCAAGAAACGACCTCAACGAGTCACGCAGCTTCGGACCTTGTCCGGCGCGGCCCCTGTGCTCTCCCTGATCATCAGGCGGTCTGGAACGACTATGAATCGGCCTTCTTGCGGGTTGGCCGGCCTGACGATCGCGCGCACCGCCTCCCGCCCCAACCGAACGAAATCAATCCGGCAGCTGGTCAAGCCATGGCAGGAACCGGTTCGAAAAGCGGTGTCGCCGAAGCCGGCGACGCAGACGTCTCGCCCAGGCACGAGCCCCCTGCGTCGAAGGCTATCCATTACCATCACTGCCCGGCGGTCGTCGTAGGCGAAGATGGCGGTGGGTGGGGTCGGCAATGCCAGCAATTCGCCAACCGCCCCATCCACCAGATTCGAAGCCTGCGGCGACAGGGCTGGCACGCCCAACGGCGGCGCGACGATCAGGCTCTCGTCAACCGGTAGCCCCGCCTCCTCCAAGGCCATCCGGTAGCCGTGGTGCTTCGTCGGATTCCAGTTCTGCCGGTCGGCCACGTCCAGGTATGCGATGCGCCTGTGACCAAGGCGCAGCAGGTATCGCGTGACGGCCTCGGCCCCGCGCAAGCTGTCGTCGGTCACAGAGATCACCGGGAGCCCGTGAGGATGCTCGTCAACCACGACCACCGGTCCCGCCGATCTCCTCATCAGTCGAGACACCAGTCGCGGGTCGGCTACGCGCAACAGTACGAACCCCGCATAAGCGCGCGTCTCCCGGCCGTCCAGCAGGCGCCGGGAGTCCTCACTCTCTTCCCAGGCAAGCATTTCGAAGCGCACTCCAGCTTTCTCGGATTGCGACCGAACGCCCGCGAGCATGGCCGTGACGGGATCCCAACCGGCAGACGGATCAGGTCGCCGGCGGACGACGACAAGGAGCGATCTTGCCGCCGTGTGCGCGCGGCGCTGCTCGGCATCCAGCACATAGGTCCCCGAGCCGTGACGGCGCTCTATGAGGCCCTCAGCCTCCATTTTCGCCAGGACCAACTGAACGGTGCGCTGGCAGACACCCAGCCTCTCGGCCAGCCGACGGTACGCGATCAATCGCTTTCCGGCCAGATTCTCTGCCTCGATCATCCCCTCAATCTGCCTGCGAACCCTGGTCGCGAGCGGAACGCTCTCCATCTTGTTCGACATGGCGCAGCCTTTCGTTGTGTATGTCACTTGTAGCGCACTTGGCAATACACCAAACGCCTGGCCTTGTTGCTGCCAAAGGCGACAAAATGCCCTCCGGGTGATGCTGATCATGAACTTCGGGCGGGCTAATCAGTTAATTCCAGCAGGAGCTCTACGTCCCGCGAGGACCGGCTGTATAGGGCGACCACTGATGACCGGCTGAGTTGCTTCGGCAGGTGAGTCCTGCACCACACCTTGCCCAGTAGATGTTCGGGAACGGCTACTTCCTCCGGGCCGCCTCGCGCAACGCCGCCAGGGCCCCCTCGGCGTCCGGCTGGCCGTTGAGGTCCGGCACGACCTGGGACCAGGTGATCTTTCCCTGGCGGTCGACCACCCAGAGGGTCCGGGCGAGCAGGCCGAGCTCGTCGATGTAGACGCCCCAGTCGTAGCCGAAGCTGCGCGAGACGTGGTCGCTGAGGATCCTGACCCTGGTGATGTGCTCCTGGGCGGCGAAGCGCGTCTGGGCGAAGGGCAGGTCCTGGCTGACGACCAGCACCTCGGCGTCATCGGGCAGGCGCTCGGCCTCCTTGTTGAAGAGGAGGGTCTCCTCCTGGCAGACGCTGGTGTCCAGGCTGGGCACGGAGGCGATCAGCAGCGCCTTGCCGGCGAAGTCGGTGGAGTTGACCGGCCGGAAGTCGCCATCGACCAACTGGAAGGGCGGCGCCTTGTCGCCGACCTTGAGCTCCGGGCCGATCAGGGTCAGGGGGCGATCGCCAGACTTGACGGTATTCTCGCGGAATTCAGGCTTGCGCATAGGACCTCTCCCGTTTCCAGACTGCCATGCAACCAGCCCCGGCTGACTCCCTGGCACTGGATAGAACGGCCCGGCGCGGGCCGCTCATCCGCCAAACCCGGATCGGGTGCGCCGCGGCCCGCGGCGGCGAAGCGGGGCGGCGCGCTAATGATTCCGGCGGGAATTCCCCGAAAGGGCCCCCTTCCCTCGTTGACCCGGAGGCCGCTTTGGTGTAAAAGATAGCAGCGGTGGCCCGCGCCGGGCGGCGCGGGGCCCGACCGCCCCGGACGGAGACGATATGCCCCCCAAGACCTTCACCCAGCTGGCCATCGAGAACGGGCTGCTCAACGAGGCCCAGGCCGACGAGTGCCAGAAGATCGCCGAGAGCGAAACCGCCGCCGGCCGCCCCAAGCGCGCCGATGAGGTGGTGATCGAGAAGGGCTATCTCACCGCCGAGGCCGCCCGGGCCTTGAACACCGCGCTCGAGCGCCTAGCCCGCGACGAGGGCAAGACCAGCCCGCAGCGCATCGGCGGCTACGAGATCATGACCACCGTCGGCGAGGGCGGCCTGGGCGTGGTCTACAAGGCCCGGCAGATCTCCATGGGCCGGACCGTGGCCCTGAAGGTCCTCCACAAGAAGTGGATCAAGGACGAGGAGTTCAAGAAGCGCTTCCTGCTGGAGGCCCGCCTGGCCGGGCGCCTCTCGCACAACAATCTCATCCAGGTCTACGACGTCGGCCGCCAGGGCGACCTGCTCTACTTCTCGATGGAGTACGTCGACGGCGAGACCGTCGAGGACATCATCAACCGCGAAGGGCCCATGGACCAGGACCGGGCGCTCAACATCGCCCTGCAGGTCCTCCGGGCCATCGGCTACATGAAGCGCTTCGACATCGTCCACCGGGACATCAAGCCCGGCAACATCATGCTGACCAAGACCGGCATCGCCAAGCTCGGCGACTTCGGCTTCGTGAAGTCCAAGTTCGACGCCTTGCTCGCCCCCGACGGCGAGGTGCTGGGCACGCCCGACTACATCTCGCCCGAGCAGGCCATGGGCACCGAGGACATCGACTGGCGCTCGGACATCTATTCGCTCGGCTGCACGCTCTACCACATGCTGGTCGGCAACCCGCCCTTCGAGGGCACGGGCTCGGCGGTGATGCGCAAGCACATCCGCGCGGAGCTGCCCTCCCCGAGGGAATTCAACCCGGACATCGGCGACGGCATGTGCGCGGTGCTCGAGCGCATGATGGCCAAGAACCCCGGCGACCGCTACAACACGCTCGAGGAACTCTTCGAGGACCTCGAGTACGTCAAGATGGGCCAGGACCCCAAGGCCCCGCGGCTCGACGCCGGCCGCTCGACCATCCTGCGGGCCTTCAAGATCGAGCGCTCCAAGCGCGACCGCCGCGAGGGCGAGCTCGACATCGTCAAGAAGCACAACCTCTGGATGAAGGTGGCCCTCGGGATCATGGCCCTGGTCATCGTGCTCCTGATCGTGGTCATCGGCTTCCTCTGGGCGCGCCTAGCGGCGACGGGCGGGTAGGGATCCGCACGGGAATTTCACCACCAAGACACCAAGATACCAAGTAGTCGCCAAGAACGACGGACGTGCCAACGTTCGCGCCGAAGGCGTCGCAGTCCGCGCACGATCATCGCCGCGCACGGCAATCCGGCCAGTTCTTGGTGTTCTCTTCGTGACTTCGTGTCTTTGTGGTTTGTCGCCGCTGTGCGATCGCGTCCGATACGGACCGGAAGGCCCCGAAAACCAGCCCGCACTCCTTGACACCCGGCCGGCCGGGGACTAGACTTGCCCCGGCCTGTTTCGGGGGGGAAGTTCGTCGTGGTCCGCGCAAATCAGGATGCCGTGGCAGTGGCCATGAGCGGCGGGGTGGACAGCTCCGTCGCCGCGGCTCTCGTCGTGCGCTCGGGCGCGCGGGTCCTGGGCCTGACCATGAAGCTCTGGGAGTGCGCGGAGTTCGCCGGCGCCCCGGCCGGCTCGGGCGCGTGCTGCTCGCCGGCCGACGCCGCCGACGCCGCGCGCATGGCGAAGAAGCTCGGCGCCGAGCACGCCCTGCTCGACATGGCCGCCGACTTCCGGGAGCTCGTCCTCGAGCCCTTCTGTCGGGAGTACGCCGCCGGGCGCACCCCCAACCCCTGCGTCCGCTGCAACCGCATCCTCAAGTTCGGGGCGCTGGCCGAGCGCGCCGCCGCCGCCGGCTTCGACTTCATCGCCACCGGGCACTACGCCCGGATAAGGCCCGACGAGGAGTCGGGCCTTTTCCTTTTGGAGCGGGGCGCGAGCCGCCGGCGGGACCAGAGCTACTTCCTGGCGGCGCTCGAGCAGAAACAGCTCGCGCGCTCGCGGCTGCCGGTCGGGGACCTGGGCAAGGAGGAGGTCCGCGCCGCCGCCGCGGAGCTCGGCCTGGCCGCCGCGGAGAAGCCGGCCAGCCAGGACTTCTGCTTCGCGCCCGACGGCGGCTACGAGAAGGCCCTGGCCAGGTACGCGCCGGAGGCGCTCGAGCCCGGGCCGCTCCTGGACTCGTCCGGCAGGCGCCTGGGCGAGCACCGGGGCATCGGCCGCTACACCATCGGCCAGCGCCGGGGGCTCGGGGTGGCCGCCGGCGAACCGCTCTACGTCAGCCGCATCGACGCCGCCGAACGCGCCGTGGTGGTCGGCCCCGACCGGGAGCTCTACGCCCGGGGGCTGTCCGCCTCGGAGGTCAACTGGATTCCGCAGGAGCCCGCCGGGGCGGTGCGCGCCACCGTCCGCGTGCGCCACGGCGGGCGCGAGGTGGGCGCCGAGGTCCGGCCCCTGGCCGGGCGGCGCGCCGATGTGCTCTTCGACGAACCGGTCCGGGCGGTTGCGCCCGGCCAATTCGCCGCCTTCTACTCGGGCGACCGGGTGCTGGGCGGCGGTTTCATAGATTCCGCGCTGGGAGACCAACCGTGAACTTCCTCGAGAAGGTACGCAAGGCGTCGGGCGAACTGAACAAGCGCATCGTGCTGCCGGAGACCTCGGACCCGCGGGTGCTGGCCGCCGCCGCCGAGATGCTCGCCGGCAGGGTGGCCAAGCCCGTGCTGCTCGGCCGGAGCGAGGACCTCATCGCCGCCGCGGCCCAGATCGGCCACGACATCCGCGGCGCCGACTTCGAGGAGATCGAGGGCTCCCGCTTCCTGCCGGAGTTCGCCGCGCACATCCACGAGCGCCGCCGGCACAAGGGCCTCTCCCCGGCCGAGGCCGCGGAGCTGGTGCGCCAGCCGCTGATGTTCGGCGCCTGCATGGTGTCCCTGGGCCGGGCCGACGGCGCGGTGGGCGGCAGCGCCTCGCCGACCGCCGACCTGATCCGCGCGGCCATCTTCGCCATCGGCCCGGCCGAGGGCCTGAAGACGGTCTCGAGCTTCATGGCCGTGGACCTGCCCACCAACGAGTTCGGCTGGGACGGCACGCTCTTCTACGCGGACATCGGCACGGTGATTTCGCCGTCGACCGAGCAACTCGCCGACATCGCCATCGCCACCGCCGACAGCTTCAAGGCCCTCACCGGCCAGGAGCCGCGCGTGGCCATGCTCAGCTTCTCGACCAAGGGCAGCGCCCGGCACTCCAGCCAGGAGAAGGTCGCCCAGGCCGCCGAGCAGGCCCAGAAGCGCCGGCCGGACCTGGCCCTCGACGGCGAGATGCAGGCCGACGCGGCCATCATCCCGGAGATCGCCCGCAAGAAGGGCGTGGCCTCGGGCGTCGGCGGCCGCGCCAACGTCTTCATCTTCCCGGACCTCAACTCCGGGAACATCGCCTACAAGATCACCGAGCGCATCGCCCACGCCCGGGTCTGCGGCCCGGTGCTCCAGGGGCTGTCCCGGCCGATGAGCGACCTCTCCCGCGGCTGCAAGGCCTCGGACATCGCCGACGCCGCGGCGGTGGTGAGCCTGCAGGCCGAGGCGGCGAAGAAGTAGCGCAGACGATCCGACCGATCGGTCGGATCCGACGGATCCGCCGGATCGAGCCCTCTCCCGGAAACCGTTGACGCCCCGCTCGGCGGGGCTTAGAATTCGTTCGTCCGCCGGGCAATCGGGCCCGGCCCCTGTACTGGAGACTGCCCGTGGCACTGACTCTCAGCGAGAAGATCCTCAGCGAACACGCCGGGCGCGAGGTGCGCGCCGGCGAGCTGGTCGTGATCCCGGTGGACCTGGTCCTCACCCAGGACGGCACAGGCCCTCTGGCCGTCCGGCAGGTCGAGAAGATGGCCGGCCGCAAGGCGGCCAACCCCGCCGGCACGGTCATGTTCCTGGACCACGCCGCGCCGAGCCCCCGGATGGAGCTCTCCAACGACCACAAGACCATCCGCGAGTTCGCCGAGGCGGTCGGCGCGGTGCTCTGCGACATCGAGGCCGGCGTCTGCCACCAGGTGATCAACGAGAAGTACGTCTTTCCCGGCGCGGTGCTGGTGGGCTCGGACAGCCACACCTGCACCGGCGGGGCGCTCGGCGCCTTCGCCACCGGCATGGGCTCGACCGACGTGGCCGTGGCCATCGCCTTCGGGAAGACCTGGTTCCGCGTCCCCGAGACCTTCCGGGTGAAGATGACGGGCCGGTGGCCGGCAGGGGTCTTCTCCAAGGACTTCATCCTGCACCTCATCGGGATGCTCGGCGCCGACGGCGCGAACTACATCGCGCTCGAGTTCGCCGGCCCGGCGCTCTCCAGGCTCAACCAGAGCGAACGCTTCACCATCGCCAACATGGCGATCGAAGCCGGCGCCAAGGTGGGCGTCATGCCCACCGACGGCGTCACCAAGCGCTACCTCGAGAAGGCCGGACGCGGCGACAGGTTCCGGGTCCTGAAGCCAGACGCCGGCGCCAGGTACGCGCGGAAGATCGACGTCGATGTCTCCAAGCTTGTCCCGATGATCGCCTGCCCGCACACCGTGGACAACGTGAAGCCGGTGACCGAGGTGGCCGGCACGCCCATCCACCAGGTGTTCATGGGCAGTTGCACCAACGGCCGGCTCGAGGACCTCGAGATCTTCACGAAGATCGTGGCCGGCAAGCAGCGCCACAAGCGCACCCGGGTGATCGTCACCCCGGCCTCGCGCGACGTCTACAAGGCCGCGGTCAAGAAGGGGCTCGTCGAGAAGCTCATCGATTTCGGCGCCTCGATCAACACCCCCGGCTGCGGAGCCTGCGTGGGCGTCCACGGCGGCATCCTCGGAAACGGCGAGAACTGCCTGGCAACCTCCAACCGCAACTTCAAGGGCCGGATGGGCAACCCCGACGCCGGCATCTACCTCGGGAGCCCCGCCTCGGCGGCGGCCGCGGCGCTGGCCGGAGAGATCGCCGATCCGCGGCGGCACTTCATGGCAGGGGCTGGGGTCTAGGGGCTCGGGTCTGGGGGTCGGGGAGCGGGGAGCAGGGATCGGGATGACGATCGGGGCCGTCTGCCAGAGCTGCGCGATGCCCATGCAGGAGCCGAAGCAGTTCGGCTCCGAGGCTGGCGGCTCGCCGAGACGGTACTGCCGGGGCTCAAGCGCTGGCGAACCAAGTGAACCAACCAGGCCGGATGGCCTGAAAGAGGAGAACTAGAGATGCCTGAGAACACCGGTCGCGCCTACAAGTTCGGCGACAACGTTTCCACGGACCTGATCGCCCCCGGGCGCCTGATGCACCTGCGCTCGAACCTCCCGGAGATGGCCAAGCACGTCCTGGAGGACGCCGACCCCGAGTTTCCGAAGAAGGTGAAGGCCGGCGACTTCGTGGTCGGCGGCTCGAACTTCGGCTGCGGCTCGTCGCGCGAGCACGCCCCGACCATCATCAAGCTCGCCGGGGTCAAGGCGGTCCTGGCCAAGACCTTCGCCCGGATCTTCTTCCGGAACTGCATCAACATCGGCCTGCCGGCCATCGTCTGCGACACCGACGGCATCGCCGACGGCGACGAGCTCTCCCTCGACATGGCCGCGGGGATCGTCCGAAACCACACCAAGGCCGCGGATGTAAGGTTCGCTCCGATACCGGAATCCATGAGAAAGATTCTGGAGGAGGGCGGGCTGGTGGCCCACATCGAAAAGCACAAGGGCCTGGCCATCGAATAGGGCCGCAGATGGCGGCTTTTGGTGGAACAACGAAAACAACAACAACGGCGATGGAATTAGCCGCAGATGAACGCAGATGAACGCAGATTGGATTTGAACGAGGTCACGGAGCGGATCATCGGGTGTGCCTATACGGTCAGCAACAAGTTGGGATGCGGGTTCCTGGAAAAGGTCTACGAGAACGCTTTGGCCATAGAGCTACGTAAGGTCGGTCTCGAGGCGAAGCAGCAGCATGGTGTGCAGGTGACCTATGATTGGCAGTTGGTCGGTGATTTCGTGGCTGACATCCTTGTTGCCGGTTGCGTGATCTTGGAGTTGAAGGCTGGCAAGGCCCTGGATGACGCCCATTACGCCCAGTGCCTTAATTATCTTCGAGCCACGGGCCTGAAGGTCTGCCTGCTGATGAACTTCGGCAAGCCCAAGCTGGAGGTCAAGCGTGTGGTTCTCAACTTCTGACCCTATCTGCGTTCATCTGCGTTCATCTGCGGCAAAGATGTCGTTGTTGTCGTTTCTGTTGTTGTGGAGCCGACCCCATGCGTGAGATATCTGCGGCGGACGTTTCTGCGGCGGTCGAGCGGCTGGCCTCCGAGGCAGCCTATCACCTCGGCGAGGAGGAACTGGACGCCCTGCGGCAGGCCGTGGCCGCCGAACAGAGCGAGCCTGGCCGGGCACTTCTCCAGGAACTGCTGAAGAACGCAGAGATAGCGGCCCAGGGCGAGTACCCGCTCTGCCAGGACACCGGGCTGGCCGTGGTCTTCGTCGACTGGGGCCAGGACGCCCACCTCGTCGGCGGCTCGCTTCAGTCGGCCGTCGACGAGGGCGTCCGGCGGGCGCAGAAGGCGGCCTTCCTACGCGCCTCGGTCCTGGGGAACCCCCTGACCAGGAAGAACACCGGCGACAACACCCCGGCGATCGTCCACCTCCGGATGGTCCCGGGCGAGAGCGTCCGGATCGTCCTGGCCGCCAAGGGCGGCGGGGCCGAGAACATGAGCCGCCTCGAGATGCTCAAGCCCTCGGCCGGCGCCGACGGGCTCGTCGAGTTCGTGGTCCGCGCGGTGAGCGAGGCCGGGGCCAACCCCTGCCCGCCGGTCGTCGTGGGCGTGGGCGCGGGCGGCAACTTCGAGCGGGTCGCCGAGCTCGCCAAGCGGGCGCTCCTGCGGCCGCTGGGGAGTTCGAACCCCGACCCGGAGCTCGCCGCGCTCGAGGCCCGGATGCTCGAGGCGGCGAACCACACCGGCGTGGGCCCGGGCGGGCTTGGCGGCACGGTCACGGCGCTCGCCGTCCACCTCGAGACCGCGCCCTGCCACATCGCCAGCCTCCCCGCCGCTGTCAACATCGACTGCCACGCCCACCGGCACAAGGAGGTCGAGCTGTGAGCGCCGAGAAGGGGCGGGGGGCGGGGGGCGAGGGGCGTGATAACACGTCCCCACGGACATCGGCGGAGGCGGTGCGGGTCACCGCACCATTGGGCGCCGAGGAGGCCCGGTCGCTGCGGGCCGGCACGCGCGTGCTCATCTCCGGGACGGCCTACACCGCCCGGGACGCCGCCCACAAGCGCATGGTCGAGATCCTGGCCGCGGGCGGCGCGCTGCCCTTCGACCTCTCCGGGGCGGTCATCTACTATGCCGGCCCGACGCCGGCCAGGCCGGGGAAGCCGATCGGCTCGGTCGGGCCGACCACCAGCTCCCGGATGGACCGCTACGTCGAGCCGCTGCTCGCCGCCGGGCTCCGCGGCATGATCGGCAAGGGCGAGCGCTCCGCGGAGGTCCGCCAGGCGCTCTCGCGGCACGGGGCGGTCTACTTCGCGGCCACCGGCGGGGCCGGCGCGCTTCTCGCCAGGCACATCCGTTCGGCCGAGGTCGTGGCCTGGCCGGAGCTCGGACCCGAAGCGGTGCGGCGCATCGAGCTCGTCGATTTCCCCGCCCTGATCGCCTGCGACGCGGCCGGCGGCGACCTCTACCAATCCGGACGGGAGTCCTGGCGACGTGCGTGACGACGGGCTGCACAAGTGCAATCCGCGAGATTATCGGACGCGACTTCTGAGCCGCACGGCCTCCTTCGCCTGTCGGATTCCGCGCAACAAGCGTCTTTGCGTGGCTTGAGAACGATTGCCAACGCGAAAAGGACTTTACACCGTCCGCGGTGGAAAATATAATCCGCCCCCAGTCGCCGGAAGGACTAAAGTCGATATGTCTCTCCGACGATGGAACTGTAACCGTAGTTTCCGGGCATGGCCGTGCTCTGCCCGGAGTTGAGCGCATTGCACAGCAGGGGACCTGAGAGGGAGAAGGGAGGTGACTCTGCTTAGTGCCATCGGTCGGAGCACCCTCCGCGTGATGTAGCTTTACAGCACGCGACGGGATGCCCGGGGAAGAGGTTACAAGGGAGTCTCCGGGCGGAAGGCTGAACGGATTGGGAGGATTAAGAAGGAAGATGAAAACCGCACTTGCAGCAGTCGTGACCCTTGGATTCGTAACGTTCCTGTCCATGCCGGCCTCGGCCGGCACGCCGGCCCCCGCGCCCGCCCCCAAGGCGACCGCGCCGGTCGGCCCGGGCGCGCTCTTCGTCGAGAGCGAAGAGGGCGCGGCCAGCAGGCTGGTGCTCTCCGGCATGGTCCGCACCCGCCTGGACTACACCCGCAACTACGATGACTTCAAGTCCTCGGCGGGCCGCAACTACCGCGACGACGTGAACAGCCGCGTCCAGCTGGGCTTCCTCTTCCAGCTCAACGAGAACGTCGACATCTTCGTCCAGCCCCAGGTCGACTACTACTGGGGCGGCCGGGACATCTCGCGCGACAACAACGGCCCGGACGATGCCATCTACGCCGCCGGCGACGACAACCTCCGCATGTACCAGGCCTGGGTGGCCCTCCACCCCGAGATCCTCGGCCGCGACTCGGTGCTCAAGGTCGGCCGCATGGAACTGGGGCTGGGCAACGGGATGGTGGTCGGCGACAACAGCCGCTACGAGGGGCTGTCCTTCGACGCCGTCCGGCTCGACCTCAAGCTCGTCCAGGACCTGACCACCAGCATCTTCGGCGCGAAGGTCATCGAGAACGACGTGGCCTACGTTAACGGCCTGTCCACCGACATCAGCACGGACGATCCGGCCGACCTCTACCTCTGGGGCATCTACAACAGCTACAACGGCCTGGCCGACACCACCATCGACGTCTACGGCCTGCTCCTGCAGGGCGAGCGCGGCATCGCCGGCGCGACCATCAACAACTACAACGGCGTGGCCGTCGTCGAGCAGAACCTGGTCACCCTCGGCGCCCGCCTGGCCATCAACCCGATCGAGCTGGCCCCCGGCGGCGCCTTCAACTTCGACCTGTCCCTCGAGGCCGCCACCCAGTTGGGCAACAACGACGTGGCCGGCGTCCACAGCCGCATCACCGACGCCTACGCCTTCGAAGGCGAAGTCGGCCTGACCCTGGGCACCGTCCCGATGGCCCCGCGGCTGGCCATCGGTACCGCGCTGGCCACCGGCGATTCCGACCCGGCCAGCGACCGGGACCACACCTTCCAGCCCATCTTCGAGGACACCACCAACCGCCTCGGCGACGCTGACATGTTCTCGCTGAGCAACCTCAAGTGCTGGTTCCTCAAGGGCTCGGTCAAGCCCGCCGAGAAGCTGGAACTCGGGGCGGCCTACTACCGCTTCGAGGCCATGCACGTCGAGACCGCGGTGGGCGGCGGCAACTTCACCCAGCCCGCCAACGGCGCCGGGGCCTTCGCGGCCGCCGCCGGCGAGGACAACGACGTGGCCGACGAGTTCGACTTCTACGCCGACTACAAGCTGACCAAGAACGTCGGCCTGCGCGGCGTCTACGCCATGGTCGACCCGTCGGAGTTCATCCACGACAAGGCCGGCTTCAGCAACAGCCAGGCCGACCGCTTCTTCGCGACCCTCGTGGTCAAGTGGTAGTCGTCGCGAATACCAGCGGCTGACGAACAGCAGCAAGCACGGCCCCCGGGGAGAGATCCCCGGGGGCTGTCGTTTTGCGCGGGGCCAGCGGTCCGGTCTTCGACCCTGCGGACGGCACGTAGGCCTGGAGAGCCCGAAGAGTGTCCCTCCTTCGTCGTTCTCTTCGGTCCTTCGTCATTCGATATTCGACATTCTGCGGTTCTGCGGTTCCTGTAGACGGCTCGAGGGAACCTACAGATGAGACCCGGATATCCAGACGATCTGATGCACATCCCAGCGGACCGGTCGGCACACGACGGAGCTTGCTTCCCGGCGGCCCCCGGCGCTATAATCCCCCTCCGTTGCCGTCCGCCCGCTGGCAACTGGCAACTGGCAACTAGCAACCGACAACTGGAGTCGTTCATGGCCGAATACGAAGCGGTGATCGGGCTCGAGGTCCACGTCCAGCTCAACACGAAGAGCAAGCTCTTCTGCGGCTGCTCCACGGCCTTCGGCGCCGAGGCCAACACCCAGACCTGCCCGGTGTGCCTGGGGCTGCCCGGGGTGCTTCCCGTCCTCAACCGCGCGGCCTTCGAGAAGTCGGTGCGGGCCGCTCTCGCCCTGGACTGCGAGATCGCGCCCTTCACCAAGTTCGACCGGAAGAACTACTACTACCCGGATCTGCCCAAGAACTACCAGATCTCGCAGTACGACCTGCCTCTGTCCCGGAACGGGCGGCTGGCCTTCGAGGTCGCCGGCCACGAGAAGAGCGTGCGCATCCGCCGCGCGCACCTCGAGGAGGACGCCGGCAAGCTCCTCCACGAGGACCCGCGCGGCTCGGGCCGGTCGCTGGTGGACCTCAACCGCACCGGCACGCCGCTCCTGGAGATCGTCACCGAGCCGGACCTGTCCTCGGCCGAGGAGGCCGTGGCCTACCTCATGGCCCTGAAGCAGCTACTCAAGTACGTCGACGTCTCCGACTGCGAGATGCAGGAGGGGTCGATGCGCTGCGAGCCGAACGTCTCGGTGAGGCCGAAGGGCGCGAAGGAGCTGGGCGTCAAGACCGAGATCAAGAACCTCAACAGCTTCAGGAACGTGGCCGCGGCCATCGAGTACGAGATCGAGCGGCACATCAAGCTCCTGGAGGCGGGCCAGCGCGTCCGGCAGGAGACCATGCTCTGGGACGCCGACCGCGGGGCGACCGCGCCGATGCGCTCCAAGGAGGAGGCCCAGGACTACCGCTACTTCCCGGAACCCGACCTGCCGCCCTTCACCATGACCGCGGAGGAGACCGGGCGGCTGCGCGCGACGCTCCCCGAGCTCCCGGCGGCGCGCCGCGCGCGCTTCGAAACCGCCCTGGGCCTCGACGCCTACTCGGCCGGCGTGCTCACCGCCGAGCGGCCGGTGGCCGACTGGTACGAGAGCGTGCTCTCGGCCGGCGCGCCGGCCCCCGAGGCCGCCAAGTGGGTCATCAACGACTGCCTGCGCGAGCGCGAGGACCGCAAGCTCGACTTCGCCGACTTCCCGGTGAAGCCGGCGGAGCTCGCCGCGCTCATCGGCCTGGTGGAGAAGAAGACCATCAACCCGACCATCGCCCGGCAGAAGCTGCTGCCGGCCATGTTCGAGACGAAGAGGGGCGCGGCCGAGCTGGTCAAGGAACTGGGCCTCGCCCAGGTCACCGACGCCGGTGCGATCTCGGCGGCCGTCGAGGCGGCCATCGCCAAGAACCCCAAGGCCCTGGCCGACTACCGCGGCGGCAAGGCCGAGGCCGTCATGTTCCTGGTCGGCCAGGTGATGCGCGAGACCAAGGGGAAGGCCAACGCCGGGGCGGTCCGGGAGCTGCTCGAGAAGCGCCTGGCGGAGCTGAAGTAAGGCAGCAGGTTAGCCACAGATGAACACAGATGGACACGGATAGGCTCCCGGATTCGAAGGCGGACTCAGAAGCTCATCTGTGTTAATCTGTGTGCATCTGTGGCTGACAAAGCCGCGAGGATGACGCAGGTCAGCCGGAAGGTTAAGTGAGGAAGGTTGGAGAGAGACCCATGGCCCAAGCCCAGACCATCACCGAGAAGATCCTCGCCGCCCATTGCGGGCGCGAGACAGTTTCGCCCGGCGACTTCATCGAGGCGAAGGTCGACCTGTGCCTCGGCAACGACATTACCGCGCCGATCGCCATCAGGGAGTTCGAGGCGCTGGGGGCGCCGGTGTTCGACCGCACGCGCATCGCGCTGATCCCCGACCACTTCACGCCCAACAAGGACATCAAGAGCGCCGAGCAGGCCAAGACGCTGCGCGACTTCGCGAAGAAGCACGACCTCGAGCTCTACTTCGAAGTCGGGCAGATGGGCGTGGAGCACGCGCTCCTGCCCGAGCAGGGCCTGGTGGTCTCCGGCGATCTCGTGATCGGCGCCGACAGCCACACCTGCACCTACGGGGCGCTCGGCGCCTTCTCGACCGGCGTGGGCTCGACGGACCTGGCCGCGGCCATGGCCACCGGCGAGGTGTGGCTGCGCGTGCCCGAGAGCATGAAGTTCGTCATCAAGGGCAAGCGCCGGCGCTGGGTCGGCGGCAAGGACATCATCCTCTACACCATCGGGAAGATCGGCGTGGACGGCGCCCTCTACCGGGCCATGGAGTTCACCGGGCCGGTGATCGACGGCCTGCCCATGGACGACCGGCTCTCGATCTGCAACATGGCCATCGAGGCCGGCGGCAAGAACGGCATCATCGCGCCCGACAAGGTCACCGAGGAGTACGAGCAGGGCCGCGCCCGGCGCGCCACCCGCATCCACGCCTCCGACCCCGACGCCCGCTACCACTCGGTCCACGAGTACGACGGCGCGGACATCGACCTCCAGGTCGCCATGCCCCACCTGCCGTCGAACGCCAAGGCGGTCGGCGAGGTGGCCGGGACGAAGATCGACCAGGTGGTCATCGGCAGCTGCACCAACGGCCGGCTCTCGGACCTGGAGGTCGCCGCGGCGATCCTGAAGGGCCGGAAGGTCGCCAAGGGACTGCGCGTCCTCGTCATCCCGGCCACCCAGGCGATCAGCCTGGAGGCCATGCGCCGCGGCTGGCTCGAGACCTTCCTCGAGGCCGGCGCGGCGGTCTCGACCCCGACTTGCGGGCCGTGCCTCGGCGGGCACATGGGGATCCTCGCGGCCGGCGAGCGCTGCCTGGCCACCACCAACCGCAACTTCGTGGGCCGGATGGGCCACGTCAAGAGCGAGGTGTGGCTGGCCGCCCCGGCGGTCGCGGCGGCCAGCGCCCTGACCGGGGTGATCACTCATCCGGACGAGGTGATGTAGGAACGGCGGCTGGGGCAGGGCCGTTCACCGCCGAGGCGCGGCCCTCACCGCGTCATCGGCAGGGTCACCCGGAAGGTCGTGCCCCGTCCGGGCTCGGACTCGAAGTCCAGCTCCCCGCCGTGGCCGGCGACGATCTGCCGGCAGATGGCCAGGCCCAGCCCGGTGCCCTTCTTCTTGGTGCTGAAGAAGGGTTCGAAGATCCGCTCGCGGGCCTCGGGCGGGATCCCCGGCCCGCTGTCCGCGACCTCCAGGGCCACGGAGCCCTCGCCGGTCCGGGTCCGCACCGACAACCGTCCGGGAACGCCGTCCATGGCCTCCAGGGCGTTGCCCAGCAGATTGGTGACCACCCGGAACATCGACTCGGCGTCGAAGGGGACCTCCGGCAGACGTTCGTCGAGGTCCTGCTCGACGCTGATCTCCCGCGGAACCTGCGGCCCGATGGCGGTGAGCGCCTCGCGGACCAGGGCGTTGAGCGACCTCAAGGCCGGCTCGACCCGCAGGGGCTTCGAGAACTCCATGGTCTCGCGGACCAGGTGCTCCATGCGCGCGGCCGAGCGCTGGATGATCCGGGCCCCCTCGGTCACCCGCCCCGGGTCGTCGGGGCGGCGCTCGATCATCCGCGCGAAGCCGCCGATGGCGGTGAGCGCGTTCTTGATCTCGTGGGAGATGTGCGCGACCACCTGCCCGACTGCGGCCATGCGCTCGCACTGTATGGCCTGCCGGCGGCTCTCCTCCAGCTCTCCGCGGGCCTCGGCCACCTCGGAGGTCAGGGTCCGGAAGTAGTAGCCTAGCGCGCCGAGCTCGTCGACGTCATCCGGCGGCCGCTCCCCCAGCACCGGCTCGACGGTCTCCCGGGCCTGTTCCGCGATCCTCCGGATGGGGTGGAAGACGCCCCGGAAGAGCAGCCACACGGTGCCCAGGCCGAGCAGTGCGGTCAGGGCCGCGCTGGCGATCATGACCGCCCCCAGCCGGGCCATCTCCGCGCTGTTGCTCTGCAACGCTTCGCGGATGGCCTGACGGTTGAAGCGGACCGTCTCGTCGGCAGCGGCCAGCGTCGCCTTGTAGACGGGCTCCATCTCCTCCAGGAAGTGCCGCCTGGCCTCCTCGACCCTGCCGGAGTCGAAGAGGGACAGGGTTTCGGCGCGGCCGGCGTCGTAGCGGACGTCGGCCTCGGCCACCCGGGAGATCAGAGCGCTTTCCGCGGCGCTCTGATCCGGGGCGATGTCTGCTGTCATCCTGGCGTGCCTGGAGGTGGCGGCCAGCTCGGCGTGGAACTCGTCCTCCGCGGCGGCGAGTTCGTCCAGCCAGCGGCGTTCGCCGCCGGACATGATGTAGGCCGCCACGGCCTGGCGCTGCCGGAGCAGGGCGGTCCTGAGCTCGGCGGCCGAGAGCATCCCGGATACGTCGTGACTGACCAGCCGGTCGATCTGGCGGGCGCGCCAGCCCAGGAAGAGGGCCGTTCCCGAACTGGCCACGGCCACCAGCACCAGCCCGAGGAGGGCGGCGAGGGTCTTCGTCGAAAGGCTGAACCTGTTGATCATCTCCGAAACGCCCCTGATGCATGCGGTGCCGTCGGTGGCTGCGAGGATCCGGGAGCCCTCCACTGGAGGGCCCACTCTTTAAGTAAAACACGGGATCGGGCAGGTTTCTTCCTGCCAGGGCTTGCGCCCCGCCCCGCGCCGGTGAGAATGCCAGCCCATGGACTGGCTTCAGCATCCTGACAGCGCCGCGCCCCTGGTCGGCTACCTGGCCGCCGGTTTCGCCGCGGTCATGCTCATCGCCGTCAGCAAGGGCGGCTTCGGCAGCGGCCTGGGCATGCTCAGCGTCCCGGTGATGATGCAGGTGGCGCCGAGCAGCGTGGTCCTGCCCATGATGCTGCCGGTGCTCATCTGGTGCGACGTGCTGGCCATCCGCCAGTATCCCGGCCAATGGCGGCCGCGGGCGGTCTGGCTGGTGGCCCCGGGGGCGCTGGCCGGCATAGTCCTGGGCTGGCTCATCCTCTACCGCCTGAGCGCCGCGCCCAAGCAGTTCCGGGACACGAACGACGCCTGGCTGAAGCTGATCGTGGGGGCGATCTGCCTGCTCTTCGTGGGCGTCTGGGCGGTCGGGCTGTGGCTCCGCCGGCGGGCCGAGGAGCGCCCGGCCTGGCGCCCGGGCTGGGTCGCCGGGACGCTCGCCGGCCTGCCCTCGGGGGTCACCACCGTGCTGGCCCACGCCGCCGGACCGATCTACACCATGTTCCTGCTGCCCCAGCGGCTCGAGAAGCGCGAGTTCGTGGGCACGACCGTGCGCTACTTCTTCACCTTCAACGCGATCAAGATCCCGTTCTTCATGATGCTGCCCGGCGGCACGGGGCTGAGCTGGCCGGTGTTCAAGTCCACCCTGTGGATGCTGGCCCTGGCGCCGCTGGGCGTCTGGACGGGAAGCTGGCTGAATCGCAGGATCCAGCCGGCGCACTTCAACTACCTGCTCTACTTCTTCCTGATGCTGGCCGGCGGCAAGCTGCTCTGGGACGCCGTGCCCGTCCTGCTGCGTTAACGCCGCCGGAATCGATCTTGCCGTAGGGGCGACCCGGCGGGTCGCCCCTACCTGGGTCGATCAGGCCCGTCCCTAGGTTCTTTCCGGCGGCTCCTGGCACGGCCTCAGACCGGAGGCGCGGCCGGCTTCGGCGGGGCCGGCGGGTTGAGCTCCCGGAACCGCCGGTAGAAGGCGTGCGAGCGCACCTTGCCGTCGGATGGTTTCCCGCCGGTTTTTCGCTTCCATCCCGCAACTGGCGGGTTAGTATTCCTTACTGACCGGCGGGTCAGTAAACGCAGCCTGCCTGGCGGTCCGGATGCAAGGCGACCCCCGGCGCTCTTGCGGCAGGTTGCCAGAGGAGACTCCCCGATGAAGAAGGCTTTCTTCGCCCTGGCGGTCCTGGCCTGCCTGGGGCTCCTGGGCTGGCGGATCTGGGCCAAGCTCGACGAGGGCTCCGGCAAGCCCGGCCAGGGCGGACGGGGCCCGGGCAAGGGCCCGCGGGCGGCGGTGGCAGTGGAGGCCGTCCCGGTGGGCCGGACCACCGTCCACGAGATCGGCCTCTTCACCGGCTCGCTCTCGCCGCGCTCGCGGTTCGTGGTGGCCCCCAAGGTCGCCGGGCGGCTCGAGCGCCTCTCGGTGAACATCGGCGACCAGGTCGCCGCCGGCCAGCTCATCGCCAGTCTAGACGACGCCGAGTACGCCCAGCAGGTCGAGCAGGCCAACGCCGAACTGAGCGTGGCCAAGGCCAGCGTGGGCGAGTGCGATAGCGCCCTGAAGGTGGCCGGCAAGGAGCTCGACCGCGTCGAGAGCCTGCTCAAGCAGCGCCTGATCTCCGAGTCGGAGTCCGACGAGGCCCGGGCCCGCAAGGAGGCCTGCGACGCCAAGCTCAAGGTCGCCCTGGCCGAGGTGACCCGCCGGCAGGCGGCGCTGGAGGCCGCCCGCGTGCGGCAGGCCTACACGCAGATCCGGGCCGTCTGGCCGAAGCCGAGGGAGGCGAAGGACGGCGAGGGCCGGGAAGAGGAGAAGAGGGGAGGGGAGGAGCTGGGCCGGCTGGTCGGCGAGCGCTTCGTCGACGAGGGGGCCATGCTCAACGCCAACTCGCCGATCGTCTCCATCCTGGACAACAGCGTGATGATCGCCCAGATCGACGTGATCGAGCGGGACTACCCCAAGATCAGGCTCGGGCAGGAGGCGACCGTCACCACCGACGCCTGCCCCGACCGGATCTTCACCGGCCGGGTCGCGCGCATCGCGCCGATGCTCAAGGACACCTCGCGCCAGGCGCGGGTCGAGGTCGAGATCCCCAACACCGTCACGATCGGCAAGCGGACGGAGCTCGGGCCGCTGCGCCCCGGCATGTTCGTCCGCGCCCGGATCGAGTTCGCGGCCCACGCCGACGCCGTGACCGTGCCGGTCGAGGCTTTGGCCCGGCGCGACGGCCGCCGGGGCGTCTTCGTGGTCGAAAAGGCCGACGACGGCGGGCTCAAGGCCAGGTTCACGGAGCTCGACCTCGGCGCGACCGAGGGCGGCCTGGTCCAGGTGCTCGGCGGGACGCTCAAGGGCGACGGCTCCGAGTCGGCCGTGACCATGGGCCACCACCTGCTCGAGGACGGCGCGGCCATCCGCCTGCCCCAGCCCGAAGAAGCGCCCGAAGCCGCCGGCTCCGGCGCCGCGCCGGGCGGGAGGAAGGGCGGGGCCGGGGCCGTGGCGGGGGAGGGCGCCGGCGCGAGCGCGGGCAAGGACGGGGTCGGAGCCAGGCCGTGAACCTCTCCAAGCAGGCCGTCAACCGCCCGGTCTTCACGATCATGGTCGTGCTGATCGTGATCATCCTGGGCGGCATCTCCCTCTCGCGGCTGCCCATCGACCTGATGCCCGACATCACCAATCCGACGCTGAGCGTCTCGACAACCTACGAGAACGCCGGCCCGGAGGAGGTCGAGGAGCTCATCACCCGGCCCATCGAGGAGGCCCTGGGCGCCGTGCCCGGCGTCAAGGAGGTCAGCTCGGTCTCCTCCGAGGGCCAGAGCATAGTGCGGGTGACCTTCAACTGGGGCGTGGACCTCGACGCCGCCAGCAACGACATCCGCGACCGGCTCGACCGGGTCATCCCCCGGCTGCCCGACGACGCCACCCGCCCGAGCCTGCGCAAGTTCGACATGGCCAGCTTCCCGGTGCTGATCCTGGGCGCCTCCAGCCGCCTGGACCCGGTGCAGATGCGCCGGATCATCGAGGACGAGGTCAAGTACCGCATCGAGCGGGTGCCCGGGGTGGCCTCGCTCGACGTCTGGGGCGGGCTCGACCGCGAGATCCACGTGCGCATCGACGCCGACAAGATCAAGGCCCTGCGCCTGTCCCTCGACCAGGTGCTCGACCGCATCGCCGCCGGGAACGTCAACATCCCGGCCGGCTCCATCGAGCGCGGCAACTACGAGGTGACCCTGCGCACGCCCGGCGAGTACGTCGACCTCGACGAGATCCGCGGCACGGTCGTGGCCGAGCGCGACGGCGCGCCCGTGCCGCTGGCCGAGGTCGCCGAGGTGGCCGACTCCTGGCAGAAGGTCACCCAGATCGTCCGGGTCAACGGCGAGCCGGGCATCCGCCTGGCGGTCAACAAGCAGTCCGGCACCAACACGGTGGAGGTGGCCGACGGGGTGCTCCGGGAGCTCGAGGGCATCGGCCGGGACATCCCCCAGATCAAGATCGTGCCGATCATCGACTCCTCGGACTACATCAAGCGCTCCATCTCCAACGTCAGCCAGTCGGCGCTCTACGGCGGCGCGCTGGCCGTCATGGTGCTGCTGGTCTTCCTGCGGAACCTGCGCAGCACCCTGGTCATCGCCACGGCCATCCCCGTGTCCATCGTGGCCGCCTTCGGGCTGATGTACTTCGCCGGCTTCACCCTGAACCTCATGACCCTGGGCGGGCTGGCCCTGGGCGTGGGCATGCTGGTGGACAACTCCATCGTGGTCCTGGAGAACATCTACCGCCTGCGCGAGGAGGGCCGGGGGCGCCTGGAGGCCGCGATCCAGGGCAGCGCCGAGGTGGCCGCGCCGGTGCTGGCCAGCACCCTGACCACCCTGGTGGTCTTCCTGCCGCTGGTCTTCGTGCGCGGCATGGCCGGGGTGCTCTTCAAGCAGTTCGCCCTGGTCATCGTCTTCGCGCTGCTGTGCTCGCTGGTCACCGCGCTGACCCTGGTGCCGATGCTGGCCGGCAGGCTGCTCCAGCCCGGGTCTCTCTCGGCCGAGGCCGGCGAGTCCCTGGCCCACAAGGTCTTCCGCGTCAGCGGCCTGCTCTTCCAGCGGCTGGAGAACGCCTACAAGGGCCTGCTGCACCTGGCCCTCAACCACCGGCTCCTGACCACCGCCGCGGCCCTGGGTGCCCTGGCCGGGTGCCTGCTGCTCGTGCCGCTGATCGGCACCGAGCTCATGCCCGAGTCCGACGAGGGCGAGGTCCGGGTCGACGCCGAGATGGAGGTGGGCACGCGCCTGGAGCTCATCGGCGAGCGCCTCGAGGTCGTCGAGCGGCTGGTCCGCGAGGAGCTCGCCGCCCGGGAGGGCAAGCCCGACGAGCTCAGCACCATCGTGGCCAACTGCGGCCGCTCCAACTGGCACGGGGCCTCGGCCACCGGCGAGCTGCGGGTCTCGCTCGTTCCCCAGGCCGAGCGCTCCCGCTCGAGCGAGGCCGTGGCCATGGCGCTCCGGAAGAAGCTCGCCGGGCTGCCCGGCATGGTCGTGCGGGTGCGCGCCAGCCAGGGCTTCATCGGCCGGATGATGCAGCGCTCCATGGGCGGGGGCGGCGACAAGGTCCAGGTGGAGATCCGCGGCCACGACCTGGAGGCCGCCGACGAGCTGGCCCGGCGGGTGCGCAAGGCGGTCGAGGCGGTCGACGGCGTCACCGACGCCAAGGTCAGCCGCGACTCGGGCGCGCCCGAGGAGCTGATCGTCGTCGACCGGCGCAAGGCCGCGGACATGAAGCTGACCGTCCGGCAGATCGCCAACATGCTCCAGACCGTGCTCTCCGGCACCGGCGCGACCAACTTCCGGGAGGGCGGCGACGAGTTCCGGATCCTGGTCCAGGTCAAGGACGCCGAGAAGCTCGACCTCGCCGAGATCCTGGACATGACCATCACCAACGCCGACGGCGAGCCGGTGGCGCTGCGCAACGTGGTGGCGGTCAAGCCGCGCCTGGGGCCCATGAGCGTCGAGCGCAAGGCCCAGGACCGGGTGATCACCGTCTCGGCCAACCTCAGCGGCCGGGCCATGGGGCCGGCCATCGAGGACGTCCGCCGGGAGCTCCGCGACGTGCCCGTGCCCCGCGGCTTCAGCATCGTCTTCGGCGGCGAGTACGAGGAGCAGCAGAAGGCCTTCGCCGAGCTGCTCCTGGGCTTCGCCCTGGCGCTGGTGCTGGTCTACATGGTCATGGCCTGCCAGTACGAGTCGCTGCGCGACCCCTTCGTGGTCATGTTCTCGGTGCCGCTGGCCGTCATCGGCGTGGTCCTGGCGCTCTTCCTGACGGACACGACCTTCAACATCCAGTCTTACATCGGCTGCATCATGCTCGGCGGCATCGTGGTCAACAACGCCATCCTGCTGGTGGACACCACCAACCTGCTCCGGCGGCGCGACGGGATGCCGCTCCGGGAGGCCATCGAGGAGGCCGGCCGGCGGCGGCTGCGGCCCATCCTCATGACCGCCATGACCACCGGACTGGCGCTGGTGCCCCTGGCCCTGGGGATAGGGGAGGGCGGCGAGGCCCAGGCGCCCATGGCCCGGGTGGTCATCGGCGGGCTGGCCAGCTCCACGCTCATCACCCTGGTCTTCGTGCCGGTGGTCTACTCGCTGGTCGAGGGGCTCCGGCGCGAGAAGCCGGAGCCGGAGAAGGCCGCCGCCGCTTCCACTCCGCGCTAGCCAGGAGACGGTTTCACCGCCGAGGCGCGGAGGCGCAGAGAACGACCGGCTTTCGGCATTCGGCTTTGGGCTTTCGGAGTAACTGCCTTCCCGAAGGCCCGGGGCCGGATGCCGACTGTTCAGAAGTCGTCCTCTGCGCCTCCGCGCCTCGGCGGTGAAGCGCACTCCGGTCGGCGTCGGCGGTTCCCGATCCTCGTAGCCCGCGGTCCGAAAAGCCGGTTGCTTCCGGCGCCGGGCGGAATACCATGATCGTCGCCTGGTGGGGGGGCGAAGATGCCTGAAGGCCAAGTCCAGATTCTCAGGGCCGGCGGCGGCCTTTCGGGCAGCGCCACGGGCCTGGACATCCTCGACCTGGCCTCGCTCTTCCAGGCGCTGGCCGCCAACCGGCGGACCGGCACCCTCAAGGTCACCAACGACATCGACGACGAGGCCTGGATCTACTTCCAGGAGGGTTCGCTGCGCCTGGCCAGCTCCCCGGCCGCGGGCTCGAGCGCCCTGGAGGACGCGGTCCTCAAGGCCCGGCTCGTCGACCGCGAGGAACTCGAGGCCATCCGCGGGCTGGCCCGCGACTCGGAGCGGTCCGCGGCCGGCCTGATCATCGCCGACGACCGCTTCGACTCCGACCAGCTCAAGCGGCTGCTCATCGCCCAGGTCACCGACCTGGCCGCCGACCTGCTCTCCTGGAAGCGCATCCACTGCGAGTTCTTCCCGGGGAGGCTCGCCGGCGAGCGCCTCGACGCGGAGCTGGCCGCCTTTTCGCCCGGGGTGATCGCCGACGGCATCCTGCTGGAGGCCGCCCGGCGCCAGGACGAGTGGGAGCGGATCCGCGAGGTCTTCGATCCCGTCGCCGACGTCTTCGAGCTGGTCCCCGACCGCCCGCGCATCGAGGCCCGGGACGTCTGGCGCGAGCTGGCCTCGCTCATCGACGGCCACCGCGACGTGTCCGAGATCTCCGCGCTCTCGACGCTCAACGGCTTCGAGGTCTGCCGCGGGCTGCTCGACATGGTCGAGAACGGCCTGGTGCGGGTGCGGCCGCCGGCGGAGCTCGCCCGCATGGGCGACCTGGCCGCGGCCAATGGAGACTGGCCCAAGGCCCTGCGGCTCTTCCGCCGCGCCTGGGACGCGGACGACTCCCGCAACGACCTCCTGGTCAAGATGGCCTCCGCCTGCGAGGCCACCGGCGACCTCAAGTCGGCGCGAATGCACCTGATGGCCTTCGTCGCCCGGAGCATCGAGCTCGGCCAGCACGCCGAGGCGGCGGGCGCCAGCCGGCAGCTCGTCCGGATCGACCCGGAGAACCCCGAGCCGCGCGCCCGGCTCTTCCGCTCGCTGCTGGCCATGGGCGAGAAGCAGGAGCTGCGCGGCTGCGGCCGGGAGCTCGCCCTGCTCTACGAGAAGGAGAAGGCCCTGGACGCGGCCATGGAGGTGCTCGGCAAGCTCCGCGAGCTCTTCCCCGACTGGCACGAGGGCGCCGAGATCGCCGCGCGCATCCGGCTGGCGGCCGCCGAGCGCACCGAGGCCATCGTCGAGCTCGAGCAGCTGGCCGACTCCTACCTGGAAAAGGGCGAGCTCGAGAACGCCGAGCGCACCTTCCGGAAGATCGTCTACGAGATCGACGAGGAGTGCCTGGAGGCGCGCATCCAGCTGGCCGAGTGCCTGATCCAGATGGGCCGGACCGACGAGGCCGTCGGCGAGTACAACAAGATGGCCGCGGTGCTCTCCCGCACCGGGGTGATCGCCGAGTCGGCGCGGCTGCCCTTCGAGCTCAAGATCAACAAGCGCATCGCCGAGCTCGACCCCAAGAACGTCGCCGCCCGCGAGTGGCTGGCCGAGACCTACGCGACGCGCAAGGACGAGGCCAACTCCCTGGCCTGCTTCGACCAGCTCGCGGCCATCCACGAGGGCGCCGGCGACCGCCGCAGGCTCCTGGCCGCCCTGCGCCGGGTGGTCGAGCTCTTCCCCCGCGACCTCGTTCGCCGCGAGCGGCTGGCCGACTGCTACCTGGAGGACCACGAGGGCGGCGAGAAGGCCAAGGCCGAGCTGGCCGCGCTCTGCCAGGCCGCCTGGGAGCAGGAAGCCTACGACATCGGCTACCGCGCCGCCGGGAAGCTGCTCGAGATCGACGCCTTCCACATGCCCGCGCACATCGTGGCGGCCAACGCGCTCCTGGGCAAGGGCGACCGGGCCGCCGCCGCCGACCGGCTCTTCGCCGTGGCCCAGGCCTTCGCGGCCGTGGGCCACTCCGGCGACGCCGTCGAGGTGCTCCGCGCCGCGCTGGGCATCGACGCCGAGCGCGCCGAGGCCCACCGGCTCTTGGCCCGCACGCTCGACCGCGACGGCGACGCCGCCGAGGCCATCGAGCACTACCGCCAGGCGGTGCGCCTGGACGTGGCCGAGGCCAACTACGGCCTGGCCCGCGCCGGCCTCCGGCGCATCCTGGAGCTCGACCTCGAGGACGCCGAGGCCGCCGAGCTGCTCGAGAAGCTGCCGGGGGCGGAGTAGGACACGCGTGCTGACAGGGCACGAGGCCGTGAGACGCCTCCATTAGTAGGCATTGCTCCCCCATGAGTTTGAGATACGGGACGATGTGGATAGCGAAGTGGAGGCCTCGAGAGGTGCGGCAGGCGGAAGGATGGACATGACCTTTGACGACTTCTTCGTCCTTGACGCCGAACTTGGACGTCCGCAGGGTGCATTCTGGTTTCGGTCCGCGAGTGGGAGGAGCTTCGACTTCTACGACGCGATTCTTAGGGCCCAAGCTCCAGAGGATTGCGTGGTTGACTATGCAGTGGATACGGGGCGCCGCCTAGCGGACGTAATGGGAACGTCGCTCGGGAAGGCTTTGATTGTGACAGAGCGCGTGGTCCGCTTGCTTGAAGAGAAGCAGCTAACAGGCTGGCGCGCTTATCGGACCAGGCTTCTCGGCAAGAGCGGAGAAGAGCTGGAAGGACGGTTCTTCTCTCTGGGGGTGCTTGGACGCGCCGGTCCAGTTGACGCAGACCGCTTCATGGAGGAAGAGTACGTGAGGCCTAGTGGGGCGAAGGCCCGCAGGAAGTGCGGAGGGCCTTTCTTCCATTTGGAGCAGTGGGACGGAAGCGATCTGTCGGTAATCGATCAAAGAGACGCTACGATTGTCACGCGGCGCACGCTGGCAGCCTTCGAGAATGCTGGCATTCGAAACTGGACTGCGCGCTGCTTGACCAAGTGACGCATTGTAGAGCATTGCGTGCCGCCGGAGAGGGGTTCTCCCTTGCGGTCCGACGCGACTGGAGCTCTGGCAGAGCGCCCAGGATGGCGCAGCAGCCTACTCCGCCGTAGCAGCCGCCACGGCTGCGAAGGCTGCATGCTGCGCCGAATGGCGCTTCCTTAAGCCATGCCAACGGCTTGGAGAACCAACAGCGAACCGCAGAACCGCAGAACGCCGAATGATGAATGTCGAGGTGGCAACTCCCGGCCGCTCCACGTCCTTCGAAATTCTGACTTCGACATTCAATATTCTGCGGTTCTCCGTTCGTAGGTCTTAAGGAAGCGCCATTCCATGCCCCGCCCTACAGCCCCAGCCGCTCCTTCTGTTCCGCCGGCGCGCCGAGCTCCTCGAGCGCCGAGGAGAGCAGCGCCCTCATTCGCTTCGCCTCCTCCGGCCGCGCGGCGAGCAGGTCGCGCTCCTCGCCGGGGTCGGCCGCGGTGTCGAAGAGCAGCGACGGCGCGCCGTCGTGGCTCGCCCCGCTCCGGCCGGTCCAGCGCGAGGCGCCCGGCTGGCGCGAGACGGGCATGCCGGCCTGGGGCATGTAGTCGCCGACGGTGAGCTCGTCGGTGAGCGGCACGTCGAGCATGAATGGCGCGGTGACGAGGTCGCGCCCGTAGGCGGCCAGCGGCCGGTTGCCCCTGACCGGCGCCTGGTGGAGCTTCCAGCGGCCGTCGGAGATCCCGAAGCATTCGCCCCAGAAGCCCATGACGGTCCAGTCCCGGACCTTCTTCTGCTCGCCGCGGACGACCGGCAGGAGCGTCCGGCCGTGGCCGGGCCTGCGGCGCTCGAGCCCCAGGGCGTCGGCCACGGTGGCGTTGACGTCCACGTGGGTCGAGAGCGCCGCGCTCCGCGCGCCCTCCGGCGCGCCCGGCTCGTGGATCACCAGCGGTATGTGGAAAAGCGTCTGCCACGGGTAGGTGGTCGGCTTGCCCACCTGGTTGTGCTCGCCGAGGTAGTGGCCGTGGTCGGTGGTGAAGACGATGGTGGTGTCGTCCCAGAGGCGATACTTGTCGAAGCGGTCGAGGAGGCGCCCCAGCCAGGCGTCGACCATCGTGACCTTCCCGGCATAGAACTGCCGGATGCGCTCGACGACCTCCGGCCGGTAGCGGTCGGCCGTGCCGTAGCCCGGCCAGTAGGTCTCGCCGGGGATGTGAGGGCCGTACATGGTGTCGTAGGGCGGCGGGACGTTGAAGGGCTCGTGCGGATCGAAGCACTCCACGGCCAGGAAGAAGGGCCCGTGGGCGTGGTTGCGGTCGAGCCACTGGCTTGCCGTCTCGAAGACCTGCGGCGACCAGTAGTCGGACTCGGTCTTGAGGCGCGTGCAGTTGCGGAGGTGCTGGGCGTGGTTCCGGCCCCGGTTGCGGACCTCCTCGGGGATGGCCTTGAGGTCGACGCACGGGTCGGAGACCTGGTAGTCGTTCTCGTGGCCGCGGATGAAGTCGCAGCCGTCGAACTGCTCCAGGTAGTTGGAGCCGCCGCGCTCCCAGTAGTGGTAGTGGTCGGTGACCATGTGGCTGGGCACGCCCTTCTTCGCGCAGAGCGCGCCGAGGTGCTCGTCGAAGGTCTCGCAGCTGCCCCAGTGCCGCCAGGGGAACTCGATGTTCCCGGTCCACAGGTCGCGCCGGGCGGGCATGCAGGGCGCCGAGCCGGTGTGATGCTGCTCGAAGACCACCCCGCGCTCGGCGAGGCGGTCCATGTTCGGCGTCTTCACCCAGGTGTTGCCGTACATGGGCAGGAAGTGGCGGTTCAGGCTGTCGGTGAGGATGACGATGGCGTTCTTGGCCATGGCGGGCTCCTAAACGATCCGGGGCCAATCTAGGGCCGCGCCCGGCAGCCGTCAAGCACAGGCGCCGCCAGGTTCCATGGGGCACTCCAACGCAGAGGACGCGGAGGGGCGCAGAGGTCGCAGAGGGGTGTCTGGACATGTTTCTTCCGACCCCCATCTTTCCCCCACGATGGTGGCGCACGCTGCAACCACAGGGGGAAGCAATGTTCCCCGAAGGAGCAGCCTCCAAACCCGAACCCGAAAGGTTCCTCTGCGACCTCTGCGCCCCTCCGCGTCCTCCGCGTTGGAGTCCCCCGCCCACAAGCAAGGCAAACGCCCGCCGCGAGGTTAGAATCAGCGCCATGGCAGCACGCGCCAAGTCCCCGCGCCGCAGGAGCCCGGAGTCCCCGGAGGATCCCCGGGCCTCGCGCCTGGAGCTCGTCCGCCGCGTGGCGGAGAGCGCCTTCATGGCGCGCCTGCGCGCAGCCCTCGCGGCCTCCTCCCCAGACCCCAGACCCCAGACCCCAGACACTGTCGTGGCAGTGGGCGGCCTCTGGGGCTCGGCCCCGGCGCTGGTGCTGGCGGCGCTGCTGCGTCCGAAGGCAGAAGGAAGAAGGCAGAAGGAAGAAACTGGCGAGACACAACTTGCCTCCGGCCCCCAATCCTCCAACCTTCCAGTCTTCCATCCCCCCACCGCCGTCTTGGTCGTCTGCCCCGGCGCCGAGGAGGCCGAGGCGCTCGAGGACGACCTGACCGGCTTCGCCGCTGCGGCGGTGCGCGCCTTCCCGGCCTGGGACGTGCTCCCCGGCGAGGCCGCCGAGCCCGACCCCGAGATCCTCACCGCGCGGCTTCTGGCGTTGGACGCGCTCCGCCGGACTTCGCTCGGGGCCGACGCCGAACCGGCCATCGTGGCCGCGCCGGCCGCGGCGCTGATGCAGAGCGTGCCGCGGCCCGAGACGCTCTCTTCGGGCGAGCGCGAGCTCCGCGCCGGGGGCGCGGCCGAGCGCGGCGAGCTGCTCTCTTGGCTCGCGCGCAACGGCTACGAGCGCGCCGCGGCCGTCGAGAGCCCGGGCGAGTTCGCCCTGCGCGGCGGGATCCTCGACGTCTTCCCGCTCCTGGGCGCCGCGGCCGTGCGCCTGGAGTTCGCCGACGACCACGTCGAGAGCCTCCGCCAGTTCGACCCGGGCACGCAGCGCTCGAGCGGTCCCCTGGCCTCCGTGCGGCTGGTCGGCATCGCCCGCGGCCGCGAGACGGCGAGCGGCCAGGCCTCGCTCCTCGACTACCTGCCGCCCGACGGGGTCCTCGCGCTCCTCGAGCCCGAGGGCATCCGCGAGCACGCCGGGCTCTACGCCGCCGGCTTCACCGACCGCCCGGGCCGGCGCGCGCCCTCGGCCGAGCGCCTGCTCGAGCGGCTGGCGGCGGTTCCAGGCCGGCTCGAGCTCCGCCGGGTGGGCTCGGGCTCGGAGGCCGAGCTCGACTTCGGCGCAAGGAGCCTCGAGCGCCTGGCCGGCTCGGGCGAGGGCGCCGAGGGCGCCGCCCGCGCGCTCCTGGCGCTCGCCGCCGAGCGCGAGCGGGTCTGGGTCTTCTCGGAGACGCCCGCCGAGAGAGAGCGACTGGGAGAGCTGCTCGCGGGGGCGGGGGGCGGGGGGCGAGGGGCGGGTACCCAGGAGCGAAGGGCGAGGGGCGAGGAACGGGAGATACGACAGGAGACCACGGATGTCTCGTCCGTATCCCTGATCCCGCCCCCCGCCCCCCGCCCCTCGCCCCCGTCGCTGGTCGTCGGCCGCCTCGGCGGCGGCTTCGACTGGCCGGCCGAGAGGCTCGCGGCGGTCAGCGAGCGCGAGCTCCTCGGGCGCTACCGGCAGATCCGGCGGGTGCGCAAGGTCGCTCCGGCCGGCGAGGTCGCGCCCATCGAGACCTTCGCGGACCTGGCCCCCGGCGACTACGTGGTCCACCGCACCCACGGCATCGCCCGGTACCTGGGGATGGAGGCGCTCGAGCGCCACGGACGGCGCGAGGAGCACCTGGTGCTCCAGTACGCCGACGACGCGCGGCTCTTCGTCTCGGCGGCCTCGGTGGACCTCGTCGCGCGCTACCTCGCGCCCGGCGGCGGCCGGCCGGAGCTCAGCCGCCTGGGGTCGTCGCGCTGGGTCGAGCGCACCCGGCGCGCCGCGGCCGCGGTGCGCGACATCGCCGCCGACCTCATCGAGGTGGCCGAGGCCCGCGAGCGGCTGCCCGGAATAGCCTGCCCGCCCGAGGACGAGTGGAACCGGGCCTTCGCCGAGAGCTTCCCCTACGAGGACACCCCCGACCAGGCCGAGACCTGGGCGGCGGTGCGCTCCGACCTCGAGAGCCCCCGGCCGGCCGACCGGCTGCTCTGCGGCGACGTCGGCTTCGGCAAGACCGAGATCGCCGTGCGCGCGGCCTTCAAGACCGTCTCGGCCGGCCACCAGGCGGCAGTGCTCGTGCCCACGACGCTCCTGGCCGAGCAGCACGGCCGGACCTTCCGCGAGCGGATGGCCGACTATCCCGTGCGCGTCGAGGTGCTGAGCCGCTTCCGCACCGCCTCCGAGCAGCGCGCGATCCTCGCCGGGCTTGCCGAGGGCCGGGTGGACGTGGTCATCGGCACGCACCGCCTGGTGCAGTCGGACGTGGCCTTCCGCGACCTGGGCCTGGTGATCGTCGACGAGGAGCAGCGCTTCGGCGTCAGCCACAAGGAGGCCCTGAAGCGCCTGCGCCGCTCGGTGAACGTGCTGACGCTCACCGCCACGCCCATCCCGCGGACGCTGCACATGGCGCTCCTGGGGATGCGCGACATCTCGTCGCTCCGCACCGCGCCGGCCGAGCGCGTGGCGGTGCGCACCTCGGTGACGCGCTGGTCGGACGACCTGGTCCGCCGCGCGACGCTCCGGGAGCTGGCCCGCGACGGGCAGGTCTACTTCGTCCACAACCGGGTGGAGACCATCGCCCGCGTCGCCGCGCGGCTCGCGAAGATCGTCCCCGAGGCGCGGCTGGTCGTCGCCCACGGGCAGATGTCCGAGGGCGAGCTCGACGAGGCCATGACCGCGTTCCTCGAGCGCCGCGCGGACGTGCTGGTTTCGACGGTGATCATCGAGTCGGGGCTCGACATCCCCAACGTGAACACCATCTTCATCGACCGCGCCGACCGCTTCGGGCTGGCCGACCTGCACCAGCTCCGCGGCCGCGTGGGCCGCTACCGCCACCGGGCGTACTGCTACGCGCTCATCCCGTCGGAGGAGGCGCTCTCGGGCGAGGCCTTGGCGCGGGTCAAGGCCCTCGAGGAGTTCAGCGAGCTCGGCGCGGGCTTCCGCCTGGCCATGCGCGACCTCGAACTCCGCGGGGCGGGCAACCTCCTGGGCGCCGACCAGAGCGGCCACATCGCCGAGATCGGCTACGACCTCTACGCGAAGCTGCTCGCCAACGCCGCCAAGGAGCACCGCGGCGAGCCGGTCCCCGAGGAGTGGGAGGTCTCGGTGAGCCTGGCCCCCGCCGCGCTCATCCCCGAGAGCTACCTCCCGGAGACGAGCGAGCGCCTCGAGGCCTACCGGCGCCTGGCCGCGTGCAAGTCCGACCGGGAGATCGCCGACTTCGGCGCCGAGCTCGCCGACCGCTACGGGAAGCTCCCCGAGGAGGTGCGGCAGCTCCTCGCCGAGGCCGAGATCCGCCACCGCGCCCGCGCCGCGCGCGTGGCCTTCCTCGGCCTGGAGGACGTCGGAGTCCTCGAGCCGCAGGTCCGGCTCGTCCTCAAGTTCTTCGGCCGCCCGGCGCCGGAGGCCGCCCACTGGCTCGGGAAGGAACACGACCCGCGCGTGCTCGAGGGCCAGACACTCACCGCGGCGCTGCCGCAGGGGATCGAACTGCCGGAGCTTTATGCAGCCGTCAAGACGGTGCTAGAGAAGCTTCGAGTGCCGGAGGTGCTGACGCGGAGACGCGGGGACGCGGTGACGCGGTGACACGGGGACACGGGGACACGGGGACACGGACGGCGGGGGATGGAAGAATGGAAGGGTGGAAGAATGGGGCGAGAGACGCCGCAGCTCGGCCTCCGGTCTTTCATCCTTCCAACCCAGTCGTCAGTTCAAAGGAGCGCCAGACACAAGCCGCTCATATGCGCTGCTTACGTGGTTGCCGAACTTGAAATCTCGGCTGATGCGACCGAGTTTTCAAGATAAGCTATGGGCCTTCCGCATGAGCGAGCGCATCCGGGCAGTGCCCGTGTCGCTGCTGCTCGAAGAGGTCAACCCGCTGTAGACAGGCCCCCAACAGCCAACAACCAACATTCAACAACCAGCAACCAACAGAATGGCGGATGCCGCGGCTCATCGCGGCATGGATGGCGGCGAACCGCAGAACCGCCCTTCGGCTACGCTCAGGGCTTGGGCCATGAGCTTGTCGAATGGCAGAATGTCGAACGGCGAATGCCGAAGTGCGGTGTCCGGCTGCTCCGCGTCCTTCGTGATTCTGAGTTCGTCATTCGACATTCTGCGGTTTTCCGCTGGAGCCCCGGTCCCAACCGCAACCCATGCCGCGGGCACCCGCGGCATCCTCAGTTTTGTTGGCTGTTGGTTGTTGGTTGTTGGTTGTTGAACGTTCGGTGCCGCTTCCTGCCAACCACGCCTTGCGGGAAGAGCGCGGCGGCTACAATACCGCCGGAACGAGCCGCCGATGCGGCTCATAGCGGATCGATCGAGGAAGCCCGGCACAGTACCGATTTCCAAGAGGCGGCTGCGCACCCCGCCGCCTCGGTTTTGGAAGGGCATCGACATGCTGCAGGACGTCTATCCCTGGTTCATCGCGGCGCTCTCCGTCATCGCCATCGTCACGTGGATCTTGAAGTCGCGGAGCGCACCGCAGGCGCGCCGGGGCGGGCCGGCGGAGATCCCAGCCGACGTCGATGAGCCGGCGCCGCTCGCCGTCGAGGCCGCCGAGCCCCGGGAGGACCACACCGCCGGGGTGAGGACCAAGGGGCCGTCCTTCCGGCTGAACGTGACCTCCGTCGAGCCGCTGCCCGGCAACGAGGGACTCTGCGTGCTGCGGGGGCGGCTCAAGGCCGGCGAGCCCCGGCCCGACGACCGGCTGCTCTCCTCGGCCACCGGGACGGTGGGGGCGGCCGCGGTGGTCAAGGTCGGCTCCGAGCCGGCGGAGTCCGGCCCGCGAGGGCCGCTGACCAGCCTGCTGATGCGCGGGCTCGAGCCCGGGACCATCAAGGTCGGCGACGTGGTCCTGGGCGCGCCCCGGCTTCTGCCCGCCGAGAGCTTCCCCCAGGCGAAGCTGATCTCGGGGCCGGCTCCGGTCCCGCCCATGGCCGTCGAGATACTCGCGCTGGCGTGCCCGCACTGCGGCAAGGGGCTCAGGGTCAAATCCGCGGCCGTCGGCAGGGTCGTGCACTGCCTGGCCTGCAAGCAGCCGTTCCAGGTCGAGCGCTGAGCCGCCCGGAGCGACGCCCGGGACGGATGGGGGAATGGAAGAGTGGAAGACTGGAAGAATGGGGCAAGCGACAGCCGTCTCGGTCCTAATGGAGTTTCCTTGAGCCATGCCGGAGCCTGAGAGCCAAAAGCGAACCGCAGAACCGCAGAACACCGAATTACGAATGTCGAAGTGGGAGCTCCCGGCCACTCCACGTCCTTCGCGATTCTGAGTTCGATATTCGACATTCTGCGGTTCGCCGTTCGTAGGGCTTAAGAGCCTCACAAATAATGAGCCCGGGGTCGCGTTGCGTCCGGACGGCCCGG
>CALGYR010000065.1 GCA_937935355.1 uncultured bacterium | reverse complement strand
GATATCGTATTCGGTGACTGGAGTTCAGACGTGTGCTCTTCCGATCTGCCGAGATAAGCCCCGTCCACGGCCGTACCGATCTCCTGGGCCTTGTGCATCTTGCTTGATTGCTCATGTATCTCGTCCAATGAACCGTTGATCGACCCCACCGCCCACCAGGAGAACGCGCTCAAGCTCAAAAGAATCACGCACACCGCCCCGAACGCCAGCCCCAGCCGCTTGCCGATCTTCATGTTGTTGAGGCTCATCTATCTTCTCCTTAACACTTCGGATCTCTCCCAGTCCTGTCTCTTCAGCCCTGCCCGCCTCGCGCTCCGTCATCCGCTCGGCGCGGCGCGCGCGCCGGCCGCCCAGTACTCCCCGAGCCGGTCGAGCAGCCTGTCCCGGTCGAGCTTGACCTGGTAGTCGTCGATCCCGGCGGCCTTTCCGCGGCTGACGTCCTCGTCGCCGGCCAGCGACGTGAGCGCGATGATGGGCAGCGCCGCGGTGCGCTCGTCTCCGCGGATGCGCTGGGCCAGCTGCAGGCCGGTCATTCGCGGCATCTCGACGTCCGTGACCACGGCCCGGACCCTGTCGAGGTTGGCCTCGAGCAGATCCCAGGCGGCCTGCCCGTCCGGGGCGGCCAGCACCGTGTAGCCGCCCTCCTCCAGGAAGCGCTTGACCTGCGCCCGGAAGAAGTCGGAGTCCTCGGCGAGCAGCACCGCGGCGCCCTTGCCTTCCGCGGACGCGACCTTGGCGGAGGCCTGTACCGCCCGGCGCTCCGCGTCGCGTTCCGCGCCCCACTCCGGGAATGCGGCGTCGACCATTTCGAAGAGGTCGGCGATGAGCACGGTCCTCTCGCGGATCACCGCCGATCCGGCCACGCCCCTCTGGCGGTGGGTGGTCTGATCTATGACCGCGCGGGTCTCGACCACGTCCACGGGCATGGCCCCGAGCAGCCCCACTTCGCGCCCCCGGACGCTCGAGACGATGACGGCCAGGTCCCTGGCCTCGCCGATGGCCTTGACCCTGGCGACGTCGGCGAGCGTCACCAGCGGCAGCGAGCCGCCGCGGTATTGCATGGTCCGGCGCCCGCCTACCGCCTCGATCTCGTCGGGCCCGATGCGCTCGACCCGCAGAACGGTGTCGAGCGGCACGGCGCAGAGCTCGTCGGGGGCGTTGTGGAAGAGGAGCAGCGCATGGCTGTCGGTCAGTCGTTCGGCCTCGGCAGCCTGGGCCTGCTCCCGCGCCCGGGCCGTGCCGGAGACCGCGGCCAGGTCCGCCTTGGCGGCGAGCCCGGCCACGTCGACGATCAGCGCCACGGTGCCGTCGCCGAGGATCGTGGCCCCGGCGTACTCCCCGAGCGCCTTCAGGTGCCGGCCCAGGGGCTTCACCACGATCTCCTCGTTGTCGTGGAAGCTGCCCACCACCAGGCCGTAGGTCTGCGTGCCGGTGGTTACCACCGCGACCTCCAGCGCCCCGGCGGGATTGCGGCGACGGTCGGCGGAACGGCGCTCCCGCGACGCATCTTCGGCCACCGCCGTCGCCGTCGCCGCCTCGGCGCCCTCCCCCGCCCCGACAGCGGCCATCTCGTCGAGCGTGCGCCGTGGCGAGCGCCGGTCGGCCAGCCGCGAGCGGCGGTCGGTCTCGCGCCGGCCGGTCGCGGGGTCGACGTAGGTCGGCGCCAGGCCCAGAACGTCGGCGAAGCGCACCAGCGGGATCAGGCGGTCGCGGAGCAGCAGCACCTCGGCGTCGCCGACCACCTCGATGCGGGTCTTGACGTTGCCGGGCTGCACCCGCAACAGCTCCTCCACGTTGATCTGCGGGATGGCGAAGCGCCGGCCCTCGACCGAGACGATCAGCGAGGGGATGATCGCCAGGGTCAGCGGCAGCTTGATCCGGAAGGTCGAGCCCTTGCCGGGCTCGGAGTGGATCTCCACCTTGCCGCCGAGCCGGTCGAGGTTGGTCTTGACCACGTCCATGCCCACGCCGCGGCCGGAGATGTCCGTGACCTTCTCGGCGGTGGAGAGCCCCGGCAGGAAGATGAGCGCCACCTTCTCCTGGGCGGACATGCCCTGGACCTTCTCGGCGGCGATCAATCCCTTGCTCACGGCCGAGCGGGCGATGCGCTCCGGGTCGATGCCCTTGCCGTCGTCGGCGACCTCGACCACCACCTGGCCGGCCTCGTGGCGGGCCTCGATGCGGATGGTGCCCTGGCGCTTCTTGCCGGCCTTGACGCGGTCCTCGGGCATCTCGACGCCGTGGTCCGCCGAGTTGCGGACCATGTGGGTGAGCGGGTCGGAGAGCCCCTCGATGAGGCTCTTGTCGAGGGCCACCTCCTTGCCGCGGACGTCCAGGGCGATGTCCTTGCCGAGCGCCGCGGCCATGTCGCGCACCACCCGCGGGAACTTGCCGAAGACGTTCCCGACCGGCTGCAGTCGCGTCTGCATGATGGCGTCCTGCATCTCCGAGGTCACCTGATTGATGCGTCCGTCGGCGGTGGCCAGGGCCTGCGAGTTCTTCTGGGCGATCGCAGCCCGCAGTTGGTTGCGGGAGAGGACCAGCTCGCCGGCAAGGTTCATCAACCGCTCGAGCAGCCCCACGCCGATGCGGATGGTGTCCTCGACCGCGGCCGGTCCGGCGACGGGCGAGGGGGCCGAAGGCTGGGCCTGCGCCGGGGGCGGGGCGGCTTGCTGGGCGGCAGGCTTGGGCGCGGCCACGGGTGCCGCAGCGCGGACAGCGGGAGCGACGGGGATGGCGACCAAGCGATCCGACGGATCCGACCGATCGGACCGATCCGTCGGATCGACGGGGACCGCCGCAGCGGCCGCAGCCGCCTTCCCCGGCTTCGCCGGATCGAAGAGCACCTTGACCTTACCGCCCATGTTGGGGAAGAGGACCTCGCTCTCCCCCGGGCCGATCACCGTGGCAAAGACCAGCCGCAGCGGCAGCTGGTTGCCGATCGCGTCCTCCAGGGTGCCCACCGAGTCGAAATCCACGACGCAGTCCAGGATCTCGCCGGTCTGCCAGAGATCGGAGAAGACGTCGAGCACCGTCCGGCCCTGGCGCTCGATGTCGTGCACCAGGTCGTAGTCGACGGCGTAGATGGTCTGGCCGCCCTGCCTGGCGCGATCGAAGTCCACCTGCGGCAGGGTCACGGCCGGGCCGCCGCCTTCCGGCTGCAGAGTGACCGTGCCGACCAGCGCCGGCTTCTCCTCCTGGGACAGGTACGACGAGGCCAGCCCGGTGAGGCTCACCGACAGGTCGGAGATGTCGGCCGCCTCGCTCTCGCCGGGGCGGTTGATCATCTCGCGGAGCCTGTCGAAGGCGGCCAGCAGGACATTGGTGATTTCGGCGTTGGGGGCCATCTTCCGGGAGCGCAGCATGTGCAGAACGGTCTCGGCCTTGTGGGCCAGTTCCTTGACCCTGCCCAGGCCGAAGAATCCGCTGCCCCCCTTGATCGAGTGGGCGGCGCGAAAGACCTTGTTGACGAGTTCCTCGTCGATGTTCGCGCCGCCCTCCTCGATGGCCAGCAGGTCGGCCTCGATGTTGGCCAGGTGCTCGCGAGACTCGTTGATGAACTCGCCCAGCAGTGCGTCATCCATTTTACGAGTCCTCCCCGGCCCGGACCGACACGTCGAGCCTGGCCGTCAGGCGCATGCTCTGGAGCAGCCGGAAAATGTCCGCCGAGACGTTGACCACCCGGACCCGTCCGCCCTTGGCTCTCAGGCTGTTGGTTGCGGCCATCAGCAGGCCGATGCCGCTGGAGTCGAGCATCACCGTGCCGCCCAGGTCGAAGATCACGCCGGTCGCCCCGCCCGCGACGGCGGCCTTGAGCTCCTGCTGCAGGGCGGGCACCAGCGCCGCGGTCAGGTCTCCGGCCAGCGAGACGCGACAGGTTCCGTCCTTGTTCTCAACGGTGTATCCCGGCATGGCTCCCCTCCTCTGGATGTATCCGGATCCAAAAGGCGACGCGGTTTCCGCGGCGATTGAAGCTGGTGCGCTCGGCGTACAGCCGGTATATGCACAGCCCGCGGCCGGAGGTGGCCGATGACTCCGGGCCGCAGGGCGCCGCCGCCCGGACCGCCCTCGGGCTGAAGCCCCGGCCCTGGTCGGACACCTGCAGGCGGATCCACTCCCGGCCTATGCGCAGTTCCAGGACCGCCTTGCGCCCGGGGTCCCGGCGGTTTCCGTGAATCACCGCGTTGTTGAGGCTCTCCCTGGCCAGGAGCTCGACGGCGAAGCCGTTTCCGGCCAGGCCCAGACGGTCGAGCAACTGGCGCACCTCGCGGCAGACGGAATCGACGGCCGTAAGCCGCGAGGGGATGACCCGCCGCAGCGCCGGGGCCGACGCGCGCCGCCGGCGCGTCATCGCTCCACCCCCATCAGGATGGTGTCGTCCTCGACCTGTCTGCCGGCCAGCAGTTCCTCGGCCACGGCCGGGACCATCGCGCCAAGCGGCTGCCCGCGGCGCTCGGCGCAGATGGTCGCCAGCCGGCCGATTCCGTCCTCCCTGGTCGCGCCCCTGAACTCGATCAGGCCGTCGGAGAAGAGCAGCAGCCTGTCGCCGGGACCCAGTTCCCGCTCGGCCAGTCCGAACGCGGCGTCGGGGAAGGCCCCGGCCACGTCGCCCTCGAGCGTCAGGATCTCGGGTTTGGCCCTGCCCGCCGGGAGGATCACCGCCGGGGGATGTCCGGCCGAGGCCAGGGAGAGCCGCCCGCTGCGGTGATCGACCCGCGCGTAAACCAGCGTGAAGAAGGCCCCCGGCGGCATGAAGCGGCAGAGCGCGCCGTTGATGGCCCGGACCACCTCGCCGGGCAGGTTCAGCGGGCTGGCGTACTCGACGGCCAGGGCCTTGAGCGCCGCGACCCAGAGCGTCGAGGCCAGGTCGTGGCCGCTGGCGTCGGCAACCAGATAGTCGACCAGCCCCTCTCCCACGGGGATCACGTCGTAGAAGTCGCCCCCGGCGGAGAGCACCTGCCGGACCCAGGCTGCGAAACGCGCCCCGGGCACGTCCTCCGGCCGGGGCATCATGCTCTGTTGGGCGGCGGCCAGACGTTCGACGCGCTCGGCCTGGAGTTCGACCAGCCGTTCGCTGGCCTGCTTCAGCCGCAGATGGGTGCGCACGCGGGCCAGCACCTCGGCCCCGGCCACCGGCTTGGTCAGGTAGTCCACGCCTCCGGCCTCGAAGCCCTGCACCTTGGTGGTGACGTCCTCGTGGGCCGAGATGAAGATCACCGGCGTCCGGGCCGCGGCCGCGTCCGACTGCAGCCGCCGGCAGAGGTCGATGCCCGATCCATCGGGCAGGCTGACGTCGAGCAGCAGCATGTCGGGCCGCTCGCGGCCAATGGCCTCCAGCGCGCCGGCCACGTCCCCGGCGGCGACGGTCCGCAGCCCCGAGCGCCGGAGAATCGCCTCGATGGTCCGACAGGTGGTCGGGTCGTCGTCGACGACCAGCACCTTCGGGACCGCGCTGCAGGCCAGGCTCACGATGCCCCTCCCCGTTCCGGCTACTTCAGCCCGTTGGTGCGGAAGCAGTCCGAGTACGCCCTGTCGGTGATCTTGATGTGGCCGGTCAGCCACTCGCGCAGGAAGTTCATCAGGTCCATGGAGAGCGCCGCCTGTCCGCTCTCGAACTTGGCGACGAAGTCCTGCGCCTTGGCCGTCAGCGCCGCGTGCTGGGCTTTGTGCTCGGCGAAGCGCGGGTACTTGAACTGCTGCATGTACTTCTCCTCGCAGGAGAAGTGCGTGCCGACGTAGCGCCCGAGCTCCTTGAGCACCGGGGCGGTCGCCTCCTTGCCCTTGCCCGCCAGCATGGCGTCGTGCAGCTGGTTGATGAGGGCCACGAGCTTCTTGTGCTGGACGTCGATTTCGGCGATCCCCACGCTCAGGTCGTTCGACCAGCCGATCAGAGCCATCTCCCGTCCTCCTTCTCCTCCGCCACTTCTTCGCCGCTTCTCCGCTACTTCTCCGGCGACAGCGACACCTGCACGGCGAACTCCTTGCCATCGGCCTCGAAGACCACCACGATGCACGGCGCGCCGGTCTTGTGGGCGATCTCGTGGCCGCCGCCGGTGACCACCACCGGCAGGGACAGGGTGAAGTGGTACTCGCTGCCGGCGAAGGCCGCCTTGGCGTGGCCGGCGATCATGTTGACCATCTCCCCGATGCCGTCGCGCACCGAGTCGGTCACATCGGCCTGGGGCGTCTCGCCGAGCATCCTGCCGACCAGGACGCAGGCGAGTTGTCCCGGCATGCTGATCACCACCGACCCGGTGGCCACGCCGGTCAACCCCATCACGCCCGATACGTCGCCGAACATGTGGTAGTTCTTCTTGAGGAAGAGGTCCTTGCGGCTGACCTCCATCTGCGCCATGGTCTTGAAGACCTCGGTGGTGGCGTTGATGAAGGGGTTGATCAGGCGCACGTCCAGCTTCTGGCGCGAGCCCACCGGCTTCACCGCCTCCTCGGCCCTGGAGCGCAGCGCGCCATCGTCCAACGGCCGCAGAACGTAGCCGGCCGCCCCGGCCTTGACCGCGTCCTTCATGTTGGTCTCCATGGACCGTTCCCCCACCAGAAGCACCTGCACGTCACGGAAGTCCTGGGCGGTCAGCAGCGTCTTGAGCGCCGCGCGGCCGACCAGCGGGTCCAGGTCGTAGTCGAGGAAGACCAGAGAGTGCGGATCGATGGCCGGAAGGGCCTTCTCCGCGTTCGGAGCCGGCACCACGTCCCAGGGGGCTGGGCACTTCGACAGGGCCTGCCGGACCTGGCCGGCCAGAACGCTCTTCTCGCTGATCACGATGGCTTTCATGCGCCTCCCCTCCGCGGGCCTTTCGATTCTCCGGGCGGGGTCACGAGTTCATGCCCCCGCCCGGAGAATCGAAAGGCCCTGGTCTCCTTCATTTGGAAATTCCCAGGGTCTGCTCAACGCGGCTCTTGAGCACGTCAGCCGTGAAGGGCTTGGCCACGTAGTTCTTGGCCCCTGCCTTGATGGCCTCCAGGACGCTCGACTTCTCCGCCTCGGTCGTCACCATGATCACCGGGATGTCCTTGTAGGCGGCGTCGGCCTTGAGCTTCTTCAGGAAGTCCAGGCCGTTCATGTTGGGCATGTTCCAGTCGGTCAGGATCACGTCGATCTTCCCGGCGGTCTTGAGCTTGACCAGCCCGTCGATGCCGTCGGCGGCCTCGATCACCGTGTCCGCCCCGATGTCCTTAAGGCACTTGGCGATGATCCGGCGCATCGTGCCGGAGTCGTCCACCACCAGGAAGCGCAGGTCCTTGCGCTCGAAGACCGCGCCCAGCGACTTCTCCAGGCTGTCCAGGTTCCCGACGTTCAACGCATCGCTGCCCATGGCTCCACCTCCCGGAATCAGTGTCGAAGCACAACCCGTCCCGCGGTCCGGTCCTCGACCAGCGCCAGGGGACCGCGGAAGACCTCGGTGTTCGTGTAGCTGCCCGCCTGGCCGGCCACGCTCACGTCCTGGTAAAGCAGCCCCGAGACCCGTACCTCCGGGGCCTCGGCCGGGGCGTGCGCCTGCGCGGCCAGGCCCTTGAGTTGCTCCTCGATGGCCAGGCGCTCGGCCTTCAGGGCCTTGAACCGGTCGTACTCGCCCTTGACCCGCTCGCGCTCCGGCTCGGGAAGCGCCAGGAACTTCTTGCGGTCGGCCATGGCCTCCAGGCGCTTGACGAGCGCGGGAAGCCCGGCGTCGATGGCGGCGGCCCGGGCCGCGGCGGCCTCCTGTCGGGAAACTACGTCGTAGTCCTTCCCGATGGTCACCCGGGTCTGCACGCCCAGTTCGCTGCCCAGGGTCTGGGCCGCCACTCCGCCGCTGGCCATGGCCTCGCCGCCGATGACCGCCCCGTTGGGGACCAGCAGCCGGCCCAGGCAGTACACGCGGCTGTTGACAACCTCGGTGGCCACCTCGACGTCTCCGTGGGCACGGACCACCGCCTCGTTGAGATACTTGGCGCGCACCCGGCCGCCGGCTTCGATCAGGGCCTTGCCGTGGCCGTTGATTCCGCCGTGAACGGCCACGTCCCCGGAACTCCGCAGAACGCAGGCCCCCGCCGTGCCCCCCACCTCGATGCCCCGGTCGCCCTGGACCTCGAAGCCGTCGGGCACGTTGCCCCGCACGGTCACGAACCCGGGAAACCGGATGTTGCCGACGGAGTAGTCCACGTCGCCGGGGATGACCAGCGCCGGCGCCACGGAGATCCGGACGCCATCGAAGACCAGCCGGCCCGCGGCCCTGGCGACCAGTTCGCGCCCATCGTTAACCGCCGCCACATTCGGACCGAGCCGGAGGCGCGCGGGATGGCCGGCCCTGGCCGTCAGGGCCTGCCCGAAGACGCTGCGCCCGGCGCGGCCGGCCGTCGGCGCGTGCACGACGGCCAGGCGCTGGCCCTCGCGGACGACGTGCACCAGGTTGGGTTCCCGGAAGTCGAGCGATCCATCCGCCTTGGCCGCGTACTGCGGGCGGTCGGAAACGTCCACCAGGAGTTCCAGCCTGCCGTGGGCGCCATCGATGGCTGGGTGACCCTCGGCCACCAACACCCGCGTGCCCGAGGGCAACTGAGCCGCGCCTCCGGCGAGACGGCCGACCGTCTCGAGCGCCACGCCCACGCAGACGCCGCGCCGGACGAGCTCCGCTGCAAGTTCGGAGGGAGGCACCGCACCGGCACCCGCCGTGCAGACCGTGGCGTAGACGCGGAGCCCGTCGGCCGTCACGTCGAGGCGAAGCGCCGGCCCGGCGGTCATGGCCGGCGACCTCCAAGCAGGGCGAGCACCCGGGTCACCGCGTCTCCCTCGAAGGGCTGGGTCAGGATGGCGGCCGCGCCCCCGGCCATGGCTGACGAAAGCAGCTCGTCGTCCCGCTCGTCGGCCACGAGCACCAGACGCCCGCAGCAGTCCCTGCCGCGAAGGTCGGCGAGCAGCTCGCGGCCCTCGACGGCGATGGCCCGGGCGTCGACGAAGCAGGCCCGGAAGGTCTGCGAGTCGAGGAGCGCCAGCGCCTGGCTGCGGCTCGACGCGGTGACGACCTTCACGTCCCGACGCTTAAGGATGACGGCCAGAAGTTCGCGGACGATGCTGTCGTCGCTGACCACCAGCACAGGACCGTCCGCATCGGCAGGCATCGCCATCCCAGTCGCCTCCAGCAGTGAAGTTCGCGAATGCGCCGGGGCAAAGCAACGCCCGCGCCATCGCCGCGAACGCACCGGGATACGCGCTCCGTGCGGAGCTAACCCATTTGGAAATCAATTCTTGCGAACCCGCCGTCAGGCGTTCAGGAGCATTGTCGTGGCTTGGACGCCCAGGCGCGCCACCGGTTAGTTTGTTACCACCGAATGACGCATGCCATTCACCATACGCCCCTTGCGACAAGGTCGGTTACATATGAACCAGTCCACCTCCGCGGCGGCGCTTGTGCACATGTGTCTTCTCGAAGCTTTCCAGTTTGCGCCGGAGCGTGAGACGCGATATGCCCAGCATCTCCGCCGCGCGCGACTTGTTGCCGCCTGCCGCCGCCATGGCGCTCTCGATGGCCTCGCGCTCCACGTCTTCCAGCTTGCGCGACGCCGGCCGGCCGTCGCTTCCGGCCGCCGCCTTGCCGCCGGCCTTGAGAACCTCAATCGGCAGGTGCGAGGCCTTGATCGTGTCTCCGCTCCCCGAAAGAATGATGGCCCGCTCGACGACGTTGGCCAGCTCCCGCACGTTCCCCGGCCAATCGTAGGCCTCGAGGTGCCGCAGGGCGTCGCGGCCCAGCTTCTTGGGCTTGGCGACGGTCACCCGGCAGTTTTCGAGGAAGTGGCGGGCCAGGGACTCCACGTCCTCCCGGCGCTCCCTGAGCGGCGGAACGGTGATGGCCAGCACGTTGAGCCGGAAGAACAGGTCCGCCCGGAAGCGGCGCCGCTTGACCTCCGCGGTCAGGTCCCGGTTGGTGGCGGCTACGACGCGGATGTCCGCCGTGCGATTCTGGACCGAGCCCACCCGGCGGAACTCCCCGCGCTCCAGCACGCGCAGCAGCGTGGCCTGGAGCTCGAGCGGCATCTCGCCGACCTCGTCGACGAAAAGCGTCCCGCCCTCGGCCACCTCGACCAGGCCCGGCTTGGCCTCCACCGCCCCGGTGAAGGCGCCCTTCTCGTGGCCGAAGATCTCGCTCTCGAGCAGCGCGCCGCTGAGCGCCGAACAGTCCACCACCACGAAGGGCTTCTCGGCGCGCGGGCCGTTGAGGTGGATGGAGCGGGCCACCACCTCCTTGCCGGTCCCGCTCTCGCCGAGCACCAGGACCGGCGAGACCACCTCGGCCGCGCCCTTGATGAAGTCGACCACGTCCTGGATCGGCTTGCTGCGGCCGACCAGCTTGACTCTGCTCCCGGCGCTCTTGAGCACCAGCTCCGCGTAGTCGTGCGCCCGCTGGGCCTCGCCCTCCAGCCGCTGGGCGTATTCCCGCTGCTCGTCCTCTAGCCGACGGCGCACGCTGATGTCGCGGGCCACGACCACCATGTCCGACCGCCCCTCGCTCACGTGCAGGAACGCGCAGCTCAGGCTGACCGGCACCGCCGGGCCGGCCGGGGGCCGCAGGTGCGTGTCGTAGTCGCGGACCGCGCCGCTCTGCAGCGCCGCGCGCAGACGCCGGAAGCCTCCGCCCGAGCCGCCGTCGCCGGAGGCCAGGAAGGCGTCGAGCGGCCGGCCGACCAGTTCCTCACGCCGGCAGCCGAGCAGCTCCAGCGCCCGCTGGTTGGCGTCGAGGACGGCGCCCAGGCCCGAGACGGTGAAGACCGCGTCGGCCATGGAGGCCAACACCGCCCGGTACTTGGCCTCGCTCTCGCGCAGCGCCGACTCCTGGGCCTCGCTGAGCCTGTCCCGCTTCCTGTCCAGTTCCTCCTGCGCCTGCCGGCGCGCCACGGCCACGCCGATGCTGGCGCCGATGCCCTCCAGGAACTCGACGGTCTCGAGGTCGAACACATCCCGGCGCCGGTCGTTGAGTTGGAGCAGCCCTATCACCTCCCCGCCGGAGCTCAGCGGGATCAGCGCGAACGACTCGTAGCCCTCCCGGGCGCAGAGGCCCCGCAGGTGCGGGGGGCGGCGGTCCTCGGGGATCGCGGCGACCAGCTCGCTGCTGCGGTTGGTCCAGAAGCTGCCGCCCTCCGTGAAATAGGGCAGCGCCGGGTCGGTCCTGCCGCGCAGCACGCAGCCGCACATGCACTCCAGTACCGCCAGGCCGCCGTCCTCCCGCTCCACCCGCCCGTCGGGGTCGTATGCGCACAGGCTGCGCTCCGAACGGACGAACTCCTCCGGGAACCCGGCGACTTCGTAATAGGGAAAGTCCTCGCCCTCGCGCAGGCGGATGCCCACGGCCTCGACGCCCATGTGGGCCTTGAGTTCCATCAGGATGGAGCGGATGGCCTCCGGGCGGCTGCCTTTGCGGTTGAGCAGGTCGAGGATTCCCAGCACCAGCCGGCTGCGCCGCTCGGCCCGGCGTCGCTCGGTCACGTCCCGGGCGATGGACAGCACCATGGTCCGGCCGTCGTGTTCGAAGACCCGCGAGCTGATTTCGACCGGGACGCAGCGGCCATCCCTGGTGCGGTGTTCCATCACGAAGGTGGTCCGGCCGCCGGCCTTGAGCCTGGCCAGCGCCGCCTCCCGCCCCGGGGCCGCCGAGGCCGCGTCGATGTCCAATGGGGACATCGCCAGCAGTTCCTCCCGGGAGTGGCCCAGCCGGGCGCAGGCCACGTCGTTGACGGCCACGAACCGCCCGGGGCGCCCGTCGGCCTCCATGGGATGCACGAAGACGGCGTCGTTGGCCGAGTCGAAAAGCAGGCGGTGCAGCCGTTCGCTCTCTAGCAGCCGGCGCTCCGTCTCCCGCCGAACCAGTATCGCCTCCACGGCCGCGAGCAACTCCGGCTCGCTGAAGGGCTTGATCAGGAAGGTCGCCGGCCCCGTGGCGCCGGCACGCCGCAGCGACTTCGGATCGGTCCGGCCTATGAGCAGGATGACCGGGGCGCCGCAGCGCTCGCCGACGCGGCCGGCCGCCGCTCCACCCTCCGCCCGGTCGGAGGCCGCGACGTCGGCGATGACCAGGTCCGGCCGGAGTTCGCCCGCCCTGGCCAGGGCTTCCTCAACGGAGGTGAAGACGGTGACGACCAGATGGCCGGCGGCCTCCAGGCAGCTCCGGATGCTCGCGGCGACCCCGGCATCGCCCTCGACCAGCAAGACCCGCGCGCCCGGCATCTCAATGTCCCCCGGCGCTTTCGGACATGGCTCGATCCCGTCTCACCCGGATGCCAAGGTACTGTCGTTCGGCTCCGCCGCTTCACGCCGGCGGAGCGGCGCCTGCCGACGCCGACGCCCTGGGTCCGGCTAGCGCCGGACCCGCGCGTTGCCCTGCCAGATGCTCCAGACCTGTTCCTCGTCGGCCGGCTGGGCGTAGTCGGTCAGGTGGGTGGTGGCCAGCGCCCCGCAGGCCCAGCCGAACTGGATCCACTTCTCCGGCTCCCAGCCTCTGAGGATGGCATAGAGCATGCCGCCGACAAAGCCGTCGCCGCCGCCGATGCGGTCGAGGACGCCGATCTCGCGCGGCTCGACCACGTGCCAGTCGTTGCCTTCCGACATGATCGCACCCCAGAGGTGCGAGTTCGTGCTGACCACCTCGCGCAGCGTCGTGGCGAAGACACCCGCGTTGGGGTAGGCTTTCCTGACGCGCTCGATCATGCCCTTGAAGCCGTCGATCTTCGCGGCCAGGCCCTTGCCGCCGGCCTCCGGCCCCTCGATGCCCAGGCACAGCTGGAAGTCCTCCTCGTTGCCCACGAGGATGTCGGCGACGCCCGCGATCTCGGCGAAGGCCGCGGCGAGTTCCTTCTGGCGGCCCTTCCAGAAGGAGGCGCGGTAGTTGAGGTCGAAGGCGATGCGCGTGCCGTGCTTCTTCGCCGCCCGGGCGATGGCCAGGCAGAACTCGCAGGTCTCGGGCGAGAGCGCGCCGATCAGGCCGGAGAGGTGCACCACCTGGACGCCCTCCTTGCCGAAGATGCGCTCCAGGTCGAAGTCCTTTGCGGAAAGCGTGCGGCCCACCTCGCCGGCACGGTCGTTGTGCACCCGCGGCCCGCGCGAGCCCGTGCCGCTGTCGGCGATGTTGAACTGGTGGCGGTAGCCCCAGGGTCCGCCCTGGTCGAGCTCCTTGGCCTCGACGTCGATGTGCCGGGAGGCCAGGTTGTCGCGGATAAAGCGCGAGATGGGCGAGCCCTTCACCAGGGCGGTCAGAATCTTGACCTTGAGGCCCAGGTACGAGGAAATGCTGGCCACGTTCGATTCGGCGCTGGTGGCCTGCATCCGGAAGGTATCCGCGCAGTGCACGGGCTGGCCCTCGACCGGGGTGATGCGCACGCCCATGCTGGTGGGCACCAACAGGGAGTGGGCACAGTTCTCACGCAGCGTGATCTTGGCCATGGGGACGTCGTCTCCTTATCTCGGGTCTCGGGCTCTCGGGCTCTCGGGCTCTCGGGCAGGCCTCGTCGGGCTGATAATCTACTGCGGAGGCCGGGCCGCTGCAACCTGAATTCGGCGCCCGGAGGCCGGGCTCCGGAGGCGCGCACGCCATTTCACGAAACGGTCTTCACCGCGGACTCTGCTCCGCCCTGCGTAGCGAAGCCGGGCTTCGCAGAGCAGGGGACGCCGAGCCGCCGAGGGGATCGGGAACGCGGCGGATGCTTCTTGACAGGGAAGAGCCCCCGCCGCGGACAGCATTTCGCCTCTGCGTCTCCGCGCCTCGGCGGTGAAATGGGCTTATTGAAACAGCCCTGCCGAGGCGCCCCCTGCTCTTGACCTTTGCCGCCTCCCGAAGTATCCTGTCTCCAGAAGACTGGAGACTGGCGCCGCTCGCATTGCCAGGCCGTCGTGACCGGTCCATAATGCGGAGAACGCGAATGGCGTTTGGGCTGCCTGGCAATCGCGCCGAGGCTTTGGTCTCCCGTGTCGGGGACATAATGACCCTGCCCCACGTGGTCAAGGAGGTCATCTCCCTGACCCACGACCCCAACTCGAACAACAAGAAGATCGCGGCGGTCGTGGCCAACGACCCGGTGCTGGCCGCCAAGCTGCTGCGCACCGCCAACTCGTCCTTTTTCGGGTTCCTGAGCAAGACCACCGACATCGACGGAGCCATCGTGCGCCTGGGCACCAAGCAGGTGCGCAGCCTGGCCATGGCCGTGGGCGTCGGCAACATGTTCTCCGGCGGCGCCGACAAGGACGGCTACAGCCGGCTCGAGCTCTGGAAGCACTCCGTGGCCGTCGGCACCATGAACCAGATCATGACCTCGCTCTGCCAGGTGCCGGGCATCCGCCAGCTGGGAGGCGAGGCCCTGCTGACCGGCCTGGTCCACGACATCGGCATCATCATCGAGGACCAGTATCTGCCCAACAAGTGGCCGCAGGTGCCGGCCTCGGCCTACATGCTCAGGGAGTCCCTGCCGATCATCGAGAGCCAGCAATTCGGCTTCAACCACGCGGCCGTCGGCGGGTTGCTCCTCAAGCGCTGGAAGTTCGCCGATACGGTGATCGCCGCGGTGACCCTGCACCACGACAGGTCCGTGGCGCAGGACAGCCTGCTGGGCTCGATGACCGCCATGAGCGAGTTCCTGGTCGCGCGCGCCGGAGTCGGCTACTGCGACATCAACTCCGAGAAGATATCCCAGGCCGAGTTCGAGGCGCTCCAGAAACGCCTCGGACTGATGGGCCCGACCCTCGGGCAGGTCCGGGACACCTTCGCCTCGCGCATCGCCGAGGCCCTGGAGATCTTCGCGCTCCAGCCGGCGGGCGCCGGACGCTAAGCCGCGCGCCGGAAGGAAGCTATCCCAGTTCCCCGAAATCCTGGGTCCGGTTGAAGCGCTCCAGGCGCCCGACGGTCTCCTCGTCGCCCGGCCGGAGGAAGGAGCCGCCCTCGACAGCCAGCCCCTCGTCGTAGAGCCCCACGAAGACGCTGAGCCGTTTGCCCTCGGCGTGCCGCACGGCCCGGACCACGTCGGCGAGCCGCGGTGGAGAGTACTCTCCGCGCAGGAAGCTCTCGGCCAGCGCCGTGCCGGCCGCCGCGTAGGTCGGATTGAGATGCATGTTGACGGCCACGCCGTGGCGCCCGGCCAGTCCGTCGAGGTGGTCGATGGCCCGGCGCACGTCCTCCACGGCCTCCTCGTCGCTCATCCCCGGCACCGGCTTCTGCATCATGTAGCACTTGAGGCGGAAGCCGTACGGCACCAGTTCCGCGGCCAGCTTCTCGAGAGACTTGAGGTTGAGCCCCTTGCGGAAGACCTGGTTGCGGATGCGGTCGTCGTAGGCCTCGAAGCCAATGGCCACCTCGAGCTTCGTGGGGGTCGGGCCCTCCCTGAGCGCCCTGGCCAGGAACTCCAGCTCGGCCACGTCCACGTACTCCGGCCGGCTTTCGAAGGTGACCACCGAGACGTTGGGCAGGTGCCGGTTGATCTGGGCGACCAGGTAGATCAGGGCCGTCGACGAGAAGGTGACCTCGTCCAGCATGGACCCGTTGTTGCTGAGGATCAGCTTGGCGATGAAGTCCCTGCGGGCACGCACCTCCGGATCGGAGAAGACGCAGTCCACCTGGGCCATGAGCGCGTCGAAGCCCACGTGCCGGGCGGAGCACTTCGACGGCAGGTTGCAGCCCAGGCACTGCGACCATCGACAGGCCTGCGAGTAGAAGACCAGGAAGAGCACGTCCCCCTCCGGGGACTTCTGGAACCAGAGCTGCGCCGGCCGCCGCTCGTCATGCTCCTCGTCGAAGGAGTAATTCTTGCCCGACGCGGCCGGCGCTTTCGGCGCGCTCATCGGATCCCCTTCGCCTCCAGCGCGCGGATCTCCGCGGCCCAGCCGAGCCGTTCCTCGGCCGTGACCTTGGGATCGGGCAGCAGACTCCGGCGCGTGCAGTTGACCAGGGCCTGGAGCGTCTGGTACCGGCGGGTCTCCTCGATGGCCGGCGGGATGTGGTCGCCGACCACCTCCATGACCCGCTCGAAGGCCACCGCCCCTCCGCCGGCGCGGGCCAGGAGCTCGGAGCGCAGCGACGCGAAGGCCGCGGCCGAGTAGCCGGCGGTGGCCTCCTCGAGCGCGCGCATCTGGGCCTCGTCCGGCTCGGCGAGGACCTTCTTCACGGTCCAGCGCAGGAACGCCTTGCGGTCCTCCCCCTCCGGGTCGAGCACCGGGATGATCAGGTCGCCGACCCGCCCCGGGCGGCGCAGGTCCGGCGAGAGCTGATGGATCCGGGCGGTCATCAAGAGCCACACCACCCGGCCCCGCGCGGCGGGGTCCGACATCATCGCCTGGATCTTGCCGGTCAGGCGCCGCTCGGTGTCGTGGGTCCCGGGCCCGACGCCGCCGAGCTGGGTATCGGCCTCGTCCATGAGGATCAGCACCTTGTTGAGGGCGGCGAGGACCCGCTTGAGGCGCTCGAGGATCACGTCGGTCTGGCCGAACCACTGGCTGCGGATGTTCTTCAGGACCAGGACGACCATCCCGAGCTCCGCGGCCACCGCCTCGAAGATGAAGGTCTTGCCGCCGCCGATCGGCCCGCAGACCGCCGCCCCGGGCAGCGCGTCCGGGCCGGTGGAGCGGAACCGGGGGATGAGCTCGTCGGCGAGGAAGCCCTTGAGCCGCGAGAAGCCGACCACGTCCTCGAGCAGGTGGGTCGGCTTCTTGAACTCGACGATGTCCTCGCCGAGCTGGCTCTTGATGTGCTCCTCGACCTTGGCGACCACGTCGTCGGGCTCGAGCTTCCGGCCCTCGTGGCAGGCCCCGCGCAGGAGCTGCATCAGGGCGTGGATGGACAGGCCCGCGCTCAGCCTGGCCATCTCCGTCTCCGTGCCCCACAGCCCGGGGCGCTTCCCCTCCGGACAGCTTCCGGCGAACCAGGAGATGAAATGCCGGCGCCGGTCCTCGTCCGGGGCGGGGACCTCGACCTCCAGCACCTGGGGCAGCGCGGCCACCCGGGAATTGACCTGGCTGCGCGACTCGGCGAGCATCACCACCGCGTCGCCGGCGTTCAGGAAGCCGGGATCCGAGAACCAATCCTGGCAGGTGCCCACCCGGTGCCGGTCGGCGTCAGACAGCTGGGTCACCGACCCCTCGGGCAGGAGCAGGTCGGCGCCCTCGATGATGACTATCAAGCTCTCTCGGAGCAGAGCTTTGCCATCAATCTGCGTGCGCGAGCACAGGCACATCTGCCGCAGGAGCTCGAGCGCCAGGGTCGGCCGGCCGATGACGTCGTTGAGATTCGCGTCGTAGGAGCGGGCCAGGGCGTCGAGCTCCGCGCGCGCCTTGGCCGAGGCCAGCATCTGCTTGATGGCCAGCTCGTTGGCGTCGAGCCCCGTGCGCCACTTGAGCCAGGCGTCCTTGACCTTGTCCCGGTCGCCCTCGCGCAGGAAGCAGATCGGGCCGTTGAGCTCGTAGACCACCAGGATCCGGTCCTGGATGTTCCAGTTGGCGGCGAGCAACTCGGTCAGAGGCACGTAGCGGCCGCCGGCATCCGCGCCATCCGCGCCGGCGCCGGAAGGCTCGAGGTAGAACAGGTCGTGGATGTTGCCGGTCAGGAGGACGGTCCGGGCCTGCCCGGAGTTGATGATCCGTCCCGCCCTGCGCCAGAAGTCGTAGCCGCGGTCGCCCATGGCTGCAGCACCCCCTGTCCCTCGCCGTTCTCGAGCTGCCTCCAGAAGAGGCAGTGCTTCTCCCGGTCCGGGAGCACCTCGGGGCTGAAGACCACGTCGAGGATCTCCCTGCGCCGGTCCCGGAAGAGGTCGAAGTTCCGGTCGGCGTCCGGGGCGCAGACCGGGACGGCCTTGTCGTAGACGATGGTCGCGCCCGGGCACGCGGCGTGGCCGGCCCCGCGCCAGTCCCAGTACTGCGAGAGGCCCAGCACCCGGTCGCCGACGAAGATGGCCTCGTTGATCTCGTGGGTCACGATCAGGACGGTCAGCGGCGGCTCCTCGCCCCGCCCCGCGGCCCGGCAGTTCTCGGCGTAGAGCGTCAGCAGCATGCGCTGGAGCTCCTCGCGGGTGGCCTCGTCGAGCGCCCCGAAGGGCTCGTCGAGGAGCAGGATCTCCGGCTTCATGATCAGCGCCTGGGCTATGGCCACGCGCTGGCACATGCCGCCGGACATCTCATGGGGGTAGAGCTTGAGCGCCTTACCGAGGCCGACCCTGGCCAGGAGCTCGGCCGCCTCCTCCATGTGCCGCCGGCGCAGCCGCCGCCAGCTCGGGAAGCGGAAGGCCCTGAAGGCCAGGCTGGTCTGGTCGAGCATCGGCCCCAGGGCCACGTTCTGCTGGGCGGTCAGGAACGGGAATAGCGAGTAGCGCTGGTAGACGATGCCCCGGTCGCGGCCGGGTTCGGCGACCTCGGCCATCTCCGCCGCGCCCCGCCGTCCGACCAGGATCCGGCCGCGGCCGGGCGGATGGGTGCCGACGATGGCCCGGAGCAGCGTGGACTTGCCGCAGCCGCTCGGGCCCACCAGGGCGACGATCTCCCCGCGGACGATCCGGAAGTTGACGTCGTGGAGCACCATGTTGGGGCCGAAGGCGTGGTGCACGCCGCGGCACTCGAAGACGATCCCCCGGTTGGTTGCGCCGGCCATCAGCAGCCTCCCGCGCACCACGGACAGAGCCACCGCTGCAGCCGCCGCAGCGCCGCGTCCATGCCGAAGCCGAACCCGGCGAGCAGCGCCAGGTAGGGGTAGACCGTGTGCATGTGCGCCAGCCGGGACTCCAGCCGGATCCGGCAGCCGAACCCCACCTCGCCGCCCAGCCACTCGGCGGCGATCAGAAAGACCATGGCCGGCCCGATCTGCAGCCGCACTCCGTCGATGATCTTGGGCAGGACCTGCCGCAGGATCACGTTCCAGACCACCTCGGCGTGCGAGGCGCCCAGGGTGTAGGCCTTGTAGATGAGCTCCCGGGGCACCTCCTTGACCCCCAGGTAGATCGCCTGGGCCATGGTCGGCAGGATGCCGAATGCGACCATGGCCACGCACATCTGCGTGTAGGTCTGGGTCAGCACGAAGAAGACCGCCAGGATGGCCGTGGGCGGCACCTTGGCCAGGAGCGACAGGGGCGGTGCGAAGAAGGCCTCGACCTTCTCGAAGCAACCCATGAGCAACCCCAGGACCACCGCGCCAGCGACACCCAGCAAGAGCCCCAGGAAGAGCCGGTATCCCGTGGCCGAGGCATCGGCCACCAGCCAACGGGTCTTCTGCCGGGCCAGCCAACTCCGGGACTCCTCGCTCCCCGGCACCACCCTTCCGACCTCGACGATCCTGCTCACGCCCCGGCCGAGCAACGACCAGGTCGGGATGGTGGTGTCGTCAGGGTTGAGCCTGTGCTGCCGCTCCGAGAGCACCGTGTAGCCGGCCAGCATGAGCACCACGGCCATGGCGCCGAGAACGACCTTCGCCCTCATGCTGGCGGGCTGTCTGATCACCGTCAGGTCTCCGGGTCGGGCGCAGGCCCGCGACTATCGCATGGGCGCAGCCCCTCGACCCCGCTCGGGGTCCTGGGACTTGTGTCGAAGGGCACGCAGCGCCCCTACTTCCTGTCCTTCACCGCGGTCATGAACGAGGGATCGAAGCGCAGCACGGCCGCGCCGGCCGCGGCCTTGTCTCCGAAGCCGAGCACCGGCTTATCCTTGACGATGTCGTGCTTGACGCAGAAGTCCACGACCTTGTCCATCACCTTGGGCATCTCCGCGCCGGTGAAGAGCGCCAGACCCTCGTCGGGGGTCTTGTAGAACTTCGTCTGCTCGACCACCTTCTTCATAGCCTCGACCTTGAGATGCGAGAACTTCTCGCCCAGGGCCACCAGGGTCTCGTCGCGGGTCCGGGGGTCCTCGATCCTGGCGCTGACTGCGTAGAAGGCGTCGAGGGCGGCGCAGGCGAACTCCCGGCCCTTGGGCTTCTCCAGAGAGTCGGCGGCCACCACCAGCATGTCGACGATCTCGCCGGGAATCCTGGCCGAATCGAAGAGCACCCTGGCGTCGGGGCGCTTGTTGAGGGTCTCAAGCACGAAGGGGTTCCAGACCACGATGGCCTCGTAGCCTTCCTTCTTCTGCTGCATGGCCAGGGCCGCGGCGCCCGGGTCCATGTTGGTGAACTTGTAGTCGGCCTCCTTCTCGCCGAGGAGCTCGAGGTTCCGCACGAAGCAGTACTCGGAGACGGTCTTGGCCAGGCCGTAGACGCTCTTCCCCTTCAGGGACTGGACGTCCTTGAGGTCGCCGGAGACGATCAGGGCGTCGGCACCGCAGCTCGTGGAGGTCGGGGCCACCGCCACCGATTTCCTGGACAGGCTGGGACTGAGCACGTCCATGTTGGTGATGCACACCGCGTCGCACTGGCCGGAGCCGTACATCACCAGGCAGGGGTCGTAGTCGGCCTGCTTGAGCTCGATGTCCACGCCCCACTTCTTCTCGATGGGGCCCAGCGCGCCCTTCTTGCCGTCGATGAGCTTGAGCTCGCCGGCCACGCCGAAGGTGCTCCACGAGGGGTACTCGCTCCAGGCCACCGAGAAGCACGGCACGGCGGCGCCGGCGTCGGCCGCCCCGCCGCCCCCCCCGGTCCCCGGGGCGCTTCCGCCCTTGTCTCCGTCGCCGCAGCCGGACAGGGCCAGGGCCGCGCCGGCCAGCGCCACGAGCATCGACGACTTCACGGTCCTCAACATGTCACGTCTCCTTTCGCCTTCGCAAATCGCAAAACGCAAAACGCATCCGAAAGACGCCCCCGCCGGCACCCGGGGAGGCGCCGCTTCGCACCGGTTCACTCCGGAAGCTTGCCGGCGCCCTCGGACTCGCGGGGCTTCTGCTCGGAGGAGGCCGCCCCGGCGTCCTTCTTCGCGGCCAGGCCCACCAGGGAGTCGAACTCGGAGTTGGACGAGTTCTTCCGGGCGTAATCCAGGAATTCGGCCTCCTGCGAGCGGGCGTCCATGCCGGAGAGCTCCTTGCTGATCTTGGCCTCGGCCTTGAGCTCCTGGCGGGTCTGCCGGAGCCGCTGGAGCTCCTCGCTGGTCCCGTCCCTGGCGATGCCCGAGAGCATGTCGCCGATCTCCCGCTCCTGCGTGGCGGTGATCACGTCGGCCACGGCGTCGGCGGCCTCGACCTTGATGTTCTCGATGTCGCGCAGCAGGTGCTGCAGCTGGATCTTGTGCTCGCCGATGCGCTTGCCGTAGTCCTCGACGTCCTTCTCGAGCTCGGCGATCCGCGCCTGCTTCTCCGCGAGCGTCGAGCTGAAGTCGTTGTAGGCCGCCTGGCACTTGACGTAGTCGGCGTCGGCCTGGATGTCCGCCGGGGACTTGCCGGCCTTCTGCAGCCCCTCGACGGTCTGCTTGGCCTTGGCCAGCGCGCCGGCCTTGAGGCGCTCGAGCCGGCTGACGTCCTCGGTCAGCATCTTGATCTTGGCCATCTTGTCTTCCTGCTGGGCGATGAGCCCGGCGACGGCCTGCTTGTACATGTGGATCCGGTCGGTCTTCTCGCGGATGACCGCATCGTACTTGGCCCGCACCACGTGGGGGTTGGCGTCCAGCGTCTTGCGGGCGGCGTCGATGCGCCCGGTGAGCAGGTACCCCACGGCCTTCAACCACCTCATCAGCGCTCCGAACATTGCCGGCTCCTTTCAGCCTCTCTCACTCGTCGCTTCGGTCCGTCCCGGTTCCGGGACGGACGGTTCGATCTGGTTCTCGAGGTTGCGCATCCGCTCCTCGACCTTGCGGGCCACGGAGAGCCGCCGGTCCAGGTCCTTCCTGAGCCGCGCGAGCTCGGAGACTCCCGGCTCCCCGGCGCGCAGCCCCTGGATGCCGGCCAGGATCCTGCCGAGCTGGGCCACGCTCTCGCCGACCTCCCGGAGGATGCGCTCGCGCTGCTCCAGGAGGGGCTTGCGCGCCTCCTCGGTGGCCATGGCCCGCGCGGCGCGCCACAGGTCCAGGGTCCGCTCCAGGGACATCACGCTCTGGTTGAAGAGCTCTTCGACCCCGGCGGCTATCTCCAGCGTGCTCCGGAAGACGCCGCTGCCGGCCCCGGCCGGCCCGGAGGTCTCGCCGAAGGACTTCGCCAGGGCCCGCAGGTCGCGCAGCAGCGTCTCGTTGCGCGGATCGCCGTCCTCGAGCAGCCGCCGGTCGAGGTCGTCGAGCCGCTTCTCGCGCGCCCGGGCGGCCTCCTTCTGCATGTCCTCGATCACCGCCCGGGAGACCTTGGGGCTGCCCAGCAGGATGCGGGTCAAGAAGGCCCCGGCCGACCCCAGGAAGCAGGCCAGCGCGGCGAAGGCGGCCAGGCTCATGCGCATGCTGAAGGCCCAGGCCACCGTGAGAACGCTCATCCCCAGGACGGCGGGTCCGACGATCAGCGGGCTGCCCAGCAGGCGCAGCAGGTACCTCCGCTTGAACTCCGACCGGTCGAACATTCGCGGGCCCCGTCATCCGCCCTAGTAGGGCATCTGCCCCACCCTGAACGACACCGACTGCGCCGAGCCGTCGCGGTCCGAAGGCGTGTCGGCCTCGGCCCGGACCCGGTTGGCGCTCAAGCCCTCGGCCACCAGACACCTGGCCGCCTCGGCGGCCCGCTCCCCGGCGAGCTTGCGGTTGGCCTCCGGATCGCCCTCCGCCCGGGCGTGCCCGACCACCGTCAGGTAGTACCGGGGGAAGGACTTGAGGAGGCTGGCCAGCCGCGAGAGCTCCCTCTGGCTCTGGACGTTGATCCGCGCCGTACCCCGGGCGAAGGCGATGGGTTCCATGCGCATCTCGCCGACCGGCACGAGCGCGCGCCACTGCTCGTCGCTGAGCCGGCCGAGCTCGGCCTCGCCCCGGACGCCCTCGGCGTCGCCGGGCGGGGGCTCGAGCCCCTCGATGACCGCCAGGCGCTTCGAGGGGTGGAACCCCCCGGCCTTGAGGTCCTTGAGGACCGAGTCGTAGAAGAGCGTGCTGGCCTTGCCGGCCAGGGGGTCGCTCTTGAGCGCCCCGGTCTTGACCAGCACCGTGGTTATGTTTGCCACCATGTCCTCGAGGTGCTGGACGCCGGCCGCCTCGGAGGCCCCGGCCAACCCGAAGTGGCCGTAGTTCTCGAGCGTGTTCTTCCACTGGATGCCGGCGACCAGCTTCTCGGCCTGGGCGCGGTCCAGGCGCTCGCCGCCGGCCGTGCGGGAGTCCTCCATGACCAGCCCGGCCATCCCGCCGCTACCGCGCTCGGCGGCGTGGGCGGCGCGCAGGTAGGCGGCGGCCACGCTCCTGACCACCTCGGGATTGTCCAGCAGGAACTTCCGGCGGGCCACCAGCACGTCCACGATGTAGCCCTTGAGCCGGGAGCTGTCCAGGAGCACGTGCGCGCCGTCGGCCACCGCCCTGGAGACGTACGGCTCCCACAACACGTAGGCGCGCCTGGCGTCCGGCGGGTCGGACTTGAACCGCCGGTAGACCTCGGAGGCCCCGTCGGCCTCGACGTACGGATTCTCCGGCAGCCGGGGCAGGCTGAAGTGGGCGAGCACCGTCCGGGCCAGGAACTCGCTGGGCGAGTTGGGCGTCACGACGATCCGGGCGTCCGGGCTGTCCAGGTCCTGGAGCGAGCCGACCGCCTCCTTGCGGGAGACCATCGCGTCGGCCCCGCGGGTCTCGTCGATGACCAGCACGATGGTCGCCGGGAACTCGTCGATGCGCGCGCTCGCGGCGATGAGCGAGTCGATGGTGAAGGCGGCCATGTCGGTCCGGCCGGCGGCCAGGGCCTTGATCCGGGCGTCGTAGTCGGCCTTGTCGTCGGAGATCTCGAGCTTCACGCTCCCGGCCCGGAGCTCCTCGGCGAAAGGCTTGGAACGCAGCACCGCGTAGCCCGAGAAGGAGTCGAGCGCCAGCCGCACCGTGTGCCGGTACTGGCTGTCCGAGCCGGTCTTCTGGTTGATCTTCCCGGCCACGTAGGGGTGCACCAGGAACTTGTAGGCGACGGCCAGGCCGCCAAGGACCACCAGCCAGACCAGGCCGGCGGCCAGCACTCCCTTGGCGCTGCGTTCGCTCATGCTACTGGCTCTTCCCGCCCTGGCGTTTCTTGGAGAGCATCGAAAGGACGACGACGATGCCGATCACGATCCAGATGATGTAGGTGGAGGAACCCTTCTTGCCGGACTCCCCCGACTGGCCCGTCCCGGTGCCCGCCCCGGCCGATCCGGTCACAGGTGCGGAGGAAGAGGACTGCCCGCCGCCGGAGGCCGCCACCGCCGGAGCGGTCGCAGCCCGCGGCTTCTCGCCCAGCGGCTGGTTTCCCGAGGTGGCCAGCGCCTCGATGGCCGCCCTGGCGGTCTCCGCCGGCAGCGCGGCCACCAGTTCGAAGGCCGCGGCGTCCCCGGCGTCCGAGCCGGTGCTCGATATCTCGGCGAAGATGTCGGCCACCGCGCGCTGGAGCGTCTCCGGGTCGTCGGCCCGACGGTAGGAGTGCACCTTGGTGGCCAGGGTGTGGTTCGTCCTCATGTCCACGCCGATCACGTCCACGGTGATACCGCGGGCCATGGCCTCCGGCGCGAACCTGTCCACCAGGGCGCGGTCCTGGGCCTCGCCGTCGGTGACGATCAGCAGCCGGTAGCTGCCGTAGCCCATCTGCTTCGCCCGCTGGGCGAGCAGCAGATCGGCGCCCTTCTTGATGTAGCGCCCCAGCGGCGTGTCCGCGCCGGGCTCGGGCAGGTCGATGGCCGCGGTGAGCCTGGCGTCGTCCCGCGGCCCCAGCGGATAGGCCAGGTCGTTGCGCAGGTTCGACGCGCTGAAGACCAGCAGGGCGATCTGCGTGGACTTGGGCACGCTCTTCAGGACGCTCTTCAAGGCGCTCTTGGCGGCGTCCATCTTCCGCACGCGCGTTCCGCTCATGAAGCTGCCCATCGAGCCCGAGGCGTCGAGGATGATGACCACGTTGTCCTCGTAGACCTCGCCGGCGCGGGCCGGGGCGGCGGCCAGGAACAGCCACAGGGCGAAACAGCCCAGGGCCGCCAGACGGAGGCGATGTAACCGCAGATGCACGCGGATGCACGCAGATGGGAGCAAGCGGGCATCATGCGAAAGACGGCTCTCCAGTGCCGGGCGAGGTCCGGTGGGATCCTGCCGTTCGGATCCGCGTTCATCTGCGTGCATCTGCGGCTTCATGCGTTCGCTCTCGCGTGTCACAAGGCACCTAGAAATCGAAGTCCGAGGGCTTGGCGGCCTCGGGCTGGACTCTGAGCAGACGGAACTCGACCCGCATGTTCTTCTTGGCCTCGTCCATGTTCCGGGGCTTGGCCACGAACGGCTCGCGAATGCCCACGCCGACCGGCTGGATCTGGCTCTTGTCCAAGTGGATGCCCTTGCTCTCGGCGAACTTCACCACCGAATCGCGGACCGCCTCGGCGCGCTTCCTGGAAAGGTTCAGGGCCGCCTGCAAGGTGGCCCGCGCGTCGTGGTCGGGCACGCCGTCGAACTCGCCCTTCTCGATCAGCCCGACCAGCGTCGCGGTGGCGTTGAGGTCGAGCGGCCGGCCGTTGAGCGAGTAATGGTAATTGCCCGACGAGCCGGTCTGCTGCACCACGCCCTTGGCCATGCCCGCCTTGATGAGCTCCAGCAGGGTCTTGGTCGGGTCGGCGTGCCCGCGCACGGCGATCACCGCGTTGCCGTACTTGTCGGCCATCTCCACGACCCGCTGGTACTCGACGCCGTACTGCGCGGCCTCGAAGCTCATCTGGTTGGCGTCGAAGTTGATGGTGAAGGACAGGATGGTGCGCTCGTCGAGCTGGCCGGCGTTCAGTGCCTCGATCTCCTTGAGCACCGCCTCGGCGTCGAAGCGTTCGCCCTTGTCGCCCTTGGTCTTGGACAGGTACGAGGTGAAGAGCGGCGCGTTCCAGTCGAGCCCGGACGGGAAGAGCCCGGCCTTGACCTTCGCGTAGCCGCGCTCCACGGCGAGCTTCAGCGCCGCCTCCTGCATGGCCTCGAAGCCGTGCAGGTTGTTCTTCCCGGTGAAGAAGGCCACGTTGCCGGGGTGACCCGCGAACGTGCAGTCGGAGAGCAGCCCGTGGGCGTCCTCCTCCAGCGTGGGCAGGGCCTTCTTGCCGTAGATCTCCTGGGCGAGCTTGAGCAGTTCGGTGTACTGGGCGGAGCCCTTGGCCTCGTACTGCTTCTTGAGGTCGATGACCTCCTCGCAGGCCTTGAGGTAGCCGGCCACGAACTTGGACACGAGTTCCTTGTTGGCGTCGTAGAAGTCCTTGCGGCAGACGTAGACGTCGGCGATCGACCGGGAGAGCTCGGCGGTGGAGACCAGCACCCGGGCGTCCTTGACCGTGCCCTCGGCGCCCGAGCCGGTGTTGCGCAGCCCGCCGCAGAGCCCGATCATGTCCGGGCTGATCACGAAGCAGGCGGCCACGCCGGGGTCCTTGCGGAAGATCTCGGCCGGGCCGCCGGGGCCGCTCAGGTCCTTGGCCCAGACCACCTTGACGTCGGACCAGGCGAGCGCCGCGCTGCGGAGGATGTCGTCGAGCATGCTGACGTGCGGGCCGCCCTGCTGCAGCACGACGGTCCTGCCTTTGAGGTCGGCGACGGTCCTGACGTCCTTGCGGGCCACCATGTGGTCGCCGGCCGACCAGGTCATCTGCATTATGACCACGCCCTTGGTCCGCGGGTCGGAGCCGATGACCTCCGAGGCCATGCCCACCATTCCGAAGGTGCCGCGCAGGAAGGGGGTCTTGCCCGAGACGTAGTCGCGGACCTGCTGGATGAAGTCGTCGCCGGGGGTGAGTTGGAGGTCCAGCCCCTGCTTCTTGAATATGGTGCCCGGCTTGGTCCGGAGACCGCCGTTGGCGTAGAAGGTCGCGAAGTCGCCGCCCCAGGTGATATAGGGCACGCGCAGAGGCGCGGTCTGGGCGACCTTGCCGACCTCGACCCGGCCGACCAGGTCCGAGAAGCGCTCGCCGGCCGAGCCGGACGAAACCAGCAGCAGCGAGACCATCAAGAAACCGCACGCCCAGTTCAGCATTCTTCCAGCCATCTGTGCCTCCTCCATCCATTCGAGAGCGGGCCGGGGACGTCGCCCTGCTTGCGGGCGTCGGCCTGCCTGGTGAAAACTGGACATACACTAGTAATGTCCGGCGGCACCGGCATGCCTCCGTGTCCTCCGCCCCTGCTTCGGGCGCAAGATAATCGCATGCAACCCTCGGAATGTCAAGGCCCAAGCCGTGGAACGCGAAGCCCTTTCGCGCCCGGCTAAACGAACAACCAACAGCCAACAACCAACGTCCAACACCTTTGGGGGGAACTGGACGACGACGAAGGTGCTACGAGCCTTCGGGGCCAGTGGCCCACTGATCGCCTTGCCGTATCAGGCTACATACGGGCCAATTGGCTGTGCCTATTGGCTGTTGGTTGTTGGCTGTTGGTTGTTGGTTGTTGGTTGTTGGCTGTTGCCGTTGGTTGTCGGCTGTTGGCTCCCCGCCCCATTTTCCACGATTTTCCTTCGCCCACGACCGCCTCGGCGGTGTACTTTAGCTGCAGGCACATACTGGTGTCATACCAGGAGGTTCCGATGGTCACTTCGCTCACTCGTCAGCCGCCGGGAGGTCTCACCCAGTCGGTCGTGCGCCGGATACGGGAGCAGGTCGCCACGGGGATGATCTGCCCCGGCCAGTGCGTGCCTTCGGAGCGCGACCTAGGCCGGCTGCTCAAGGTCAGCCGGGTCACCGTCCGGCGCGGGCTCGAGCAGCTGGTCCGCGACGGGCTGCTGCGCCGCGAGCCGGGCCGCGGCTACTTCCTGCGGAGCGCCGACTCGCCGGACAGAGCCCCGGGCTCGGCCGCCGGTAGCGCACTGGTCTTCGTCCACGACCACCCCGAGTCGGAGCTCGCCGCCGGCAGCTACCACGCGCGCATGTGGGCCGGAGCGCGCGAGGAGGCCGCCCGCACCGGCCGGCTCACGCTGATCAGCTCGATGCCGGCCGGCGCATGGGACCCCGCTCGCGCCGGGAGCCTGGCCACCTCGGCCGCCGGCGTGCTCTGCGACCACGGCGACGAGGCGCCCGTCCGCGCGTTGCTGGCCGCCGGGCTCCCCGTCGTCCAGATCGATTACCCGCGCACCAGTCCGGCGGTGGACTGCGTCATCCAGGACGACTCCGGCGGGATCGCCCTGGCCGTCGAGCACCTCCACGCGCGCGGACATCGCCGGATCGGCTATCTCGATACCTCGGCTGCGCTCCGCGAGCGCGGCCGGGCGGTCAACTCCGAGCGGCGTCTGGCCGGGTTCCTGGTGGCCTCTGCGCGCCTGGGACTGGATGGAAGCCTCACCGCCCCGGCAGACCGCGACGCCGGCCGGGCGGCCGAGGGGGTCGCGCGGCTCCTCGACGCGGGGGCCACGGCGCTGGTGCTGCCCCACCGCGAGCTCTGGCCCGACGCGCGCTCGGCGCTCGCCGGCCGGGGCGTCGCCATCCCCGGCGACTTCGGCCTGGTCGTCTGGGGCGACCCGAACCCGGGCGAGGAGGAGGCCGGCTTCCCGACCTCGGTCACCTGGAGCAAGGAGCAGATGGGCCGGGAGGGCGTGCGGCGGCTGCTGCTGCGCCTGGAGCGCCCGGACGTCGAGCCGGCGGCCATCGTGATCCCGGCGCAACTGGTCGACCGAGGGACGGGCGGCCGTGGGCCGGGTGGAGAGAGTCGATGAGAACGCTTGCACTGGCTGCATGCGCCCTGGGGCTGGCGCTGGGGCCGACTCGCGCCGCGAAAGACGCCGGGGCCGCCGAGCCACCGGCGGTGGCGCAACCGGCGGTCAAGGCCGCGAACCCCCTGGCCGGGCTGCCCTCCAAGGCGGAGGGGGCGCACATCGAGAAGATCAGGGCACTGGGGAACAACTCGTGGGCGATCCTCGGCCAGGCCGCGGCCGACCCCAATTGGGGGCAGGAGGGAGTGGCGCGAGGACGGGCCTTCTCCCCGAGGATGCCCTACGCCCCGGACCTGGGCGGGGCCTTCTTCTGCGGCACCGGCGTGCACGGGGCCAAGAGGTCCGACGGTCGCTACATGGACGACCTTTGGTTCTACGACGCCAACGCCCACCGCTGGATCTGTCTGTACCCTGGCGCCGACCCCAAGACGCTCAAGCTGCATCTCGACAAGAACGGCCTGGAGGTGAACGAAGCCGGCGACCACATCCCGGTCTCGTACCTGTCGCACGGCTACTACAACACCACCTACAACCCTGACCTCAAGCTCTACCACGTCATCTGGACGCAGTGCCCCTGGTGGGGCAAGATCCTGCCGCAACGCTGGGAGTGGCTAGACCAGAACGACCCGGGCGTGGCCAGGCGGACCTACGGCGCGGTCGGGCCGGTCATCGCCTCGGCCAGGCACCCGCTCTTCTGGGATGTGGCCAAGGGCAAGTGGGATCGCAAGTTCGTGGCCGGCGATGGGCCAGGCGGACGTTTTGAGGGAGTCACGGAATACATTCCCTCCCTCAAGAAGACTTTCCGGATGCAGGGCAATCAAGTCTGGTTCTACGACTACGCGGCCGGCGCCTGGACGGCAGGCGCCAAGGGCCTCATCGGCAGCTATGAAATGATCGGTTGTCACGACTCCAAGCGCGAACGCATCTACGTCGGCCACGAAAAGGCGGGCTTCAGCTACTTCGACATCAAGACCGGCACGTGGCATAAGGTCGAGGGAGAAGGCCAGCCCGCGAAACTGGGCACCAGCAGCGACACCTACCTGAATTTCGACTCGGCCAACGGCGTGCTCATCTGGAAGAAGCGGCAGGGGCCCGTCTTCGTCTACGACCCCGATGCCGACAAATGGACTGACTTGGGCAACAGGTGGACGGAGCAGCCTTCCGGCCATCCCTACCCCGACATCGAGTCGCCCAAGTTCCATGTTTCATACATGATAGAGAGCGGATTCTACAATTCGATCCTCAACGCCCATTGCTTCTATCTCGCCGGGGACAGCGGCAACGCCAACGCGACCATGCTGGCCTACCGCTACAGGCGCGCCACGGACCAACAGCCCGAGAAAGGAAACTGAAATGAACCTCCGCTCGCTGATAACCAGCCTTTGCCTGGCCGGCGCCATCTCCGCCTCGGCCGCCGAACCGGCCGTTCCCGCCAAGGCCGGTAACCCATTGGCCGCCCTCCCCTCCAAGCCCGGGCCCCACCTCGAGAAGATCAAGGCCCTGGGCGACGACGCCTGGCTGGACCTGGGCTCGCCGGAGCCCGACCCCAAGTGGGGCAAGAGCCGCGGGCGGGCCTTCTCGCCCAAGGCGGCCTACGCGCCGGACCTGAACGGCGCCTTCTACTGCGCCACCGGCGTCCACGGCTTCGTCAAGCCCGACGGCCACTACATGGACGACCTCTTCTTCTACGACGTGAACGCCCACCGCTGGATCTGCCTCTATCCCGGAGCGAGCAAGGAGACCAGGCTCAAGCTCGACGAGCACGGCTTCGAGGTCACGCCCGACGGCGAGGCCAACCCGGTGTCCTACTTCTCGCACGCCTACAACATGCTCACCTACAACCCCAGGCTGCGCAGGTTCATGATCATCAACCATCCCTGCCCGTGGTGGGCCAGGGCGCTGCCGCAGCGCGCCGAGTGGCTGGGGGTCCCCGCCGACAAGATCAATGGCTACAACCTCGGCAAGCTCAACGGCAGCCCCAAGCACCCCATCTTCTGGAGCGTCGACGGCAACAAGTGGGAGCGCCGGTTCGTGGCCGATCCGGTCGACCCGGGCAAGGACCTGGGCGTGCTCGAGTACCTCCCCGAAAAGGAGCAGGCCTTCTACATGGCCGGCGGCCGGGCCTGGTTCTACGACTTCAAGGACGGCAGGTGGATCGATCCGAAGGCCCGGCTGGACGCCAAGATCAAGTACGACTACGTCGGCTGCCACGACTCCAAACGCGACCGGATCTACATCCTGGACGAGGACAACCTGTTCGGCTACGACCTCGAGGCCAACCAGTGGACCACGCTGGCCAAGGCCTCGCATCCCTTCGGCTACTCCACGAAGGGACAGCTGGACTTCGACGCGGCCAGCGGCATGGTCATCGGCATGTCCTTCGCGGGCACCAAGGAAGGCAAGCCCCGCGGGGCCTGCGTCTACGATCCGGACAAGAACGAGTGGTCCGATCCGGTCGCGGCCATGCCAGCCCCGCGCGGCCCGACGAGCTGCTTCTACCATCCGGAGCTGAACGTCCACTACCTCTACACCGCCGGCGACAGCAACGACAACGGCACCATGCTGGTCTACCGCTACAAGCGGTCCGCGGCGAAGGACTGACCGACCCACCAGGGCCATTTCACGAAGCCCGGTTCTATCGCGGAGACGCGGAGCCGCAGAGACGCCGAGGAATCAACAAAGCTGTCGTTCCTAGCGAGACGACGGCAGGAACCCCGGAACTGCCAGGGCAATCCGGATGACCGGATTGCCCTGTCAGTTCCAGGCGTTGCGTCATCGTCTTCCACGACAACGGCATGCGGGAGTCCTGGTTGCGGCCCGAGGCCGCGCCAGGACGGTAATGACCGATGGAACGCGAATCGTCTCGCGCTGCCGCGCGAGTCGATTCACGTTGTAGGCCCGGCCCGCAGGAGCGTTGGTGCACCCCCCCGTCCCGGCCCGAAGCCATAGAGCGTTGCGCGGCCGGCGCCCGCGCGTTAGAATCGTCCCGCGACCCAGGAAAGGAAACGAGCCCCCGGAATGCCGCTGATCCTCAGGTACCTCCGCAGACACTGGCACGTCATGGCCGCCGGGCTGGTGCTGCTCGTGGCCTGCGACGCTCTGCAACTCTACCAGCCGCTGCTCATCCGCCACGTGTTCAACGAGATCAAGGCCGGCCCGGCCGGCGCGGAAGCCGGGACCGGCCGCGACGGCATGGCCGGAACGCCGCCCGCCGGCGGTCCGGCCCGGCAGGAGGCGGCCGGCGGCGAGTCGGCGCCGGACGCGTCCGAACCGGCGGCCGCGAGCGCCCCCCTCACCCCCGAACAGAAGCGCGGGAAGCGGGCGCGCATCGCCGCACTGTGCATCAGCCTGATAGGCGTCATCGCGCTGACCGCGGCCACCCGCATGTTCTGGCGGCTGATCGTCTGGCCCCGCGGCCGGCGCATGGAATACGAGATGCGCCGCGACCTCTTCGACCACATGCGCGGCCTGCCGCCGGCCTTCTTCCACGCGAGCACCACCGGCGACCTGATGAGCCGGGCCACCAGCGACATCGACACCGTCCGGCGCTTCTACTCGATGGGCATCGCCTCCATCGTGGACGCCGTCCTGATCCTGCCGCTGGCCTTGGTCCTGATGGTCCGGATGGACTGGGGCCTGGCACTGGCGGCGGCCTCGCCGCTGCTGATCGGCGTGCCCTTGAGCGCCGTGATGATGCGCCGGCTCCACGCCCGCTACAAGGACAGCCAGGACTCCCACGGCGTGCTCAGCGGCCGGGTCCAGGAGGACATCGCCGGGGTCCGGGCGCTGAAGACCTACGCCCGCGAGGACGCGGCCCTGGCCAACTTCGACCGGACCAACGCCGACTACACGGACAAGGCCGTGCGCGTATCTCTCTACGACGGGCTCTTCGAGCCCTACTTCCGGTTCGTGCCCCAGATCGGCTTCGTGGCCGTCCTGGCCTGGGGCGGGTGGAAGCTCCACCAGGGCCGGATCCAGGTCGGTGACCTGGTCGCCTTCCTGGCCTACGTCGGGCTGATGGTCTGGCCGACCTTCGCCGGCGGAATGGGCTTCAACATGCTCCAGCGCGCCCGGGCCTCGGCCCGGCGCCTGGAGGAGGTCCTGGCCGTGCCCCCCGAGGAGCGCCCGAGCGAGGAATCCGGACCGGAGCGGTTCTCCGGCCGGCTCGCCTTCCGGGAACTGGCCTTCACCCACCAGGGACAGACGGACCCGACCATCCGCGGCCTGAGCCTGGAACTGCCGGCCGGCACGGTGCTGGGGATCACCGGCCCGACCGGATCGGGGAAGTCCACCCTCCTCTACCTCGCCGCCGGACTGCTGCCCGCGCCGGAGGGAACGGTGATGCTCGACGGCGCCGACGTCTCCGGGATCGGGCGCGGCAGGCTGCGCCGGGCGGTGACGCTCGTCGAGCAGACGCCATTCCTCTTCAGCCGGAGCCTGGAGGACAACCTGGCCTACGGCCGGGAGGACGCCGATGCCGGGCAGGTCCGCGAGGCGGTGCGCATGGCCTCGCTCGACGCCGACGTGGAGCGCTTCGAGAACGGCCTGGCCACGGTGGTCGGCGAGCGCGGCGTGACCCTCTCGGGCGGCCAGCGGCTGCGCGCGGCGCTGGCCCGGGCGCTGGTGGTCGAGCCGCGGGTGCTGCTCCTCGACGACGTCTTCAGCGCAGTGGACGTCGAGACCGAGAAGGCCATCTGGGGCCGGATCCGTCCGCACCTGGCGGGCACGACCGTGCTGGTGGTCAGCCACCGCACCTCGGTGCTGCGCGAGTGCGACCGGATCGCGGTGATCCAGGACGGACGGCTCAGCGAGTACGGGACCCATGAGGAGCTGCTCCGGGGCGAAGGCTTCTACGCCCGGACCTTCGCCCTCCAGGAGCAGTTCGAATCGTGAGCCAGTACGACTCGGAAATGGCGGAGACCGCCAGCCTCCGCAAGATCGGCGTCGTCCGCCGGCTCGGGCCCTTCATCCGTCCCTATCGCCGGGCGCTCGTGACCGCCGGGATCTTTCTGCTGGTGCTGGTGGCCATCGACACCGCCCATCCCTGGATGATGGGCAAGATCGTCGACGCCGGCCTGCAGAAGCAGACCCCCTCGCTCTGGCGGTGGGTCTGGCTCTACGCCTCGACCGCCCTGGTCGCCGCGGTGGCCAGCGCCATCGGCAACTACCTGACGCTCTCCTCGGGCCAGCGGCTGATGGCCGACCTGCGCCGCGCGCTATACCGGCGCTTCCAGGCCCTGACCCTCGGCTACTTCGACCGGATGCCGGCGGGCAAGACGCTCGCCAGATTGGTCAACGACCCGGACAACATCGGCGAGCCGCTCTCGGCCGGCTTCACCCTGCTCTTCGGGAGCGTCGTGCTGATCCTGTCCACCTCGGCCGTCATGTTCGTGCTCAACTGGCGCCTGGCGCTGGTGAGCCTGGCCTTCGTCCCGGTGACCGTGGGCGTGGGCCTGGTCTGCCGGCCCTACTTCCTGAGGGCCTACCGCCGCTGCCGGGAGATGATCTCCTGGCTCAACGTGCGCATGGAGGAGCAGATCTCCGGGCACAACACCCTGGTGCTCCTGGGCCAGGAGAAGCGCTCGACGGCCGAGCTCGACGAGGCCAACGACGCCCATCGCGCCGCCTGGGTGCGGGTCATGGGCATGCACATCTTCTTCACGCCGCTGATCAACATGACTTTCGGCCTGGGGCTGGCCTTCGTCCTCTGGTACGGCTCCGGGCTGATGCTCGACGAGAAGATCGCGGCCGGGCTGCTCGTGGCCTTCGGCCAGTACATCATGGAGATGAGCTGGCCGGTCATGCAGCTGGCCGAGCAGATCCAGGGTCTGCAATCCGCCGTGGCCGCCATCGAACGCATGTTGAAGTTCCTGGACCAGCCCGATAACGACTGGGCGAAAAAGGGGTCAAGAGTCTTTTCCGCCGACGGACAATCGGCGGCCGCCGAACCGCCGGCCCAGGCCGCCGCTCCCATGCCGATCGTGCCGGTCGCGCCGGCTGCGCCGGTCATGCCGGTCGCACCGCTTGCGCCGCTTGCGCCGCTTGCGCCGGAAAAGACTCTTGACCCTTACGTCCCCACCCCCGCCATCTTCCCCGCCCCGCCGTGGGGCGCCGGGGGCCGCGCATGCGGGGAAATCGAGTTCCGCGACGTCTGGTTCGCCTACCGGGACGAGCACTGGATCCTCAAGGGGCTGTCCTTCAAGGTGCGCCCCGGCGAGCGCGTCGCGGTGGCCGGGCCGACCGGCGCGGGCAAGACCACGATCCTCAGCCTGGCCAGCGCCCTCTACCGACCTCAGAGGGGGCAGATACTGCTCGACGGCGCGGACATCTCCGAGCTCGACCCGCGGGAGGTCCGCCGGCAGGTGGCGGTGGTCATCCAGGACGTCTTCCTCTTCGCCGGGACCGTCGAGGAGAACATCCGGCTCTGGGAGCCATCCTTCGACCGCGAGCGGGTCGAGGTGGCCGCGCGCCGGGCCTGCGCCCACGAGTTCGTGGCCGGGCTCGCCGACGGCTACGACCACAGGCTCGGAGAGCGAGCCCAGACGCTCTCCGCCGGCCAGCGCCAACTGATCAGCTTCGCGCGCGCCCTGTGCTTCGACCCGCCGGTGCTGCTCCTCGACGAGGCCACGAGCTCGGTCGACGCCTGGACCGAGGACCTCATCCGCCGGGGCCTCAAGAACATCACCGCCGACCGGGCCTCGATCATCGTGGCCCACCGATTCTCGACCCTGGCCGACGCGGACCGTCTGCTCGTGATCCGCGACGGGGTGCTCGCCGGGGAGACCACCCCGGCGGAGTTCCTGCGCTCGCGCCAGGACGCTTCCCAACCACGAAGACACTAAGAGTGCGTCCGGAAACCTGGATGGGGCGCCCCATCCAGGTTTACGGACGCACTCTAAGCCACAAAGACGACACGAAGCGGGTGCCGAGCCTGGGAACCAGCCTTCCCGAAATGGATTTCTCTTCTTCGTGTTCTCTTTGTGGCTTAGTGTCTTCGTGGTTGGGCCGGCTCTCCCCGCGCTTGAAAAACGGACGCCTTCGGGCTCTAATTGCCCGCCGTGGAATGTCCGAAATGCGGCAAGTCCTATGAGCCCGGCCCCGGCGACGCGGGCGAGGCCTGCCCCCATTGCCATCCGCCCGGCGGGGTGAGCGCCGCCGCCGAGACCATGCCGCTGCCGGCGCGCTCCGCGGGAACGCCCCGCCAGGCGGAAGCGACCCTGCGCCTGGAGCCGCTGCGCGCCTTCGCCCACTACGAGATCCTCGACGAGATCGGCCGGGGCGCCTACGGGGTGGTCTACAAGGCGCTCGACCCCGAGCTCCGGCGGGTGGTGGCGGTCAAGGTGCTGCTCGCCGCCGAGCACGCCTCGGCCGAGGAGGTCGAGCGCTTCTACCGCGAGGCCTCGAGCGCCGCCAAGCTCCAGCACCCCAACATCGTGCCCATCCACGAGTTCCGGTCCTTCGAGGGCAAGCCCTACTACACCATGGACTACGTCGAGGGCCACCCGCTCGACGAGATCATCGCCGGCAAGGCCCTGAACGTCCGCGCGAGCCTGGAGCTCGTCGAGAAGGTCGCCCGGGCGCTCAATCACGCCCACTCCCGGGGCATCGTCCACCGCGACCTCAAGCCCGGCAACATCCTAGTCGGGCCCGACGGCGAGCCCAAGGTGGCCGACTTCGGCCTGGCCAAGGTGCTTGACGAGGCCGAGGGCGCGCCCGGCTCGGGGCAGCTGACCCGCAGCGGCGTGGCCATGGGCACGCCCCAGTACATGGCCCCCGAGCAGGCCACCGGCCGCAACCGCGAGCTCGACGCCCGCGCCGACATCTACGCCCTGGGCTGCATTCTCTACGAGCTCCTGACCGGGACTCCGCCCTTCACCGACACCAACGCCATGGAGGTCCTGCGCTCCCACGTGGAGCGCGACCCGGAGCCGCCCTCGGCCCGCGGCGCGCGGGTGGCCGACGACGTCGAGACCATCTGCCTGAAGTGCCTCGAGAAGGAACCCGACCGCCGCTACCGCACGGCCGGGGCGCTGGCCGAGGACATCCGCCGCTTCCTCGACGGCGAGCCCATCGCCGCGCGCCGGGCGAGCGTCGCCTACGTGCTGCGCCGCAAGATCCTGCGCCACCGGGCCATCGCCGCGGTGAGCGCCGCGGCGGCCCTGGTGCTCGTGGTCACCACCGTCCTGTACATCCGGAATCTCCGCGAACAGCACGCGCGCATGGAGCAGGCCCTCTACCAGGCCAACATCGGCCTGGCCCACGAGCAGGCCCGGCGCGGCTACGCCGGACGCGCCGACGATCTGCTCGCGGCGTGTCCGCCGGCGCTGCGCGACTGGGAGTGGGGCTTCGTCAAGCGCGGCGCCCACCAGGAACTACTGACCCTCTCCGGACACGGGAAACCCGTCCGCGCGGTGGCCGTGAGCCCCGACGGGAAGCTCGTGGCCTCGGCCGGCGGCGACCGGACCGTCCGGGTCTGGGAGACCGACTCCGGCCGCGAGGCGCTCGTCCTCAAGGGCGCGGCCCCGTTCCGGTCGGTCGCCTTCGGCTCCAACGGGCGGCTGGCGGCCGGAGCCGCCGACGGATCGGTGACCGTCTGGGCCCTGCCCGAAGGCCGCTCCGAGCGCGAGGTCCAGGCCGGCCGGTCGGCGGTCAACGCGCTGGCCTTCAGCCCGGACGGGGCGCTCCTGGCCCTGGCCCTCGAGGACGGGACGGCCGCCGTCCATGACGCCGCGAGCGGCGAGGCGCTCCGCCCCCTCTCCGGCCACAGCCAGGCGGTCACGTCGCTGGCCTTCAGCCTAGACGGCGACCGGCTGGCCACCGGCAGCCTGGACGATACCGTCCGGCTCTGGGACCCGCGGACCGGCGAGGCGGCCATGATGATGAAGATCTTCCAGGGCGGCGTCTCCGGCCTGGCCTTCAGCCCGGACGGCGCGCGGCTGGCCGTGGCCACCCTGTTCGACATGGTCAGCATCCGCGACGTCCGCACCGGCCTGGCCGTCGGCACCCTCGAGGGCCACATCGGCCACGTGACCGCCGTGGCCTACACCCCCGACGGCTCGCGCCTGGCCACCAGCTGCATCGACGGCACGGTCAAGATCTGGGACGCCCGCTCGGACCGCGAGCTCTTCATGCTCTGCGGGCACACCGACGCTGCCCGCTCGGTGGCCTTCCTGCCGGACGGCCGGCGCCTGGCCTCGGCCGGCGACGACCGCACCGTCAAGCTCTGGGACTCGCGCGGCGAGCGCAGCGTCCTGGTCGCCCCCGCGGCCGGCGGCTTCGTCCGCGCGCTGGCCTTCAGCCCCGACGGAGCGGCTCTCGCCTCCGGGGGTTCCGACGGCGAGGTCCGCGTGCTGGACGCGGCCTCGGGGACGACCCGCCTGACCTTCGCGGCCCACGTCAAGTCGGTCCGCTCGCTGCTTTTCGCGCCAGACGGTGAACGCCTGATCACCGGCGGACAGGACCGCAGCGTGAAGGTCTGGGACGCGCGCACCGGCGCGGAGCTCGGGGCGTTGCCCGGACCGTCCGAGGACGGCGAAATCGTCCTGGCCATCAGCCCCGATGGGGGCCGCCTGGCGGTCGGAGGCGCCGACGGAGTCATCCGCCTGGCGGACGTCGCCGGCGCCCGCGAGGCCGGCTCATTCCCGGGCCACGCGGGCGGCGCATGCTCCCTGGCCTTCAGTCCCGACGGCCGGTGGCTGGCCTCGGGCGGCGCCAAGGACGGCCGGATCGTCGTGCGCGACGCTTCGAGCGGACGCGAGCGCACGGTCATCTCCGACCTCAAGGGCGGGGTCTACGCCCTGGCCTTCAGCCGCGACGGACGCCGCCTGGCCTCGACCGTCGGCGAGGGGATCTTCAAGATCTGGGAAGCGGCGAGCGGCCGCGAGCTGGTCGACCTCGTCGGCCACCAGGGCCAGGCCCGGGCCATGGCCCTGAGCCCCGACGGCCGGCGCCTGGCCACCGCCGGCTCCGACCGGACCATCAAGCTCTGGGACGCGGCCACCGGCCGGCTGCTGCTCATGATCGAAGGCCACGGCGCCAAGATCTACGCGCTGGCCTTCAGCCCGGACGGAAGGCGCCTGGCCTCCGGCGGCCGGGACCGGACCGTACGCATCTGGCTGGCGGACGAGTGGGGAGATTGAGGACGGTGGACGCGGTGGACCGAGTGGACGTAGTGGACTTGGCGGACCGGAGACGGGAAACGTGCCGATAGCCGATCCCCTGGAACGCCGCGCGGCGGACCTCTTCGCCGGGCACAGCACCAAGCTCGGCGCGAAGAAGCAGCTCATGGCCGAAGGCGCGAGCGAGGAGCAGGCCAGGCTGGCAGTCGAGACCGGCTGGCAGCTCTACGAAGTCGAGCGCCGCAAGCGACACATCAGGAACCGGCTCATCGGGGCCGCCCTGCTGATAGTCGGGGGCGCGCTGAACGCCTACACACTCTTCTTCATCGAGGGCTGGATCATCGCCGTGGCCGCGCTCATGGTCCTGCCCATAGCCGGGCTGTTCGCGCTCATCGACCCCGACTCACTGTCCGACTTCCACCTGTTCTTCCGCAGGGACGACCGGCCGTAAACCAACAGCCAACGCCATTGAGAGAAGCCGAACCAGAACGACCGTTTCTCACACGGAGCCGCCAAGCCGCGGAGAACAACAACGGCCGGAGCCAGCCGTCCTTTGCGGCTTTGCGGCTTTGTGTGAGCGACAACAAGCGGAAAACGCGCTCCTGCCTAACGGATCGCCGTCCACCCTCCACCTTCCACCTTCCACCCTCCACCTTCAACCCTCAACCACCCTCCGGTTCCCTTGACGCCGCGCCCCCTCTGTGCAAAATGCCGCCCAACCGCCCGGAGCCGGCGGCAGCGCGACTGACGGACTTAGGAGAAGGTCAACCATGGCCAAGATGAGCGTCAATGATCTGAAGGACCTCAAGGGCAAGCGCGTCTTCGTGCGCGTGGACTTCAACGTGCCCATCACCAAGGACGGCAAGGTCGACGACGACACCCGCATCACCGCGGCGCTGCCGACCATCAAGCTGCTCGCCTCCAAGGGCGCGCGGGTGATCCTGGCCAGCCACCTGGGCCGCCCGAAGAAGCAGGAGCCGGAGTTCTCCATGGCGCCGGTGGCCGCGCACCTCGGGAAGCTGCTCGGCAAGCCGGTCAAGACCACCAAGGACTGCGTGGGCCCGGAGGCCGAGGCGGCCGCCAAGAGCCTCCAGGACGGCGAGGTGCTGCTCCTCGAGAACGTCCGCTACCACAAGGCCGAGGAGGCCAACGATCCGGCCTTCGCGAAGCAGCTCGCGTCTCTCGCCGAGGTCTACGTCAACGACGCCTTCGGCACCGCCCACCGCGCCCACGCCTCGACCGAGGGCGCCACCAAGTTCCTCAAGCCCTGCGCGGCGGGGCTCCTCCTCGAGAAGGAGATCAACTACTTCTCGAAGGCCCTGTCCAACCCCGATCGCCCCTTCGTGGCGGTGCTGGGCGGCGCCAAGGTCTCTGACAAAATCGCGGTCATCGAGAACCTGCTCGGCAAGGTCGACGCCCTGCTCGTGGGCGGGGCCATGGCCTACACCTTCCTGGCCGCCCAGAAGATCCCGGTGGGCGCCTCCAAGTGCGAGAGCGACAAGCTGGAGCTGGCCACGAAGCTGCTGGCCGCCGCCAAGGCCAAGGGCGTCAAGCTCCTCCTGCCGGTCGACCACGTGGCCGCCGACAAGTTCGCCGAGGACGCCCGGACCAAGGTCGTCCCGGTCGACGGCATCCCGGCCGGCTGGATGGGCCTGGACATCGGCCCCAAGACCGTCGAGCTCTACAAGAAGGAGATCGCCGGCGCCAAGACCGTCATCTGGAACGGCCCCATGGGCGTCTTCGAGATGCAGAAGTTCGCGGCCGGGACCATGGCGCTGGCCCAGGCCATGGCCGCCAACGCCGGCACGACCATCGTGGGCGGCGGCGATTCGGTAAGCGCCGTGGAAAAAAGCGGCGTGGCCGATAAGATCAAGCACATCTCCACCGGCGGCGGGGCGAGCCTCGAGCTCCTCGAAGGCAAGGTGCTCCCCGGCATCGCCGCGCTGACGGACAAGTAGCCGGCGGAGAGAGGAAAGCAGTAGGCGGCAGACAGTAGGCGGAGGGCAGCCAGGCGGGAACGGCCACTGGGCTACCGCCCACTGTTCGCCGCCGACTGCCCACTCGTGAGCGGGCGTAGCTCAATGGTAGAGCGCCAGCCTTCCAAGCTGGCAATGAGGGTTCGATTCCCTTCGCCCGCTCCACTATCCATCCCGAAGGAGGACGTCGAGAGTTGCCCTCCGTGAGCGAGAGACTGCGCCGCCCCATGGACGAGTCCATGCTGCTGCGCCTGGTCATGGTCAGTGGCCTGATGCGGGGCTCGGACCTGGCCAGGTTCTACAGCGACGGCGGCGGGGGGCTCGACGGCTCGCGTACGCTCGAGGACTTCCTGCAGACCAACGGCATCACCACCGAACAACTCAACGTCGTCAAGCGCGCCTACGTGGAGACCTCCGACTTCGGCTCCACGCTGCTCGAGGGCATGCGCATGAGGCGCGCCGACGAGCAGAGCGTCCGCGAGATGCGCAAGGCCCTAAACATCTGCGAGACCCAGCAGTTGCTGGCCATCAAGCGCGGCGAGGCGCCGGCCCCCATCGGCGAGATGCTCGTGGCCCAGGGACGGCTCTCCCGCCAGGAACTGGACCGGATCATCCACCAGCAGGGCATGCTCACCCGGATAGAGCGCTACTCCTCCGAAGCCAGGGATCGCGCGGCCGTCTCCTGGCGCGACCGGCTGCGCGCGCTCGTGGCCGGCAAGGGGACGGCCTTCGCCGCCGGAGCCCTGCTGGTCGTCGTGATCCTCGCCAACCTCTGGCTGGCCGGCGCGTTCCGTTCGACGCCGGACCTCTTCGCCAGCGCCCGGAACACCGACGAGCACGCCCGCAACGTGCGGGCCTACTACGGCAACATGCTCTCCGAGCTGCGCCGCGGACAGACCGCCAACGCCGAGTACTACCGCGGGCTCCTGAAGGGCTACCTCGAGCGCCTGGCTGCGGCGAAGATCGAGCTCGCCGACGAGGAGGCCGGCCACATAGGCGCGGTCTACTCGTCGCTCGACTTCGCCGCGATCGAGAAGATGCCGCCGTCCCAGCGCATGGCCCTGAGCCGGGCGGACCTCGAAAAGAAGCTGGCGGTGAAGCCGTGAAGCGATGGGGGGCCAGGGACGAGAGGCGAGGGGCGGGAGGGGAGGAACGCATGGCGAGCCCCGGCCGGATCTTCCGTCGCGCCCCCCACCCCCCGTCCCCCGCCCCAGGCCGTCCGGGTTTCACCCTCATCGAGCTGATGGTGGTGATCTCCATCATCGGCATCCTGCTGGGGCTGCTGCTGCCGGCGCTGCAGCAGGTCCGCAACGCCGCGCGCAACGCGTCCTGCAAGAACAACCTCCACCAGATCGGCGTCTCCCTGCATGCCTACGCCGAGGACAACGAAAGCCGCTATCCCTACTACGAGCCGGAGCCGGACAACAGCCTCGGACTGCTCTTCCCGGACTACGTGAGCCACAATCCCCAGCTCTTCCGTTGCCCGGCGGGCACGGTGCCCTCCCCCACGACCATCGACATGACCCTGACCGGCAATGACGTGCGCGGTCGCAACGGCGTGCAGATGTCCTACGACAGCTCGCGACTGGCCGCCAACCTGGGCACGACCACCGCGGCGGGCACGCCCGTGCCCAGCGGGATGGCGCTGGTCTGGGACTGGTACGGCGGCCTGGAGCCAGGCGAGGGCACGCCGGACATGCAGAGGCTCAACAGCCACAAGTTCCGCGGCGGCAACGTGCTCTTCAAGGACGGGCACGTCAGCTGGCGCAGCGCCAAGAACTGGTCGTCGACCGGGCTCGACGACGTGCCAGACTCGGAGCAGTAACGAGGTTCCGGGTTCCTGGTTCCTGGTTCCGGGTTGCCAAGCAATCTCTCCCACACGGAGCCGCCAAGCCGCGGAGGACAAGAACGGCCGGGCTTTGTCGTTCTTTGCGGCTTTGCGGCTTTGCGTGAGCAACAACAACGGCTATCCGCCGCAGTCGGGACGAGGGCGGGCCCAAAGCCCAAAGCCTGTGCGACCCCCTCAGATCCCCTCGACAATGAGATACGCCCAGTTTGCCGCCACGACCAGCAGGACCGCGACGATGAAGATCCGCCGCTCCAGGCGGCTCCTGAACTCCAGCCGCGGACGGGGCAGATTCCATCTCCAGGCTGCCGCGCCCCAGAGGACGAGCGGGCCGGACAACACCAGACCCAGGGCCACCAGGGGGTTCGAGGCGAACGCCTTACGAAAGTCCAGGTGGGACAGCGCCGTCGCCGCGCGCGTGCCGCCGCAGGTCAGGCACGGCCGACCGGTGACGACGCGGAACGTGCAGCGCGGCAGCGGTATGCGCTCCCGGGGCACCGAGTGAAGAAAGGCCATCCCGGCCACCGCGGCCAGGCCCAGCGCGGCCAGGAAGAGCTCCAGGTCGAACTGGCCCTTCCCGAGGCGGACGAGCTTGATTCTCACTTGGAAGACCGTCGAGACTTACCGCAGAGGACGCAGAGAGCGCTGAGGGCTGCAACGCTGCCGAGAGGGAAAGATGCCGGGTGTCTCCGAGGAACAGTCGGCCCCTTCCTGACGCGATCCCTTCTCATGCCGTCCTCCGCGTCCTCCGCGTCCTCCGCGGTTGAAGCCCACCGCCGCTCTACGCCCTCTCGAGCTCCAGCGAGATGTCCATCGCCGGCGCCGAGTGGGTCAGCGCCCCGATGCTGATCCGGTCGGGGTTGGCCCTGGCGAAGGCCCGCACGGTCTTCAAGTTGACCCCGCCGGAGATCTCGATCTCCACCGGCCGGCCCCGCCCCCTGGCGAGCTTGCGGGCGAGCTTCACGGCGATGGCCGCCCGGGCCGGCGTGAAGTTGTCGAGCATGACGATGTCAGCCCCGGAGGACAGCGCCTCGCGCACCCCGGCAAGGCTGGTGACCTCCACTTCGACCAGGCTGCGCCGCCCCGGCAGCCCGCGGACGCGCTCCCTGGCGCGGTGCACCGCCTCGCCGATCGAGGCGCCGACCAGCGCCAGGTGGTTGTCCTTGATGAGCACGCCGTCCCACAGGCCCATCCGGTGGTTCATGCCGCCGCCTATCGATACGGCCCACTTCTCGAGGAGCCTCATCCCCGGCGTAGTCTTGCGCGTGTCGTAGATCTTCGCGCTCGTCCCCGCAGTGCGTTTCACGTACTCGGCGGTGAGCGTGGCCACGCCCGACAGGTGGCAGAGCAGGTTGAGCCCGGTGCGCTCGCCGGCCAGCACCGCCCGGCCGGGCCCCGCGACCTCGGCAAGGCGGGTGCCGGCCTTGACGCGGGCGCCGTCCGGAACGAACGGCCGCACGGCCACCTCGTCGTCCTCGCCACAGAAAACCGCAAAGACGTCGGGAAGCAGGGCCATCCCGGCCACCACGCCAGAAGCCTTCGCCAGATAGTGCCCCTTCACGCGCAGGCCGCCCGGGATGATCGCCTCGGACGTCAGGTCGCCCTCTCCCAGGAGGTCCTCATGCTTGGCTGCGGCCAACAACGTGCCGACCAGCAGGTTGAGCTCGCGGCACACGTCCTCCTCGAGCCGTTTTTCAACCGGTTTTCCCGAGCCTTTCGACATGGCTGATCTCTCCTTGCCCGCAGGTTATCAACACCCGCCGGGGTTTTCCACAGGATATACACGACCTTCCCACGCACCTGTGTGGGAAGAACCATCGCGTGGGGCCGCTGACCGAGACCGTTCTCGGGTATCCACAGGATTTACACAGAACATCCCAAGCCTCGCGGAATCAGACCCTTACCTCGGCACGCTCGACCTTATAGCGTCCCAGGCGCCTGATGGCGGGGCCGGCCACGCCGCGCAGGAACTCGTTGACCTGCTCCGGGGAGCGTCCGATAAACTTTTCGGGTCTGAGCGAGCCGGCCAGGGTCCCCTTAACCGTGGAGAAGGCCGGATCACCGGCCAGCCGGTCCATGAGGTCGTTGTCCAGGCCCTCGGCCTTGACGCGCCGGGCGGCCTCCTGCGAATGGCGACGGATTACCTCGTGAAGCTCCTGGCGATCGCCGCCGGCCTTGACCGCGGCCATGAGGATCTCCTCGGTGGCCATGAAGGGCAGCTCCTGCTCGACGTTGCGGCGGATCACCTTCGGATAGACCACCAGGCCGCCGGCGACGTTCGCCCAAAGGATGAGGATGGCGTCGGCCGCGAGGAAACACTCCGGCAGGTACATCCTGCGCGGCGAGGAGTCGTCGAGCGTGCGCTCCATCCACTGCGTGGCCGAGGTCTGGGGCGCGGCCGCCGCGGCGGCGAGCAGATAGCGCGCGAGACCCACCATGCGCTCGGAGCGCATCGGGTTGCGCTTGTAGGCCATGGCCGAGGAGCCGATCTGCTTCGACTCGAAGGGCTCCTCGACCTCCTTGCGCGAGGCGAGGATCCGCAGGTCGTTGCCGAACTTGGCGGCGCTCTCGGCCAGGCCCATCAGCGCGTAGATCACCTGGCTGTCGAGCTTCCTCGAGTAGGTCTGGCCGCTCACCGGCACGAGCGTCTTGAAGCCCATCTTCCTGGCGACCAGCTCCTCGAGCCGGCGGACCTTGCGGCCGTCCCCGCCGAAGAGGTGCAGGAAGGACACCTGCGTGCCGGTGGCTCCCTTGACACCGTGGAAGGGTATGAGCTCCAGCCGGCGTTCGAGCTCCGCGGCGTCGAGCAGCAGCTCCTGAAGCCAGAGCGTCGCGCGCTTGCCGACGGTCACGAGCTGGGCCGGCTGCAGGTGGGTGAGACCCAGGGTGGGGAGCTTCCTCCAGCGCCGGCAGAAAGCGGCGAGCTCCGCGGCGGCGAGCCGCACCCGGGCCAGGACCAGCCGCAGGGCCTCGCGGAGGATGACCAGGTCGGCGTTGTCGGTGACGTAGCAGCTCGTCGCCCCCAGGTGGATGATGGGCGCGGCCTTCGGGCACTGCAGGCCGTAGGCCTTGACGTGGCTCATCACGTCGTGGCGCAGCTCGCGCTCGAGCCGCTCGGCATCCGCGAAGTTCACGTCCTCGGCATGGCGCCGGAGCTCGGCGATTTGCGCGGCGCCGATGGGCAGCCCGAGCTCGCGCTCGGCCTCAGCCAGGGCGATCCACAGCTTCCGCCAGGTGCGGAACTTGAACTCGGGGGAGAAGAGCCGGACCATCTCGCGGGAGGCGTAACGGGACACCAGGGGGTTCTCGTAACTGTCGCGCTTCTCGGGCACCGGGAAGTTCTCCTTTCGCGGTCGGGATGTCGCGAGCCGCACGTCGCGTGTCGCGAACGGCTGCGATTATCGCGGCGCGGCGAACCGCGGTCAAGCGCGATCGGGACCGTCACACCCGGTTCAACGCAGAGGCCGCAGAGGCACGCGGAGGTCGCCAAGGACGGCATGGACAAGAGGGGCGTGAGATACGTCGCATGCCTCCAGACGCAATCAAAAATGGCGGCTGTCTTCTCCGCGCCCCCTGCGCACCTCTGCGACCTCTGCGTTGGGGTGGTCCAGGATCAGTACCGGTCCATCCGCCGGTAGAGCACCGCGCCGACGGCCAGGAAGACGACGCACGGCGCGGCCATGGCCAGGTCCACCGCCAGCCTCGACGGTCCGCCCGCGGCCGCCAGCCAGCGGGCCTCGCCGAATCGGACCAGCAGGTCGTAGAGCGCGTTGCTGCGGGCCAGCTCGGCGCCAAGCTCGACGGACAGGATGAAGACCACGCCCAGCATCAGCGCCATCCCCAGGGGCAGGAGCTTGCCGCCCCGCGAGCCCCCGACCACCGCGAGCGGCAGCCCGAGGAGCAGCAGGGTGAAGTCGATCAGCGGCAGGCTCCAGCGCCGCCAGATCTCGACCCGGGCCGCCGGGTCGTCCCGGAGCGCGTAGAGCTTGCGGGAGTCCACGCCCCTGAGGCCGCGGTCGCCGGCCTCCAGTTCCGTCGGCGCGATGCGGCAGCGGATGCGCGTGCAGCCGGGACGGAAGGCCCGGTCCTCGCGGTGCTCGTAGAACTTGCCGCCCTTGAGGTGCCAGTAGCGGTCTCGCCACGTGGCGCTCTCGGCCGTGAGATAATAGCAGCTCAGGCTGCCCGCCGGCCAGACCTCGACGCTCAACCCCTCGAGCCGCCGGCCTCCGGACCCGACGTTCCTGGCCCGGAGGATCAGCTTGCAGCGGCCGCTCCATATCTGCGTCTCCTCCCCGCCCTTCTCCTCGGCGGCCCAGACGGCCAGGGAGCCGCTCTTCTCCTGCTGGACCTCGGTGGAGGCCGTGCGGCGGTAGATGTCGTTCTGGGCCTCCTCGGCCGCCGGGGCCAGCCGGCGCACCGCCGAATCGGCCAGCCAGAGCTGTCCGGCCCCGGCCAGCGCCCCGAAAAGCAGGAGGGGCACGAAGCTCCGGCGCAGGCTCACGCCGCTGGCCCGCATGGCGGTCAGTTCCGAGTTGCGCGCCAGGGCGGCCACCGCGAGCGCCGCCGCGGCCAGGGCGGCCAGGCCCCCGTAGCTCGCGACGAAGGAGAGGGCCTGCTCGAGATAAAAGATGCCCACCGCCGCCAGGGCGCGGCCCAGGCCCCGGGGATGCTCGTCGATCAGTCGGAAGCACTCGTCGACGCGATCGAAGAGGTCGAAGAAGACCACCAGCACCGCGAGCCCGGCCAGACAGGACAGGAACGGCAGGCCCACGCTGCGGATCAGGTGGCGGTCGAGCCGGCGGCCGAGCATGGGAACCGCTAGCTCCGGTTCTGGCGGTGGACGATGATCCAGCCGCCGATCAGGCCGAGCACGTTGGGCAGCCAGGGCGCCAGCGACGGGGAGACCACCCCGTAGTCCGCGAAGGCTCTGCCGCCCACCCACGCCCCGTAATAGGCGGCCGCCGCCGCCACTCCCAGCGAAAGGCTGACCAGCTTGCTCGACTTGCGCGCCGCCGCGCCCATGCCCAGCCCGAGAAAGGCGAAGACCAGCGGCGAGAAGCTGAAGGCCAGCTTGCGGGCGGCCTCGGCCATGACCTCGTGAAGGTCCTCGATACGGCTGGCGACCTTCCGGCGCTCGCCCTCGAGGACGCGCAGTGCCTCACAGACGGCGTCCGGGTCGCCGCCGCGCGCCGCTGCCGCCAACGCCCGCGCGCGAGCCTGGGAGACAAGCGCCGGGAAAGCGGCGACGCCGGCGTCGATTTCCCGGCGCAGCCTCCGGGCCGCGGCCAGGTTCTGGTCGAGGCTGAGCGTCATATTCTTGTTGCCCAGCAGCCCCCGGGACATGCCGCTGGGCAGCTCCATCTCCGGCAGTCGGTATTCGGCGAACTCCTCCTTGTCGAGGGGCTCGAAGGCGTCGGTCACGACGTTCACGTTGCGGAGAACGAAGGTCACGTAGCGGCGGGGTCGGTCGCCCTCCCGGTCCTCCGTCCTGGGCACGGCGTCGAAGTTCCTGGCGCTGAGCTGCAGTCCCCTGCCGCCCTCCATCTCCGTGGAGGTCACGTGGACCGGCCGGGGGGATCCCTCCTCCGGATTGAGGAAGCTGAAGGTCAGCCGCCTGCCACCCGAGTCGAGCGGCAGGACGCTCCCCGGGCTGCACAACCGGTTCACGTCGATCTCGTTGCCCTTCTCGCGGCTGGCCATGGCCGCTCCGGCGTAGCGGAACCCCTCCAGGTTGAGCCACAGCAGGGTCAGCGACCCGACCAGCCCCAGGGCCAGCGGCACCGTGGCCATCGAGCGCCAGGAGAGGCCCGCGGCGCGCATGGCCACCAGCTCGTTCTCGGCGGCCAGCCGCCCGAAGCTGCTGCACGAGGCGGCCAGCATGGCCGGCGGTAGCACGATGCTGAAGAGATAGGGAACCACGAAGGGCATCAACGCCAGACAGTCGCCCAGGCCGAGGACCCGGCCCACGGACGTGAAGCGGGCGCGCACCCATACCGCGAGCAACCCGACCGTCATCAGCCAGGCCAGGGCCAGGATCAGCGCCCTGAGCATGTCGCCCAGCACGTAGCGGAAGAGGGTTCGGCCGATCACGACCCGGCACTCCCGGAACCGGGGACGAGGGGCGAGGGGCGGGCGGCGGGCCGGTCCACGGCAAGCAGCCGGCGCGCGGCGGCCAGGACCTGCTCCGGAAGGATGGCGGTCATGCACTCGACACCGCGTCGGCAGCCCTTGCGCCGCCAGCACGGCGCGCACTCGAGCCCGGCGGTGAGCACCTCGACGCGCGGGCCCAGCGGACGGTTCCGGACCGCGTCGGCCGGGCCGAAGAGCCCGATCGTCGGCGCGCCCGCCGCCGCGGCGACGTGCGTAGGGCCGGTGTCGGCGCCGACGTAGAGCGCCGCGCGCCGCAGCAGCCCGGCGAGCTCCCCGAGACCCGTGGCCGCCGCCGGGAGCGCCCCGCTCTCCGCGGCAATCCGCCCGGCCATCTCGCGCTCGCGCTCCCCGAACCAGGTGACCAGCACCGCCAGGCCCAGCTCGGCCTCGATCATCCGGGCGAGCCCGGCGTAGTGCCCGAGCGGCCAGAGCTTCGTCTCCCAGCCGGCACCGGGATTGAGGACCGCGAAGGGCCTGCCGGCCAGGCCGGCATCCGCGAGCTGCTTATCGACGGCCGCGCGCGCCGCCGCGTTCTCCGGCAGATGCGGGACGCCGAGCGCCGCGTCCGCAGGCACGCCCAGCGGCGCCAGGAGCGCCAGACTCCTCTCGGCCACGTGCCGGCACGACTCCGGCACCGGCGGACGGCGGTTGTAGGTCGCCCAGGAGAACTCGCGGGCCCCGGCGGCGGAGGAGAGGCCGATCCTGAGCGGGGCGCCGCTGGCCAGGGTCACCAGCGCGCTCTTGCCCAGGCCCTGCATGTCGACGGCCGCGTCGAACTTCGCGGCCCGCAGCCGCCGGCCCAGATCGCGCAGCGCCGCGCCGCGGGAGAGCCACCCGGAGCCGGCCAGCGACCTCCGCGGCAGCACGAAGATCTCGTCGACCGCCGGGTGACCCTCGAAGAGCGGCGAGAAGCGGTCGTCAACCGCCCAGCCGATGCGCAGGTCCGGCCGCGCGGCGCGCAGCGCCTGGATGGCCGGCAGCGCATGGATGCAGTCGCCGAGGGCGCTCAGGCGGACGATCAGGACCGAACGGACGGGGAGCGGGGAACGGGGAGCGGGAAGCGGGCCGGAAGCGGAAGAGGCCCCGCGACCGACGCCACCGGCAACAATTCGTTCCGACTCGGTCCCGCCGCCAGCGTCCACGCCCGGACCCAGCCCCCCGCTCCCCGCTCCCCGCTCCCCGCTCCCTGGTCCCCGCGCTCGCACGCTCACAGCACCCCCTTCGCGGCCAGCACCTGGGTGTAGACCGTGAGGGTGCGTTCCACCATCCGCTCGAAGCCGAACTCGGCCAGGGCCTTCTCACGACCGGCCCGGCCCAGTCGCGCGCGGCGCCCGGGGTCGCCGAGCACCTCGGCCAGGGCCTCGCCCAGCGCCCGGCCGTCGCGCGGACGAACCAGCACGCCGGTGCGCCCGGTGTCGACCACCTCGGGGATGCCGCCGGCCTCGGTGGCCACCACCGGCAGCTGCGCGGCCATGGCGTCCATCAGCGAGGTGCAGAGCCCCTCGAGGTGGCTCGAGAGCGTGAAGAGGTCGAGCGCCGAGAGCAGCCCGGGAATGTCGTCGCAGAACCCCAGGAAGCGCACGCTGTCGCCGAGCTCGAGCCCGGCGGCGTGGGCCTTGAGGTCCTCCTCGAGCTCGCCGCGCCCGGCCAGGAGCAGCCGCGCCCGGGGATGGCGCTCGAGCACCGTCCGCCACCCTTCCAGCAGGTAGCGGTGGCCCTTGTGGTCGGTGAGCGCCGCGACCGAGCCCACGGCCGGCTGATCGGGGGCCAGCCCCAGACGCTCGCGGGCCGCGGCGCGGTCGGGCAGCGCGTCGAACCTGGCCAGGTCCACGCCGCTGGGCACCACCGCGATGTGCGCCGGGTTCAGGCCGCAGTCCACCAGCACCGAGCGCACCGCCCCGCTGATGGCGATGACCCGGTCGATGGCCCAGGTGTACTTCCAGCGGCTGCGGATCCGGAAGTCGACCCGGCGGCTGGCCACGATGGCCGGCGTTCGGGCCAGCTTCCCGGCCAGCGACCCGACCAGCACCGCGTGGGCGTCGTGCAGGTGAAAGATGTCGGGGTCGAATTCGCGCAGGGCGGCGGCGCCGTCCCGCACCGAGCCGAACCCGACCTCGCCGCGGATGGGCACGCCCACGGCGTTCAGGCCCAGCGACGGCGCGCGCTTCAGGAACTCGCCCTCGCGGTTGCAGATCACCAGGCTGGAGTGGCCCAGCCGCTGGAGCCCCTGGGCCAGCCAGGCGATCTGCTGCTCCCCCCCGCGCCATCCGGTCTGGGTGGAGAGATGGGCGACGCGCAGGGTGCTCATCGGTCGCGGGCCCCGTGAACTGGGGGCCCGGGGTCTGGGGGCTGGGGGCTGGGGGCTGGGGTTGCAGAGTCGGGGACGTGAACGGCCGATGACTCCGAGCCGCCCTCTCCCAACCCCGAGCCCCGAGCCCCTAACCCCGAGCCTACCGACCCAATCACCTCGTTCAGCTTCTCGAGGACTTCCTCCGGCTCGGGGTTCGCGCCCGCGCCGCCGACCACCGCGACGCGCGGTCCGAGCGGCCGGTAGAGCGCCGGATCGGTCGAGACGAAGACGCCCACGGCGGCCAGGCCCATGGCCCCGGCCAGGTGCATGGGGCCGGAGTCGTTGCCGACGAAGCCGCCGGCCGTCTCGAAGAGCGCGGCCATCTCGGCCACGCTGTTGCGCCCGGCCAGGTCGATGACTTCGCCGCCGACCGCACGGGCCGAGGCCGCGACCGCCGCGGTCTTGTCCCGCTCGGCGGGCGAGCCGACCAGGGCCACCTCCCGGCCGGCCTTCCAGAGCAGCGCGGCCAGCCGCCCGAAGCGCTCCGCGGCCCACTCCTTGCCCAGGCCGACCGCGCAGGGCGCGAGAACCACGAGCGGGGCCTCCGGCCGCCGGCGCTCGGCGCCGAGAACTTCCCTGACCCGGTCGCGGGCCGCCGCCGGCGCGGACAGGCGCGCGGGCCTGGCGCGGTCGAAGCCCGGCGCCGGGGCGCCGAGGTCCTCGACGAGCTGCAGGTAGTACTCCACCTGGTGGAGCCGCCGGCGGCGCTCGTCGCAGGGCACCGATTCGGTGAGCATCCAGCCGCGCCCGTCGCGCTGGTAGCCGGCGCGGCGCGGGATCAGGGCCATGCGCACGACCATGGCCGAGCCGAAGGAGTTGGGCAGGAGCAGTGCGGAATCGAACCCGCCGCGGCGATACTCGCCGGCCAGTTCCATGAGCGCCCCCAGCCCCCCCTTCGGGCGGCGGATGGGCAGCACCGCGTCGACGTCGGCCGCCGCCGAGAAGAGCGCGGCCAGGTGCGCGGGCAGGGCCAGGGTCAGCTTCACGCGCGGAGCGGCGCGCTTGACGGCCTCCAGGGCCGGCAGGCACATGACCACGTCGCCCAGCCAATTGGGCGCGCGCACCAAGAGCCGCTCGGAAGCCTCGAACCATGAGGACATGATGAGACGATTCTAGTCCCCGCGGGGGCATAATCAAGGCGTCAGCAAACCAGAACCACTCAGCCGGCCACAGATGCACACAGATGAACACCGATGGGTTCGGAGAACATGTAACTGCAACCTCTGGCCAGCATGCCGTAAAGCCGCTCTCCCAGGTTTGCCGTCTCCTGCAGGAGATCCGACCGGCTTCCCATCCGTGTTCATCTGTGTGCATCTGTGGCTTGACTGGCGCTTCCAGCGGCTGAACCTATTTGACGCCAGGGCCCGTCCGGCTAGAATCGGCGCTCGTCATAAAGCGGCGCCCCGATAGCTCAACTGGATAGAGCACCAGTTTCCGGAACTGGGGGTTGCAGGTTCGAGCCCTGCTCGGGGTACCACCCTTCGCTCGACCGCAGGGCGAGCGAAGGGTGCCCTCCCAAGCGCAAGGCGCGAACAAGGACTTTTCCGCAAGCCACCTCCTCAGTGCGGTCGAGCTACGGGTGGCGGGCCTTCATCGCGAAGTAGAGCCCGGCATACACCTTGACGTCGACGAGCAGACCCGCCGCGCGGCGCTCATCGAGCCAGCGCTCGACCCCGGCCAGCGGCACGGCGTGGACGGCGATGTCCTCGACGCCGTCGCCGCCGCCCGGGCCCACCCGGCGGGCGCCGCGGGCCAGGCACAGCGTCGCCGTCTCGTTGCTGAGCCCCGCCGAGATCGGCCCGGAGACCACCGGCTCGAAACGGTCGGCCTCGTAGCCGGTCTCCTCGAGGAGCTCGCGCCGGGCGGCCTCGGCCCAGCCCTCGGCGGACTCGCCGGGCAGGTCGCCGACCAACCCGGCGGGCAGCTCGATCACCCGCGCTCCGAGCGGCACCCGGAGCTGCTCGACGAGGAGCAGCCGGTCGTCCTCCGTCACGGCGATCATGACCACCGCTCCGGAGCAGTTGGTCCGCTCGACGAACTCCCAGCGGCCGCTTTTCACCATCCGGAGGAACTTGCCTTCGGCGACCACCTGGCGTTCGGGGGAGTTATGCACGTTATGGTGCTCCTTGCCTGCCGTAACCGTAGGGGCGGGTTTCAAACCCGCCCCTACAGAACCCTAACCAGCTTACCCTGCGACCCGGACAGTCCCCTAACCCGCCGTCCCCACCGGCACCGGCACGGCGTACGGTCCGTCGAGGAGCACGGCGACCCGCCCGCCCGGCCTCTCGGCCGCGAAGCGGTCGATGGCCCGCTGGACCATGGCCTCGGCCAGGTCGCGCTGGGAGCGGCCAACGCCGGCGCTCGCTGCGACCGACGGCCCGGAGGCGCCCTCCCCCGCCCCGGCGAGCCCCAGGCCGCCGTCGGTTCCGGGCAGCCGGGCCGCGCGGAAAGCGTCGCCGGTCAGCCGCGGGCTGCAGTAGATCATGTCCGACGGGGCCTCGAGCCGGGCCAGGGCCCGCGCCCACATCTGCACCTGCCACTGCTCGGGGATGAACTCCCAGCCGGGCTCGAGCATCCTCTGGAGCAGCTCGCGCGGGCCTAGCCGGGCGAGCAGGCCCAGCCCCCGGCGGTAGTTGGCGCTGCCCACCGGCTCGGCCTCGGTGTGGTTCGCGGCCAGGATCAGCCGGCCGCCGGGCCGGACGGCCTTGGCGCCCTCGACCGCGGCCTTGGCCGCCTGGTAGTGGTTGACGCCCACGAAGCCGGCGTGGGTCACGACCAGGTCGTACTCCCGTTCGATGGGGACGGCCGAGTCGGCGAGCACGCGAGCGACCGCCGCGCGGTGCGCCGCGGAGAGCTCGCCCGCGAAGACCCCGGTGATCCGCCGCGCGCCGTCGAGGGTGACGTTGACGATGAAGTCGTGACCGGCCAGGCCGGCGACCGCCCGGGCCTCTTCCTGGCAGGGGTTGCCGTCCATCACCAGGCTGGTCGCGCGCTCGTCGGCCAGCAGCGCCGCGCCGTGGAAGACGCGGGTGACGTCCTCGCCGACGAGACCCGGGCAGACCGCCTTGGGTCCGCCGCTCGCCCCGGCCATGAAGTGCGGCTCGACCAGGCCGGTGAGGATCTTCACGTCGGCGTCGAGGTAGAGCCGGTTGATCCAGGCCTCGGTGCCGCGGGCGGTCCGGCCCACGAGCCGCAGGCCCGACCGTTCGGTGCAGACGTGGTTGACCACTTCCACGCCGGGCGCGAAGGCCGCCGGGCAGAGCATGCCGCGCAGCTCGTCGCCGGAGAGCGCCCGATGGGTGCCGTTGGCCACGAGGATGAGCGCGCGACCGACCCCCTCGGCGCGGAGCGCGTCGAGGATCGGCTCGAGGATTCCGCCGGCTCCCTTGTAGGGCACCGGGCGCGTGTTATCGCTGATGACCACCGCGGCGGTGAGCGCCGATCCCGCCCGACCGGCGCGCCGCGAGCGCACCAGTTCAGCGAGTCCCGACCCGGCCACCGGGCGGACCAGGCTCTCGCGAACTGCGCGGCCCGGATCGGCCAGCGGCATCCCGCCCTTCATGGCCAGCGCCTCGGCCCCGGCCGGCAGCCGCAGCCGCAGGGCTCCGGCGCCGAATTCCAGTTCGCAAGTGCCGCTCACGTGCGCTCCCAAGGCTTCCGGGATCCGCGTCCGCGCCGCCCGTTCCGGGGCGCTATTGCGCCCCGTTGTCTCCGGCCCCGGCGGCCTCGTTCTCGGGCTTCAGCCGGCGGACGCAGACGATGTCCTTGTTCATCTTCAAGTAGCGGACCACGCCGATCACGCCGGCAATCACGCCCACCGGCAGGCAGGCGATGCCTATCGCCCAGAACCATCCCTCCTGGGAGAAGTGCATGATGGAAACGCCGGCGATGATCAGGGCCACCGCGGAACGCAGGTAGGCCAGCAGCGTGCGCTCGTTGGCCAGCAGGGTCCGGTCGACAGCCAGGTGGTCGCGCAGGATGAGCTTGTCGGGGTCGAACCGCACGTAAGGTGAATCGGCCATGGCTTTCCTCTCTCATCGGTGATGGGCGCCGGCGGCCGGATGCCGCCGCGCGGCCATTCTCACCGCGGCCAGAGCGAGCGCAAGTCAACCTTGCCGACCCCGGGCCGCAGAGCCGCAGTCAGCCACAGATGGACACAGATGAACACGGATAGCAACTGAGGTGTTAAGAATGCGTCCGGCAGGCATCATATACATGTCATCTGTGTTTATCCGTGTTCATCTGTGGCTCATGATCGGGCGCTTGCAGCGCGGTGGCCGCGGCTTACCATCGGCGGCGTTGCCAGGAGGACCGCTCATGCCCAGGACCGGGACTTCGCTCGACGCCGCCCGCTTCGCCTCGTCGGACTCGAACACCGCCGGCATCCAGGAGGCCATCGACGCGCTGCCCGCCTCCGGCGGCACGGTTCATCTGGCCGCCGGCAGGCACGAGCTCCGCAGGAGCGTCGAGCTCCGCTCGGGGGTCGGGCTCTGCGGCGAGGGACCGGCCACGGTGCTCGCCCGTCCGCGCGAGGTGGTCGTTCCCCTGACCCGCTCCGCGCACGGAGCGAGCCGGAAGGTCAGTCTGCGCGGCGCCCGGGGACTCCGCGTCGGCGACGAGATCCACATCGGCGACGACGAGTGCGAGGGCTGGTGGGCCAGCCACTGCGTCATCCGGGCGATCCGCGGATGCGGGCTCGACCTCGAGGTGCTCCACGGCGACCGCAAGTACCGCTTCCTGACGAAGCGTCGCGCCTTCGCCGCCAACTGGTTCCCGGCCCTGTGGCTCCGCGGGGTACGCGACGCCACCATCCAGGACCTGACCATCGACGGCGGCATCCCCCGGCCCCGGCGCGAGAAGTGCGACTTCGTGGTCGCGGCCGTGCACTCCCACCGGAGCGAGAACCTCCGGGTGCTGAACGTCACCGTCCGCAACTGGCCCGGCGACGGCATCGGCGTGCAGGGCGGCCGCGGGGCGCTGGTCTCCGGCTGCACCGTCGAGAACTGCGCCGGCCACGGATTCCACCCGGGCACGGGACTCGCCGAGAGCGTCTGGGCCGACAACCTGGCCCGCGGCAACACCCGGGACGGCCTCTTCTTCTGCCTGCGCGTGACTCACGCGATCGTGCGCGGCAACGTGCTCGTCGCCAACGGCGGCCACGGGATCGGGGGGCTGGCCGACCCGGACATGTACAACGTCGTGGCCGGCAACGTCTGCTCGGACAACGGCGGCCATGGCATCGCGGCCGAGCGCGCGGTCGGCGCCGTCATCCAGGGGAACGTCTGCCGGAGCAACTCCCGCCGGGAACCGGGCTGGTTCGCCGGCATCCACCTCGTCCGTCACCGCGACTGCGTCGTGACCGGCAACCTGTGCATCGACGACCGCCGTCCGCCGACGCAGTTCCGCGGGCTGGTCGAGGAAGTCCCGGCGGGGCTCAACGTGGTCGAAGGAAACCGATCGTCGCCGAAGTAGTCACGAACGGAGTAACAACCAACAGCCAACAACCAACATGGAAGTGGGCTGAGCGACGAATGAAGGCCGGCGATCATCCCAAGGTTCTTGTTGGTTGTTGGTTGTTGGTTGTTGGTTGCTGGTTGCTGGTTGTTGGTCCCCGGCTGTTCCCTCTCGACCGACCTACGCCCCCGCCGAAACTCCCGCCCCGGACTTGGCCTCCGCCGCGACCTTGACCGCCACGTCGAAGGCCCGGTCCTCGGGGGAGTCGAGTTCGCCGTTGACGACCCACCACTGGCCGTCGACTCTGCGGAGGAGCTTCGTAATCTCTACACTGTGCTTTTTAGTGGCCACCAAGACTATGATAATCAGAGGAAGCAGCCCCCCAAGGAGGCCCAACAGCGCCAGGAGAGGATAGCTCTCGATCCTTCCAACGGCACGCACCAAGGCAAAGTCGCCCTCGGTACGCACCGACACGACGCGCGAGATGACCATGCGCCGCGAGTATCCTCCGGAACTCCGGCAGATCCCCCTCCAATACTGCGTGAAGCCGTCCAGGTTTGCGAACGACCACGCGTCGGAGACGACCTTTACCTCGGGGATCTCCGGCCTGAAACGTTCCGTCTGGTCCTTCTCAACCCCGAGCAGGCAGGCATACGCGTGGCTTAGGCGTCCAGAAGCTATCGCTTTGATGAACGAAGCCATGCCCTTTTCCGGCGTGATTCTTCTCGCCAGCGGCGGGACGCTCAAGTCACCGCCCAGCCAGACGAGGAAGGCAATGCCCGATATGATCCCGAAGACAACTCCGAGAACCGCCAGAGCCATCAGACTCTCGCCGGGAGCCTTGGCCCCCACCACGAACATCAGAATGAACAACAGAGTCAGGCCTGCGCAGACAAGGGTGCTCACACGGAATCGGGACCAGAAGGACAGCTCTCGGGCATACGGCTGTCCGGCAGAACTCCCGGCGGACAAGGCCACCTCCTTGGCCACCAAGCGCCTGCGCACGCTATCTGCATCCAGGCCCTCTGGAAGATCCGTCTTGCAGTGCTTGCACTTCTTGGCTACGCGCAGAACCGTCTCGCCGCAGAACGGACACTGCTTGGTCGCATCAGGGCCTTCCGACGCGGGAGTGGGCACGACCGCCTGCGCTGGGACAGTCGCCGCCGGCAGTTGCATCTGTCCCTGACACTTCGGACAGTTGACCACCTGTCCGGCATGCGCGTCCGCAACCTCCAGCATCTGCGAGCAACCCGGGCACTGGACCTGCATGGCCTGTCCTCCCAATCCCAACGGCGGAGCTCACTCCGCCGGCGTCTTCGTCACCGTCCCGCCGCAGTAGACGCAGCGCGTCTGGCCGGCCGCGGGGCTGTTGGCCGGCAGCACCCTGGAGCGGCCGCAGGCTCCGCAGGCGACCTTGAGCAGGCCGGACCGGGCCGCGAGCGCTTCCGTCCCGGCCGCCGCCGGCGCGGACGGCGCGACCGCGACCGGCCGGGCCACGGGCACGGCCCTGGCCACCGGCACGGCGCCCACCGGGCTCGCCGCGACTCCGGGCGGCAGGGGCGGCGGCGGCGCAATGGGGCCGGCCGCCGGCGGCTGCGGTATCACCCGGGCCACGGGGATGGCCTTGGCCACCGGGATGGCCGCCGCAGCGGCCTCGGCGGCCACGGAGATGTCCTCGGGACGGACCTGGGGGCTGAGGTCGGCCGCGTCGGTGGGCAACTCCGAGCGGTGGTTGTCGGCCCAGCGCGCGGCCTCGCCGTTCAGGGGGCTCTTGATGTTGTAGCTCTGGTAGGCGAGCATCTCGCCGATGCGCACCACCAGGTGGACGAGCGACTCGCCGGCCGCCCAGTGGTCGCCGATGCAGATGGCGTGAGGCGCGATGTTCGGGTGGAAGACGGGGGTGAGCATCCGGCAGACCGGCGCCTGCCGCGGGTAGCCCAGCGGCAGGCAGATCTCGACGACGTGGGCGTCCTTGGGCTCCACGTTGCCGGCCCGGCTGACCAGGCTCTTGACCTTGTACTCGAGCTCGTACTTCTCCGGAGGGTTCCCGTAGACCGTGCGGATCGATATCCGCGGGTGGGCCTTGAAGGCCTCGGTGAAGCGCCGGTAGTCGGCCATCAGCCGCTTGAGGCGGACCGGCGAGCTCATGGCGCGCGCCCCTCATCCCCGGGCCGGAGCGTGCCCGGGCCGGTCTGGGGGCCGGAGGCGGGAGGAGGCACGACCGGAACGGTCTGCGTTCCGGTCCCGCCCGAGGTCCCGGGTGCCGGCGCTCCGGGCGCCGGCGGCGGATCGCCCAGGTTCTCCAGGTCCTTGAGCACCTCTTCGGCGTGCTCCACGGCGATGGCGAAGCTCAGCCCCTCGGCCACGCCCTTGCTCTGCGTCCAGGTGTTGATCCCGACCAGCCAGCCGGTCGAGTCGTAGAGCCCGCCGCCGCTGTTGCCCTCGTTGATGGGCGTCTGGGTCTGGAAGACGCGCAGGGCCCGGCCGTTGACGGTCAGCTCGCGGACGTTGGAGATCACGCCCTTGGTGTAGGTCCAGCCCAGGTCCATGGGATTGCCGACGGCGAAAACCTCCGCGCCCACCGGCGCCGAGGCCGGCAGCTTTACGTGCGCCTCGGCCGGAGACTCGAGGTCGGACGGCCGGCACTCGACAAGCGCCAGGTCCGCGCCGTCGGGGTGCACCCACCTGACCGCGCCGGAAACCTTCTCCCCGCCGCAGAAGTAGACATCGACCTCCGCGGACGCCACCGGGCCCGACCGGCTGTCCTTGTACTTGGGGTCGATCACGTGGCGGTTGGTGAGAATCAGCGTCCCCTCGCCCGCAAGCCGGACGATCACGCCGCTGCCGATCATCATGCTGCCCATCAGGCCGCGACTGGAGGTGCGCACCACCACGTTGGCGCGCATGGTGCCCCGAATGGGCTCGGGGACGTCCTTGAGGTTCTCGGGCGAGTCGTGGAACTTGAGTTCCTGCAGTTGCCGGCCCAGATTCCACGGGCTCATCCACCAGGCCAGCCCCCAGCCGAAGTACAGCAATACGCTGAGTACGATGGCCGAGACGGCCAGCCATCGTCCGCGCAGCGTCGAGTTGTTGGCGATCATCCCCAGGGCCACCGCCCCCATCAGCAGGCCGAAGCATCCCAGGAAACCGCCCGAGAGCACGACCACGAGCAGGGCGGCCACGGCCAGCATGCTCATGCGCTTCGGATAGCGCCCCTCCCGCCCGTCGGGGTAGCTGGTCGTCGCCGGGAGCAACTGCTCGGGCTTGAGCCGGTCGGTGTCCTCGCGGCTGATGCTGATGCCCGGCAGCCCCGCGGTCTGGGCCTTGCCCGACTTCCGGCAGAAGTAGCTCTGGCAGCCCGAGCCCTGGCGCCAGCAGCGCTCGTGGCTGGCCGCGCCGCAGGCCGGACAGAGGTGCAGCACCTCGCCCTCCCGGACCGCCGTCTGGCAGGCCGGGCAGATCCGCCCGTCGTGGAACTTCGAGCCGGTTACGATCTCTTCGACGCCCAAGGAAACCTACCCTTCAGTCAGCGTTCCTCAGCCATTGCCGCAACCAGGGAGACGGCGCACGCCTAGCGGACCCCACAAAGACGGCCAGAGAACAACCAACAACCAACATCCAACAACCAGCAACCAACAGACAACGCCGATGGCGAACAGCCAACAACAAGGATGCGATCATCTCTTGGCCCTGCGCGAACGGGCCGTGCGGATGCTGGCGCCGAAGATCTTAGCCAGCTCTTCGCTCTCTGCAATCAACGCGTCAAGAGCACGCACGTCCCGCATCATCTGGGCTCTCGCGATCAGGCACAGCCACCGCCGGGACTCCTTGAGTTCCTTGAGACCCACGCTCATCTTGTGTATGAAATCATCGGCCGACTCCGCCCCCGCAGCCTCGCCGTGGTGGGAGAGCGGCGCCGTTCCCGAACGCAAGAGCTGCGAGGCGACATGGGAGGCCGCCCTCGACTTGGGCATGGCATCCGTCAGCCGGATTATTCGAGCGGCATAGTCCAAAAGCCTCTCTTCAAGGTCACACTTGCGGTTTGGCTCAGTCGCCATTCTTCCCTCCATTTCTATTTACGTGTTGGCTGTTGGTTGCTGGTTGTTGGTTGCTGGCTGTTGGTTGTTGGCTGTTGGCTGTTGGTTGTTGGCTGTTGGCCGTTGCCGTTGCCGTTGCACGTTCGCGCCCAGCCCCCGCCCCATCACGCCACCGCCGCGTAAAGCATCATCAGCACCATGACCGCCGAGACCAGGCAGCTCACCCCGAACCCGCCGATGACCATCACCCGGTCGGTGGGGTCCATGGAGCCGAAGGCCTTGCGGTCCCGGAAAATCCAGATCCCGCCGATGATGGCGGTCACCGGCGCGCCGCAGGAGAGCAGGCTGACCACGAAGTAGATCACCGCCTTGGTGCGCTCCTGGCCGCGGACCAGCTTGCGGTCCCGCTCGCGGCGCAGGTCGCCGGCGGTGATCGGGTCGGCCGTCTTGAAGACCTCGTTGCAGAACTTGCACTTGAGGGCCGCCGCGCGGATGGTCTCGCCGCAGTAGGGGCACTTCTTGCTGTCGCCCCAGCCCTGGCGGGCGGCCTCGGCGCCGGAGGGGGCCTCGCCCTTCACCGTCTTCGGGGCCGCCGGGCAGCCGTAGACCGCGCAGCCGCCGTTCTCCTGCCAGCACTCGGAGTGGTAGCCCTGCCGGCACTCCGGACAGGAGACCACCGCCTCGCCGGCCGCGATGGTGGTCTGGCAGACCGTGCAGGTGCCGCCGGCGACGTCGGCCGGAGCGGCCCCGGCCACGGGCATGGGCACGGGCGCGGCAGTGGCCCCCAACGCAGCCTCGTCGCGCGTCGGCACGATGAGCAGCCTGCGGCAGCCGGGGCAGAGCCCCTTCTTCCCGGCGAACTCGTCCGGGACGGTGATCGACTGGCCGCAGGAGCAGGAGAATTTCATGGCTCGCCCCTTGGATCAAGCGCCAAGGCCCTGACCTTTCCCGCCAGCAGGAAGAGCAGGTCGAGCGCCACCAACAGGCGCCCCAGTGTGCCCATCCCGCGTCTGTAATCGGACAAGATGGCCGCGCCCTGCCTGCCAGAAAGTCGCGGACCGGCATCCAACCGGTGGCCACAGTGCCGACACTTGACCGCCGCCTCCAGGATGGTCTCGTGGCAGGAGGGACAGACCTTGCGGTCGCCTTCGGCGGGAAGCACGGAGATAGCCGGGGCTGGCTCTACGGCCGGCACCTGCATCTGGCTGCCACAGCCCGGGCACTTGACCGTCCGTCCGGCCAGGGAGTCCGGCGCGTTGAGCAACCTGGAGCAGTTGGGGCATTGGATCCGCATGGCCTAACCTTCACCCATGCAGGCCTGGCCGCATTGGCAGGAGAACTTCATCGCGAGGCCAACCTACAGACCAGGTAGAGGACGGCCACCGCCACGAGCCCAAACTCCGCCAAGCCCAGGGCCAGCCCCGCGGTGGCCAGGCGGCGTTCCTCCTCGTACTTGCGCGCACTCCGGCCGTAGATGACGGCCAGGAGGGCGAAGACCGGCATGATGAAGACGAACAATCCCAGAATCGAGAGAGAGCGGGTCAAGCCGGCCACGTTGCAGATCACGGCGCAGATCGGCACCAGCCCGATGAGGGCGAAGATCAGCGCCGTGCGCCCGTCGCCGGAGCGGCGCTGCCTCACACGCTCCCTCGGCGCGAGCTTGCCCGTCTGCCATCCGGCCGGCGGCGCCGCCGCCACCATCGCGAAGGAGCCGCAGTGCTTGCATTTCCTGGCGACCCTGAGGATGGTCCCGCCGCACCGAGGACAGGCCCGGGTCTCGGCCTCGCCATTGGCCGCCACCACGGGAACGCCCGCACCAGCCGGCGACGGCTCAACGCTCAGGGCCGGCAGCTGCATCTGGCCGCCGCAGCCGGGGCAGGCCACGACCTGTCCGGCACGGTCGCCGGGCATATCCATCGGCTTCGAGCAGGATGGGCACTGGACTTGCATGGCCGGCTACTTCTTCTCCGCCTTCTGCCAGGGATCGAGCCCGGCAGCCAGGATCTTCCTGTACTGCGACAGGTTGCTCGACGAGTTGATGACGGCCACCAGCGGGATCAGCAAGCCGACGAATATCACCCCCCCACCACCGATGCTGACGATGTTTATCAGACCGCCAATGCCGACGATGATGAAAAGCACCAGGGATATGTAGTTGGCCCACACCATGCGAACCAGCAGCAGGATTCCCACGGTGATGGTCAGCACTCCCACGAGCACCAGGCCAAGGGCGATCAGGGGAGCCCGCGCGCCGGCGATGCTCAGCATGCCGCCGCCGCCGACCAGGTAAAGAACCCCGAAGACGATCAGCCCCCAGCCCAGGCCTTTCATCCCCTTCTGAAACTTGGGCAGGAGCGCCTCTGCACCCTTAACGGCGGCGCGTCTGGCGGCATCCAGCCACTCGCCGCAGTGGCGACACTTGACGGCCGAGGCCTGGATGGCCTCGCCGCACTGCGGACAGCTCTTGGTGTCGCCTGTCACCGGCGCTCTCGCGCCCGCCTGTCCCGTCTGCGCTGCCGCAACTGGGGCCAGCGTCACCACCACAGCCCCGCAGAGAGGACAGGCAAAGGACTGCCCCTCTTGTCCCTGGGGGACTTCGATCAGTCCCGAACAGGCTCCGCACTGCATCTGCATGACTCGCTCCTATCTCCGGCCCCGCACCCGCGCCGCCGGCTTACCCGGCCTGGCCGCCGCCTTGGGCCGCTTGGCAACCGCCCGCGGATCCAGGCCCGAGGCGACTATCTTCGAGTGCTTGCGGATGTTGCTGATCGCCGTTACCAGCAGGGCCAGCATGACCATCAGGGGCACCGCGCCCCGGTAAAGCCCGGTCATGATCATCCCGGCGACGTTCAGGGCGATCAGCGGCGCGGTGACGACCGCTATCACCCAGTTGACCCAGTTGTGCAGCTTCCAGGCCAGGTAGCCGAAGACCCAGATCGCCAGGACGAACCCGCCGACCACCGAATAGAAGACCGCGGCGGCCATCACCGCCTCGGCCCCGCCGAACCCGATTATGGCCACGCCCATCAGCAGGAAGATCAGGCCGAAAAGTCCGCCGATCACGAAGAGGGCGATTCCCAGCCCGCCCATCCCCGCCTGATAGCTCTTGACCAACTGCCCGCCGGCCATCTGCGCCCGGCGGCGCGGGGCGCTGAGCGTCTCCCCGCAGTGCCGGCACTTCACCGCCGAGGCCTGGATCTGCTCGCCGCAGAACTGGCAGCGCCTGGTCCCGGGCGGGGCCGCAGTCCTCCCGGACGGAGAGGTCGGCGGCACCCGGGCTGGCGCGGACGCAGGCTCGGGCTCGGGGGCCGTGACCGGCCCGGCCGCGGACTCCTCAGCCGGCAGCTGCATCTGTCCGCCGCACCCCGGGCACTTGACCACCTTGCCGGCCAGGTGATCGGCGGCGTTGAGCGTCTTCTGACATCCGGGACACTGGACCTGCATGACCGTTCTCCTAATGCGACATTTCTTCGATCATTCCCAAGAGAAAGAGCAGTCCGAAGATGGCGCCGATCGCGATGGAGATGATGCCCATCACCAGCCCGGCCGTGCCCTGGCCCTGCTGGGGCGGGTCCTTCTGCGCGGCCCGACCGAACTTGATGGCCAGGATGCCGGTGGCCACCGGCAGACCAGGCACGCAGAAGAGCACGAGCCCCACGATCCCCAGAACCAGGGCGGCGGTCCCATCGTTCGAGGCGGGCTTCGCCCTCGCGCCCGGACGGCCGGGGCCGGCGCCCGGACCGGTCAGGAATGACGCGCAGTGCCGGCACTTGGTGGCGACGGCCAGGACCGTCTCGCCGCAGTAGGGACAGGCCTTGGTGGCGCCGGGCGCTCCGGGCGCGCCGGCCGCCCCAGAGGGCGCGGCCGAAACCGCCGGGGCGGCCGGGGCGGCCGCCGGCAGCTGCATCTGCGCGCTGCATGACGGGCAATTCACGATCTGGCCGGCCTGGTTGTCGGCGGCATCGACGATCTTGGAACAGGATGGACACTGGACTTGCACTGTTCGACTCCTCAGCCCATCGAGCCCAGGCCAGCGGCGAGGAACATGAGAAGCACCCCACCACAGCAACAGAACAGGGTGAGGCCGACCGGGAGCAACAGGGCGCCCAAGGCAGCCTTGCCGTACGGGACATTGTGGACCCTGGCGGCCCCGATGATCCAAAGCACCACGATCCAGACGATGGCCACGACCCCGCCGCAAGCCGGCAGAACCCTGAACAACCCGGCAGTGCTGCTGCCGTAGGCAACGGCACGAAAGGTGGCTTCGAAGGGCTGCCTGGCGCCGCCCACGATCATCAGGCCCAGATGCACCATGGCCGCAACGACGAACGTCGACAGTATGGCCAGGAGCGGCCCGAGAATGACCATGGCCAACAGCCAGGCCTTGATGCCCGCCACGATGGGGCCGATGACGTCCGGCTGGTAGCCTGGCATCGCCTCCAACTGCCTGGGGTCGAAAAACAACAACTGCCAGAGGGCCGCGACTGACGTCCCCAGTCCGCCGAAGATGGCGGTGTAGCCGAGGGCCGGTCCGTAGCCTTCCAGCTTCATCTCTCCGAAGGTCCTGACCGGGTCGAACAGGACTCCCTTGACCGTTCCGAGCAGCCCGCCGAACCAACCGAGTTGGTTCCGGCGCTCCCAGTCCGGCCCGCCGCGAGGCATCTCCCCGGAACCCGCCTCGGAGTCGGTTCGCTGCGCGCCGCCCGCGAGCGCCGGCAGCTGTATCTGCCTGCCACACGCCGGGCAGCTCCCAACCCTCCCGGCGAGTTCGTCGGGCAGCGTTACCAGTCCGCCACAACAGGGACACTGAACCTGCATGATCGCCCGCCCCTGCCCCTTACAGCCGCGACAACTTGGCGAGAATCACCACCAGGAACCCCAGAAGGTCCACGATGCCCAGTACGATCCCGGCGATGCCCATCCCGCGATCCGCGTCGCTCTCTCGCGCTCGATTGCCGTAGTAGATCGCCAGGGGGCCGAAGATCACGCCGAAGCACAAGAGGCCGATTATCCCGAAGATCAGGGCCTTCTTGCCGTCGCCCGTCGCCTCGCTTCTTGCGCGATAGCGATTGGCGGCCCCCTTGCCGGCTTCCGGGCCGGTGAGCATGGTGTTGCAGTGGCGACACTTCTGGGCCACCGCCAGAATCGGCTCGCCGCAATAAGGGCAGGGCTTGTCTTTGGGCGCAGAGTCGGGTCCCAGCCCGATGCCCGGGGTCTTGGTCCGCGGCATGGCCGGGGCCCCGCCTCCGGCGGCAGGCAGCTGCATCTGCCCGCCGCACTTGGGGCAGTTCACCACCTGTCCGGCACGCTCGTCGGGCACGTTGAGCAACGAACTGCAGTTCGGACACTGGACCTGCATGTCAGTCTCCTTCCCTCAGCGGCGAGCCGCCCCGCGGCTCACCCGCTCTCCTTCTCGCTGAAGTCGAGCACGGTCTCTCCGATGTAGATGCGGTCGCCGTTCTTGAGCGGCTGGCGCGTGACCTTCCGGCCGTTGACGAAGGTGCCGGCCGGGCTGTCCAGGTCCTCGATCTCGTAGCGCGTGCCGTAGGCGTGGATGGCGGCGTGCTTCGGCTCGATGGCCTCGTCTTTGAAGAGGTATATCTCGCACTTGGGACTCGAGCCCAGGACCGTGGGGTTCTTGTAGAGCACGAACTGCTTGCCGGCCAGGGCCCCGGCCTGGACGTGCAGCCAGGCGGTCTTGGCCAGGTTCTCGACCAGGCCGATCATCACTCCGGCGCCGAGGCCAATGGCGGTGAACCCGATGCCCCGGCTGACCCAGGCATCGCCCTCGTAGAACAGCGAGGCCAGCGGGTTGAAGAGCAGGCCCCCCGAGAAGGCGCCGAGCAACCCGCCCACGATGCCGTTGAAGGCCAGCTTTCCGGAACGCATGGCGATGGCCGGCGCCAGCCCTATGGCGACGCCCATGGGCGCCCAGGCGAGCGCCCTGCAGAGCGTCAGCAGCATGTATGTCAGCGGCCGATCCAAGTCATGGCCGGTGTTGACGATGACGATGCCGCACATGATCATGTACAGAAGCTCGATGACCGTCCCGATCACGAGCATGCCGCCAAAGCCCACACCCAGGCCGATGGCCGCCCCGGTCAGGGCCCTGCTCCAGTTCCTGCTGGCCACCCCCTCGACGGCGCCGATGAACACGGCCCCGGGCGTAATGACCACCGTGATCAGGAGGACGCTCCCCCAGAAGCCGTCGAATATCCCGCTTGCGGCGCCCTCCACATCGGCGTCGAAGACGAAAGGCTCGACGATGAGCCAGCCCAGGCAGGCGCCCAGGGCCCCGGCCAACGCCGTGTAGAAGATGCTCGAGTAGAAGAAGTTGACCTTCTTCTTCCCCGTGTTCATCATCGCGGCCATCTGGTCCGGCCGCATGCCGAAGGACCCTTCGCGGGCCAGGACCTCGTCGACCTTCGGGCTGAAGACGTCGTCGTGGGTGATGCGGATGCGTTCGGGCGCGTTCATCTGCCGGCGCCTTCCTGAGGATCGGGGGCCGGGCCCGGGGTCGGCGGCGGCGGCGGCGGCGGCGGCACAGGAGCGGTGCCGGCGTCCGCCCCGCCGCCCGCCGGAGTCGACTCGCCCCCCTCCTTCGGCCGCCCGCCGTCGCCCTTGCGGTCGGCGGCGCCGGCCTTCTCGCGCTCCCCCTCGGCCTTCTCTCCCGCCCGCAGATACTTGCCGGCCATATCGTCTATGCCCAGGCGATACACTGCCTCCACCTCGCCCGAGACCGGGTTGAAGTGGGTCTCGACCGGCCTGAGGTCAGCCGGCAGCCTCAGCTTCAGCTCCACCATCCGCTTGCCGGCGTCCAGGTCGACCTTGAGCACCGCCCGGCGGAAGGCGTCCTCGATGTCGGTGACCTGCTGCTCGCGCCCCTTTAGAAGCCCCAGCACCGCCTGGGCGCCCAGGACCAGCACGATTCCGAAGAGCAGCACGGTCTGCAGCCAGTTCGGATCCGGCCGCTCCCGCACCGCCGCGTCCAGTTCGCCGACCTGGCTCCGGAGCCGCTCGAGCTTCTTCTCGATCTCGGTGAGCGAGCGCTCCTCCTTGCTGGGCTCGGGCTCGGGCTCGAACTTGTGGACCTCGCGGCCCACCCAGAAGCGGCCGGCGCGCTCGGCCTTGCCGTCGCGCCAGACGAAGACCCCCTCCTCGCGCCGGAGCGGGTCGACCACCAGGGCGACCTGGTGCGGCGCGGCGAAGAAGTTCTCGTGGATGAACAGGTCCATGGAGGACAGGAAGATGCCGAAGTCCGGGTGGCTGTGGTACCAGCCCAGGTACTGCTTGTCGGCGAACTTGCTGTCCTTGACCTTGTGGAAATGATTCCAGGTCTCGTGGGTGATGGTCACCTGCGCGCCCTGGCTGGCGGTGTGCTCGCCGCGGATGATCTCGGTGATGTGCAGGTAGGGACCGGTCTCGTCCTTGCACAGGTCGCCGAGCAGCACCCCGCAGATCTCGCGGTCGGTCTCCTCGGCGGCGTGCTTGCGGATCTCGTCGTAGGCCCGGCGGCCGATCGAGACCCGCAGCTCCCCGGCCTCGACGGCCGCGTCCCCGCCCGGGAACTCCTTGTCGATGCACTTGCTTGCGTCGATCTTCGAACAATCCGGCTTGCCGCTCATCTCGCTATCCCTCGCACGCCAGTTGCCAGTTGCTAGTTGCTAGTTGCTAGTTGCTGGTTGGCAGCTCCCAGATCCCAGCCCTCCACCCTCCACCCTCCACCCTCAACCTTCAAAGAGCTCCCCCAGCGCCTCCGGCGCGTCGGCGGTGAGCTCCCAGAAGACCCGGTCGAGGCCGCTCCTGGCCACGACCACGTCGAAGGGCGGCACGCCGGCCTCGGCGAGCGTCCGCTCGTCGGCGCCCTCGGCGCCGGTGAAGCTGTGCAGGAAGGCCGGCGTGCGCTGCTGGGAGCAGCCCGGACAGCGCCCGTCCTTCTCGGTCATCGAGCCGGCCGAGCGGAAGACCGCCTCGTGGCGCCCGCAGTGCGGGCAGTCGAGCGCCGCGACGACGTCGGCGCGCAGGTCCACGACCGCCTCGGGGCCCAGGCGCTCGCGCGCGGCGGCGAGCACCTCGCCGACCGTCGCGGTCCGGGCCGACCAGCCGGTCTCTTCCACGGGCGCGAAGCTGTCGTGGCTGAGGCAGTCTTCCTTGACCTGATAGCCGACCATGTAGGAGTCGTGGTTCTGTCCGTCGTAGACGAAGCCGCGTCCGGCCATGGCCGGCAGGCCGTGGAGAAGCTTCAGCGCCTCCTGGCACTGGACGCCGGCGATGATCGAGCTCGCCGTCGGAGTGGTCGGGACCTTGCCCTCGGCCATCTCGTCGCGGCGGAGCAGCGCGCAGCTCCTGCGGCGCTCGAGCATCTCCCAGTCGGCCGGGCCCATGGTGCACTCGTAGCACGGGCCCTCGGGCGGGGCGAAGACCCGCGCCGTGCCCTGGAGCCGCTCGATGGCCCCGTCGATCCAGGGCCGGCCGGCCTGCCAGGCGGCGCGGTTCACCGCCAGGCGCGCCTCGCGGTTGTCGAGTCCGCCGATGATCAGGTCGGCCCAGCGGAAGAGCCCCAGGCCCACGTCGTAGGCGGCGTTGGCGACGACGGCCAGGCACCGGCAGTCGGGGTTCATCGCGCGCACCGCGCGCGCGGCGGCCTCGGCCTTGTACTCGCCGGCGTCGGAGGCGCGGAAGAGCACCGAGCGCGAGAGGTTGGTGATCTCCACGCGGTCCATGTCGATGACCGCGATGCGCCCCACTCCCACGAGCGCCAGGTTCTTCAAGATTTCGTTGCCGAGCGCGCCGGCGCCGACCACCACCACGCGCGAGGCGGCCAGGCGCCGCTGGTCCCACCAGCCGATGAGCCTCAGGCGCGAGTAGCGGTCCTCGGCGGCGTCGGCTGCCGAGACCGAAAGCCCAGGCCCGGCCCCGGCTCCGGCTCCGGTCGGCCCGTCAGGTCCGTCCGAGCCGGCGGGCGCTTCAGAGTCGGCCGGCGACACCTGCCGTGATCTCCGGCTGGATCCGCAGAATGTCGCCGTCCTTGACCCCGGCCTGCTCGAGCGTCTGGGTGTCGAGCAGCTGCATGCCCGAGGACTTGTGGTGGAACTTGTAGGACATGAGCTGTCCGTCGGGGCTGTTCCTGGGCAGGCTCATCCTGTCCACGAGCACGGCCAGCACGCGGTTGACGGGCACGTCCGTGGGCATCTCCACGAGCTGCTTCTTGTTGCCCGTGGCATCCCATACCTCGACATTGATGCTAGGCAATGACGCCCTCCCGGCAAAGGGCCAAAAAGAAGCCCATCCTCCCTGGCCTCTAACCACCCAGTCTCGGATAGGCTAAGCGGCAAATATACGCAGCTTGCGGAGCGTGTCAACCCTTAAAATCCCCGTCCGGCTGCTCGGGATGAGAGACATCTACTGCCGGCTTGGAAGACTGGAAGGCTGGAGGATTGCCTGCACGCCAGCGCCGGCTTCACGCGCCGTTGCCCCACTCTTCCATTCTTCCAGTCTTCCAGTCTTCCAGCCTTCCAGCCTTCCAGCCTTCCAGTCCTCCCGGGGTCGGACCAACGGAAAACCGCAGAATGTCGAATATCGAAGTCAGAATCACGAAGGACGCGGAGCGGCCGGGAGCTACCACTTCGACATTCGTCATTCGAGATTCTGCGGTTCTGCGGTTCGCAGTTGGTTCTCCAGGCCGTCTCTCCAACGCATTGCGCCCGGGCCTCGCGCGGCTATGATGACGCCGCCGCGCCCGGAGGAAGGCGGACACGCTGGCCAACCTCAACGCCCCTCCCGGCAAGGGCCTCGGCTGGGTGACGCTGATCCTGGAGCACTCGGCCGTTCGCCACGGATGTCCGGTCAAGGTGCTCGTGGAGTTCAACACGACCTTCAGCGAGGAGCTCTTCGTCTTCGCCAACGAGCTGGTCGATCACATCGGCGACTTCTTCGGGATGGCCAAGGGCAAGAGGCGCGGCTTCGCCGACGCGTGAGGGCGGGGGAAGCGATCTCCGCCCGGCGGACCGAGGTTGCAGCGGCATGGACATGGTACGCGCGGCAACCGACCATGGCCACGATTTCGCGGTTGCGAATCTACTCGACCTCGACGCTGTCTGATATCCCCAAGTCATCGAGGATCAACTGGGTATCAGTCACAACGCTTTGGGCTTCCTTGATCCCCAGAACGACAGAGATATCCAGCCCCACTCGCAGATCCGCGCCCTGCCGGAGTTTGGGCAGCAGCTTGGTACCGAGCCGGTTCCAGAGCTCCGGGGGAATTTGCCCGCGGATGCGAACGGTCTTGGTCTTGGTGGAGGCCCCATCTCCAGTGGCGTCTTCGGTCGACTCGGCTGCAGACGTCGGTCCCTGATCCGGCGGAGCCACAACGACCGCGGCCGGAGGAGCCCCAGCACCAACCTTCAAAGCTTTCGCCTTGGCCTTGTTCAGGAGCACCACGCCCTTGTCGAAGGCCACCTCGTCAATCGGGGGCCGCTCCGAGAAGTAAACGCGCTCGTACGTTCCGTCCGGCTTGGGACCGGAGGCCAGCCCGAAGTCACCGCGGTCGACGAACTCGACGAGCTTGTTCCTCAAAGTGGCGTCAGGGTCGACGAGCCTGGTAAGCGACCCGTCGAGGAAGCTCTTCCGCAGCCCTTCGAGCGGCCACTCGCCGGACTTCTTGAGGGCGTTGGGCCAGTTGCGCTCCAGGTAGCCGGCGCCAACCGACTCGTTGAGCAGGGCCGAGGACTTCATGGCCGTGAGGATGCGCCCGCAAAGGGACTCGTTCGAGCTGGAGTGGCCGGCGCCCAGGTCCACCACCTTCAGCCCGGCGGCAGCCTTGTTGTCGGCCAGGATGGCGTAGCGGTACCCAGCCCAGACCTCGTCCCTGGCCGCCTCCTCGGCGTCCTTTACCTTGGCCTGAACCTCGGCCTTATCGACCTTCTCGTAATCGTCGCCGAGACCCTTGCCGGCCATGTCCCGCTGGGCTCGGACCCAGGCGAGCCAGAGCTCGACCTTCTCCCGCAGGTCGCGCCCCGGACGCTTCAGACACCAGACCAGCGACCCCGGATAGAGCCGGGGCGACTTGCCACGCTGCTTGGTCCACTCGGCAATCTGCTTCTTCAGACTGCCTTCGCCCGTCCATTCGGTTTCGGGGTCCATGACCACCATGGTCAGTTTGGGCGTGTCCTGTATGGCGGTCCCGTCCTCGGGGAACCACACCGGGGGCAGAGTGCGGTCGCGGTCGAACTCCTCCTTGACCAGCTTGGCCATGGCCGGCTTGACGTCGGTCTCCCAGTCGAGCCCCGCCCGCTTGTCGTTGACGACCTTCCTAAGCGTGGCCCGATAGCTGATCCTGAACCCGTCGGACCCCACCTTGCGAACGAAGAAAGCCTTGCCCTCCAAGGCCATGGCTGCGCTATCGATGGAGGTGGTGTCCATGTCCGGCTCGCCCAGGGCAAAGCGCAGGTCGGTCAGATGGGCGACTCTGTCCACCTGGCCGCCAGAGGACTCGAACAGGATCGCCGCCGCCGTGCGCAGGTGGATGTCCTTGAGGCTGCCTTTGGAGTCGGCATCGAGCGCCCTGGCGTGCGAGTTATCCCCGGAGATATCGGTGTCGATGGCCGCAATCAGCTTGGATTCGCCAAGTTGCCCCAGGATCACGCTGCGGAACTCGGGGGCCGCCAGCGGCGCCGAGCCCAGGGTGATGAGCGGCTCCCTGCGCGCGCGCTTGTAGCCGTCCCGGTAGGCCCAGGAGATCCACTGGGCGAGCATGGCCAGCGTGCCGCGGGTCTGCTGGTACTGCCGCAGGGCCTGCCACTTGCGCTGGAAGACCGAAAGCGTGGCCGGATGGAAGGGGTAGCAGGCCTCGAACCGGCCCCGGAGGAACTCCCGGGCCTTGGACTCGGTGGAGACGGTATCCACCGCGGTCCACTCCGGCGGCAACTGTGCCCGGCGCTCGAAGCACCAGTCGGCGTAGGCCTTGGATACGTTCTTGCGGACACGCTCGTTGCCCAGGTCCTCGAAGAGCCGGCGGCGGACGACCTCGCTGATCTCGACCTCGTCGTTGGCGATGAGATCCTTCGCAACGCGCCGGACAACCTTGGTGATCTTCTCCTGCCAGACGAGGTCCGAGTCGGACATCTCCACCTGACTGCGGGGCAGGCTGATGACCGCGGCGCCCCGGGAAGTGCCGGTTGTGGCCACGGTCAGGTTCTGGATGAAGGCGTGGAACGAGTCAGCGAAGCGCTGGTGGCGGTTCAGGAAGTTGAGCACCTCGTCGAAAAGGATCAGGACCGGCCCGTCGGCGGCCTGGAACACCCGGTTGATGGTCTCCGTGCCAGGGGGCGTGCTCTTGGCGGCCGAGCCCAGGGCGGCGACGCCCTTGTCGCCGGCCAGCTGCCGGGCGATGTCGATCCAGGGGTTCTCCCGGCCGGGCTGGGGGTCCCATGCGCTGCCCACGAAGACGGCGACCTTGGCCTGCGGTATGGCGTCGAGCCCTGTCTCCTTGAGCAGGTCCTTGACCCCTGGGAATTCAGCAGCGGAGCGGCCCGCCCGAACGAGGTGGTAAAGGGTGGCCAGGGTATGGGTCTTGCCCCCCCCGAACTGGGTGATGAGCGTCAGGACGGGAGCAGTGTTGGCCGTCTGGCCGGCCAGACGCTTAAGCACCATCCCGGTGTGCTCGCGGAGCGCGCGGGTGAAGTAGGTGCGGGAAAAGAACTTGGCCGGGTCGCGGTAGTCCACCGGAGCGGTGCCGGCGACCACCTGTTCCAGGGCGATGGCGAACTCGTCCGGATTGAACGAGCGGCCGTCCCGGACTTCCTTGCGGGGGGTGGCGATCTTGTACCAGGGGTCCACGCAGTTCTCTCCTCTAGTCCTCTTGCAGGACCAACACGCCATCCAGAAACCGTCCTTCGGGGGCCTCCATAACGCGATCTGTGCCCCGGTCAGAAGCGAGGAGGGGGAGAACATAGTCGGGCAGTTTCTCGACATCGAGCAGATCCGGGATGTCCACGGTCGCAGCCACCTTGGCGTCGCCGCCAGTAGTTGCCAAGGACATCGCACGTGCCACGCCGTGGGCTCGCTCAGCGATGCCGGCTTTCTCGCCAGAGAACCCTGTGCAGCAGACAAGACACATCCAGGGGAAGGACTCGGAGCCTATGTCGCTCACTCCCTTCACGCCCTTGCCTATGAAAGTCTTGACGATGCGCGCGTCACACACAGAACATCCGAACAGATCCCAGTGCGGCGCATAGGAACGGCACCTCCACTTGGGGGGCGTCGCCAGCTTGTCCCAGTAGTTGTAGAAGCAATAAACAGGATACAGGTTGTGGCTTCTTGCGTCCTTGAGCAGCAGATTCACCTGCTTCTGGCGGCGTCGAGGCACAGTATGATCAAGTTCTTCATACTTGCACGAGACTGGATCCAGTCTCTTGGCCTGCACCCGCATCCCGAAGGCCTTGCCTTGGCCCACAAGCCACCATTCCCAATCAGCCCCAGTGGTCTTGCCTTCTCTGTGTTTGGTGTACTTTTGGATGGCCACACTGCTTGGGCATGCACGTTTCAGATCGAGCAGCAGGAAGTCAGTTATGGACTCCTCCGACACCTTGATGTTAGCCAGATGTCCGTCGCGAAGATCACACCATGTCCGACGAGCCAGGAGTTGAAATACTTGGCACAGTGCAGAACCGGTGATCATAGCGTTTCCAGCCCTTCCAGCCTCTTCATCCACCCATCGAAGTGTGGGCACTTGGCCCGGATCGCCGCCAGCCCTATGGCTTCGGCCATCTGAGGCCCGACCGTGGGCTTGGCCCCCTCGTAGGCGGGGAACTCGCGGATGATCCGCTTGGAGGGCGCGGTCTCCTCGCCGTCATCGATCAGTTCCGGGGTCGAGACGGAATCCGACATCTCCTTCAGCCGTGAGATCTGGGCATCCGCATCCGGATAGAACTTGCCGAACTTCGGCAGGTCCACGAAGAGATAGGCCTCGTACTCGTGGAGCTGAATGAAGGGGATGAAGCGCGGGTCGCCGATGTCCGCGGCCCAGGAGGCCTCCAGCGCCTTGACGCGCTCATGCGGGTCGTGGCGCAGCTTCTCGGCCTCCGCCTTCCCCGGGAAGCCGGCATACAGGGCGTAAAGGTCGATCATGGTCGTGAAGAAGACGTCGCGGCCGGACTCCTGCTTGAGGAACCGGACGATGTCGTCCCGCATGGGCTTGTAGTTCCATCCGCCCCCACGGTGCACCCGGCCTTTCCTTCGGGCGTGGGCGATGAGCACCGGATTGTGCATGTAGACGCCCAGAGTCGCCAAGTGCGACTTCAGCACCGTGTCGGCGAAGGTCTGCTCGGTCTGGCCCTCGGCGAAGAGGTAGAGCCGGGCCATCAATGAGGCCCTCCGTCGATGACGTTCTTCTCCCAGATCTCGCCCAGGCTGTACTCCTCCAGCCACGCCTTGAGCGCGCCCTCGTCGAGCCGCGAGAAGTTGGATGCGCCGCCGTCCTCCTTGACCACGACCACGTCGGCCGGCTCGAAGTTGTCCAGGAAAGTACTGGACTGCGTGCTGATCAGCACCTGGGTGTGCAGCGAAGCGGCCTTCATGATGGAGGCTACCACGTTGAGCGCGTAGGGGTGGAGCCCCAGCTCCGGCTCGTCGACGACGATCAGGCTCGGCAACTCGGCCTCCGGCTGCTGGAAGAGCGCGATCAGGCAGATGGCGCGCAGGGTGCCGTCGGACAGCTGGTGCGGGCCGAAGACAGAGTCGGACCGCTTGTGCAGCCAGTTGAGCGCCAGTTGCCGGCCGTTGCCCGCCTCCGGCCGCAGGTCGAAGTCTGCGAAGAAGGGGGCGATCTGCGTCACCGTCCGCACGATGCGGTCGTAGACGAGCCGGTTCTCCTCCCGCCAGCGGTGGAGCATGGCCGCCAGGTTGGCGGCGTCGGGCATGAGCCAGCGGTTGTCGCCCACGTAATGGGGCTGTCGGACTCCCGCCGTTGACGAAGTGTCGTGGAAGTGAAAGACGCGGCAACGAAGGAGGAGCTCACGGAAGGCCTTGGCCAGGGGCTGGCCTGTATTGGCCATTTCGTCGATCATAGTTTCCGGATGACCACGACCGGCACCCACCTGCCTTGGACCGCCGGTTGGCCCCTCCGCGACGAACGACAGGCTCTCCTCGCTGAACACTAGAGCATCGCCGGCTGCGTGGGACAAGCTCAAGCGGTAGACGTTGAGCCCCTGTTCCACCTCGAACTCCAGCGTAGCCTCCATCTGCGGAGTTACCTTGGGACCGAAGTGCAGGTTGGACTGCGCCCGGCCCGTGGTGGCGATGAACTGCTGGAGCCGGCCAGCCATCATCTCGTTGAGCATCTTGAAGAAGGCCACGAGGTTGCTCTTGCCGGCGCCGTTGGCGCCGATCAGAACGTTAAGAGGCCGGAGCTCGATCTCGGCGTCCTTTATCGACCGGAACCCCTTCAGCTTGACGCGTTTAAGCGAAGCCATGGCTCGTCCTCTTCTTTCTCCGGCTTACCTCGGCACCGCCAGCAGCATGGCATCGAGCAGCCGCTTTTCCTCAGAGCCCGCAGGATACAACGCCGACAGGGCGTTGGCAAGGCGCAGGAAATCCGGGCCGCGGTCCTGCTCGGCGACCAGGAGCGCCCGGAGCGCGTTGGCCCGGCCGCTGGCCTGGAGGAGCATGGCCGCGTGGACGCGGTCCAGGGTGGTGGCCTCCCTGGGGGCCGAGTGCTTCTCCTCGGCGGCTTCACCGGCGGCGGCCGCGGCCGAGCCGGCCTTCTTCCTGCCCCGGCCCTTGCGGACCTTGATCTCCGGGGCCTCGGTGGCGGGGGCACCGAACATGGTCGTCTGGACCTGCTCGGGGGGCGCGTCCTCGATCCGCCGGGCCATGGCCTCGGCCCCGGCGTCGCCGAAGAGCTGCTTGGCGCGCTCGCCGATGGATAGCAACCGCACCACGCCCTTGTCCGTCTCGATGATCCGGCCTTCCCAGGCTTCCAGGTGGATGCCCAGCGGCTGGGAGAAGCGCCGGACCACGTCGTAGATCAGGCTGAAGCCCTTGGTTTTCTTGGGCTTGGAGCTTCCGTCCTCGTCACCGCCGTAGTCCTCGCTGTCCTCAGCGGCGGCGGCAGCCAGCTCGCCTTCCGCCCCGTCGTCGTCACCTTCGCCCTCGCTCCCTCTCCCCCTGGGAGAGGGCCGGGGTGAGGGGCCGTTCCCCGCCTCGGTGGTCTGCAGCGCCCAGAGGAAGAGGGCGGTGAGCCGCGCGTCTTCCTCCAGGGCGCCGGCGGCGCCGTTACGGGCCTTGGCCTCGGCGGTGCCCAGGATGTGCTCCAGGGCCAGCCGGCCGACGACCTCCCAGACCTTCTCCAGGTACTCGGCCAGCGTAATCACCTTCGGCGGGTCATCAGCGGTCTCGACCCGCGAGTAGCGGCTGAAGATCTCGAGCGCCGGTCCAATGCAGGCGAAGACCAAGTCCGCGCCGCGGACCTTCTCGGCCTGGAGCCGCTCCATCCAGTCGCCGACCCGGCCGGGAAGCTCCCCAAGCACCTCGCCCCAGTCGCCGACTTTGTCTTCGGTGCGGGGGCGGCAGACGAGGTGGACGCTGGTGGCGAGAGCGGCGGAGTCGCGGGCGCGAAGACACGTTCCGGATTCGGTTGCGATAGGCCAGGAACCTGTAATGACCCATCCACCACGGATCATGCCTGTCAGCAGTGCTTCCCATCCCTCTGTTGTCTTGTGAGCAAAGACGACCGAGCCAACCCCGTCCTCCTTCAGAGTCCGACGGCCTTCAGCAAACGCTCTGGCCATTGCTTCTTCAAAAAAGCCACGATCTTTGGGCCGACCGTCCACTAACCTGAGCTCATCTTGCACCGCCTCGCGTTCCTTGGGCGTCAACGCTCTCTCCCCATCTAGCGAGGCGCACAGTAATGGATGTGCTGGCAACACGCGCCGAAGCCAGACGAAGAAGAAGTCGGAAAGGTCAGAATAGGGGATGGCATCGTAGTATGGCGGATCAGTGAACCACACTGCAACGGATTCGCCGGGCAACGGGTGGTCGCACGCATCCGCCGTTTGAACCTGCCCAGGATGCAAACCCGCCGGAATTGCGTCAACCACCCGAGCCATGCTTCCTGCCGTAACTGTGTAATCTCCGGCCTGGTCTCCAAAGATGCCCGGTTCGGCAAAATCCCACATCATTCCCAGAGCTGGTCGGGTAAACAGATTTCGGACTTGGGTTTTTGAGCTTTCCCACCGACAGAAGGCATTGCAGATGTCGGTGAAACGACTCAACGCCAAAGCGGCCATTCCCTTGACGGCAGACGAGTTGCCCTCAACTTCCTGGACCATCGTGCACAGAGTCGCCAGCACTAGCTTCTGCCGCACTGTGAACATGTCGCCAAAGGTCATCATGCCGTAGTTCTGGACAGCGAACGCCCTACCAGCGCCTGAACCTCCTCCTGCGGGCGTCGTTTCATTCGGTATCCGACTCAGGCCGCTGGGCAGCGGCTCGGCCGTTGCTCTCTCCAGACATTCCCGAGCCTTCCAGACCAATTCGTAGTCCTGTTCGGTCGGTAGTCGGTAGGCGCGGCCCGTTTCTCCAGGCTTAAGCGTTGCGACGGCCAGGAGTCGCGCGCCGCCAGTGCGGGTACCTTCCTTGTCAAATACGACGTCGGCTCCGCCATGTTGCTCCCGGAGCTGCGCCCGGACACGGTTGGGCGCCAGCACCGTCCCGCAGCACAGGCATTTCGCCTTGGCCCGGCTGACAGTGCCCTCTGGCACATCTTCCTCGCCAGCCGGCTCGAAGATCTCGAACTCCACGCTGGGCGTCTCGCCCTTGGGCTGCATGACTTTGGCTTTGAGCGCCCGCCGGCGCTTGGCCTTCTTACAGAGCCAGAACGACCGCACGAGCGGAATCTCCGCCCCGCAGTTAGGCGCCTCGCAGCGTACCGTCCGCGCCCAGAGGTAGGCGATGGGTTTGGCCCCGTCCGGGTCTAACGGGTAGAACTCGGCCAGTTCCTTCTCGGCGGCAGCCTTGACCTCGGCCCCCACGCGGCGGAGCTCGTCGGCCAGCTCCGGACCGTGGCGGGGGACGTCCTCCAACATGGTCTTGAGTATGAGGCAAGCCACGGGATTGAGGTCGCTTGCGAACGCCTCGCAACCCAGCCGCAGGGCCTCCAGCGGGATGGAGCCGCCCCCGGCGAAGGGATCGACCACCAGCGGCGTCTCCTCCGGGTGCGCGGCCTTCACGAGCGCCCGCGCCGCCTCCAGGAAGTCCCTGTCGGCCGAGTTGTCCCAGTTGGCGAAGTCGGCGATGAACTCCAGGATGACCTTGCGCAGGCCCTCCGGCGTCCCGACCTCGGCCTCCCAGCGCATCGGGCGGCTGCGCATCTTGAGCAGGGGGGGCCGCGCGGCGGCCAGGAAGTCCTCCGGGCACTCGGCATCGCAGGGGTCCGGCAGCAGGAGCGCCATGAGCATGGCCCGACAGGCGGCCAGCGGCCGGCGCGCCCACCAGAGGTGCAGTGTCGAGGGGTGCCCGTGGCGGATGGACTTCTCCCGCGCCGCGTGCTTCGACACCGCAGCGATGGGGAAGTCGACCTCGGCGAGGCGCTTGCAGGACTTGGGGATCATCTGTCACCAAACATCCAAGTTGTTCATCAGACTCCCCCGGCCATTATCTGCGTGACGGATGTGAAGATGTCGCCCCGCTGAGAGGCTATGGTCCGCTTGCGCCGCAAGAGATCCGACAGGTCTATCCTACCTTCTAACACACAAACGGTATCATGCCCGTCCATGCAGATGATCCGCGGGCGATTCCCTTGTCGGTAGCGCTCCAACGCTTCCGGGCTGAAGCCGTTAATCGATACGAAGAGGCCCAGCGTATTGTCGAGATTCGCGGCAACTGCCCCATCGAGGTCACGCAAGGCCTCCAGGTTCACCGGATCGGACTGCCATTTGGCCTCAAGCAGGAAAGGATTGCCGTCGAGTGCGAAGGCGCCATCAATCTGTTCCCCCTTGAGCCTGAAGGCTCCTCGCGGTTCAAGGTCAAAGAGAACAAATAGGTCATACAGGATGCCCTCTAGATCGCGGCCTCGCTGCTGAGGGTCTTCAGACGAGTGGAAGGCCAAGAAGCGGCCGCGAAGTTCACCAAGCCTCTGATTGAAGGCTGCTTTGGTCTTCCGCTCCTCATATTCTCTCCGACGGCGATCTTGGTCTTCCTTGGCCTGCTTCATCTCGGCATCATGTTTGTCAACCAGTAACCGCAGATGCTCAAGTGATCTCTCAGCGTCTTCCTTCCGACGCTTGCCATCCTCCAGCCAAAGTAGATGGTCTCCATCTTTGTAGTTCAACGTCTCTGCCAGCACCCTGCGCAGGATGCCAAGACCTGCCGGTGAGGTGTTGAGAGAGTTAACGATGGGCTCCACAATGCGGATCTTATAGGCATTCCAGTCCTGCCCGGCCACAAGCTCTCCAGGCACTTCGCACTGCTCAAACACCTGGCGAAGATGCTTCTTTGTCCAGAACACGTTCACCAGCGCATTCTTGAGCGCGGCAATCACGTTATCCGGAAAATGCCTGATGCTCACAACCGCTCTCCAGATGGAAGCCAACCGTCTCCATAAGCCGGAGCCTCCTTCTCCTCCATCCCGCCACCCATCACACTCACCTCCAGCCAGTAGTGCGCCACCTTGCCGACCTCATGCCACGGCAACCGCGCCGGGTCACGGCCGGGCGTCCGGATCGCGTTCGGAGTCACTTCCACTCCTCCCACCGCCGCTCGGCCAGCGCCTTCCCCCCAACCGAAGTCAGTCTGCACTTCTGCAGACGGCTGCTGGACCCTTCCGGCAGCGTTTGGCCGGAGACATCGGCCGGGCACTTGCAGGACCTGGGGCCTCATGAAGAGGCCACCTTTGACTTCTTCTGCTTCCGTTTCTCCTGGAGATGTGAACGGTAGTCCTTGAGGGCCGCCTCGATATCTGCTTGCGTCAGCCGCTTTAACCAGAGGATCACATCTTCCGAGTATCTGGTAAGAAAGCCCTCACTAGCTCTCCAGCAGTACGTTGACTTGGATTTGAGGTTGTGCTTCCAAGCAATGGCGGTGAAAGTGTACGGGGTGAATGGCGCGTCATCAAGGGTCCCGATCTTCTCAATCACATCCTTCTGCCGGAGAGGGTGCGACTTGTTGGGATCGACTGTCTTCACGATGGCTAGTGGGCCAGTAGCCCCCTCGGCCTTTTCGACTCCGACGACGACGTCAGCCTTGGTGATCTTCTTGGTGGACTCGAGCTTAACTTGGAACACAGTCATCAGGCGGCCAGTATCCTGATTGGCGCCTTGCACTTCCGAGACGGCGGCCGAAAGCTCGGCCAGGTACTGCTGCACTGCATTGCCCTTCGATGAACTGGCCGCCGAGCTCTTCCCAATGTAAGCGATTGGGTCGATTGGCGGCTTGATCCCAAGAGGCAGAAGTTGCCAGCTGATTTCACGTTCTAGTCTCACTCCGAAGGCAGAATTCAGCAGGTCACGAAAGTTTGTCACGTTAGTTTGAGCTAGTGCGTAGATAAGCACGCCGAAGCCGTCAGCATTGTAGAAATGCACAGAGTTATCCCGGTAGGTACCCAGCAACTCCAGATTGCGGCGGACAGGCAGAGGATGCATGTCGGATGGAAAGAACCGCTCGGCTCTTCCCAAGGCGTCTTGCCACGAGAGTGTCCTGTAGGGCTCATGACGCTTCTTGTGGTAGAAGATCGATGCCTTGTTCTTGGAAAGAAGTGCCTTCAAGAGCAGTTCCCATGCGTTTAGCAGAAGGATAACGGAGCACTCGTCCCGATATTGGAACGATGGCTTGTTGTAGATCTCGATGGCGGCTATGATAGCAGCCTTCGCATTCTCAAGGAGCTTTCGGTAAGACCCGCGATAGTTCATACCAAGGCCCCTTCTCCGCGGGCGCTGTAAGGCGGTTCATCCTCTCTCACCTCCACCGCCCCACCCATCGCCTTCACCTCCAGCCAGTAGTGCGCCACCTTGGTGACCTCGTGCCACGGCAGCTTGGCCGGGTCGCGGATGGGGGCCTGGAGCTCGGGTTTCGCCTTGCAGTTCGTGACCACGTAGAGCCAGTAGCAGTCCCGGCGGTCCTCGGCCACCCGGCGCTCGTTGGGAGTGAGGAGCACCGTGCCGGTGGCCGCCCCGATGCCCTTGACCTCGATGAGCCGGAGTTCGCCGGAGGCGAGGTCGAGGCTGGTCAGGTCGTAGCCCAGGTTCTTCTCGTGGACGTCGAAGACCTGCCGGCCCTGGGCGCGCTCGTGCTCCATGACCACCTGCATGGCGGTGGCCTCGGTCTCGAAGTCCGGCCGCAGCCGGCGGACATCCGGGGCCTCGCGCTCCGGGTGGGGCAGGACTAGGACGCTGGCGATGCGCTCGGCGCCCTGGAGGGTGAGCGATCGCTGCTGCTCGAGCTCCCGGCGGCGCTTCTCCCGCCTGGCCATGAGCTCGGCGTGGCGGGCCTCCGCCTGGGACAGCCGGCCCTCGGAGCCGGGGAGCTTCTGCTCGGCGTCAGTGGTGGCCCGACCGATCTCGTCGTCAGCCTTCTGGATGAGCTCGGTGAGCGACAGCTCCACGTGGTCGGCGATGCGCCGAACCTCGGCGAGCCGCTCGGTCCGGACCTCCTCCAGGAAGGGGCTGAAGGCGCGCTCGTGCATCCAGCCGGTGGCCTCCGGCGCGGCGGCGGCCGCCGGCAGCTCGGCCGCCGGCCCGGCGGGAGCGAAGTTGCCCAGGATGGCCGGCTCCTGCAGTCGCGGCTCCTGCCCGGCGCGGAGTTCGACGGCGAAGAGTCGCTCGTGGACGACCTGGCCGAGCCCGTCCACCACCTTGGCCCGGTAGAAGTCGAACCGCGCCGGCTCCTCGTGCTGTAGCGAGTGGAAGCAGGCCCCCTTCGCGAAGTGCTCCTGGCCCTGGGCCAGGGCGTGACGGCGGAGGGCCTCGAAGAGCGGGTGGCCGGGGGTCACCCATTCGAGGTTGTTGCCCTCGGCGGTCTCGCGGTCGGTCGAGAAGCGCGGGTAGCGGGCCGCCAGCGACGGGAGCTTCCAGTCCGGCTGGCTCTCGCAGGCGCGGAGCGCCGGCGGGGTCCTCACCGGCTCGAAGGTGTGCGGCAACGCCGGGACGGCCTTGAGGTCTAGCGACGCGCACTCCGCGGAGTCCCGGATGAATCGGGCGATGGTCTCGGGCACCACCCGGCGCTCCTGGGCCCGGGCCCGGCGCTCGATGAGCATCTCAAGGTTGAGCTTCTTGGAGGCCAGACCCTCCAGGGCGTTCTGGCAGATGGCCCGGAACTGGCCCTCGTCCACGTCCCGGAGCAGGCGCTCCTCGAGGTCATCGTCGCCGATCTCGCCCGAGTAGTACTGGCGCAGGACGCGCTCGACGTGGGCGGCGGGCAGCACCTCGCCGACCACGTTGAAGACCGCGTCGTCGTCCAGGGCGTTGCGGATCTCCTGAAGCTTGTCCAAGAGGCGCTGGAGCACCCGGCCCTCGATGGTGTTCGTGGCCACGAAGTTGAAGATCAGGCAGGGCTTGCGCTGGCCGTAGCGGTGGATGCGTCCCATGCGCTGCTCCAACCGGTTGGGATTCCAGGGGATATCGTAGTTGAAGAGGATGTTGCAGCACTGGAGGTTGATGCCCTCGCCGGCGGCCTCGGTGGCCACCAGCACCTGGATGGCTCCGTCCTTGAACTGCTGCTCGGCGAAGAGGCGCGAACCGGGCTCGTCGCGTGAGCCGGGCTTCATGCCGCCGTGGATGAACCCGACGATGAACCCCCACTCCTTCAAGGTGGCCACCAGGTAGTCGAGGGTGTCCTTGAACTCCGTGAAGATCAGGAGGCGCCGGTCCGGATGGTCGAAGAAGCCCTCCTGCTGGAGCAGGCCCCTCAGCTTGGCCAGCTTGGCCTCGGCCCCTGACGCTTCGACGAGCTGGGCCTCGCCGGCCAGGCGCAGCAGCTCGCGAATTTCCTCCTGGACCTCTTCCGCATCCCCGGCGAGCGTCATGGCCTCCAGCAGCGCTTCCATCCGCTCGCGCTCGCTCTCCTCCATCTCCTCCAGCTCTTCGGGCGAGGGGATATCGGGGGGCGCCAGTCGGATGAGTTCCTGGGCGCGTTCGAGCCCTTCCTGGAGCCGCCTGGCGCGGTTCTCCAGGGACCGGCGCATGGAGCGAGTGCTGGAGGCCAAGCGCCGCTGGTAAAGAGCCATCAGGAAGCCGACGGCGCGTGCCCTCGGATCGTCGCCCCGGGCGGCCGCCTTGGCGCTCTGCATCTTCACGAAGCGGGTGATGTTCCGGTAGAGCTCGAACTCCGGGCCGTCTATCTGGAAATCCACCGTGTGCGGGATTCGCTTCGTGAAGATCTTCTCGGCGACCCAGGCCCCGTCGGGCCGGCGCTCCGGGAAGTAGACCATGGCCTCCTTGGTGCGCCGCAGGTAGAACGGCGCCCGGCGCTGGTCCATGGCCTGCCGGATGGAACGCACGTCGGCGTAGGCGTCCGGGTCGAGCAGCTGCAGGAAGAGCGTGAAGTTGCCCGGGTCCCCCTTGTGGGGCGTGGCGGTCAGCAGCAGGATGTGGTCGGTCGAGTCCCGCAGCAGCTCTCCGAGCTTGTAGCGGAGGCTCTTGTGGGTCTCGTCGGCGGCCGACATCCGGTGGGCCTCGTCAACGATGACGAGGTTCCAGCGTACCTGCCTGAGCCCCGGGAGGACGTTCGTCCGCTTGGCCAGGTCCAGGGAGGTTATGACCTGTCTGTTCTCCATCCACTGGTTCATGCTGTAGGAGTCGAGGTCGGCGCCCTTGAGTTGCCTGAAGCCCTCGTCGAACCGGTCCTTGAGCTCGCGCTCCCACTGGAAGGTGAGGTTCGCCGGGCAGACGATCAGTATCCGCTCTGCCAGGCCCCGGAGCTTGAGCTCGCGGATTAGCAGGCCGGCCATGATGGTCTTGCCGGCGCCGGCATCGTCGGCGAGCAGGAACCGTACCCGGCCGAGCTTAAGCAAATAGTCGTAGATGGCCTCGAGCTGGTGGGGCAGCGGATCGACCCGGGAGATGGACAGGCCGAAGTAGGGGTCGAACTCGTAGGCGATGCCCAGGGAATATGCCTGGATGCCCAGCCGGAGGAGCCTGGCGTCGCCGTCGTAGGTGGCGGCGGAGTCCAGGATGGCGAGGCTGCCGAGCTGCTCGGCGGTCAGAGAGACGCTTCGAAAGCGCTCCGACCGCACGCCCACGAGCCCCGCAGACCATGATTCCGAGCCGCTGGGCTCGACGATCACCACGCGCATCGGTTCGTTAAAGAGGTGACCGGCCAGGACCTGCCCTGGCCTGATTGGACAACTGCTCTCGCTGGACCCGACCAATTGACTCACCGGCGCCTCCGTCAATTGCCGGGAGGGATTATCGCTATCTCGGCGAAGGATTCAATTGCCAGGATGGCGGCGGCGGCACACGCCGCGCCCCCAAGATTCCTCCAGATCCGCCTCCAGGCTTCTCCGGGGTCAGAACGCGGTGAGCCTCCGGGGTCGAACCACGCTCCCCTGTGTCACAACCGGAGCTTGGATGGCTGGAGGGCTGGAGGGCTGGAAGGTTGGATGATCGCCTGCACCCCAGCGCCGACTTCACACGCCGTTGCCCCACTCTTCCATTCTTACCATTGCCGTTGTCGTTGTTGCGCATACGAAGCCGCAGAGAAGAGCCGAGGCGGTCGTTGTTGGTATCTGCGACCTGGCGGCCCTTCGACGCGGCTCAGGGCCTTTAGCTTGTCGAAAGGCTCCGCGCGAGAAATGGCTATCCCAGGCTCGCCCCGGTCTCCCCTTCGACTCGCAGTTCCTGAGCGGTGGGCTTGCGCACGCTCCTGACGTGGTTGCGGTCGCACGCCCCGAACTCCCGGAAGTTGCGCCGGGCCTGGGTCAGGCTGAGCGCGCCGTTGGGGCCGCCGCGCACCGCGTCGGCGTCCTGGTCGTCCTGGCCGTCATCCTCCCAGAAGCAGACCGGGCAGATGTCGTAATGGCCCCGCGCCGGCAGAGTGCTGTAGCCGCAGCAGGGGCAGCAATAGCTCGCGCCATCCTTCGGAGCGCGCACCACCGAGCGATGCTCGAGGCTCGCCACGTACTCCCTGCACCAGCGATGGCGCTTCTCCAGCTCCTCCGGAGTGGGCTCCGGTCGGCTCCCGGACTGCTTCCTGGCAAGGACCATGCGGCTCGCCTCCGGCTGGCTTCAGGTGCGACGGGATCGGGAGTCTCTCGCGACAGACGCCATATACATCGGCAGGCCCGGCTTGTCAAAGGAAAGCAATTTGAAAGCAGGGGCCATTGCAGCAAGGCGCCAGCCCGATGCTGTCACCCTGAGCGCAGCGAAGGGTCTTTGCCGCGCAGGAGGGAAGATTCTTCGCTCCGCTCAGAATGACAGTCCCGGGCCGCTTCTGAAATGGCTCTGGGTTTCCCTCCGTGTCCTCCGTGGTTAGGACTGGCGTGCTGTCTTTTGGCGGTTCCTGAAATGGCCGTAAGGGTGACAGCAACAATATATCGGGGGACATAATACTATTTTCTCCTCCCCCATCCTTCCTCCACGAGGCATCCGGTGATCGGACCACGGGGTACCTCCGGGGTCCCTTCGGTGGCCCTCCGGCCTCCGGGGTCGGACCACGGGGTCCTCTTGCGCCACAAAGGGTTGACCGCCTCAGGACGGCCTTTTCGGGCCCATACGAGCAGAATCCGGGGCCGAAAACGCGGCGTATGGTAGCGCGGGCACGCTGCGCGGTCGGCGGGAGGGCTAAACGACCAACAACCAACAGCCAACAACCAGCAACCAACCATCAGCAACCAACAGCCAGTAACCGGCAGCCAGTGACTGCCCGCACGCCAGCGGCGGCTTCACGCGCCGCTGCCCCGCTCTTCCATTCTTCCGGTCTTCCAGCCTTCCAGTCACCCGGGGTCGGACCAACGTAAAACCGCAGAATATCGAATATCGAAGTCAGAATCACGAAGGACGCGGAGGGCCCGGGAACCGCACTTCGACATTCGTCATTCGGTGTTCTGCGGTTCTGCGGTTCGCTGTCGGTTTCCCGCCGGGGCCTACACCCCCCGCAGCGGCTCGATGGCGCGGATCTCCTCGGGCTTGTAGCCGAGCATGACCAGCTTCTCGCGGATGTAGTAGCGGTAGTCGTTGTAGTCGACGTCCGCCTGGACGCGGTGGTCGACGTGGGGGACGAAGCCGCCGTCGGCCACCACCGGCTCGAGGCGCTTGAGCTCGGCCAGGATCGCCTTGCGGCCCTTGAGCAGGGCCATCTTGTCGAAGCCGCCGGCCAGGAGCACCTCGCGGCCATAGGTCTTCCGGAGCTCCACCGGGTCGCTGCCGCCGTGGACCTCGATGGGAAACATGCAGTTCAGGCCCGCCTCGAGCCAGAGCGGCACGAGCGGACGGATGTCCCCGTCGCAGTCGGTCCAGATGACGTCCACCCCGTGCTGGCGCAGAAGGCGCAGCACCGGCCGCAGGTGCGGGATCACGATGGAGCGGAACATGTCCGGCGAGCAGATCGGCCCGCTGTTGAAGCAGACGTCCTCCCAGCCGCAGGCCAGGTCGGCGCCGACGTGAGGCAGCACCCGGGAGAGCACGCCCTGGTAGATCTTCGAGAGGTGCGCGACGATCTCCTCGATGAGCTCCGGATCGTCGTAGAACATCAGCGCGATGTTCTCGAAGCCGATCCAGTTGCGCACGTAGCCCAGGTAGGAGCCGAGCGAGACCGCCACCGGCTCGGCGCTGTGCCGCAGTTCCTCGCCCCTGCGGGCGATGTCGGCGCCAACGCGCTTCTCGAAGTCCAGCGGCAGGAACTCGTCACGGAAGGCCGCCCAACTCGCGCGGTCCTTGATCGGGAACTCGAGGTAGTGCGGGATGGTCCCGGCGCCGTGGCGGATCTGCTCGAAGAGCGTGCCCAGCCCGTCGCGCTTGACCACCGAGTTCTCGCGCTCCTCGACGATCTCCTCCTTGCGATGGTTCATGGTGGCCATGCGCATCGGCGCGTGGACGGTCTGCATGCAGCCGAAGTAGCGCTCGATGGACTCGTGGGAGTCGTACTGCTCCGGGAGCCCCTGCCGGTGCCAGCGGGCCATGGTCTCGGTCCAGAATCCGAACTCCATGTGCGGCACGCGGTCGACCGTCTGGAAGTGCATGCAGCGCACGAAGCGCTCGCGCGGGGTCATGGTCCCGAAGGCCCGTACGGCCGGGCCACCCTTGACCTCCGCCGAGCGCGACGCCGTCGCCGCCGCGGTGCCCTTGCTCAACGCCTCGAACTCTTCCTGGAGCATGGCCATGCCTCCCATCCAGCCGGTCCCCGCCCGGCATCATGTGTCTTTATAAACCGCAGAGCCGCCATCTTCCATGGACAGCAGTGGCATAAGCATGTATCATCATAACCCACCGGTCGGAACGGGGCGGGAGCACTCACGTTACCGCCGACGGCTTGGCGAGGAGCCGCCATGAAGATCATCGCGCCGGGAGAGATCCGACCGGTCGTCAGGGTCGCCAACTACATCGAGACCGCCCCGGACGCCGTATGGGGTCCGCGGGCGATCCCGGACATCGAGTTGATTCTCGCCATCTCCGGCGACTACGAACTGGTCACCGATGAGTCGACCGTGCCGGTAGGCCCCGGGCAGGTGCTCTTCGTAGTCCCGGACGAGCGACACACCTTCCGCGCTCGTCCCGGCGGCGGCCGCGGCAGGATCAGCTGCATCCACTGCGAGCTGCTGCCGGGCGCCAGGTGGAGCGCCGGCGACTACCGCCTGCGCCCCGAGCCCAGCCTGGTGACCGACGCCGGCGGCGACCCGGCGGTCGAGCAGCGCTTCCGCCGCTGCGCTGAGGTCTTCTCCGGCTACGGGCACTACCGCGCGGAGATGCTCGAGACCGTGGCCCGCGAGGTCTGGCTGGGACTGGCCGAGGTCTGGGCCGGCCGGCACCCCCCGGCGCTCTCCGCCCGGACGCGCCGGATGGTCGAGTGGCTGCGCGCGCGCCTGGCCGAGCCGGTCTCGCGGCGGGACCTGGCCCGGGAGTTCTTCCTGACCCCCGAGCGGATCAACGCGCTCTTCCGCAAGGAACTGGGCATCTCGCCGACCCAGTTCCTGCACCGCGAGCGCGCGCTCTTCGCCCACCGGATGATGCAGTCCGAAGGCCTGAGCGCCAAGGAAGCCGCGGCCCGCGCCGGCTTCTGCGACCAGTTCTACTTCTCGAAGGTCTTCCGCAAGGTGATGGGAGTGCCGCCGAGCCGGGCGTGAGGGAAGCAACAGCAGGACATCGGCAACAGCCAACAACCAATACCCAACAACCAACAGCCAACAATAACGATTCTGTCATCGCTGTGGCCAATCTTCGGCTGTGCCCAACACCTTCACCTTCCCTTCCTTGAACTGTTGGTTGTTGGTTGTTGGTTGTTGGTTGTTGGTTGTTGGCTGTTGGTTGTTGGTTGTTGGTTGTTGAAGGTTTCACCTTCGCCCGTCCCGCCCCCCCCTTTTTCCCATTTTCCCTCTTGCCCGCCTCGCCCGGCGGTGTATCATTCCAGAGTGCGCAATCGATTGCGCACCGGGACGCAAGAGGGAGCGAGAGAAGGCTTGCCTGCCACGCTGCGCCAAGTCGCCGAAGCCGCCGGGGTGAGCATCCCCACGGCCAGCCGGGTGCTCTCCGGCCGCGCGGCCGAGGGGCGGATCCCCGAGGCCACCGCCGAGCGGGTCCGTGCCGCGGCCGCGAAGCTCGGCTACCGTCCTAACGTCCTGGCCCGGTCGCTCCGCACCCGGCGGACCAGGACGCTCGGGCTGGTGGTCACCGAGCTCGCCAACCCCTTCTACGCGACGATTGCCGGGGCGGTGGAGGCGGCCGCTTCTGCGTCCGGCTACACGCTGATCATCGCCGCCTCGGGCGAGGACCCGGCTCGTGCACTCGAGTATCTCCGCGAGCTGCCCTCCCGGCCGGCCGACGGCCTGATCGTTGCACCCGCGCCGGGAAGCGAGGTCGAGGCCGCGCTCATCGAGCTGGCCGGAGCCGGCTTCCCTCTCGTGACCGTCGACCGGCTCCTGCCCGGCCTGGATTGCGACCGCGTGGTCACCGACAGCCGCGGCGCCGCCGCCGGGCTCGTCGCGGCGCTCACCGCCATGGGCTGCCGGCGTCTGGCCATGGCCGGCGGGCCAGACGGCGTCTGGACCGCCCGAGAGCGCTCCGCCGGTTTCCGGGAGGGGCTTGACCGCGCGGGGCTGCCCTTCTCCGAGCATCTCTTCCGATCAGGAGAGTTCTCGGTCGAACAGGGCCGCGCCGCCGCGGAGGTCTTTCTGGCATCGCCCCAGCCGCCCGACGGCATCGTCGCCGCGAACAACCGCATCCTCGCCGGCGTCCTCGAGACGCTGGCCGCGCGCGGCGAGTCTGCCCGGAACGTGGCCGTGGCCGGCTTCGACGGCGTGCCCTACGCGCCGTTCCTGGGACGGCCGATCGCGGTGGCCGAGCAACCCGAGGCCGAGATCGGCCGCGCCGCGGCCGGCATGCTTATCGAGCGCGTGGAGGGATGCAAAGATGCCCCACGCGAGGTCGTGCTGCCCCTTGCCGTGAGGACTTTCCCCCCCGAGCCGGCCGGGACCGAAGGAGGCGGATCGTGACGACGTTCAACACCTGCTCCTCACCTGGCGGCTGCACCGCGATTTCTCAGGCGACGACGGCACCGACCTCGTCATCCTCGAAGCCCCCGAGCCCTGGGGACCCTTCTCGCTGGTGCACTTCGAGGAGCACTGGGAGGGCCGCTAGGTGACCCCCTACTGCCCGCGGGTGCCGCTCAAGTGGCTGAACGCCGACGGCCGCTCGGGCTGGGTCCAGTTCTCCGGCAGTTGGACGCCGGCCGGGCAGAAGGCCGGCTACAACCGTTCGCACGTCCGCCCCTTCAGGCTGGTCATGGCCTGAGCGCGAGGGAACAGCATGTCAGCACGCATACCCCACCGCGGATCCGGCCTCCATCGCCCCGGCGCCCCGCGCGTCTACCGCGGCCGGGAGCTCGACCACATCGCCTTCCCGCTCGGCGGCATCGGCACCGGCTCGATCTCGCTCGGCGGCTGGGGGCAGCTCCGGGACTTCGAGATCTTCAACCGGCCGGCCAAGGGGCTCGGCTTCGACTGCAGCTTCTTCGCGCTCCACGCGAAGTGCGCCGGCGAGCCGGCCGTGACCCGCGTCCTCCAGGGACCGGTCGGCGGCGCGGATTTCGGCGGCGACGGCTCTGGCAGGCTGAACCGGGCCTCGGGCGGCGGGCTGCCCCACTTCCGCTCGGCCGAGTTCGAGGGGGCCTTCCCCTTCGCGCGGCTGCGCCTGGCCGACCCGGCCGTGCCGCTCCAGGTCTCCCTGGAGGCCTGGAACCCATTCATCCCCCACAACCCGGATGACTCCTCCCTGCCGGCGGCGATCTTCGACTTCACGCTGCGGAACCCCGGCAAGAAGCCGGTGGACGTGGTACTGGCGGCCAGCCTCGAGAACCGCTGCGGGCACCCCGAGGTCGGCGACGGGGTCGTCAAGCCGTTCGACTCCGGCGCGGCGCGCGGATTGGCCATGTCCACCGTGAAGCACAGGCCGGACTCGGCGCGTTTCGGGACGCTGGCCCTGGCCACGAGCCACCGGAACGTGCTCGTCCAGACCCACTGGTTCCGCGGCGCCTGGTTCGACGCCCTGCACCACTTCTGGGACGAGCTGAGCACCGGCCGGCTCGAGGAGATCGCCGAGCCGGCGGCGCGCGAGAAGGGCTGCGACATCGGGACGCTGGCGCTCCGCGCCCGGATCGCCCCGGGCAAGACCGGCCGACTGCCGGTGATCGTCGCCTGGCACAACCCGAACTTCGAGAAGTACTGGGGCAACAGCCACGGAGACCAGCCCAACGCCGACGGCTCGCCCGTCTGGAGGAACCACTACGCGACGCTCCACGCCGACGCCCCGGCGGTGGCCCGCTACGTGGCGGCCAACGCCGCGCGCCTGGAGCGCGAGACCCGCGAGTTCGCCGACGCGCTCTTCGCCTCCACCCTCCCCTCCCCGGTCCTCGACGCGGTCTCCTCGCAGATATCCATCCTCAAGACGACGACCTGCCTGCGGCTGCCCGACGGCTCGTTCTACGGATGGGAGGGATGCCACCCGGGCGGCGGCTGCTGCGAGGGCACCTGCACCCACGTCTGGAACTACGCTCAGGCGGCCGCGGCGCTCTTCCCCACGCTCGAGCGCTCGATCCGCGAGACCGACTACGCCTTCAACCTGCACGACGACGGCCACATGACCTTCCGGATGCCGCTGCCGCCCGGGACCAGGGCCGAGCCCGGCAAGGTCTTCAAGCACGCCGCCGCCGACGGCCAGATGGGCGGAGTCATGAAGGTCTACCGCGAGTGGCAGAACGGCGCCGGCGACAAGTGGCTGCGCGGGCTCTGGCCGAGCGTCAGGAAGGCCCTCGAGTACGCCTGGATCGAGTGGGACGCCGACAAGGACGGCGTCATGGAGGGCGCGCAGCACAACACCTACGACGTCGAGTTCCACGGCCCCAACACCATGATGGGCGGCTTCTACCTGGGGGCGCTGCGCGCCGCCGAGGAGATGGCCCGGCACCTCGGCGAGCCTGAGAAGGCCGCCGAGTACCGGGCGGTCTACGAGAGCGGCCGCGCGAAAATGGAGGCCACGCTCTGGAACGGCGAGTTCTACTTCCAGGACGTCCGGCCGCCCGCTCCGGCCGAGGCTGCCAAGGGCTGCGCAGCCGGCTCCGGATGCTGCTGCGCGCCGAAGACGCTCGACCCGCAGAACCCGGCCTTCCCCAAGTACCAGTACGGCCAGGGCTGCCTCTCGGACCAGCTCATCGGCCAGTGGTTCGCGCGCCTGGTGGACCTCGGCGACCTCTTCGACCCGGCACGGGTCCGCAAGGCGCTCGGCGCCATCTTCCGGCACAACTGGAGGGCGGACCTCACCGCGCACGCCAACCCGCAGCGCATCTACGCCCTCAACGACGAGGCCGCGCTGCTGGTGTGCACCTGGCCGCGGGGCGGCCGGCCGCGTTTCCCGTTCCCGTACTCGGACGAAGCGTTCTGCGGCATCGAATACCAGGTGGCCAGCCACCTGATCATGGAGGGACTCGTCGCCGAGGGCCTGAAGGTGGTCAAGGGCGTGCGCGACCGGCACACCGGCGTTCGGCGCAACCCCTGGAACGAGTACGAGTGCGGCAACCACTACGCCCGGTCGCTGGCCAGCTGGTCGCTGCTCCCGGCGCTCTCCGGCTTCCGCTACTCGGCGCCCAAGGCCAGGCTGGCCCTCGCGCCCCGCGTCGCGCAGAAGGACTTCGCCTGCTTCTTCGCGACCGGGACGGGCTGGGGACTGGTCCGCCAGAAGCTCGGCAAAGGCAGGCATCGCGTCGAGGTGGAGGTACTCTCGGGCGCACTGGCCGTCCGGGAGCTGGCGCTGGCCTTCGCCGGCACGGGCGCAAAGGTCACGCTCGGCAAGAAGCAAATCCCGTCCGCGGTCCAGTCGACCGCAGGCGGCTGCGTGGTCCGGCTTTCGGCGCCCACCGCGGTGCGCAGGGGGAAAACGCTTGGCGTGGAGCTTCGGGGATGAACACGCAACAACCAACAATCAACAGCCAGCAACCAACAATAGGGAGGTGAATTTGAAGAGGATCACATCCTTGTTGTTGGCTGTTGGATGTTGGACGTTGGTTGTTGGCTGTTCGCCTTCTGCACCTTGCATGTCCGCGACTTCTTCGGCCGTCAATGACGGCCAGGCATGATTGAGACCGACTATGAGCAGTCAAGGGCGAAAATGGGACGGATGGCATGAGTA
>CALGYR010000064.1 GCA_937935355.1 uncultured bacterium | reverse complement strand
TCGTATTCGGTGACTGGAGTTCAGACGTGTGCTCTTCCGATCTCCCAGCTCGCGCCGGCCGCGAGGTAGTCGCGCGCCGCGGACTCCTCGCGGATACCGCCGCCGACTTCCGCGGGGATGGCGAGCGCCGCGAGCACACTCTTCACCGCCGCGGCGTTGGCCGGCGCGCCCGAGAAGGCCCCGTCCAGGTCCACGATGTGGAGCCGCCGGGCGCCCTCGGACTGCCAGCGCCGCGCGGCGGCCGCCGGGTCGTCGCCGTAGACCGTCTCGCGGTCGGCCAGGCCCTGCTCCAGGCGCACGCACTTGCCGCCGCGGATGTCGACTGCCGGAATCACTTCCATGGGTCTTCGGATCTCCTTGGTGTCAGGGCGTCAATGGCCGCCGCCGTCGGAAAAGAAGATGCCCAGCCGCGCCAGCCGCGCCGACTGCACCCGGCCGGAGGGCACGAGCGCCGGCGGCTCGTCGTCGAGCCGGCTGACGTAGACCGCCGTCTTGTCGCCGAGCATCCCGCGGGCCCCCAGGTCCCGCCAGAGCCACTCAGCCAGGCTCTCGGCCTGGGCCCGGCACCGGCCGTCCGCGTCCGACAGGCAGTCCGCGATCGCCGCAACGCAGGCGTCCGCCTTGAGCCCGGCCAGGGCCCTGGCCCCCGCCGGCCGGACCGGGACCGGCGCGACCCCGGTCAGGGGCCCGGCCCCGACGAAGATCCCGCCCCCGCCCGGCCGCACGCCCGAAAGCACCGGGCCGTCGGTCGAGCCCGGGGCGGGCAGGTCCAGACGGCTCGAGAACAGGCCCGCGTCCTCCCAGGCGGAAAGCACCGGCGAGGGCAGCGCGCCCCGGGCCGAGGCGACCTCCGGCTGCCAGTCCGGCGCGACGCCTTCGAGGTAGAGCAGTTCCCGCGCGCGCACCCCGGCACCGTCCGGACTGAACTCGTCGATCCGCACCGAGAGCGTCCGGCCGTCGGGACCGGCGCCGAAGATCATCACCAGAGTCGCGGCGGAGAGCGCCGCGGCGGCCGCGGCCGTCGCTAGCCGCCAGGGACGGCCGCGCCGCCAGAAGATCGCCCCCGCCGTGCTGACGAGGAGTGCCGCGGCGAGAGCCCAGCGCAGCGCCGAGTCGGCGCCCAGCAGGCTCCGCCTCAACGGCGGGAAGTTCTCGTAGATGGCCCGGTCCCTGAGCGGCACCGCCGGCGCGCACCTGGACGACTCGAGCAGCCGCTGGTAGGCGCTCCAGGCCGCGACCGTCTCATCCGGTCGCCACGCCGCCGGCCAGAGGAACGCGCCCTGCCCGAAGCCGGTTCGGAAGCGCACCACCAGCGGCTCACGCGAGCCGCCCTCACCGGTCCAGGCCAGGACATCGTCGTCCGAGGCCCCGGCCAGCCGCTTCCACTCGTCCCAGGTGCCGGCGTCGCCGAGAACGCCGCCGGTCATGAAGAGGACGTCGGCCAGCTCCCGGCGCGCCGCCGCCGACGTCACGAAGACCTTTCCGCCGGCCCGGAACCAGCACTTCAGGGCCTGCCGCTGGACTGCGCTGGGCTCCACCCCGTCCAGTTCGCCCACGACCAGGACATCGAGCCCCTCGTAGGCCGCCGGATAGCCGGGCAACTCGGACGTCTCGGTGGTGCGGTTCGCCGAGAAGCCCGCCGGGGCGCCCGCCGGCAGGGAGAGCCGCCCGAGCACGGCCACGTATCGCGCGTCCTCGGAACCGACGAGCTCGGGGCAACTCCGGCGGGCCTGTCCGCCGAAGCCCTGGCCAGGGCGGACGCGCTCATCGAGCAGGGCCACCGGGCCAACCGCACCAGGGACCGGACGGAACGGAACCGCGTAGGCCCGGCGCTCGCCGGGCCGCAGCTCGGGCAGCGCGCAGACCGAGTGCCACTGGCCGCGCACCTCCTGCCCCAGTCCGGGCCAAAGGGTGGCGTTGAAGCGGTTGTCGGCGTCGAGGTGCACCATTCCCCACGCGCCGGGACGCAGCGCCGGGCCGAGCACCGCCCGGCAGTGCGCGTTGAAGACGTCGGGGGCGGGAGCGGAGGAGGCGCCCTCCCCCGCCCCGGCCGCCAGAGTCAGGGCCAGAACCAGCTGAATCATCGCCGGCATTATTGCCGCCGAAGGGCGTTTTTCAAACAGCCGCGAAGGAACACGGGCCGACACGGACTTGCACGGACACACACGGACACACACGGACCGACACGGACATACACGGACAGAGACTCTATCAGTCCGTGTACGTCCGTGTCGGTCCGTGTATGTCCGTGTCGTCCTTCACCTTCGCCTTCGGCCTCCCCCGGTCCAGCCACAGGACCAGCACGGTCACATCCGCCGGGGTGACTCCGGCGAGCCGCCCGGCCTGGCCGAGCGTCGCCGGCCGGACGCGGCTGAGCTCCTCGCGGGCCTCGCGCGAGAGTCCCGGGACCTTGGCGTAGTCCAGTCCCTCGGGCAGCCGGCGCGAGCCGGACTCGCGCATATTCGCCTGGAACTCGCGCGCGCGGACCAGGTACGGAGCGTACTTGGTCTCGATCTCCACGGCCTCGGCGACCTCGGGGTGCGCAACCAGCGCGGCGAAGTCCGGGTCGCCGGCGGCGAGCGCCGGCACGGTCACCTCCGGCCGGCGGAGGATGTCGGCCATCACCCTGCCCTCTCCCGCGGGCTTCCTTTGCAGATAGGCCAGAGCGATCTCGATCGCCCGGCTTTTCGCCGAAAGCCGGATGCCGAAAGCCGGCTCCAGAAGTCCGAGTTCCAGGCCGTACCGGGCCAGGCGCCGGTCGGCGTTGTCGTGGCGGAGTTCCTGGCGACACTCGCTGCGGCTGGTAAACAGGCGATACGGCTCGGCCGGACGGCGGCTGACCAAGTCGTCGACCATGACGCCCAGGAAGCTCTCCTCGCGCGGCATGATCAGCTCCGGCTCGCCAGCCGCCGAGCGCGCGGCGTTCACTCCGGCGAGCCAGCCCTGGCCGGCGGCCTCCTCGTAGCCCGAGGTGCCGTTGATCTGGCCGGCCAGAAACAACCCCTTCACCGGCTTCGACTCGAGCGTCACGGTGAGCTGCTCGGCGGGCACGCAGTCGTACTCGACCGCGTAGCCGAAGCGCAGGATTTCGGCCTCCTCCAGGCCTGGGACGCTCCGCACCACCTCGAGCTGGAGGTCCTCCGGCATGCTGGTGGCAAGCCCCCCGGCGTAGACCTCCGGCGAGTCGAGCCCCTCGGGCTCGATGAAGACCTGGTGCCGGTCCTTCTCGCCGAAGGCCACGAACTTGGTCTCGACCGACGGGCAGTAGCGCGGCCCCTGGGCTCTGATCTGCCCGCTGAAGAGCGGCAGCCGCGCGACGCTCGCGCGGATGAGCGCGCCGGTGCGTTCGTTGGTGTGGGTCAGCCAGCACGAGACCGCCGGCGGCCGGAAGGCGGCCGGGTCGGTCCGGAAGGAGAGTGGCCGCGGCGGATCGTCGGGGCGCTGCTCCTTCATCACCGCGGTGTCGATGGACCGCGCGGCGAGCCGCGGGCTCGTGCCGGTCTTGAGCCTCCCGAGCCGGAAGCCCAGGCGCTCGAGGCACTCCGGGAGCTCCGCCGAGGCGGGGAGCCCGATCTGGCCGCCCGGCGTCCGGCGCCCGCCGGTGTGCAGCTCTCCGCGCAGGAAGGTCCCGGGGGCGAGCACCGCCGCGCGGCACCCGATCTCGAGGCCGGAGGCCGTCCGCGCGCCGACGAGCCGGCCGCCCTCGGCAACGAGCTCGGTCACCAAGTCCTCGCGCAGGGCGAGATTCGCCTGGCCCTCGAGCGCCGTGCGGCAGAAGCGCCGGTAGATACGCTTGTCCACCTGCGCCCGGGGCGCGCGCACCGCCGGGCCGCGCCCGGTGTTGAGCATCCGGAAGTGGATGCCACAGGCATCGGTGGCGAGCGCCTGGAGCCCGCCGAGCGCGTCGATCTCACGCACCAACTGCCCCTTGGCCAGCCCTCCGACCGAGGGATTGCAGGGCGTCTCGCCGATCATCTCGAGCGAGCCGGTGACGAGCAACGTCCGCCGTCCAAGCCGCGCCGAGACGAGCGCGGCCTCCACGCCCGCGTGGCCGCCGCCGATGACCAGGACGTCGCAGGTTTCCGTCATGACCGGCCATTGTACGTATGGCAGGTCGTATTGCACTGCTTACCCCCAACAGTTCACGTCCAACAACCAACAGCCAACAACCAACAATCAGCAACCAACAGCTGTCGGATGGGGGTGTCATCAGCTTGAAGAGCCCATGGAATGCCCATCTCCTTATTGTTGGTTGTTGGACGTTGATTGTTGGCTGTTGGTTGTTATGCCGTCGGCTCTTGGTCGTTGCCGTTGGCTCACTGGTTGGACATTCAATGTCCTCATGTCGCCACTTGACTCCTCCGCCCCGACCGCTACGCTCCCGCCATGACCCCCACCGCCCACTTCCTCTCCGGCTGGCTGGTGGCCAACTGCGGCGGCGCCAACCGCCGCGACCGGGCGATCATCACCGTCGCGGCGGTGCTGCCGGACCTCGACGGCTTCGGATACTTCCCGGAGATGCTCACCCAGAACCGGGACGTGCCCATCGCCTGGTACAGCAACTGGCACCACGTGCTCTTCCACAACGGCCTGTCCGGGCTGGTCTGCGCGGGGCTGGCCCTGCTCCTGGCCAGGAAACACTGGCGGACGGCGCTCCTGGCGCTCGCGGCCTTCCACGTGCATCTTATGATGGACCTCGCCGGCTCCAAGGGGCCCGACGGGGACCATTGGGCCATTCCCTACCTGCTGCCCTTCACCGACGCGTGGCAGTGGACTTGGTCAGGTCAGTGGGCACTCGACTCCTGGGCCAATCGGCTCATCGGCGTGGCCATGCTCGCGCTCACCGTGCTCCTCGCCCGCCGGCGGGGCTTCTCGCCGTTCGAAATCGTCTCGGCCAAGGCCGACCGGGCGTTCGTCGGCCTGCTCCGGCGCGGGTCAAGCCATGCCCCACAACCGGAACAGGATACGGACGTGAAACCGCCGATGAACGCCGATACACGCCGATAACGGCACCAACAGTAAAACTCACCGCAGTTGAAACCGTTACATAATCGGCGTGCATCGGCGTGAATCGGCGGTTACGTCAGTTCCGGATGACTCGGCCCGGTAATCGCCGTTAAGCATGTATGAATGTCGACCTGCGCACGGGCTATGAGGGAATCGCCGGCCGCTATGAGCTCGTCAACCACCTGGTCACCCTGGGCCTGGATGCCCGCTGGCGCGACCGCGCCGCGAGGCTCGCGGCGCGCGGCGGCGGGGAACGCTGGCTCGACGTCTGCGCCGGCACCGGAGAGATGTCCGTGCGACTGGCCCGGCTCGCGCCGGGGGCCTGCCGGGTGATCGCCGCCGACTTCTGCCGGGAGATGCTCGCCCGGGTGGCCGCGCGCCCCGAGGCCCCGCTCATCGACCCGGTGCTATGCCAGGCCGGCCGGCTGCCCTTCGCCGACGGGTCCTTCGACCTCGTGACCCTGGCCTTCGCGGCGCGGAACCTGCGCGCCGACGAGCTGACCCTCCTGGGTCACTTCGCAGAGTTCCGGCGCGTGCTCCGCCCCGGTGGGCGCTTCGTGAACGTCGAGACCAGCCAGCCGAAGAACCCCTGGGTGCGGGCGCTCTTCCGGCTGTGGGTCGCCGCCGCGGTCCGGCCGGTGGCTGTCCTCACGGGGCCGCGCGGGCGCTGCTACCACTACCTCGCCGAGAGCATCCCCCGATTCCACTCCGCGCCGGAGCTCTCAGCGCTGCTCCGCCGGGCGGGATTCGCGCGGGTCAGGTTCGAGCGCATGCTCTGGGGCGCGGCGGCGGTGCACGTGGCCGTGAAGTAGATGACCCCGTGACACGGTGACAGGGCCACAGGGGGACCATGTGACGCGGAGACACGGTGACGCGGAGACGCGGTGACAGATCCTTGCCTCAGGTCTCCGGCGCTCTTTCGTGCTTTCCCCGTGTCACCGCGTCCCCGTGTCTGCGCTTCACAACGTCGCCATATCACCGGGCCGATGGCAGGAGCGGCTTCTCCAGCCGGTTGGCGATGAGCGTGACCCGGCCGGAGACGCCCCGCTCCCGGGCGTGCCGGCGCGCCGACTCGCGCCAGGCGGTCCAGGCCTCGCCGCCGGAGCGGCGGGCGGCCAGCGCCGAGAGCAGCGCCATGTCGTCGCCGGCCGGAAGGGACTCGAGGAGCGCGGCCAGCGCCTTCTCCTCCGGCGCACCCTCGACGTCGAGAAGAACGCGGGCCAGCGCCGAGAGCTCCCCGGCGGTCGCCTCGGCGCCTTTTCCCGGGATGGCCGGCAGGAGCTTGGCCAGCCGGTCGCGCGCCGCTCTGAACCGCCCGCCGCCGGTCAGATCGAGTCCGGCGGCGTTGCGCAAGGCCAGCACCGAGTAGACGCCCGCCAGCTGGCAATCGCGATCCTCGCGGCCCTTGCCTTCGAGATAGTGCAGGGTTATCGCCTGGCGGCTCTCGGCCGGCAGCGTAACCAGGGCGTCGTCGAGCAGCGGGCGGACTTCCTCCCACGAAGCTGCAGCGGCCTCCGAAGCGCCGGCGACGGCAGCAGCTGGGCCGTTTCTGCCGACGGCGGCCGCTTCGTGCCGCTCGCGCCGGGCGCGCTCCCGGCGCAGGTGCTTCACAATGTAATGGGCCGTGGTGTGCAGCCAGTCGGATATCACGGCGTCCTCCTTCAGGCGGCGGGCCTTGCGGGCCAGGACCACGAAGGTCGCCTGGGCGGCGTCCTCGGCCAGGTGGCCGTCGCCGAGCCAGCGGCGACAGGCCGACCAGACCATCCGGGAGTGCCGGCGGACGAGCTCGCGGAAGGCCGCCTCGCAGCTTTGCGCGGCGTACCTGGCGAGCAGTTCGCGGTCGCTCAGCCCGTCTTTCGACATTCGGGGGATGCCCTCCCATCCCTTGCCCTGTCCGCCTGTATTCCTCCCGGAGGCCGGCTCGGGAGGAGGAGAAATCCAGCGGAATATCCACGGCACCGACAACAGCATTGTAGACGGCGGGCGCTCCCGGCCGCCGCGGAATTTGTCCAGTCGCGCTCGATGCCCGGCGCGCCGGGCGCCGGCGCCTCATCGATCCGACCGATCCGACTGATCCGACTGATCCGAGCGATCGGTCGGATCGCCGCCGTCGAGACAACCTCCGCCGGCCCTTGCCCTCATAATCCCCTGAGTCTAGAATCCGAACCGCCCGATAGTCCACATTCCGGGCCACAGTTTCCGGCTTTTCGCGCGTTGAATTCGTAGCCTCCCGCCATACGGAACAGCGGCAGACCAGGAGAACCTGCATGAGCGCCGAGCTCGACAATGCGATCAGGGCGGTGCGCGAGGGCCGCGTGGAGGCCTATGCCACGGTCGTCCGCCGCCATCAGGAGGAGATCTGGCGGATCGCCGCCTACTCGCTCCGCAACGCGGCGGAGACCGAGGAACTGGTCCAGCGCGTATTCGTCCAGGCCTACACAGCGCTCGGCGGTTATGAGCTCGGCCGGGACTTCGGGGCCTGGCTCCGGACCATCGCCCGCAACATGGTCCGGGAGGAGCTGCGCTCCCGCGAACGCGAGAGCCGGCGGCTGACCGCCTACCGGGAGCACCTGGCCGCCCGTTTCGCCGATCCGGTCGCCGCCGAGGCCCGCGGGGAGCGCCTGCGCCGGGCGCTCGAGCGCTGCCGCGCCGAGCTTCCCCCGGCCTCGGCCCGGGCGGTCGAACTGCGCTACGAGCAGTCCCGGGACTTCGAGGCCGTCGCCCGGGAGCTCGGCCGCACCGTGGCCGCCGCCCGCCAGCTCCTGGGCCGGGTCCGGCTCAGCCTGCGCCGCTGCATAGAACAGAAGGCCGCCGAGGAGGTCTCCGCATGAACGCACCCGGCGATAACGGACACGAGTCCCTGAGCCGCGTCGAGGACTTGACCCTCAAACTGCTCGATGGCGAGATCTCCGCGGTCGAGGAGACCGAACTCGAGAAGCTCGTCGCCTCCGACCCGGAAGCCCGGCGCGCGCACCTGGCGCTCCTCGAGCAGGAGGCGGCGTTGCGCGGGCTGCGCAGGCTCCCGGACCTCCGCGGCACGGTGCTCGAGCGTCTCCAGCGCGAGCTCGGCGAGCGCATCGAGAAGGGCGTGATGGAGAGCATCCGGCACGCGCCGCCTCCGCCCCCGGCCGATGCCACGCCTCCACCTTCCACCTTCCCCCCTCAACCTCCCCCCACCATCGCTCCCGTCGAGCCCGAGCTCAAGTGGCTGGGCTCACGGCGCTTCTGGCTGGTCCTGGGGGCGGCCGCAGCACTGCTCGTTGGCGTCGTCGGCCTGCGCACCGCCTGGATCTGCGGCCGTACGGCCAGGCCCGCCGAGGCCTTCGTCTACGGACAGTGGAACCTCTCGCCCGGCTCGCCGGCGGCCTATCGCGTGGTAGTGCGCAACGGGCTCACCTCCGCCCCGCTCGGCAAGGCCAAGGTCCGGGCCTCGTTGCTGAGCCCGGGCGGGCGCATCGTCGGGCACGCCTCCGGCCTCACCGACGACGACGGCAGCATCAGCATCAGCTTCGAGCTGCCCGGCGACATCGAGGAGGACGACTACACCCTGCGCGTCGAGGCCGACTCCCGGGAGGGCGAGGCCGAGGTGGCGCGCTCCGTCGCCGTGCGCCGGAACTTCCGGGTGCTGGTGACCGCCGACAAGCCCCTCTATCAACCGGGCCAGACCATCCACGTCCGCGCGCTGGCCCTGGCGGTCTCGGACCTGGCCCCCGCGGCGGGGCGCGAGGCGGTCATCGAGGTGCTGGACCCCAAGGGCAACAAGGTCTTCCGGAAGCGCGGCGCGTGCTCGGCCTACGGCATCTTCTCGGCCGACTTCGAACTCGCCGACCAGGTGAACCTGGGCGACTACACCATCGCCGCGACGGTCGGCGAGGCCGGCTCCGAGAGGAGCGTGGCCGTCAAACGCTACGCCCTGCCCAAGTTCCGCGTGGACCTCACCGCGGACATGGGCTTCTACCAACCGGGCCAGACGCTGAAGGGCGACCTATCCGCCCGGTACACCTTCGGCGAGCCGGTCGCCGGCGGCAGGGTCAAGGTCACGGCCTCGGAGTTCGTCGAGAAGTTCCGCCCCTTCGCCCGCGCCGAGGGCCGGGCCGACGCCGAGGGCCGCTTCAGCTTCGCGCTGCCCCTCAAGGACCACTTCACCGGCACGGACCTCCGGAAGGGAGACGCCCAGGTCTGGCTCGAGGCCACGGTCGCCGACGACGCCGGACACATCCAGTCGAAGACCATCCCGCTCACGGTGACGGCCAACCCCATCCGGATCGAGGTCCTTCCCGAGAGCGGCACGCTCGTCCAGGGGGTCGAGAACACCGTCTACATCCTCACCGCCTACCCCGACGGCCGGCCGGCGAAGACCAGCCTAACCATCGGCCGGGACCGCACGGCCATAGAGACCTCGGAGCTGGGCATCGCCACGGTGAGGCTCACCCCGCGCAAGCAGGGCCTGCAGCTGACCGTGCACGCGGCGGACGAGAGAGGCCTGCGCGCCACGGTCACGCGCCGGCTCGACATAGACGGCGCCGAGGAGACCCTGCTGCTCCGCACCGATCGGGCGGTCTACAAGGCCGGAGAGACAGCGCGGGTCTCGGTGCTCTCCTCCCGGCCGGCCGACCGGGTCTTCCTGGACGTGGTCAAGGACGGGCGCACCGAGCTCATGACCGCCCTGGACGTCGCCGGCGGTCGCGGGGAGCTGGCGCTCGACCTGCCGGCCGACCTCTTCGGGACGCTGGAACTGCGCGCCTACCGCATTCTGCCCGACGGAAACATGACCGGCGACAGCCGGATCGTCCAGGTCCGGCGGGCCGACGATCTCAGGATCGCCGCGCAGCTCGACAAGAAGAGCTACCAGCCGGCCGAGAAGGCGCTGCTCGACCTGCTCGTCACCCGCGGCCGGGACGGGGACCCCGTCCAGTCGGCGCTGTCGCTGGCCGCCGTGGACGAGGCGGTCTTCGCGCTCTCTGAGGCCCGCCCGGGCCTCGAGCGGGTCTACTTCGCCCTCCAGGAGGAGATCCTCAAGCCCCGCTACGAACTCTGCAACCACGCCCTGCCCGCGCCAGCCGAGGTCCTCCAGCAGGAGGAGCCGCCGGCCCCGCAGCTCGAGGAGGCCACCGTGGCGCTCTTCTCGGCGGCGGAGGGGAAGTCCGCGCCACAAGTCGAGGCCGGGGAGAGGTTCGCGGCGAGGCAGAGAAGGTTCCAGATCAAGGCCGAACACCACTATCGTGGCCTCAAGGCGTTGTCCGCCTATGCTCCAGCCATAGTCTTTCTTCTCTCCGTTCTGCCGCTTCTCGTCTATGGAGCATCCAAATTCCTTCGGCGCCCACCCATTGCGGAAGAAGGCGGAGTACTAGTCAGTGATTTGTGGCACATCGCCAAACGCCTGACGCTTTGGTGGATCGTGGGCATCTACATGATGGGGTTGGGCATCACGTTGGGCAACGCCACCGATTCGTGGCTGATGGTCATCACCTGTGGCCTCATCGCGGCCGCCCTTCCCTGCACGATGCTGGTCAAGTGGACCATATGGCTGCGTCGTGCTCCTGCTTCGGCAGCTGCACCAGCCTTGCGCAAACTCCTAAGCTCACTACCGGTCTTGTCTGTTCTGGCCACGCTGGGCATTGCCTCTCTCGTCGCGGCCAGCGGAGAATACGTCATCGACGATGATCGCGCCGGACTCCTGGCGCTTATCATGGTCCTGACAATGCTCGCGGTAACGTCTGCCATAGCCCTGGCCGGCAGGTCGCTCGTCAACAAGATATCCCTCCCGAAATGTCTCTGGTTCGCAACCAGCCGACCGGTAGCCGCGGTCGTTCCCGCAGCACTGCTGTTCGTCTTCTGCGTGCCGCCATTGATGGCAGCGAGAAGAGGCTCCCTCGGTGGCATCAGCATGATGCAGAAGCTCGGAGACTCGCCTCCCCCGCCCGCGACGGCTCCGGGCATCCCGTTTTACGCGGTAACGACGCCCCGTCCCGAGTCCAAGCCCGACGAAGCACCGACGACGTCCGAGCCCGGGACCTCCCCGGCCCTCAAGGCCCCCCCGCGCATCCGCAGCTACTTCCCGGAGACCCTCCTATGGGTCCCGGAGCTCATCAGCGACGAGGCCGGCCGGGCCAGGCTCGAGGTGCCGCTGGCCGACTCGATCACCACCTGGCGGCTGTCGATGAGCGCGGTCTCGGCGCGCGGGGAGCTGGGCTCCGGGACGCTGCCGCTACACGTCTTCCAGGACTTCTTCGTGGACATCGACTTCCCGGCGGCGCTCACCCAGCACGATACGGTGAGCGTCCCCGTGGCAGTCTACAACTACCTGGACAAGGCGCAGACCGTACGGCTTGAGGTCCAGCCCGGCGACTGGTTCGAGCTGCTCGGCGAGGCCAGGAGCACGCTGGCCCTCTCCCCCCGGCAGGTTACGTCCGTCTCCATCCCCTTCCGGGCGATGAAGCCCGGCCGGCACAGCATGACGGTCAAGGCCTTCGGCAGCGAGATGGCCGACGCCGTGGAGCGCTCCGTGCTCGTTGAGCCCGACGGTAAGGCCTTCGTTCAGACGATGAACGCCACGCTCGCTGACGATCTCGAGACGACCGTCAATATCCCCGAGAACGCCATCGAGGGAGCCAGCGACCTCGTGGTCAAGGTCTACCCCGGCGCCTTCAGCCAGGTGGTCGAGGGCCTGGACGGCATCTTCCAGATGCCCCACGGCTGCTTCGAGCAGACCTCCTCGACGACCTACCCGAACGTCCTGGCCCTCGACTACCTGCGCCGCACCAAGCGCGCCCGGCCGGAGCTCGAGATGAAGGCCCTGAACTTCATCAACCTCGGCTACCAGCGCCTGCTGACCTTCGAAGTCAAGGGCGGCGGCTTCGAGTGGTACGGCAAAGAGCCTGCGAGTCTCGTGCTCACCGCCTACGGCCTGCTCGAGTTCTCGGACATGGCCCGGGTCCACGACGTCGATCCCAAGGTGATCGAGCGCACCCGCGAGTGGCTGGAGTCCAGACAGCTGGCCGACGGATCATGGAAGGCCGACGGCCATGAAGGCTATTCGGCGATGTCTCAGGACCAGGATGCGGTGCTCCGCACCACCGCCTACATCTCCTGGGCGCTGGCCGGTGCCGGCGGCTCGGGCGGGAGCCTCTCCCGGGCGCTCGACTGGCTCGTGGAGAAGTCCGGCCGCTGCCAGGATCCCTACACGCTGGCGCTCGCAGCCAACGCGCTGGCCGCCGCCAAGAGGCCGGAGGCCGGCGACTTCCTGGCACGCCTGGAGTCCCTCAAGCAGGAATCCGTGGGAACGGGTTTGAAGCCTGCCCCTACGGTCTGGTGGACATCCAAGGGCGAGGGCGCCACCTACTCGCGCGGCGAGAGCTTCGACGTCGAGACTACCGCGCTGGCCGCCCAGGCCTTCCTCGCGGCCCGCTGGAACACGGCGCTGGCCCACAGGGCTCTGGCCTGGATCGTCGCCCACAAGGACCCGCAGGGGACCTGGCACTCGACCCAGGCCACCGTCCAGGCCATGCGCGCGCTGCTGGCCGGCACGGGGAGCGCCGGGGGCGGCGACCTGGACTCCGGCGTGACCGTAGCCATCAAGGTCAACGGCCGGCCGGCCCGGAGCCTCGAGATCACCCGGGACACCGCCGACGTCTTCCACCTGGTCAGCCTCCGCGAGTTCGTCCGGCCGGGAGCGAACACCGTATCGATCTCGGGCGGCGGAAGGGGCAATCTCGCCTGCCAGGTGGTGGCCACCCACTACCTGCCCTGGACGCGCCAGGCTTCCGGCCCCAGCGACGCCGAGCCCCTGAGCATCGAGCAGGTCTACAACACCACCCGGCTCGCCAAGGACGACGTCCTCTCCTGCCGGGTCACCTTGCGCTGCAACCGGCGGGAGCCCGCCAACATGACCATCGTGGACCTGGGCCTGCCGCCGGGCTTCGACACCCTGACCGAGTCGTTCCAGGCGCTCAAGGACAAGGGAGTCATCGAGCAATACTCGCTGACCGGCCGCCAGGTCATCCTCTACTTCCGGGAGCTGCCGGCCGGTCGGCCGGTGAGCTTCGAGTACCGCCTGCGCGCCAGGTACCCGGTGCGGGCCAAGGCCCCGGCCGCCAGCGTCTACCACTACTACGAGCCCGAGGTGCGCGACTCGACGCTGCCGGTGGAGATCACGGTGCTGTGACGGGAGACCCGGTCAGCTCCCCTTGATCTCCGCGGCCATTTCCTCGACCGCGGCCGAGAGCTGCGGGTCCCTCTCGATCATGCCGGCGGCCTTGCGCTCGGCGTATAGGACCGTGGCGTGGTCGCGGCCGCTGAACTCGCGGCCGACGTCGGCCAGGCTCATCCCCGTGTGCCGGCGGGCCAGGTACATGGCCAGCTGGCGCGGGAGCATCACCCGGCGCGAGCGGCTCGGCGAGCGGACCTCGTCGGCGCCCACGTTGTAGCGGCGGCAGACCACCTTGAGGATGTCGTCCATCCCCGGAGGGCCGCTGGAGAGCGCGGCCAGCTGCCGGAGGACGGCGCGGGCGCGCGCCGGGTCCGGGGCGCGCCCGTCGGCGCGGGCGGCGGCCGAGAGCATGGCCACCGCGCCCTCGAGCTCGCGCACCGAGCCCTCGAAGCGCCGGGCGACGAGCTCGACCACCTCGGCACCGAGTTCCAGCCGGCGCCGCGCGGCCTTGGCGCGGACGACCTCCACCCGCGACTCGTAGCCCGGGGCCTCCATCTGGGCCACCAGCCCGCCGATGAAGCGCGTGCGCAGCTTCTCGCTCAGGCCGGTCATCTCCCGGGGATGGCGGTCGCCGGTCAGCACGACCTGCTTCCCGGCGTGCAGCAGCGCGTCGAAGGTATGGAAGAACTCCTCCTGGGTGTGCTCCTTGGACTCCAGGAACTGGACGTCGTCGATCACCAGGCAGTCGGCGTTGCGACAGCGGCCGCGGAAGGCCTGCAGGTCGGCGCGCTGCACCGCGGCGATGTAGCCGTTGGTGAACTCCTCGCAGGAGAGATAGAGGACGGCCGCGCCCGGCCGCGCGCGCTTGAGCTCGTGACAGACGGCCTGGGCCACGTGGGTCTTGCCCACTCCGGGAGCGCCGTGCAGGAAGAGCGGGTTGTAGCTCGCCCCGGGGCTCTCGATGACCGCGCGGGCGGCATCCAGCGCCAGCCGGTTGGAGGCGCCGGCCACCAGGCCGTCGAACTCGAAATCGCGATTGAGCCGGGCGCCCCAGGACCCGGGAACCTCGACCGCCGCGTGCGCCCTTCCGGCCCCCCTGGGCGCGGCCGCCGCGGCGGCCGGTTCCTGGACCTGTTCCTGGCGGGTGCTGCGGAAGAGCCGCGGCGATATGCCGATGGCCACCTCAGGCTCGCCGCCGGTGACCGTCTTCATGGCCCGGACGATGGCCGGGAGGTAGTGCTCCCGGATCCACTCCTTCATAAAGAGGTTGGGCACGCCCAACTCGACGCGCGCGCCGTCGATGGCGATGAGCTCTATGTTGCGGAACCATGTCTGGAAACTGCCGGGAGAGATCTCCCGCGCAATTTCGGCAAGCACAGCCTGCCATTGACTGGCCGTCAGATTGGACACCGGCGCCCCCCGCGACCGGCCCCCGGCAGAGCCACTACGGCGACTCCCCGAGGCGCCCCCCTTGAGATGTCTTTACTGCCTCTACTCGGACGCCGGCTCGCTTCTCCACCGGCCTCCGCCTGGGCTCACAGGACTCGAACTGCACACTGCGAACGAAGCGCACTTATAGCGGCCGGACGGGCAGTGTCAACGAAAAACAAACGCTCCGGACACGATTCGCAGACCGCGCCGATTTCGCCTCCGGATTTTTTGCTTGACGCGGCCTCCTCTCCGCCGGCCGAAGAGCGCCCGGCGCGGCGCGCTCAAAAACCGAATCGCGTATTCAGGCCGGTTAACGCGGCCAAAAGCCCGGTTTCAGACGCTTCCCGCGCCGGGCGGAATCGAATTCGCCGCCAAAGGCCCGGTTTCTTGCCCGAAATTTCGGTGATACCCTAAACGGTATATACGCGGCACGTCACCAAGCCCGCGCCGCCCCCTCTGAAGCCGCCATCGGCGCACTGGAACTCGCAGCGGCGACGGTCTATAATATCGGCCATGAACACCAGCGACTTGAAAGAACGGGCTTGGCGATTCCTGGCCTCGGGCAGCTTCGCGGTGGCCGGAGTCTCGGCCGACCCGGAGAAGCCATGAAGATCGGACCGCTCGCCCGCCAGATGCGCGAACTGGCCGAGGCCTCCCGCAGCGCCGGGCGCGCCCTGGCCCGGGCCGGCGCGGACCGGAAGAACGCCGCGCTGGAGCGCGCCGCGGAGCTCCTGGCGGCCCACGCCGCGGACATCGAGGCCGCCAACGCCCGGGACCTGACGGCCGGCAAGGCCGCGGGGCTCTCGAGCGCCATGCTCGACCGCCTGCGCTTCGACCGGAAGCAGGCGGACAAGACCGCCGCGGGACTGCGCGAGGTGACCCGCCTGGCCGACCCGGTGGGGGCCGTCCTGGCCGAGACGGTCCGACCCAACGGCCTGGCGCTCCAGCGCGTCAGGGTGCCCATCGGCGTCATCCTCATGATCTACGAGTCGCGCCCCAACGTCACCATGGACGCCGCGGCGCTGTGCCTCAAGAGCGGCAACGCCTGCATCCTGCGCGGCGGCAGGGAGGCCATCGAAACCAACCTGGCCCTCGGCCGGGTCTGGGCCGGGGCGCTCGCGGCCTCCGGTCTGCCCTCCCCCGCGGTCGGCATCGTTCCCACGCCCGACCGCGACGCCCTCGACGCGCTGCTGCAGATGGACGACCTCATCGACCTGGTCATCCCCCGCGGCGGCGAGGGTCTGATCCGGGCGGTGGCCGAGAAGAGCCGCATCCCCACCATCAAGCACTACAAGGGCGTCTGCCACGTCTACGTGCACGCGGCGGCCGACCTGGAGATGGCCCGCCGGATCGCCATGAACGCCAAGGTCCAACGCCCCGGCGTGTGCAACGCCATGGAGACGCTGCTGGTCGACGAGGCCGCCGCCGGAGCCTTCCTGCCGGAGTGCCTCCGGGAACTCTCCTCCGCCGGGGTCGAGATCCGGGGATGCGAGCGCACCAGGGAGATCGTCCCGTCCGTGCGAGCGGCCTCCGAAGAGGACTGGTACGCCGAATACCTGGACCTGGTCCTCGCCGTGAGGGTGGTCAGGGACCTGCCTGCCGCCGTGGAGCACATCAACGCCTACGGCTCGCGCCACACCGAGAGCATCGTCACCGCCGACCGGACGGCCGCCGAGGAGTTCCTGGCCGGAGTCGACTCGGCCTGCGTCTTCTGGAACGCCTCCACCCGGTTGGCCGACGGCTTCGAGTTCGGCCTGGGAGCGGAGATCGGCATCTCGACCGACAAGCTCCACGCCCGCGGCCCGATGGGCCTGGAAGAGCTCTGCACCTACAAGTGGGTCGGCCGCGGCACGGGCCAGCTCCGGGGATAGATCAGCCACAGATGAACACAGATACACACAGATGTGGCGAACCCGGCCGTGGCCACATCGGTCTCGATTCCATCTGTGTTCATCTGTGTGCATCGCTGGCTGGAGTGCAGTTGGCGGCCGGCTTGACGGTTGGTGACCCGCGGCTAGACTCGCGGTATGAACATCCCATGTTGCGAGGCAGCCGTTGACCACATCCCCGGCCACTAGGCCCCCGGCGAGCCGCCCGGCCATCCCGGCCGCGCCGGACTCCCACCCGGACGTCACCGTCGCCGACTTCCTCCGGAAGCACCGGGCCCAGTGCGCCGTCACGGTGTTGACGCGCGGCCAGATGCTCCGGTACGGCCTCCTGGCCCTGGCGCTCGTCGCCGCCTTCCTGGCCTACAACTTCTCCTCTCCTGACTCCGTCTGGAACTACGCCATCGACGTGGTCAACTTCTTCATATGCGGCCTCTACGCCCTGGTCATCTTCTACAAGCTCTTCACCGTGATCCTCGCCGCCGCCAAGCGCCGGGAGATCGTGGTCGCCCCCGGCGACCTGGCCGCGCTCCGCGACGAGGATCTGCCGGTGTACACGGTGCTCATCCCCATGTACAAGGAGGCTGGCGTGGCCGGCAAGCTCCTGCGGGCGGTCGGCTGCCTGGACTACCCGGCCGACAAGCTCGACGTCAAGGTCCTGCTCGAGGCCGACGACCCGGACACCATCGCCGCCTGCCGCAGCATGAGGCTGCCCTTCCCGGTGGAGATACTGGTCGTCCCCGACGCACGCCCCAAGACCAAGCCGCGGGCCTGCAACTGGGGCCTGGCCACGGCGCGGGGCGAATACCTGGTGGTCTACGACGCCGAGGACCGGCCCGAGCCGGACCAGCTCAGGAAGGCCGTGATCGGCTTCCGCTGGCAGCCGCCCGAGGTGGCCTGTCTGCAGGCCAAGCTCAACTACTACAACCCGCGCCAGAACTGGCTGACCCGCTTCTTCACCCTGGAGTACACCGCCTGGTTCGACCTCTACCTGCCCGGCCTGCACGCCCTGAACGTGCCCATTCCGCTGGGCGGGACCTCCAACCACTTCCGCACCGCCGCGCTTCGCAAGCTCGGCGGCTGGGACCCATACAACGTCACCGAGGACTGCGACCTGGGCGTACGCCTGGAGCGCGCCGGCCTCCGCACCCGGATCCTGGAGTCGACCACCTGGGAGGAGGCCAACTCCCGGCTGGGCAACTGGCTCAAGCAGCGCTCGCGCTGGATCAAGGGCTACGTCCAGACCCACCTGGTGCACACCCGCAGCCGCTGGCAGACCTTCCGGGCCATGGGGACCAAGAACTACCTGAGCTTCCTGCTGACCGTCGGGGGACTGCCCGCGGTCCTGCTGCTCAACCCCCTCTACTGGATCGTGGGGCTGGTCTTCCTGGGCAGCATCCACCACGATGCCCAGGGCTGGCACGTGGGCTGGCGGATGTGGTACGACTCCGCGGCCACCGAGATGGACGCGGCCCGCGGGGTCGGCAACGTCTACGGCACGCTCTGGCGGGCGCTGACCGGCCAGGACGGCGCCTCGCTGTCTGACATGGGGCTGATCCCCTGGGGCAACTACCCGAGCCAGATATTCTTCCCTATCGCCATCGCCCTGCTGCTCAGCAACCTCTGCCTGATCGCCGTGCACATGCTGGCCTGCCGGCGGCGCGGCCTCTGGGACCTGGCCCCCTGGGCGCTGCTCATCCCCTTCTACTGGGTGCTGATCAGCATAGGCGCATGGAAGGGCTTCCTGCAACTGCTCACCCGGCCGTTCTACTGGGAGAAGACCGAGCACGGCCTGACCGCCACCGAGCCCCCCGACTGCGGGCCGGATTCCGGCCCGCCGCACGCCCGGACGCTCGCGGCGGACTAGCGGCACGTCCGGGCACTTTCGACCCCATCCGACACTTGGAGCGCCGCCCCGCCTTCTAGTCGGAGGCTAGGCCCTTCGCCTCCCACCGTAGCGCAGGGCTTTGCGGCCGCGCTCTCCCACCGCTCGTCCGGTTTGGTTCTCCTGCCTGCATGGCGCGGGCCCCGTGGCCCCGGGATTGCTTGACCCATTCCCGGAAATCCGGTGCGGCCGCCCGTGCGCGGCCACCGGCGTGAGAGGCGGAGGCGGACCATGAAAGAGATAAGTCGCGAGGAGCTCAAGGCCAGGCTGGACGAAGGCGCCGAGGTGACCGTCATCGACGTGCTCGGCCCCGAGGCGTTCGCCGAGTACCACATCGCCGGGGCCGTCAACGTGCCATTCGGACACGAGTTCATCGAACGGGTCCAGAAGGCGGCGCCCGACAAAGCCCGGACGGTCGTGCTCTACTGCACCAACGTGGAGTGCGGAGCCTCGGCCAAGGCCGCCAGGATCATGGAGGAACGGCTGGGCTACGCCGACGTCCGGCACTTCCCCGGCGGCAAGGAAGCCTGGCGCGAAGCCGGATTGCCCCTGGAATCGGGCTCCGAACACATCGAGAGCATGCCCGAAATCGCCATGTGCAGCATGGAGGAGTGCGCCTACAACGAGAAGCGCCATTGCCACGCGCTGGCCATAACCGTGGGGGGGCCGCACCCGCGCTGCGACACGTTCCTGCGCAGCATCGACAAGGGCGGCTCGGCCAACGGCTCCGGCAGGGTCGGCGCCTGCAAGGTCGTCAACTGCGTCCACAATCGCGCTCTGGAGTGCTCAGCGGACGCCATCACGGTCTCCCCCCACGAGACCCACCCCGACTGCGCCACCTTCGCACCGCGGCTCTCGGGAACGGACTGAGCCGGGGTTGCCGCCCGGCGGAGCCCGGGGTGCATGACACACTCTGCAGAGGAGGTTCTCCGGGCGGTTCTCTCCGGAGGGGGCACTCCGCGCTGAAGAAACGCGCAGCGTTTCTTCGGCCGGATTCCATCTCCAGTGAAGCGTGGAAGCATCCGGCCGAAGCGGAGGGAAGGATTCAGCCCCCGCGGCCTGTGGCCGCGGTGATGAATCCTGTGCCCCCTCCGGAGAGAACCGCCCGGAGAACCGGATCCCGCCTAAAGTGTCACGCACCCGAACCCGGACGGTGCGGAATTCCCTTTGACGCCGCCCCGCGCCGGCGGAAGATAGCGCCGTGCGATCACGCGACCCGCTCAGCCACTTCCTCCGGCCGTCCAAGGAAGGCCACCACGCCCGGGACGCCCAGGCCCAGGACCCGGCGCCGGAGGGCGTTCCGGAGTGGGCCGCATTCTTCAGCCCCGCCGAGTACGCGGAGTTCATCCGCCTGGTGGGCGCCTACTTCCGGGAGCGCGACACGGCCTTCACCATTCGGGAAGGCCTGGTGGACCTGCCCGACCAGGGCTCCATCCGCCTGGGGCTGGGCAACCTAGCCCAGATCTGCAACCACCAGAGCCGCTCCGACTGGCCGGCGATCGTCGCCGCGCATTTCGACGGCCTGGAGCGGGCTCGGCAGGAGGAGGAACAACTCGAGAACCTCGCCGGCGACTTCGACAGGATCAGGTCGCTGCTGGCCGTGCGCCTCTTTCCGCGCAGCCACATCGAGGCCATCGGCACCGACCGCCTGATCGGCCGCGAGGACCTCGAGGGCGTGCTCACCTCCCTGGTCTTCGACATGCCCGCGACCGTCCGCACCGTCCCGCCGGAGCAGGCCGCCGCCTGGCGCCGGCCCGCCGCGGAGCTGCTGGCCATCGGACTCGAGAACGTGTGGCGCTCCTGCCAGCCCAACGTCCGCGACGTGGCGCTCGACGGGGGACTGGTCATCCGCCTGCTCTCGGGCACGAGCTTCACGACCGCGACCCACGCCCTGCTGCTCGACCGGCGTCCCGGCTGCGTGGGCAGCTTCGGCTCCCTCGTGGCCGTGCCCCACCGCCACGCGGTCCTGTGCTTCCCCATAGAGGACCGGCGGGTGATCCCGGCGGTGGCCAGCCTGCTGCCGGCGGTGACGGCCATGGAGAAGGAGGGGCCCGGCTCGATCAGCTCGCGGCTCTACTGGTATCGCGGCGGACGCTTCACGGACCTTCCCTACAGCGAGACGCCCGAGGGCTACCGGTTCACGGCTCCGCCCGATTTCGTCAAAGCCATCGAGGAGATGCCGCCGGCCCCGGACGCGTCCGGAGGATCCGAGTCATGATGAACATCCGCCTCACCGTCGCCCTCGTCGTACTGCTCTGCGCCGCGGGGTGCCGGCCGAAAGCGGACGACCCGGCCCGGGAGGCCGGCGGGGCCCGTCTGCTGGTGGACCACGCAACCGCCCTCAGCTTCCGCAACCACGTCAGGACCACGCCCGATCCGGCCGGCGGCCCCGGCACGGTGCTCATGAGCGACAGCGAATCCCGGAGCGAGCACCAGATGGTCTTCCAGCAGAAGGCCGGCTTCTTCCTGGTGCCGCGGGAGCATTCCGGAGCGGTGGTGGCGCGCGTCTACGTGCGGCAGGAGCGCCGCGTCCGGGTGGCCCTGGTGGCCGGAGACAGGCTGAAGAGCTATTACCTCCAGGTGCCCGAGGAGGGCAGGTGGTGCGACCTGGTCCTGCCCCTGACGCACGTGGCGTCGAAGATCCCTGCGGGCGGGAAGATCGACGACATCACCCTCTGGCAGCTGCCCCCGGAGGGTTCCAAGGAGATGAAACCCGGCGCGGAGTTCTATCTCGAACGCCTCTCTTTTCGTCCGTGACGCGGCCGGCGCAAGGCGCCCTTCCCTCTCGCCTCCGCCACCAGCCGCCACAGGGCTCTAATCCTCGGCCCGTCTCCGGTCGATAGACTATTGATAGGCCGGCGCGCCGCCGCGCCGGCGGCTCCAGGGGTGCGATGCAGTGACAGCCAGGGCAGTCGAAACCACCCTCCGCGTGCGCTACGCGGAGACCGACCAGATGGGCTTCGCCTATTACGGGGCCTACGCAGCATGGCTCGAGGTCGGCCGGGTGGAGTTCCTGCGCGAAAAGGGCCTGTCCTATCGCGACGTGGAAGCCGGCGGCCTACTGCTGGCCGTCCGGGAGCTGCGCATGGAGTACCTCTCGCCCGCGCACTACGACGACCTGCTGACCGTCCGCACCGCCGCGGCCGAAACCGGCAAGAGCCGCATGGTCTTCGAAAGCGAAGTCCTGCGGGACGGCCGGACGCTGGCCCGCGGCCGCGTGGTTCTGGCCTGTCTGGACCGGGACGGCCGGCCCCGCCGACTCAGCCAGGAGTTGCTCGACGCATGCGCTCCGGAATAACCGCAGTATTGGCCTCGGCCCTGGCGGCCGCCCTGGCCGGCGGGTTCCAGCCGGCGACCGGCGCCGAGCCGGCCGTCCTGCCCCGCGAGGAGATCCAGCTCGCCGAGCGGAGCTTCGAGCAAGGCCTCTACGCGTTCGCGGCCATGCGGCTGGGCCGCCTGCTCGAGCGCGACGGCCTGGAGGACGCCGACCGCGCCAGGCTGCTCCTGGCCAAGAGCCTCTACCTGAGCGGCCGCGAAGAAGAGGCCGTCCGGCGTCTCGAGGCATTCCCCGGGGAGCACCCCGAAAGTCGCCATCTGCTCGAATGCCGCGTATGGACCGGGCGGGCCGCGACCGAACACCTGGGCAAGCACAAGGAGGCCGAGGAGATCCTCCGCCCCGCGCTGCAGGACATTACCGGGGCAGCCGGCCGCGGCATGGACGACAGGACCAGGGTGCGGCTGACCAGCCAGTGCCGCTACTTCCTGTGTCTGGCCATCGTGGAGCAGGCCGACTCGGCCGGCAGGCACGCCGTCTCGCTGCTCGACGACCTCTGGGACGCCGGGGGCAAACGCAGGATCCGCTCTGGAGCGCTCAGCCTGCTGGCCGATCAGATCGCCGCGCCGGAAGGCAGCGAGTTCGTGGCCGAGGCCCACGTGCTGCGCGGTCGGGCGCTCTACCTGCGCGGACGCCCGGACCAGTGCTTCCAGAAGCTCCAGGATGGCTTCCTGGATCAGCCGATCGGCAAGAGAGACCCCGCGCTGCGCGCCGAGGCGCTGTTCTGGCAGGCCGAGGCGCGCTACGCCCAGTCGCGCTGGGAAGAGGCCCGCGCGCTCTACGAGCGGTCTGCCGATGCCTCTGCGAAGGCCGGGGCCTCCGCCCTGCACTGCCGCGCGCGGCTAGGCACCGGATGGGCCCTGCACAAGCGCGCCGCCGAGCTGCGCCGCTCCTCGCTCGATGTCCCATCCGAGATGCTCGAGTCCGCTCTGGCCAGCTTCGCGGAGGCGTCGGCCGAGGCCGCCAAGGCAGGCAAGGCCGCCGACGCCGACGAGACCGGCTACCAGGCCCTGTCCGACGCGGCCAGCCTGATGGCTGGGGCCGAACTGGTGGCTCTCGGGAACTGCCAGGAGGCCCTCAAGCGCCTCGAGCCGCTCTACGCCAAACCGCTTCTGGAGGTCGAGGCCCGGATGCTGGCCGCACAAGCCGAAACCGCCCTGGGCCGGCATGACCGGGCCGGCAAGCTCCTGACCGAGGCGGCGGCCAAACTGCCGGACCCCGCCTCGCCCGCATTCATGCGAACCCAGTTCGCCCTGGGAAGAAACGCCTTCGCTCGCGGCCGATGGGACGAAGCCCACCGGGCCTTCAGCCGGGTGGCCGAGCGCTCTCCATCCGACTGCGATGAGACCCACGAGGCCCGCCTGTGGCTGGCCCTGGTGCTGGCGAAGCAGAAGAGCTTCGAGCAGGCGGCCGCGACCATCGCGCCGCTGCTCGAGAATCTCCAGGCCAGCGAGGCGCTCCACGTCGACCGCCTCAACTATCACCTGGGCGAGATACTCCTTCAACGGGCCGAGTCCGAGGGGGCCGGCGCGACCAGGGCCGGGCAGCGCGACATCCGCACCGAGGCGCTGCGCGCCTTCACGGCCTCCTATCGCGCGAGCCCCATGGGGCCTTTCGCCATCCGGGCGCGCTTCGGAGCGGCCGCGACCTGTCTGGGCATGAAGCCCGCCGGCACCCAGGACGCCTTTCAGCAATACTCGGAGGTGCTGGCCAGCAGGCAGGCCTCCACCGGCGAGCGCGAGGAGGCCAGGCTCGGCATGGCCCGGGCGCTCCGGATGAGCGGCAGTTTCCGGAAGGCCGCCGAGTTCCTTCAAAGCGAGCTGCTCGAGGCCCGCCCTCCGGCCTCGGCGCATGCCCGGGGACAGGCGCTGCGGATGAGAGCCGAGTGTCTCGCAGAGGGAGGCGAGCCCCAGAAGGCGGCCGAGGCGTTCGCCCTCCTGGCCTCCGAAATCGGCTCGGGACCGGAGGCAATCCGCGCCCGGATCAAACTGTCCGGGCAACTCCGGAAGCTGGGCATGCATGCCCAGGCGGCCCGGGAACTGACGGCGCTTGCGCCCTCGGCCCCTGCCGACCTCGCGCCCGAGGTGCTCTACGCCGCGGCCCAGGCGGAGCTGGCGGCCGGCCGGCCGACGGAAGCCCTGGACCTGTTCGTCAAGTATGCCGACGACCGCAGCGCACCGCACCGCGCGGAGGCCCGCGTGACGGCCGCCGGCCTGGCCTACGCCGCCGGGCGCACGGAGAGCGCCAGGGAACAGGCCGACAAAGCCCTGAAGGACCTCCCCCCCGCGGAATACGGGGGACCCTCCGAACGGCTGCTGGCCTCCAGGGCGCTCATCCTCAGGGCCAAGACGCAAATGGCCGCCAACAACGCGGCTGCGGCCATAGAGGACTACCGTCAGGCCGACCTGCAGGCAAGCGTCGCGGCCTTCGACGAGCCCTCCAAGGCCGAGGCCCGGGAACTGGAGATGACCGCTCTCCTCGGTCTCGGGCACGCCCTCTCCAAATCCGGCGCACTGGAGAACGCCGCCGCCAGCTTCCTGCGCGCCGCCAACCTGCCGTCGGAAGACGTGTCCGAGGACGTCCGCGCGGACTTCGGCGAGCGGACCCGCCAGGCGCTGTCCCTCGCCGCCGAAGCTCTCGCTGGCGCCGGTAGCACCCAGGCCGCCAGCCAGGTCCGCGCCCTTCTGGCCTCGCGCTCCGCGGCCGCCAGGCCGACGGCAGCGGAGCCCCCTGCGCCACCGCCCCCCGCCCCCGACGCCGGTTCCGGCCCTTGATTTCCACCCCTCCCGGCCTAGAATCCCATCGTTGAAGGTGGTTCGGGGCCGCCCCGGGCAGGGCGGCTCTTTTGGTAACCATCGACGATGGCCGGACGGGAAGCCGTGCATGGCTGGAATGCGTAAGGGAGTCTGCAACGCATCCGCAGGAGGCACTGGGGCGAGGCTGTCAGCGCAGCTTCGCCCGCCCAGGCGGCCATTGCCCTGACTCGGCGCTCTGCCGAAACAATCCGGCGTGCATCCCTGGAGACCCCCCAAAGGAGGATTGCCGTGGCCAACATCGACGCAAAAGCGGTTGAGAAGAAGATCTTCGACGCCCCCACTCCGAACGTAACCAAGGTGGCGCTGGCCTACTCGGGCGGCCTGGACAGCACCCTCTGCCTCGAGCTCCTGCGCCGCAAGTACAAGGTCAAGGACGAGAACATCATCCCCGTGAACGTGGACGTGGGCCAGGGCGAGGAGGACATGAAGAAGGCCCGCGACAACGCCAAGCTGCTCAAGGTCGACCCCATTTTCATCGACGCCCGCAAGGAGTTCACCGACAACTGGCTGTCCAAGGCCATCCGCGCGAACTCCGACTACAACGGCTATCCGGTCTCCACCTCGATGACCCGCCAACTCATCGCCAGGATCGTCGCCCAGGAGGCCGTCAAGCGCGGGGCCGACGCGGTCATGGAGGGCTCCACCGGCAAGGGCAACGACCAGTACCGCATGCACAACAACTTCATGCTCTTCGGCCCCAAGCTCACCGTGCTCTGTCCGGTGCGCGACTTCGACATGCTCCGGGCCGAGGAGGAGGAGCTCTGCCGCGCCTGGGGCGTGCCGGTCGACGAGATCATCTCCGGCGGCGACGACAAGACCATGTGGTGCCGCTCGATCGCCTCGGGCGCCGTGGACCTCAACCAGGAACTGCCCGAGAACATCTGGGTGTGGCTCACCCCACCCGAGAAGGCCCCGGACAAGGCCGAGCTCATCGAACTCGAGTTCGACGAGGGCCTGCCGGTGGCCATGAACGGCAAGAAGATGCCGCTCGACCAACTGGTCATGGACCTCAACTACATCGCCGGCCGCAACGGCGTCGGCCGGATCGACATGTTCGAGGACGGCATCATGTGCCTTAAGAGCCGGGAGATCTACGAAGCCCCGGCCGCGCACGTGATCATCAAGCTGCACCGCGACCTGGAGCAGGCCTGCCTGACCAGCGAGGAGATCCAGTTCAAGAAGATGGTCGACGCCCAGTGGGCCTTCCTCACCTATCAGGCCGCCTGGCACCACCCGCTGCACGAGGCACTCGATGCCTTCATCGCCCAGACCCAGAAGGTGGTCTGCGGCAAGTACAAGGTCAAGCTCTACAAGGGCAACATCGAGATCGCCTTCCGCGAGAGCGCGACGTCACTGTTCACCCCCGAGATCCGCTCGATCAAGGGCAAAGGCTTCGACCAGCGCTGGAGCCACGACGCCGCCAAGGTCCGGGGCATCCCCTACGAGATCCTGGCCAAGCGCAACGAGGCGCTCCGGAAGATGGGCAAGGTCAAGTAGTACCGAGGCACTGAGGCACTGAGGCACTGAGGCACTGAGGCACTGAGAAGAATCGGCCGGGGCCCAAGGGCTCCGGCCGATTCTTTTTGGGGGCGCCGGCGGAAGTTGCTCCGGCGGCAGGCGCATCGTCGCAACGATCGGCCGGCGGTCCGACAGCCGCGCGTCAAGCGCCCGCTGCCAATCGATCCCCCACTCCTCGCCGCCCGCAGGAGCGTTGGTGCACCCGCCGGCCTTGCGCCGCCGGGGCACCGGCGTAAAATGCGGGCGGCCGGGCGGAGAGCGCTCTCCGCCCGGCCGATTTGAAGGAGAATCGCAATGTGGAACCTGATCATCGGCATCGGCATGATCATCGGCGGACTCAGCGGCAAGCTGGCCCTCCGGGGCACGGGAAGCGGCATCGCCCTGGCGGTCCTCGGCGTCATCCTCTCCGCTTGGGGAGTCTTCCAACTGGTCTCCAAGTCCAAGTCGCAGGGCTGACCCGCCGGAAACCCGCCCGCGCCGCTCGGTGGTCGGCAGCCGGCGGCGGCTACGCGGTGATCTCGTCCACCGGGAGCATGAAGGCCTTGACGCCACGCGTGCCCTCCTTCATACGCAGGTCCCGCACCCCGGCCATCACCCGGCCGGCGGTCGCCTCGTCCGCCACCACCGCCGTGACGTGGTTGAAGTCCGGCCAGACCGGGTTGTCGAGGTGGGGGCCGCCGGAGCGGCCCGAGCCGACCGCGCGCTCCCAACGGGTGAAACCCGCGGCCCCGGCGGAGCGCACCAGTTCGGCCACCTCGGGCTCGAGCCCCGCCCCATAGGCGATGAGCACCAGCTTCATTCCCCGCCCTCCTCTCTCCGCTCCAGCCGCAGCTCGGCCTCGCGCCGGCGTTCGGCGCGCCGCGCGTTGATGCGCTCGCGGATCTGCTCGCCCCAGGTGTAGAGCGTGGGGATGAGCACCAGGGTCACGAGGGTCGAGAGACTCAGGCCCCCGAGAACGGTCACGCCCAGGGGCTGCCAGGTCTCGGAGCCCTCGCCCTTGGCGAAGGCCAGGGGCAGCAGGCCGAATGCCGTGGTCACCGTGGTCATGAGCACCGGGCGCAGGCGGTTGCGCCCGGCCTCCCGGGCGGCCTCGATGATGCCCGCGCCCCGGGCCCGGAGCAGGTTGGTGTAGTCGATGAGCACGATGGCGTTGTTGACCACGATGCCCACGAGCAGCACGATGCCGATGAGGCTCAGCAGGCTCAGGGTCATGCCCATCAGCGCCAGGCCCCAGATCACGCCGGTGAGGGCGAACGGGACCGCGAACATGATCACCAGCGGATGGATCAGCGACTCGTACTGCGCGGCCATCACCATGTAGACCAGGACGAGGGCCAGCAGCACCAGCACTCCGAAGCCGGACCCCACGTCCTTGAACTCCTTGTACATGCCGCCCATGGCGATGGTCACGCCGTGGGGCAGCGGGACCTCGGCCACCCGCCGCTCGATCTCCTCGGCGGTGGAGCCCATGTCCCGGCCGTAGGTGGAGCATTCCACTTTGACCAGACGCTCCTGGTCCTTGCGCTCGATGGAGATGGGCCCGGTGGTCTCGTGCACGTTCGTCACCGACCCGAGGGGCACCGAGCCGCCCGTGACCGTGGGGATCGGCAGCTGACGGATGTCCTCGATCGACTTGCGGTCCTCCTCCCTCAGCTGCACGAAGATATCGTAGTCGTCGCCCCCTATCCGGTATTGACTTGCCGTCGAGCCGAAGACATTGTCGCGCACCGTCTCGGCCATCGTCCGCACCCAGACTCCCTTCTGGCTGGCCAGCGCCCTCCAGGGCATGGCCTCGATCTCCGGCTTGCCGGAGTCGCGGCTGATGGTCACGTCGCGGGTGCCGCGCACCGACTTCATGATGTCCCGAATCCTGGCCGCCAACTCGTCGGTGGCGGCCAGGTCGTGTCCGGAGATCTCCAGCTGGATGGGCTTGCCCCCGCCCATCATCATCCGGTCCATGGGGTTCTGGGTCGACACGTTGAGTTTGACGATCTCCGGCATGGCCTCCAGCCGGGCGCGCACGGCGTTGGCCAACTCCTTGACACCTGTCCTCCGCTCGTTCTTGGCCACCAGCTTCGCGCCCACCGCGAAGACGTTGGCTCCCTGGGCGTCGAAGCGCGGGCCTCCGCCCTTGCGCTCCTGTCCGGCCGACAGGTACCAGTGCTTGAGCGCCGGCCCGCACTCCTCCTGGATGATGCGCTCGGCCTCCAGGCCCACGCGCATGGTCTCCTCGAGCCTGGTTCCCACGGCCAGCTGCACGTTGATGCTGATGTCGCCGGTGTCCTGCTCGGGGGCGAATTCCTTGCCGACCATGGCGAAGGGCAGCGCCGTGGAGGCCACCACCCCCACCGAGAGAGCCAGAACCAGCCAGCGGTGGCGCAGCGCCGCGGTCAGGACGCGGCCGTAGGCGTTCTCCAGGAAGGTCAGGAAGCGCTCGCCGGCGTTAAAGAAGGGGTTGGAACTGCGGTGCGCCCCACGCTCCCGACGCAGGATGCGCGAGCACATCGCCGGGGTCAGAGTCATGGCCACCAGCAGCGAGCAGCCGATGGTCACGATCAGCACCATGGCCAACTGCGAGAAGAATATACGGGTTATGCCCTGCACGAAGAAGAGCGGCACGAAGACCGCGACGGTAGTGAGCGTGGAGGCCGCCACCGCGCTGGACACCTCGCTGGCCCCGAAGGCCGCCGCTTCCAACGGTCGCTCGCCCCGCTCGATGTGCCGGCTGACGTTGTCGACGATCACGATGGCGTTGTCGACCACCATGCCCACGCCCACGGCGATGCTGAAGAGACTTATCACGTTGATGGTGTAGCCCAGCAGGTAGAGCCCGCCAAAGGCGGCGATGAGGCTCACCGGTATGGCCGTCAGGATGATGAGCGTGGCCCGCACGCGCCGCAGCAGGAAGAGCGTGGCCAAGATCACGAAGAAGCCGCCCCACATGGTGGACCCGGTCAGGTCGGACAAGGACTGCTCGATGAACTTGCCGGAGTTGAAGACCTCGCCGATGCGCACGTCGCGCGGCAGGGACGGCTGGATCTCCGCCAGCTTGGCGCGAACGCGCCTGACCACCTCAACGGTGTTGGCGCCGCTGCGTTTCTGGACGATGAAGATCACTCCCGGGCGGCTGTCCACCCGCACCTGGCGGGTCTGTTCCTCGAAGCCATCGGTCACCCGGCCGAGGTCGGAGAGGCGCAACACGTTCGGGCCGCTGGCCTTGATGACCGTCCCGGAGATTTCGTCGACCTTGGAGAACTCACCGGGCACGCGCAGCATGTACTCGCGCAGCCCCACCTTCACCGACCCGCCCGGCAGCGTGTAATTTTCCGCGGCTATCCGCGCGGCCACGTCGGCGGGGGCGAGCCCCGCGGCCTGGAGCCGCGAGCGATCCAGATCCACGTTGATCTGCCGCACCAGCCCGCCGAAGACCGACACCGAGCCCACGCCCTTGACCCGCTTAAGTTGGTCGCCGACCTCCTTATCGATGATTCGGTTCAGCTGGGAGTAGCTCTCGTCGGCGGTGGCCCCGAAGACCGCGATGGGAAACATGGCGGTGTTGAACTTGAAGATGATCGGGGTCTCGGCGTCGTCGGGCAGCAGTCGCTTGGCGAACTCCAGCCGGTCGCGAATGTCGTTGGAGGCCTCGTCCAGGTTGGTGCCCCACTCGAACTCGCAGGTGACGGCGCTGGCCCCCTCCGCCGAGGTCGAGGTCAGTTTCTTGAGGTTCGAGACGATCGAGAGGTTGTTCTCGACGATGCGGGTCACCTTGTTCTCGACGTCCTCCGCGCTGGCCCCCGGCCAGGCGGTCATCACGCTTATGGCCGGCGGCTCGATCTCAGGGAAGAGGTCCCGCGGCAGCATCTTCAGGCTGACCAGCCCGAAGACCACCACGGCCATAAAGGCCATGGTCACCAGGACCGGACGGCGCGTGGAGAATTCGGGGAGTCTCACCGCGCCGGCCCTTTGCCGCCGTCTTCCCGGGACGGCGCCTTTCCGTCGGACCCGGCAACGGGCTTGTCCCCGATGAGCTGCACCCGCGCGCCGTCAGTAACCCGGCTGACGCCCCGCATGACGACCCGCTTGCCGACCAGATCGATGGGCTCGAGCAACTCGACCAACCGGACCATCTCGCTGGGCGACGCGCCCAGGGCGCCGAGCTTCACGTCGACGCGCTTCACACCGAAACGCACCGGCCGGTGCGGCGCGGCTCCGCTGGCTTCCGAACCCAGGCCCTCCGGCAGGAGCTCGAGCTTGCTGTTGCCCGGCCCGACCGGCACGAAGGCGACGACGGCCCCCGGCTTCCAGGGGTTTGCGACCGCGGCAGAGCCCTTCGGAAACTCGAAGCGGAAGCTGACGAGCTGGCCCCTGCGCGGCTTCTCCTCCTTCATGACCTTGCCCGTCCCCTCCGCGCTGTCGCCGCTTGCGCCCTCCCCTTCGCTCTTTCTCCGAAAGACCGACATCGGCTCGGACACCTTCACGGCCTTGACCTTCATTCCCTCGAAGTCCGTTTCAGGAAGGCCCTTCAAGGCCAGAGGTTGCAGGCCCTCAGGCAAGGCCACCGCATAATCTACCTCGAAGGCCGTCATGTCCGGGACGAACACGAAGTCCCTCTGTCCGTCGTTCCTGACCGCCTCCTGGGGCAGAACCGGCGCCCCGGCGCGCCGCTCGATGTCGAGCTCCACCCGGGCGCTCATGCCCGAGGCCAGCACCCAGGGGCCGGCATCGGCGCGCGCCCCCCCGGCCCCCTCGCGGCGCATGTTCTCGACCCGCAGCTCGATGGGCGCGCTGAGCGTCGCCGGGTCGAGCGCCGGCTCGACCTTGGTGACCAATGCATCGAAGGGCTTCTCGACGCCCTCGACCATGACCCGCGCGCGGCTCTTCCCCGGAGTCAGCCGCGGCAGGTCGGCCTGGGCTACCGAGGCCAGCACCTTCACCGTCCTCAGGTTCTGGACGGCGAAGAGCGGCTGTCCCGGGCTCACGAAGTCGCCCTTGTCGATGAACCGGTGCGTCACCGTGCCGTCGATGGTGGCGCGGATATTGGTCTCCTCCAGACTGACCCTGGCCATGGCCACCGCGGCGTCGGCCTGGGCCAGCTGGCTGGCGGCCAGATCCCGGGCGGCCACGGCCTTGTCCAGTGACTGCTGGTTGATGACGCCCTGCTTGGAGAGGTCCTCGGCCCGCTTCACGTCTCTCTCGAGGTCGGCGAGCGATACCGAGGCCACCGCCCTGGCGGCCTCGGCCTGCTTGAGCGCCGCCGCCTGCAGCCCGTGGTCGATGACGGCCAGGGGCGGGCTCTTCGCTGCCGAGACCTCGTCGCAGGTGTCGGCCGCCAAGCTCTCCACGCGGCCGGCGACCTTGCTGACCAGGCGCACTTCGCTCTCGGGCCGGATGCTCCCGGAGAGCACCAGCGTCCTGCGCACGTCGGCATGGCCCACGGCCTCGACGGTCACCGGCACCGGCGGGGGCTCGTCCAGCCCGGGTTTCTTGTTGCCGGCAGCGCCGTCGGCCGCTCCGCAACCGCCCGCGGCCAGCAGCGCGACGAGCGCCGCGGCCGGAGCCAGAACGGCTACGATCAGGCGGCGACTGTTCACTTGGCAACCTCCTCGGGCATCGCGAGCGTGCCGGTGGCCTGCTTGAGCGCCAGCCGGGCGGTCGCGTACTGGCTTAGCGACTGCACGTAGTTCAGGCGGGCCTGTTCGAGCGCATTCCTGGCGTCCTGGACGTCGAGCTCGGTGCCGGCCCCCGCCTTCTGACGGGCCTCGGCCAGCCGCAGGGCCTCGGCGGCCTCCTCGACGTTGGCGCCCTGGCTCTCTATGAACGTCCGCGCGCTCTCCAGATTCAGCACCGCCTGCCTGACCTGGAGTTCAACGTCCTTGCGCAGTCCGCGCTCCTGCCACTGCAGGCGCTCCAGATCGGCCCGGGCCTCGGCCACCCTGGCCCTGGTCAGCGCGCCGTCGAAGACGTTCCATTGGACCTGGACGCCCAGGCTGCCGCTCTCGACGAAGTTGTCGTCCAGGAGCGGGTCGTCGGTCGAGGTGCCGCCCCACGCCGCCGAGCCGGACAACTTGGGCAGGTATCCGGAACGGGCCGCCGACACCGAATTGCGCTGCGCCCTGGCGGTCAGTTCCGCCGAGGCCAGTTCCGGACGGTTGGCCAGCGCCGTGCGCAACGCCTCTTCCACCCGCGGGGTGGCGCCCACCGCGCCGAACTCGGTGACCAGTTCCAGCCGGGTGTCCTGGGGCATCCCGATCTCGCGCAGCAGCGTGGCCACCGAGAGCCGCGCGTCGTTCTCGGCGCTGATCACCTGCGCCTCCTGGTTCTGCATGGCCACCTTGGCGCGGAGCACGTCGAACTTGGAGGCCGTGCCGGCCGCCTCGCGGGCCTGCACGTCCTTGAAGTGGCTCTTGGCCAGTTCATAGCTGTTCCTGACGACGGCCAGAACCTCGCGGTTGAGCACTGCGTTATAGTAGTCCTGCGCGGCGTTGAAGATCGTGGTCTGCGACGCGGTGCGCACGTCCTCGGACGCCGCCCCCCTGCGGCTGCGCGCCGCCTTGACACCGTAGTACACCGCCCCGCCCGTGAAGAGCGGCTGGCTCAGCTGCACCGTCCCGCTGTAGAGGTTGGCATAGCGGCTGGCCGGCGTCTGGATGCCGTTGACCGTCTGGATCTCGCGCTTGCTGCGCGCGAGGCTCCCCGAGGCGGAGACGCTGGGCAGGATGCCCGAATAAGCCTCCAGCACCGCGGCATCGGAGCGCTCCAGGCTGGCCCGGGCCGCCCCGATCCGCTCGGCCGAGGCCAGGGCCATGCGCACCGCCTCCTCCAGCGTGACCCGTACGGTCGGCGCGGCCGCCGCCCCGCCAGTCTCCGCAACGGCCGCCGGAGCCTTCTTCTCCGGCGGGGGGGGACTGGCCGGCGCCGCCGGGGCGGGCGCCTCCCCGGCCGGGGCCGGGGCCGCCAGCAAGGACGCGATCAGACAGGCTGCTCCGAGGCTGCTCGTCTTGAGGTTCTTCATGGCTTGCGGTTCCTTCTTCCCTGGTCGCGGGCCGCCGCGGCCCGGCGCTCGAGGTTGTCCACGAAAATCAGTCTGGCCGCCCGGGTCACCGACTCCATGCTGGGCACGGGCGAGGGCATGCGCAGGCGGATGCTGAGGCCGTCGACGCAGGCCAGCATGGCCGCCGCCAGCTCCTCCGCGCACGAGCCATCCAACCCGTCGGCGCCCAGGAACTCACGGTAGAGCACGGTGACCCGCTCGCGCATCTCCAGGTGGGTCCGGCGAACCATCTCCTGAAGGCGGGCGCGCAGCCCGGCCGGCAGCGTCATCCACATGCCGATCATCATCCGGCGGAAGTCCAGCACGTCCTCGCGCATCCACTTGTGGACGTCCAGCAGTCCCTCCAGGCGCTCCCGGGCGGAGAGCCCCGGCTGCTCCAGGCTGGCGTACAGGTTCTGGAAGGTCCGCGCCCGGTGCTCGGCGAGCGCGAAGAGCAGGTTCTCCTTGTCCTGGAAGTGCAGGAAGACGGTGCCCTTGGCCACCCCCGCCGCCTTGGCGATGTTCTCGACCCGCGCCCCGTGGAAGCCGTGCTGGGCGAAGGCCTTCTCGGCGGCCTCCAGAATGGCCTCGCGGGACGCGGCTGCGTCGCGGGTGCGCCTGGCCCTGGGGGCTGTCATGATCGCGCTCCTCCTCACTCGTAGCGAAGGGCTTCGATGGGATGCAGCTGGGCCGCCCGGAATGCCGGGTAGAAACCGAAGAAGATACCCACCCCGCCCGAGAATGCCAGTGCCAGGACGATGCTGACCACGTCCGTCTGCGTCGCGAAGTCCGTGGCCTTGCCGATCAAGGCGGCCAACCCCGTCCCCCCCAGGCAGCCGACGGCCCCGCCCAGGCTGGTCAACACCACCGACTCCAGGAGGAACTGTCCGAGTATGTCGCGTCGCCGGGCGCCGATGGCCTTGCGAATGCCGATCTCCCGCGTCCGCTCGGTCACCGTGACCAGCATGATGTTCATTATGCCGATGCCCCCGACCAGAAGCGAAATGCCGGCTATGCCGCCGAGCAGAATGGTGAAGGTGCGGGTGGCGCTAGAGACGTTGGCCAGGAGCTCGGCCTGGTTGAAGATATGGAAATCCTCCTCGGCCCCGGGCTGCAGACGGTGGCGCCTGCGCAGCAACGCGGAGATGTCGGCGCTTACGCCGCTCAGGTCCGCGCCCTCGACGGCGTTGACGTCGATTTCGCGCAGATAGGCCAGGCCGAAAAGCTGCTTCATGGCCGTGCTGTAGGGCACGAGGATCTGATCGTCGGGATTGAACCAGCCCTGGCTGCCCTTGGCGCGCAGGACGCCGATCACCTGGAAGTTGATGCCCTTGACCTTGATGGCCTGGCCCACCGGATCGTCCGTCCCGAAGAGGTTCTCCGCGGTCACCGGACCGATGATCGCCACGCGCGCCTGCCGGTCGGCCTCCTGCTCGAGAAAGGCCCGCCCCTTCTCGACTTCGAAGCCGCGCATGGGCAGATACGTGACCGACGAGCCGGTCACCGTAACCCGGCTGTTCCGGTTGCCGTACTTGACCTGGGCGCTGCCGCCCACCACCGGCGCAACCATGCTGACGCCCTTGACCTCCCGAACCACGGCCAGAGCGTCCTCGAGAGTCAGGTTCTGCTGGCTGCCGCTCATCACCCCGCGCATTCCCCGCTGACCCGGCTGGACAATGAGCAGATTCGTGCCCATGGACGAGAAGTTGTCGAGGATCTGCCGCCGGGCCCCGGCCCCCAGCTCCATCATGGCGATGACCGCGGCGACGCCGATGATGATCCCGAGCATGGCCAGGAGGGTCCGCAGCTTGTGCGCCCCCAGGCTGCGAAGCGCCGTCTTGATGAGCGTGCTCAGAAGCATGGTCGGCGAGCCCCCTCAGCTTCCGGTCGAATCGACCCGGCCGTCGGTCATGTGCACCCGGCGGCGGCAGAAGGCGGCCACCGACGGGTCGTGGGTGACGACGACCACGGTCCGGCCCTGGGCGTTAAGGTCCGCGAAGAGCGCCAGGATCTCCTGCCCGGTGCGACTGTCCAGGTTGCCGGTGGGCTCGTCGGCCAGGATCAGCGCCGGATCGGTGACGATGGCCCGGGCCACGGCCACGCGCTGGCACTGCCCGCCGGAGAGCTGGCTGGGCTCGTGCTTCATGCGCTCGGCCAGCCCCACGGTCCGGAGCGCCTCGGCGGCGCGCTCGCGCGAGTCCTCCGCCCTGGCGTACAGCAGAGGCAGTTCGACGTTCTCGAGCGCGGACGTCCTGGCAAGCAGGTTGAAGGACTGGAAGACGAAGCCGATCCTGCGGTTGCGCACGCGGGCGAGATCGTCGTCCGAGAGGTCCGAGACGTCCTCCCCGCCGAGCCAGTAACGCCCCGCGTCCGGCCGGTCCAGGCACCCCAGCACGTTCATCAGCGTGGACTTGCCGCTGCCCGACGGACCGGTGACGGCCAGCAGTTCGCCGTCGGCGATCTCCAGCGACACCCCGTCGAGCGCGCGGACCTCGTCCCCGCCGAGGCGGTACGTCTTCACCAACTCCTCGGTCCGGATCAATGCCGGCGGCCCCCGCCCATCATCATCGGCGGACGCGGCCCGCCCTGCTCGGCCTTCCAGCGGCTGTCGGCCGCGTTCTTCTTCAGGACCACGGCCTCGCCCTCGGACAGCCCCGACTTGACCTCGGTCTTGAGGCCGTCGGAGATGCCCACCTCCACGTCACGGGTCTCGCGCGCCCCGCCGGCCCTGACGACCTCGACGACGTGCCTGCCGCCCTGGCGGGCCACCGCTTCCGCCGGCACGGTCAGGACCCCGGTCCTCTCGGCCGCGACGATCTCCACGTTGGCGGTCATCTCGGGCTTCAGCAACGACTTGGGGCTGGCCCCCGCGCCAGACGGAGCCTCCGCCCCGCCGCTTTCGCCGGCGCGCCGCCGGCCTTCGGCCGCGGATCCGGAGTCCGGACTGCCGGGATGGCGCGAAGCACCGCGGGGATCCGGGCCGCCCTCCCGGCGAGAGCCATGTTCTCCAGCGCCGGCGGAGGCGCCCTGGCCGCCGTCCAGGACCTCGATCTTCACGTCGAAGGTGACCACGTTCGACGAGTTGACCCCCCGCACGGCGAGCTGCACTACTCTGCCGTCGAAGCGCTTGCCCGGGAAGGCATCGGCGGTGACCGTCACGGGCTGGCCCACGGCCACCTTGCCGATGTCGCTCTCGTCCACCGACGCGACCACGAAGATGCGGGACAGGTCGGAGAGAGTCATAACCGTCGTGCCGCCGCCGACGTTGTTGATGCCCGAGGCGATGATCGTGCCCTTCTGCACGTTGAGCGCCGAGACCACTCCGTCCATGGGCGAGACGACCCTGGTGTAGCTGCGCTGCTGCTCGGCGTCGGCCAGGGCTATGCGACAGGCGTCGGCCTGGGCCTCGGCCTCGAGGGCGGCGGCCACGGCCGCATCGTACCCGTCTTGATGAGCGTGCTCAGAAGCATGGTCGGCGAGCCCCCTCAGCTTCCGGTCGAATCGACCCGGCCGTCGGTCATGTGCACCCGGCGGCGGCAGAAGGCGGCCACCGACGGGTCGTGGGTGACGACGACCACGGTCCGGCCCTGGGCGTTAAGGTCCGCGAAGAGCGCCAGGATCTCCTGCCCGGTGCGACTGTCCAGGTTGCCGGTGGGCTCGTCGGCCAGGATCAGCGCCGGATCGGTGACGATGGCCCGGGCCACGGCCACGCGCTGGCACTGCCCGCCGGAGAGCTGGCTGGGCTCGTGCTTCATGCGCTCGGCCAGCCCCACGGTCCGGAGCGCCTCGGCGGCGCGCTCGCGCGAGTCCTCCGCCCTGGCGTACAGCAGAGGCAGTTCGACGTTCTCGAGCGCGGACGTCCTGGCAAGCAGGTTGAAGGACTGGAAGACGAAGCCGATCCTGCGGTTGCGCACGCGGGCGAGATCGTCGTCCGAGAGGTCCGAGACGTCCTCCCCGCCGAGCCAGTAACGCCCCGCGTCCGGCCGGTCCAGGCACCCCAGCACGTTCATCAGCGTGGACTTGCCGCTGCCCGACGGACCGGTGACGGCCAGCAGTTCGCCGTCGGCGATCTCCAGCGACACCCCGTCGAGCGCGCGGACCTCGTCCCCGCCGAGGCGGTACGTCTTCACCAACTCCTCGGTCCGGATCAATGCCGGCGGCCCCCGCCCATCATCATCGGCGGACGCGGCCCGCCCTGCTCGGCCTTCCAGCGGCTGTCGGCCGCGTTCTTCTTCAGGACCACGGCCTCGCCCTCGGACAGCCCCGACTTGACCTCGGTCTTGAGGCCGTCGGAGATGCCCACCTCCACGTCACGGGTCTCGCGCGCCCCGCCGGCCCTGACGACCTCGACGACGTGCCTGCCGCCCTGGCGGGCCACCGCTTCCGCCGGCACGGTCAGGACCCCGGTCCTCTCGGCCGCGACGATCTCCACGTTGGCGGTCATCTCGGGCTTCAGCAACGACTTGGGGCTGGCCCCCGCGCCAGACGGAGCCTCCGCCCCGCCGCTTTCGCCGGCGCGCCGCCGGCCTTCGGCCGCGGATCCGGAGTCCGGACTGCCGGGATGGCGCGAAGCACCGCGGGGATCCGGGCCGCCCTCCCGGCGAGAGCCATGTTCTCCAGCGCCGGCGGAGGCGCCCTGGCCGCCGTCCAGGACCTCGATCTTCACGTCGAAGGTGACCACGTTCGACGAGTTGACCCCCCGCACGGCGAGCTGCACTACTCTGCCGTCGAAGCGCTTGCCCGGGAAGGCATCGGCGGTGACCGTCACGGGCTGGCCCACGGCCACCTTGCCGATGTCGCTCTCGTCCACCGACGCGACCACGAAGATGCGGGACAGGTCGGAGAGAGTCATAACCGTCGTGCCGCCGCCGACGTTGTTGATGCCCGAGGCGATGATCGTGCCCTTCTGCACGTTGAGCGCCGAGACCACTCCGTCCATGGGCGAGACGACCCTGGTGTAGCTGCGCTGCTGCTCGGCGTCGGCCAGGGCTATGCGACAGGCGTCGGCCTGGGCCTCGGCCTCGAGGGCGGCGGCCACGGCCGCATCGTACTCGTCTTTGGACGAGAGGTTCTTGTCCGTGATCTCCTTGAGCCGGTTGGCCTTCACCCGCGCGTACCTGGCCCGCGCGTCGGCCTCGGCCATGGCCGCTCTCGCCCGGCTCACGTTGCGCTCCATGTCCGTGGGGTCGAGCTCGAAGAGCAGGTCCCCGGCCTTGACGCGGCTGCTGACCTCGAAGGGCAGCTTGACGACTTCGCCCGAGGCCCGACACTTGATGTCCACGTCCAGGTTCGATATCACCCGCCCGGTGGAGGCCACCGCCTGCCGGACGGTGCCGCGCTCGACCTTGGCGGTGGCCGGAGCCTGGTCTTGTGCCTCCGTCTGGGAGCGACGTCCGGACACGAGCCAGAGCGCCGCGGCGGCCACGGCCACCAACACAACCACCGCCATGAGGGAGCTTCTCTTGGGAGACACCGGGCACCCTCCCTGCAGTCCGATCTTAACTGACTGACCGGTCAGTCAGTAAGAAATCTAACCACCCAGCCGCACCGAAGCAAGCGCTATTTCGCAAAAAAGTGACGGGGATCCCAAAACTCCGTCGGATTCCGTCCTCGCGAGGGTCGCAGCGCCGCCACGCGTCCGGCACTCACCTAACCTGTCAATCTATCGGAGCTTACCGCTTGTCCGTGCGGTGCGGCACGACATCGGAGGTCCGATGGTAGAAGTCGAGCATGCGCTCCTTCATTTCCGCCAGGACCCCGGCCAGCGCGGGATCGTCGATGCGGTTGGCCAGCTCCCCGGGATCCTCCCGCAGGTCGTAGAGCTCGTCGCTTTCGTAGAGCCTCCGCACGTACTTGTACCGTTCCGTCCGGCACATGGTCGCCTTGGAGTGCTCCGGCCCCTCCGACTGCTGGAGGTTGACGCGCGGCCAGTACAGACCGCTGGGCTCGGCAGCGCTCGTGCTCTCGAGCTCCATGCAGTGGCGCTCGCCGTGACGCCGCACGCCCTTGCCCCACCGCCCCGGACCGCTATCATGGGGCGGTTCGTGGAGGAGCCTGCCATGCGCGCCGTCTACCCCGGGACCTTCGACCCGTTCACCAACGGCCACCTGGATGTGGTCCGCCGGGCGCTGTCGCTCTTCGGCGGCCTGACCGTGGCGGTGGCCGCCGGCGGCAAGAAGCACCCCAAGTTCTCGCTGCCCGACCGCACCAGGATGATCCGGGACAGCGTGGCGGGACTGCGCGGAGTGAAGGTCGAGGGCTTCGACGGCGCGCTGGTCGACTTCCTGAAGTCGCGCCGGGCCCGGGTCGTCGTGCGCGGGCTGCGCAGCTTCTCGGACTTCGACTACGAGTTCCAGATGGCGCTCTTCAACCGCCGGCTGGAACCCGGCGTCGAGACGGTCTTCGTCCTGGCCAGCCCGGAACTGGCGGCCCTCAACTCCGGACTGGTCAAGGAGGTGGCCGCCATGGGCCGCGACGTGACCGGCCTCGTACCTCCGCCCGTGGCGCGGGTGCTGGCCCCGCGCCGCCGCAGACCCGCTCGAAGGTGAGTGCCCCGCCCTCCCCGGCCCTCTCTCCCGCTCCGTTTCCGGAGCGTTCCGAGGACTACATCCCGCCGGGAATTCCCGTCCGGAACCTCCGGGTTCCCTTATGCGACCGGCTCAAGCGACGATAAAGATGAATACCATGCCCACGCCAGCAATCGACACCTTGGCGGAGGTTCTCCGGCGAGGCCCTTCCGCCCGTCCGGGGGCGAAGCCCACTGTCCCGACCCTCGGGAGAACGCCCCCGTGACCGACGCACTGCTTCGCCTGCGCATGACCTTCCTCATGGCCATGTGCGCCTCGGTCGTGGTCTTCCTGGCCGTCGCCGGCACGACCAGCATGCCCCTGGACGGGGACCTGCTGCGCCAGGTCGCCGCCCACGTCGAGTCCCAGGTCGACCACCCCGCCCGGGTGCACCTCGCTCCCCGCAACGGGCGACTGGCCCTGGAGGTACGCTACGTGCCGTCGGCGGAGCGGCTCAGCCGCGACGCCACCGCGCAACTGGAGAACCGGATCATGGAACAGGCCATGATCCGCTATCCCGGATTCATCGAGGAAGTCCTGGTCGAGGCGGTCGCTCCCGAGGACCTGCTCGCGGGGCGCACCGGGCCCGGGGACCAGAGCCAGGTCGGACGGGCGGCCGACCTGCGCCGCCGGCTCGACGCCGAGGGCATCCTCGCCTACGGCGACTACCACTGGCCGGTCAAGGCCCGCATGCTCCCATGGAAGTACCTGCTCATCCATCATTCGGCGGCGGACAGCGGCTCGGTCGAGATCATCGACCGGGGCCACCGCAAGCGCGGCCCCAGTTGGAAGGGCATCGGCTACGACTTCGTCATCGGCAATGGCCAGGGCGCCGGCGACGGGGAGGTCCGCGAAACCTTCCGGTGGACGGACCAGGAGGAAGGCGCCCACGCCGGGGTGGTCCTCTACAACCAGCAGGCCGTGGGCATCTGCCTGATCGGCAACTTCTCCAGCCGGGACGAACTGGCCTCGGAGTGGAAGCGGCTGCGCCGCAGCGGCGAGCCGCCGGAGCCGTGCGAACCCTCCCCCGAACAGATGGAAAGCCTCCGCTTCCTGGCCGTCTACCTGCTGCTCAAGCTGAACCTCGAGCCGGACTGCATCCTTCGCCACTGCCAGGTGAAGCCCGACATCTGCCCGGGAGGCAACTTTCCGACGGCCGAATTCCTGGCCGGGGTCCGCAAGGACCTCAAGCGCCTGCGCTCCGGCCGTTAGCCGCCGATGAGCTCCGCCCGGCGCCGCCCCGAGACGAAACCCGGCGTCCTCTTCCCGGAGGGTCCCGGAGAAGCCGCCCGCTGGGCCTCGGCCCTGCCTCCGGGCGCGGCCGGGCGCGCCTGGCTGGGGTACTTCCCGGAGACCGGCTCCACCCAGGACGAGGCCTTCCATGCCGCCGCGCGCGGCGCCGTGCACGGCTCGGCATTCCTGGCCGAACACCAGACCGACGGACGGGGCCGGCGATCCTCCTCCTGGACGGCCCCGGCCGCGACATCCCTGCTGCTCTCCGTGCTCGTCCGCCCGGCCCCGCCCATCGGCCGCACCGGCCGCCTCGCGCTGGCCGGGGCCGTGGCCTCCGCCCGCGCGGTCGCGACGGTCGCCCCGTCCGCCGCCGTGGAGATAAAGTGGCCCAACGACCTGCTGCTCGACGGCCTGAAGCTGGGCGGCATTCTGGTGGAGGTGCGCCGGGGCGTCGCCGTGCTCGGCCTGGGCCTGAACGTCGCCCAGGACCGGAACGACTTCCCGCCCGAACTCCGCGCCAGCGCCACCAGCCTGGCCGCCGCCGGACTGGCCGTCGACCGGCGCGCCCTGCTGGCTGCCGTCCTCATCGAACTGGGAGCTCTTCTGGGTCACGGCAGGGACTGCCCGTCCGACTGGGACTTGCTGCGGGCCGAGGCCGATCGACGGCTCGCATGGCGGGACCGCACGGTCCGCGTCTCCGGGTGCCCCGGCGGTCCGCTGTCCGGGTCTCTCGTCGGGCTCGGCGAGACCGGCGGCCTGATCCTCGCGTGCGCTTCCGGCCGCCGCGTGGTGGCCGCCTCCGGCAGCCTCGATCTCGAGCCGGGCTGACCGTCCGGGTCCCGCGCCCAGTCACTTGCCAGTCCCCACCCCGGGACTAGAATGGCCCCGGTCTCGCACTCATCGGCAATACAAGGAGAACCCGCGTGAGCAAGAAGCCTGCCCCCGTCCGCACCCTGGCCGACGTGGACGGCGTCGTCCGCAAGATGAACCTTGACCAGAAGGTCGGCCAGTGCATGACCCTGGCCTTTTACGGCACGGTGGTCACCAGCGAGGTCGTCGATCTCATCGAGAAGCTCCACTGCGGCGGACTGCGCGTCACCCCGCACGTGAACACCTCGGGCAGCCACGACCTGGTCAGGCGGCTGGCCCCGTACAACACCCCGGCGCAGTACGCCGAGGTGCTCAACGAACTGCAGGGCATCGCCACCGCCCGACCCCTGGGGCTGCCCCTGCACATGGTCACCGACCAGGAGGGAGACCTCTCCGTGGACTACCTCCACGGCGGCGTCAACTTCTTCCCCAGCCAGATGGGCCTGGCCGCGGCCGGCTCGCCGGAGTTCACCCGGCGCTGCGCCCGCGCGGTGGCCCGCCAGCTCCGGGCCGTGGGCATCCACATGATCCACTCCCCGGTGCTGGACGTTAACATGGACCCGCGCAATCCCGAGATCGGCTGCCGCAGCTTCTCCAACTCCCCGGAAGTCTGCGCCCGGCACGGCGTGGCTTTCGTCCGCGGACTGCGCGACGGCGGGGTCGTCGCCACCGGCAAGCACTTCCCGGGCCGCGGCGACAGCGCCGTAGACGCCCACCACTGCCTGCCGGTGCTCGACGTCCTGCGCTCGCGCCTGGACGCCGTCGAGCTCCTGCCCTACCGCGATTGCATCGCCGACGGCCTGCCGGCGATCATGTCGGCCCACAACGCCTACCCGGCGCTCGACGAATCCAAGCTGCCGGCCTCGATCTCCCGGAAGATCATCACCGGCGTGCTCCGCGGCGAACTGGGCTTCAACGGCGTCGTCACCACCGACGCCATGGGCATGGGCGGACTGGTGGCCATCTGCCCGACGCCCGAGGGCTGCGCCCGGGCCATCGAGGCTGGCAACGACCTCGTCCTGGTCAAGGATTTCAAGGGCATCCCCGAGGCCAGCTTCGCGGCCATCAAGTCGTTCGTGCAGAAGGGGCGCATCAGCGAGTCCCAACTGAACGAGTCGGTGCGACGGATCCTGTCCATGAAGCTGGCCTTCGACATCTTCGCCGAGCGCCAGGCCAGGCCGGCCCTCGCCGAGAAGGCCGTTCGCGACCCGGGCACCGTCCGCCTCGTCCGGGAAGCCGCGCGCCGGGCCACGATGGTGGTGCGCGACCGGGGCAGGCTCCTGCCCCTGACCGGCAACCCCCGCGTCATGGTGCTCGTGCCCATCCGCATGGAGTACCACGAGAAGGGCAACGATCGCTGGTACTCGCCGCAGTGGCTCTACCAGGCCGTGAGGAAGTTCTCCCCGCGCGCCGCCCTCGTCGAGTTCGCGGTCCCCGCGACGCTCGAGGCCATCGAGCACGCCGTCCGGCGCTCGGCGGACTTCGACGTGGTGGTGGCCTTCAACCAGGTCTGGCGCGGCCCGGCCACCAGCCACGAGATGATCCGCCGGCTGGTCGCCGCCGGGCGCAGGGTGGTGGCCGTCTCCAACAACACCTACGACGACCGCTTCCTGCCGGAGGCCGGAACCCTGGTGGTCACGCACTCGTCCATGCCGCCCGGCATGGACGCGGCCGCCGCGCTGCTCTTCGGCAAGCTCAAGCCCGCCGGCCGCTCGCCGCTCGAGGAGTAGCCCGGATGGCGGTGGACCTCGCGCGCCGGCTGGCCGCCGCGATCGCTCTGCTTCTGGGACTCTCCGGCTGCATGGGCTATCTCCGGCCCATCCTGCTCCAGGACGGCCGGGAGGTCTACCTGGTTCTGAGCACCTACTCCCTCGACGGAGAGGACGACCGGCGCACGCTCATCTTCCGCAACAGGTCAGGCGGCGCCGGCCAATGGCAGCGCATGGCCGACCGGGCCGGCGCGGCGCGCGCCGCCGCGGCGTGGGAGGGCGAGCTCTGGCTCTTCTATCCGACCATCTGTTCTCCGCTCCGTCCCGACGGAGAGGACCTCTCCTCTCGAGTGGTGGCCGCGCCTGCCGGCTTCGAGGTCCAGGCGGCCGCGGCACACGAGAAGGCGCTCTGGGTGTTCGGAGTCGACGGCTCCGAACTGGTCTGCCGGCGCCGCCTACCGGGAAACGACTCGTGGGAGGCGGTCCCCGGCGGATTGTTCCTCGGCACCGAGGTCACGCAGATGAACGCGGTCAGTGCCGGAGACCGCCTCTGGCTCCTCTGGCGCAAGCGGGCCGCCGACGGCCGGGCCTTCCCCGAAACCTTCTCGGCCAGCTGGCGCGACGGCGAATGGACCGCGCTGCCGGCCCGCGACATCGGCCGCGGCGGCTTCGCCGCAGCTGCCGATCCCGGGGGCAGAGGCGTGCTGGTCGCGGCCGGAGGACTGCCCGACCCCGGCCGGCCGGCGCTGCTTCCCCACCGCTCGCCGCTCGTGCTATACCGACTGGACGACTCCGGCTGGACCGACCTGCCGGCCACCGGCGCCACCTGGCGGGAGTCGCTCAACGTGCTCCTGGCGCCGGCCATGCTCACCCGGCCGGCGCCGGGCGAAGAGGGCCCGGCCGAGGTCCTCTCCCTGCGCGGAGGCAACGGGGTCCTGGGCGTCCAGGCGGCCCCCATCGGGCCGGAGGGATCGTCCGGGCCCTGGAGCCAATCGGCTCGCCTGCCCGTGGAGATGCTCTCGCCCCAGCTGGCGCTGATCCCCGGGCTCTTCCTGGCTTCCCTGCTGGTCGGCTCGGGGCTGGGCATGCTGGCCGTCCGGCGCAGGAGATTCTTTCCGCTGCCGCCGGCCCAGCCCCGCCCCGCCCCGCTCCTGCCCCGGGGCGCGGCCTGGCTCGTCGACAACCTCCTCCTGGGACTGGTGCTCTACGCGGTCGTGCACGGCAGCGGACTGACCATGGCGGCGCTCTTCCGCGACGCCCGGCTGCTGCTCCTGGCGCTCGGCACGTACCGCCTCCTCTTCCTGGTCTACGGCTGGGTCTTCGAGGCCCGCTGGGGAGCCACCCCCGGAAAGCTCCTGTTCGGCCTGCGCCTCTCCGACGACTCCGGCCATCGGCCCTCGGCGCGGGCCGCCCTGATCCGCAACCTCCTGCGCCTGGTGGACGAACTGGGCTTCTTCCCGATGCCCGGGCTGCTCCTGATGGCGGCCAGCAGGCTCAGCCGCCGCCTGGGCGACATGGCCGCCGGCACGACGGTGACCACCGCCGAGGCGCTCGCCGAAGTCCACGACGACCGCCACCGCAAGTCCGACCGGTTCGGCCTGCCGCGATGACCGCCCCCAGGTTGATCCTGGCCTCCGCCTCGAAAGCCCGCGCCGCGCTGCTGCGCGCCGCCGGGCTGGCCTTCGAGGTCGCGGTGGCGCCCGATGCCGTCGAAGGGGCCGCTCTGCGCGAGGCCCGCGGACGCGGGGCCCCGCCCGAGGAACTGGTCCTGGCCGCGGCCCGCGCCAAGGCCCGTGCGGTGGCTTCGTCGTCCGCGGCGGCCGGCGGCGCCCCCGGCGGGTGCGTGGTATTAGGGGCCGACACCGTCACCGTCTCGTCCGCCGGAGAGGTGATCGGCAAGGGCGGCGACGACGCGGAATCGGAGGCCATACTCCGGAGACTGGCCGGATCGCGCCACCGGGTCCTGACCGGGGCGGTGCTTCTGGCGCTGCCCTCCCTGCGCTGCCGGGAGTTCACCGCCTCCTCCAGCGTGGAGATGGCGCCGATGAGCGACGCTGAGATCCGCGCCTATGTGGCCTCGGGAGCCGCGACGGGCGCCGCCGGGGCCTACCGCATCCAGGAGGACGGCACCGACCGCTACGTGCGCATCGTCGAGGGCAGCTTTTCTAACGTTGTCGGACTGCCCGTAGAGGAGATAATCCGGGAGCTGGCCGCGATGGGCGTCCTCCCGGCCCGCGCCGGCTGATTCCTTCGGAAAGAGGAAGATCTTCAATGCCAACGTCCAAGACAGAGAACCGCGACTGGGCCGAGAAGTCCCGGGGCGAAACCCCGCTGCCGGCAGGCACCCCCGGTGGCCCGATAGTCTCCTCCGGCGGCGCCGAGCGCCTGCAGTCCTGGGCGCTGCATTTTCTGGTCTTCATCTGCGGAGCGTCGATCATGAGCCTGGAGATGGTCGGCGCCCGGGTGCTCTGGAGCGACTTCGGCAGCTCGGTGTACGTCTGGGGCAGCATCATCAGCATCTTCATGGCCGCGCTGGCCGCCGGCTATCTCCTCGGAGGTCTCCTCGCCGATCGCCGGCCGTCACTGGCCTGGCTCGCCGGCATCGTGGGCATAGCCGGCGCCATGGTCATCGTCCTGACACACATGGCCCCGTGGCTGTGCAGCGCGATCAGCGAAAAGAATCTGGGACCGGGAGGCGGTCCCCTGGCGGCATCGCTGCTGCTGTACTTCCCGCCGAGCCTCTTCCTCGGCGCGATCTCGCCATTCGCGGTGCGCCTCCAGGCGCGCGCCATCGCCGGCATGGGCAACGTGGCCGGGAGGCTCTATGCCCTGTCCACCATCGGCAGCCTGCTCGGCACCCTGGGCACGACCTTCGTGCTCATTCCCGCCATGCGCACCAACCGGATCCTCTACATCCTGGGAGCCCTGCTGATGGCCGTGGCGATCATGGCGCTGGCCGCGCACTTCGCCGCCCGCGGCGCCCCGCGGGGCCGCCGGGCGACCACTGCGGCCGGCCTGTTCCTGGGCTGCCCGCTGCTCCTCGGCTACTTCTTCTGTCCGCTGCTCCCCCCCGGGGCGCTCCGCCCGTTCGAAGGCATTTCCCTGCAGAACCGGGCCAACTGCTGGCAGTACGTCACTCACGAGTACGAGAGCGCCTACCACATCATCACGGTCGTGCGCTCGTTCAGCCCGGTCGCCGTCGCGGACGGACTGCTGACCGGAATGAAGCCGGCCCTGGCCCGCATGCCTTTCGCGCCGGACATGGGACCGTACATCGATCTGGCCGGAAGAACGGACCGTCTGCCCACCATGCGCGTCTCCCGCGAGATCCTCAAGCTGGCCACCGACCTGGACCCGCAGGCCGTCCAGGAGATGCGCTTCAGCAACCTGACGGAGAGTTCGCTGTACCTCAATCAGCCCGGCCAACCACCGGCGACCACCTACACCAAAATCCTGCACATGGGCATGGCCCTCAACCCCGGAGCCCGGCGCGTGCTGGTCGTGGGCCTCGGCGGAGGCTCGGTCCCCCGCCAGTTCTGCGACATCTACGGCCCGGACATGCGCGTGGACGTGGTGGAGATCGACCCCGTGGTGCTGGAAGTCGCCCGCGAGCACTTCGGCCTCCGCGACGGCGACCACGCAGCCGCGAACGCGCCCTACTGCGCCTACGTGGAGGACGCCAGGCAGTTCATCCGCCACGGGCGCGGACGCTTCCCGAAGTACGATCTGATACTGCTCGACGCCTATTCCGGAGGCGGGCAGATCCCCGCGCACCTGGTCACCACCGAGTTCATCGCCCAGGTGCGCGAGCGCCTGGCGGACGACGGCGTGCTGGTCAGCAACATCATCTCGCCGATCGACGGGCCCATGAGCCGTTTCTACCGCTCGGAGTACCTGACCATCTCCGAGCACTTCGAGAACATCTACATCTTCCCGTCCATCTGGGAGAACGAGCAGGGCACGCTGCGCTACCGCACCGGCAACCGGAACCTGCTTCTGGTGGCCCCCGCCCGCAAGGGCGAGCGGCTCACCACCGCCGCCCTGACGGCCGCGGCCAGGGACTTGGTCGCGCGCTATCCCAAGGCCAAGGACCTGGACCTGGCCTACCACGCCGCCAATCGCCTGGCGATCACCAAGCCCGTCGCCTCCGCCGAGACGCCGGTACTGACCGACGCCTACGCCCCGGTCGAGACCATGTTCTGGTACGAGCGGCACGCGCGGTAAGACAACAACGACATTCACCACCAAGACACAAAGACACCAAGAACAACGAACGCCTTCCCGTACGCGGCGGGAGTCATCCATCCCATGACGACTTCCGCCGCGTATCAAGCCTGCACAATTCTCAGCAGCTCTTGGTGTCTTGGTGCCTCGGTGGTGAATCGTCGGGGACCGCCGCCGCCGCCTACTCCTTCTTGGTCCTGATCGCGGCTAGCAGGTCGGCGACGATCATCAACGCGGCCCCGATCAGGCCATATAGCCCCAGAGCCTCCTTCGGTCCGCGCAGGACCCAGGCAAAGACGCCTGCGATGACCGGTTCGGTGGTATAGACGACGGCCGCCTCCGTTGGGCGCACCCGGCGCTGGAAGACGTTCATCAGAACCATGGCCAGGGCGGTTGCGAGCACCGTCATCACCGCGAACCAGACCAGGAAGCGCCGGTCGACGACCGCCGCCAGGAGCGCACCGGGAACCTGGGCCGGCCAGGCGGCCAGGACAGCGACCCAACTCGCGGCGGCCAGCAACGCGAAGCTCCCCACGGTCAGCCGCCCGGGACCCAGCCGCTCCGCCGATTCCCCGGTCCAGAGGATCTGGAAGGCGAAGGCCACGGCGCAAATCAGCGTCAGGATCTCTCCGATGCCGAACCCGGCCACCGAGGAGCCGGCGGCCGCCGGCCTGCACAGGGTCATCAGCATGGTGCCGGCCACGGCCAGACCCACGGCGGCCAGCAGGCGCCTGGTGATCCGCCGGCCAAGCAGCACCCTCTCCAGCCCCGGGGTGACGAAGACGGTGAGGTTGGTCAGGAAGGCCGAGAGCGTCGCCGTGGTCCAACTCAGACCCGCCGCCTGGACCATGAACGCCACGGACATGGGCAGGGACACCCTGAGAAGCGGACCCATGTCTCCGCGCCGCGGCAGGCAGTCCCGGGCCCCCTTCCAGAACAGGAGCAGGAGCGGCAGAGACACGGTGAAGCGCAGGGCCGTCACCAGCAGCGGCCCGAAGGCCGGATTGGTCCCGACTGCCGCGCCCGAGTTCAGGATGTCTCCGCAGATCTTGATGGTCGAGAAGCTGCTCCCCCAGAAGACCGAGCAGGCCAGGAGAGCCAGGACCGCCGTCCTGCGGCCGGCGCCGCCGGACACGGTCAGACCATCCTGATGCAGAAATGCTCGCAGGCCGGAATGCAGTAGCCGCAGAGGACGCACTTCGCCGGATCTGGCTCGGCGCACTCCGGACCCACGCGCATGGCGCCGGTGGGGCACTTCTCCACGCAGGCCCCGCAGCGCTTGCAGACCTTGCGCAGGATGGTGAGCCGCTTGGCGGCCAGCGCCCCGCGGCCCGGGCCGTCCGCCGGCAGGGCCTCGCCGCCGAAGAGCGCCAGGTTGTACCCGGCCTCCGCTTCCGAGACCATGCCCAGGGCCACCGCGTGGCAGCCGGAGCGCTCCCGGGCCCAGCGGAGCGCCTCTTCGCGCCTGGCGATGAGCGCCCCGCCGGCCAGCGCCTTCATGAGCACCAGGCCCCGGCCGGCCGCGCGCAGCTCGGCGACGGCAGAGAGCATCTCGTCCAGACTCCCGTCGGCGATGCCCATCCCGGCCAGGTTGGCGATGGGCATGACCACCTCGATCTCCGGGACGGCCAGCGCTCCCCGGCAGGCCGCCACCCGGTGGGTGCTCAGTGCTCCGTGCCGGATTCGGCCATCCGCCTTGAGCCGGCCGAGCTCCTCGATGACCCGGCCGTACTTGTCGAGCGAGAAGTCGTTCCGGGCGCCGTGAATGAAGAGGATGTCCGCGCGAGGCCGCTCGAGGACAGCCAGACACTCTTCGAGCTGCCCGCGGAACTCGACCGGGTCGCTCGAGGCGCTCTTGGTGGCGACGGCCACGCGCGCGGCCGCCTCCGGCCCGACCAGCCGGAAGGCCTCGGCCACGTGCGGCCAGGTCCGGTAGACGTGCGCGCCGTCGATGAGCGTGACGCCGCCGCGGATGCATCGGGCGATCACCGGGGCGAGCTCCGCCGGGCTCATCCCCTTCTGGATGGGACCGCCCGGCAGGGCGCCGAAGACCAATTCGCTGACCAGCAGGCCGGTGTCGCCGAGAGGTATCTGTTTCAGAGCCAAGGGCCGCCGTCCTCCCGCCTCACCACTGTTCGAAACCGACGACTTCTTCCATTGGCCGCCGCGGACGCGCCGCCGGCTCCTCCGCCGGATAGCCCAGCGGGGTCATGCCCACCACCCGGGCTTCGCCGGGGACCCCCAGGATCTCCTTGACCTCCGGCTCCAGGAAGGCCCCCAGCCAGCAGGTGCCCAGCCCCTCGGCCACGGCCGCGAGGGTTGCGTAGGCCATCGCGATCGACGCATCGACCGTGCCGGCCTTCTGGCCGCAGGACATCACATAGGCGTCCTCGGTGGCGCAGAAGGCCAGACAGACCGGCGCCTGGGCAACGAACATCTGCCCCTTGGCCGCCCTGGCCAGCGCCCGGCGCCTGGCGGCGTCGCGGACGACGATGAAGCGCCACTCCTGGCGGTTCCTGGCGCTGGGCGCCAGCCGCGCGGCTTCGAGCACCCGCCGGAGCGCTTCCTCCGGCACGGGCTTGTCCTGATAGGCGCGGATCGAACGGCGGGCGACGATGGCAGAATGAACGTCCATGGGGTTTCTCCCGGAGGCTTCGTTCCTGGCGGCATCATAGGGCAGATGGGAAGGACGTCAACGGTGGACTGGGGCGTGGCGCGGTGGACGCCGTGGACTTCGTGGATTCAGTGGACGACGCGGCCAGGGAGGCCAGGCTCTACCGCGCTGAGTCCATCCAGTCCACGACGTCCACGACGTCCACGACGTCCACTCAGCTGCCCGTCATGGCGTAGAGAAGGATGTTGATGGAGAGCCTGAGCGCGTCCTCGTCGGCCAGCTGGCACGGCCGCCCCAGCGGATACGCAGCCCAGCCGCAGCCCAGCGAGTCCCGCGAGTAGACCACGGCCAGGCGCTTGCCGATGCGCACGCCCTCGAGCCGCGGAGGCCTCAAAGCGAACGCGGTGCCCGCGGTGCGCGGTTTCTCGGCATAGCGCACCTTGTCGATGGCATAGCCGGAACGGTACAGCGGGTCGTCGGCGGCGAGCTCCGCGAGCTTCTCCCCGGGGAAGAGTTCGGCCATGAGCTTCCGGAAGGAGGCGTCGAACTCCTTGCGGCCGCAGCAGGCGTCGGCCCAGAGCAGCCCGCCCCGCTCGAGGTAACGCTTCAGGGCACCCTTCTCCACCGGGTCGAGCTTGATGTCCCCGTGGCCGGTCAGGTAGACGAGCGGCCTGCCGGCCAGCGCCCGGTCGTCGGCGGCCACGACCTCCACCGCGCAGTCGAAATCCAGGCGGACCTTCCGCCCGAGCGCGGTGCGCAGGGCCTCGAAGTTCCGCGGCGTGGCCCACTCGCCCGAGTATCGCAACTGGGCCATCATCGGCGCGCGCCCCGGCGGCTTGTCGCCCGCGGAGGGCTCCCACGCCAGGAACTGCCGGACCTCGTCCCTGCTCATGTCGGATGCGCCGGAGGCTATGACCAGCATCCACTTGAGCATCTCCTTGGTGTCCTTCGAGGCCACGGCCAGCCCCCCGCCCTCCCGGGCCACCTCCTGGAAGATGCGGAGCTGGAACTCCTCCTTGGCGCGCTCCTCGCCGAGTTCGCGCTTGCGCGCCTGCCACTCCTCGTTGTGAGCGAGCTGCCAGTAGCGCCAGGCCGTGTCCGAACAGGTGATGGCGCTGACCGCGATGCCGCGGGACTTGGCCAGGCGGGCCAGCGCCCGGCAGCGCTCCTCGAGATCCGGCTTGGGACCCTCGTCGCCGATCAGGATGACGAGCTTCCTGGCGCCCTTGGACCAGTTCATCCCGTTGATGGAGGCCTCGAGCCCCTCGCTGACCGCCTCGAATCCGCCGCCCATCGCCTTGATCTCCTTGATCCAGGCGAGCAGCTTCTCGCGGTCCTCCGACAGGTCGAACTTCCTGGTGACGAACTCCGGCCCCTCGGAGGTGCGGTAGGCCACGGCCCCGACCCGGAGCGTCTCGGCCGAGCCCTCCAGCGCCGCGACCAGGCGGTAGAGCTGCTCTTTGACCGTGCCGATCATGAGTTCCATGGAGCTGGTGGCGTCGAGCACGATGCAGACCTCGGTAGTGCCCGAACCGCAGCGGCAGGTGGCGTGGGCCGGACTGGCTCCTGACACGAGACACGCGGCCAGGACCAGAGAGATGACCGCCAATGGAACCGCCGATGAACGCCGATTAACGCCGATAGAGCCGACCGAAGACCGTCTGTGGTTGCAGCCGTTGTCGTTATCGGCGTGGATCGGCGTGCATCGGCGGTTGCCAACGCCCCTGAGGCAATCCCGCCCCCCGCCCCCCGCCCCCTCAGGCATACTTGGGCACCTTCGGCTCCGGGATGGTCTCGAGCAGCCGCTTGACCACCGCCACCGAATCGATGCCCTCAGCCTGGGCCTGGAAGTTGGTGACCACCCGGTGGCGCAGCGCCGGCACGGCCGCACGGCGCACGTCGGCGGGGCTCACGGCCGCGCGCCCATCCATGGCTGCCAGCGCCTTGGCGCCGAGCACCAGCATCTGGCCGGCGCGCGGCCCCACCCCCCATTCCACGAACTGCTTGACGAAGCCCGGGGCGAGGTCGTCGACCGGGCGGGTGCTGCGGATGATCCTGGCCACGTAGCTGACCACGTAGTTCGAGGCCGCCACCGAGCGCACCAGTTTCTGGGCGTCGAGCACCTCCTCGCGCGAGAGCACCGCTCTGCCTGCAGGCGGCTCCTCGGCGCTGGTGGCGGCCAGGATCTTCTCCTCCTCGGCCAGCGGCGGATAGTCGACGTGCACGTCGAACATGAAGCGGTCGAGCTGGGCCTCCGGCAGTTCGTAGGTGCCCTCCTGCTCGATGGGGTTCTGGGTGGCGATGACGAAGAAGGGCGGCTCGAGCTGGTAGGTCTCGCGGGCCACAGAGACCTGGCGCTCCTGCATGGCCTCCAGCATCGCCGCCTGGGTCTTCGGCGGCGTGCGGTTGATCTCGTCGGCCAGGACGATGTTGGCGAAGACCGGTCCGCGCATGAACCGGAACTCGCGCCCGCCGCCCGGCAGGTCGTGGATCACGTTCGTGCCGGTGATGTCCGAGGGCATCATGTCCGGAGTGAACTGCACGCGCTTGAAGGACAGGTCGAGGCTCCCGGCCAGGGCCTTGGCCATCTGGGTCTTGGCCAGGCCCGGCACGCCCACCAGCAGGCAGTGCCCCCGGGCCAGCAGCGCGGCCAGCATCAGGGTGATGGCGTCCTCCTGGCCGATGACCGAGCCGGCCATGGTGTCGAGCACCGCGTTGCGCTGTCCGGCCAGGCGCTCCAGGCGCGCCGCCAGGTCCCGGCTGTCGGGTGAGCTCATGGCTTCTCCACGTTGGCGGGCGCGGCCTTGGCCGCCGCCTCAACCCGCCGGTAGATATCGGCCTGGGCGGAGGCCCTATCCTTCGAGGCCGGGTCGAGCTCGCCGGCCACCTTCAGGCAGTTCTGCCGCTCCATCTCCTGGTCGTGATGGAAGGCGCAGGTGGCCAGCGCCAGCTGTTCCTCCGCGCTGGTCGGATCGATGGTGTTCTTAACCGCCAGGTAGGCCTGGTAGAGCGAGGACTTGTTGATGCGCTCCCAGGTGAAGAGCATGCCGGAGACCCCTGTCCCCTCGGCGACCAGGCCCTTCTCGTCCAGCTTCTTGATGGTGAGCACCTCGGAGTCGCCCACGGTGATGTTGAGCTCGCGGATGCCATTGGCCACGCGACGGGAGGCCAGATCGAAGAGCTTCTGCTCGGCGCGGATCAGGTCGGCGTAGCCGGCCAGCAACTTGCGATCGTCGTCGCCCAGGTCTTTGTCGGCAGCGACCTTGCCGACGGCGCCCAGCGCATCGGCGTAACGGAACATGACCAGGTGGGCTTTGGAGGTTTCCAGGACCTGCCGCAGAGCTTTCGCGGCGCGCTTGCGGCGATCCTCCTCCAGGCGGCGGGCGGCCTCCTGGGCGCTCTGCTCCTGGATGCGCCCGAGCTCGGCCATCCGCCTGGAAGCCGCCTCGGCCAATTCGGCTATCCCGTAGTCCTCGACGACGCGCTTGTAGTCGAGCATGGCCGAAGCCAGGTCGCCGTCGGCGACCGAGCGTTCGGCGCGCCGGGCGGTCATCTCGTAGCGTTCCGCGGCGCGCTTCCGGACGGCCGCGGCTTCCTCCGCCGCCCGCGGGGCCACCTCGCTGCCGGCCAGGCTCTCGGGAAGCTTCTCGAGCAGCGCCGCTGCCTCGCCAAAGCGCTCGCGCCTCTCGAGACCGGCCACCTTGTCCAGCAGCCGCCGGTACTCCTCGGCGCGCGCGGCGCGCTCAGACTCGGCGAGTTCGGCGAGCTTCAATCCGGCAAGCATGCCCCACTCCGAGGATGCGTGTTTCCTGGCCAGTTCCGCCAGGCGCGCCTTGACGGGCGCGAGGCTTGCCGGCTTCCCGGCGAGCACCGCCATGATCGCCTCGTACTCGCGCCGGGCGGCGGCGTCCTCGGGCCTCGCCGTCGCGACCGGCGGGGGCTGCGGTTGCGTGGCAGTCTGCGCGTTACGTTCAGGGCCGGTCTCTCCGGGCTGCGCATGCGTCTGAAGAGCCGCCGGCGGCTGAGCCGGCCCGCCCCAGACGTAGCGCCCCAGGAATATCCCGGCGCCGATCAGCGCGGCCGCGGCAACCGCGCCAGCAAGCACGTCGCGCACCCGCGAGCCCCTGGCCCCGACGGACTGGGCTCCGGCCACGACCGGCTCTGACGGAGGCATCCCCCCCACCCCGATCACCGGCGAGGCCAGTTCCATGCGAGTGGAGGTCTTCTCCTCGCGGCCGCCGCCGGCGGCAGTGCGCGCGGCGACGATCCGGCCGGCCGCCGCCGCGAAGTCCGCGGCCGAGGGCCGGAGCGCCGGGTCGCTCTCCATGCTCCGGCCCACCAGACCCAGGGCCTCGGAGGGGATCAGCGAGTCGGCCCCGCGGGGCCAGCGCAGGCCCTCGGCCCTTTCGAGCTTGAGGCCCGCGAGGTCCCTGGCGCGGAAGGGCGGCAGCCCGGTGAGCATGTGATAGAGGAGCGCGCCCAGTGCGAAAACGTCCGAGCGATGGTCGCAGCCCGACCCGGAGACGACCTCCGGTGCGGCGTAGACCGCGGCCGCGAAGCGCCCTTCCTCCGGGGAGTGGTCGTAGCGCCCGGGCAGGCCTTCGATGCCGCTGGTCCCCAGTCCGAGCAGCTTGGCGCTGTCGCCGGAGATGATCACGTGTCCGGGGTGAAGGACGCCCGCGGACACCCTGCGCAGGTGGGCGGCGGCCAGCCCCTCGGCCAGCAGCCTGGCCAGGGTCAGCGCCCGCACGGGGGCGAAGCGGACGTTGCGCTGCAGGGCGCGCCCCAGAACCTCGCCGCCGAGCAACTCGCCGATCAGCGCCAGGCCACCGCCCGACCGGGCCTCGACCAGTCCGTAGGAGCGCGCCAGGGCCTGATGGCTGATGTCCCGGACCGAGACGACCGCCTGATCGAGTCCGGACACGAAGCCGGCACGCCTCAACAACTCCTCGCGGTACACCTTTAGCGCCACCAGGCGCTGGCTTTCGAGCTCCCTGGCGCGCCATACCGTGCCGGCTTCGCCGCGGGCGATTTCGACTATCAGTCGGAAGCCGGGGAAGAGCAGCGGATCAGTCTCTTTTCCGGCCATGGGTCAGCCTCCCGTCGCGGGCATTCTAGCGGTCCATCTCCGCGGTGTCAAACCGCCGGTTGCGCGTCGCATCGCACTACCTTTCAGGAGCCTCCGGTAACCCCAACCCCGGTTCCATGACGGGAACCCCGGGCGCGCGTGACTCGATATTCCGGCGGTCCCAGGCACGCCCCGGAAGTCCCTTGACTTTGGGCGCCGGAAAACTATAAGCAATTGCACGGAAATCACGCGAGTTCTTGCCACCCGGGGGCCGACTTGACAGAAATCCGCATTCACGGTCGAGGCGGGCAGGGAGCGGTCGTGGCTGCCCAGATCCTGGCCTCGGCGCTCTTCCGCGAGGGACGCTCCGTACAGAGCTTTCCGGCCTTCGGCATGGAGCGCCGCGGGGCGCCGGTGGCGGCCTTCGTCCGCTTCGACGACCGCCCCATCCGCCTCCGCAGCCAGATCTACGCTCCGGACCACATCATCGTCCTCGATCACCACCTCTTGCACACCGCCGCGGTACTGACGGGCCTGAAGCCCAAGGGCTGGGTGATCGTCAACTGCAACCACCAGGATAAACGCCTGGGAGTTCCGGAGGATTTCCGCCTGGCGGTGGTCGACGCCTCGGGCATCGCAGCCATGAACCGCCTGGGTTCGACCTCCATCCCCATCGTCAACACCGCCATCCTGGGCGCCTTCGCCAGGGCCACCGGGCTGGTGGGCATCGACTCGGTGGTGGCCGCCATCGGCGAGTCGGTTCCGGTCAAAGCGCAGGAAAACGTGCATGCCGCGCGACAAGCGTACGATTTCACCGAAACGCTATAACCCGAGGCTGCCCGCCTCGGCCGCGGAGCCCAAGGCTTTCCGCAGGGCGTCGGACATGCCCATGGCCTCGGTCTCCGTGCCGGGCGGCTCGATGCTGGCCTGCCAGACCGGCTCGTGGCGCAACGTCCGCCCGGTCTTCCAGGACAAGACCCCGCCCTGCCTGACCCGCTGTCCGGCCGGCGAAAACATCGAGGGCTACCTCGATCTCCTGGCCCGCGGCCGGGACGCCGACGCGGCGCGGCTGCTGCGCGAGGACAACCCTTTCCCGGCCACCTGCGGCCGGGTCTGCTACCACCCCTGCGAGACCGGCTGCAACCGCGGAGAATGGGGCGGCGCCGTGGCCGTGCACTCGGTCGAGCGCTACCTCGGCGACCTGGCCCTGCGCCTGCCCGGGGACAAGCCCGCGGCCAAGCCCGCCAAGACCGCCCGCGCCCGCCGACGGCAGGCCAGCGTGGCAGTGATAGGCGCCGGCCCGGCGGGGCTCACCTGCGCCTGGCACCTGGCGCGGCGCGGACACCGCGTCGTGGTCTATGACCGCGAGCCGGAGGCCGGCGGCGTGCTCCGCACCGGCATCCCCGCCTACCGCCTGCCCAAGGACGTCCTGGCCATGGAGGTCGCCAAGATCGTAGAGGCCGGGGTCGAGCTGCGCCTGGGCGTGTCCGTCGGCAAGGACGTGTCCTTCGACGACCTCCGCGCCGAACACAAGGCGGTGTTCGTCGCCAGCGGCTACCACCGCGCCCGGGCGCTGGGCGTGCCCGGAGAGAACCTGAAGGGCGTGGTCAACGGCCTGGACTTCCTGCGGCGCACCAACTACGGGCAGAAGGTCGCGCCCGGCCGCCGGGCGGTGGTCATCGGCGGCGGCAACACCGCCATGGACTGCGCCCGCGCGGCATTGCGCATGGGCTCCCATCCGATGGTCATCTACCGCCGCACGCGCGGAGAGATGCCGGCCATCCCCGAGGAGGTCCTGGAGGCCGAGCGAGAGGGAGTCGAGTTCTCCTTCCTGATGCAGCCCGTCGAGATCCGCGGCAAGGGCGGGCGCGTGGCCAGCGTCCGCTGCCAGCGCTGCCGCCTGGGCGAGCCGGACTCCTCCGGACGACGCCGGCCGGTGCCCATCAAGGACGCCTACCAGGACCTCGCCGCCGACACCGTGCTCCTGGCCACCGGCGAGGACGCCGACCTCTCCTTCCTGCCGGGCGGCTACGTCCTGGGCGACAAGGGGGCGGTGCTGGAGGAGGCCAACGGTCGCGAGGTCGAGGGGGTCTTCGCCGGCGGCGATCTGACCACCAGCCGCAAGATGGTCTCCAACGCGGTGGGCAGCGGCAAGGCGGCCTCCTGGGTCATCGACAAGTACCTCGCCGGACGGCCGTGGTCGGAGGCCCTGGCCGAGCTCGACCACTCCCCCACCAGCTTCTCGGTCTGCCGGCTGGAGAAATCCGGCGCGCCGTCGCGCAGCGCGGAGATAGTCGACGCCACCAGCATCAACTTCGACCATTTCCCGAAGCTGACCCGCGCCTCGGCCGGACGGCTGAGCCCCGAGGAGGCCATCCGCTCCTTCGCCGAGGTCAATCAGGGGTTCGACCGCGCCACCGCCGAGGCCGAGGCGCGCCGCTGCTTCCACTGCGCGGTCTGCTCCCGCTGCGACAACTGCTTCGTGTTCTGCCCGGAGGGCATCGTCCGCCGCAAGTCCGGAGGCGGCTACGAGATCGACCTGAGCTACTGCAAAGGCTGCGGCATCTGCGCGGAGGAGTGCCCCCGGGGGGCCATCTCCATGATCCGCGAAAGCCGCTAGGGAGGCCCGTCCCCGACCATGAAGACCCGCGCGGCCACCGGCAGAAGGAAGCCCGTTCGCGGCGTCGCCCGCGGCGAGGTCAAGGTCATCACCGGCAACTACGCCGTGGCCTATGCCGCCAAGCTCTCGCGGGTGCAGGTGGTCAGCGCCTACCCCATCACGCCCCAGACCAGCATCGTCGAGAAGCTCAGCGAGATGTGCGGCTCGGGCGAGCTGGCCGCCGAGTTCATCAAGGTGGAAAGCGAACACTCGGCCATGAGCTGCCTGGTGGGCGCGAGCCTCGCCGGCGTGCGGGCCTTCACGGCCACCAGCTCCCATGGGCTGGCCTACATGCACGAGGTCCTGCACTGGGCCGCCGGACAGCGGCTGCCCATCGTGCTCGTCAACGTCAACCGGGCGCTCGGGCCGGGCTGGAACATCTGGACCGACCAGACCGACTCCCTGTCCCAACGCGACACCGGCTGGGCCCAGCTCTACTGCGAGAGCAACCAGGAGGCCCTGGACACGGTCATCCAGGCCTTCCGCATCGCCGAAACCGTGCGCGTGCCGGTCATGGTGGTGCTCGACGCCTTCTCCCTCTCGCACACCTCCGAGGGGGTGGAGATCCCGCCCCAGGCGGCGGTCGACCGCTACCTGCCGCCCTACCGCCCGGACGTCAAGGTCGACACCGCCAGCCCGCGCTTCTTCGGCGGCCTGGTCATGCCCGAGCACTACATGGAGCACCGCTGGCTGCTCGAGGAGAGTTCCCGGCGGATCCTCGACGTGGCCGCCGCGGCCGACCGCGATTTCGGCCGCGCCTTCGGCCGCAGCTACGGCGTCGTCGACCGCTACCGCGCCGAGGGGGCCGAACTCCTGCTCATGGCCACCGGCACGGTGGCCTCGACCGCCCGGGAGGTCATCGACGCCTGGCGGAAGTCCGGCCGCAAGGTCGGGCTGGTCCGTCCGCGGCTCTTCCGGCCCTTCCCGGCCGAGGAACTGCGCACGGCCTGCCGCGGCGCCCGGAAGCTCGCGGTCATCGACCGCAACAACTCCTTCGGCTCGGGCGGGATCTTCGCCACCGAGACCCGCGCGGCGCTCTACGCCCTTCCCAGTCGCTCGCAGCCCGAGGTGTTCGGCTACGTGGCCGGGCTGGGCGGCCGGGACATAACCCCCGACGTGATCGACGGGATCCTGACCGCGGCCTGGAAGGGCCGGGCCGAGCCGCGCGGCACATGGGTGGGACTCAAGCCATGAGAGCCAGGAAACGCACCGCCGCCGGCGCCGTTGCAGCGCCCGCAGCTGACCTGCCCGAGCGTCCGGAGCGCATGCCCTCCGGATCCGTGATGGAGCGCCGTCTGGGCGACACCGAGCTCTTCACGCCCGGCAGCGTGGCCTGTCCGGGCTGCGGCGGGGCGCTGGCCATGCGCCACTTCCTCCGGGCCATGGGGCCGGAGACGGTGGTGGTCATCCCGGCCTGTTGCTGGGCGATCATCGCCGGGCAGTTCCCCTACGCGTCGCTGACCGTGCCGACCGTCAACTGCCTCTTCGCGGCGGCCTCGGCGGTGGCCAGCGGCATCGGCGCCGGACTGCGGGTGCGCGGCGACCGGAGCTCGCGCGTCATGGCCTGGGTCGGCGACGGCGGCACCTACGACATCGGCCTGCAGTCGCTCTCCGGGGCGCTGGAGCGCAACGACGACCTGCTCTACGTCTGCTACGACAACGAAGCCTACATGAACACGGGCATCCAGCGCTCGAGCGCCACCCCTCCCGGGGCCTGGACCACCACGACGCCGGGCGGCAAGGACATGCCCAAGAAGAACATCATGGAGATCGTCACCGCCCACCGCATCCCCTACGCGGCGACCGTCTCCCTGGCCTTCCCCGAGGATCTGCGCGAGAAGGTCCAGAAGGCCCGCGAGATCCATGGCTCGCGCTTCATCCACGTGCTGGCCCCCTGCCCCCCCGGCTGGAAGACCCAGAGCTCCGAGACGGTCAAGCTCTCCCGCCTGGCCGTGGACACCAAGATAGCCCCGCTCTACGAGGTCGAGAACGGCCTGCGCTGGCGGATCACCGTCGAGCCGCGCAACCTGCCGGTCGAGGACTTCCTGAGCCGCCAGGGCCGGTTCTCCAGCCTCGGCCACGACGAGGTCCGGCGCATTCAGGCCGAGGTGGACCGCAACTGGGCCGTGCTGCGCCGCCAGGCGGAGGTCAGCCCGCTGTGACCGCCGGAGGGCCGCTCCCATGCTGACCAGCCTGCGAACCGCCGTCGGGCATCTGAGCATCATCCCCCTGGGCTCCCAGGCCCGGAAGGTCGCCGAGGGACGCGAAGGCGAGGTGCTGGTCTTCTTCCCCTTCGCCGGCCTGCTGGTCGGAGTGGCGCCGGCGGCCGTGCTGGTCCTGGCCACCCTGGCGACGCACCGCGGATCCCTGCTGGCCGCAGCCCTGACCGTCGCCGCCATGGCGCTGGTGACCGGGGCGGCCAACCTGGTCAACCTCGCGGCCACCACCGATGCCATGGCCTCCGGTCTGCCCCGCACCGAGGCGCTGGCCGAGCACAACGGCGATCGCCTGGCGGCTCCCGGCGCCGTGGCCATGGCCCTGTCCCTGCTGGTCAAGTTCGGCGCCATCATCGGCCTGACCACCACTCTGGAGGTGACCGGCGACTGGCGCAGCTCCGCCGGGTTCCTGGTCGGGGCGATTATCGCCATCCTGCTGGCCTCCACGCTCGGACGCTGGGCCGCGGTGGTCCTGGCCGCGTACTCCGAGTACGCCCGCCCCGAGGGGGGCGAGGACGAGTGGATGGTCCGCTACTGCGGAGCCCGCGAGTTCCGTTGGGTGCTGGTGCCGGTGGCAGCCGTCTCCGGCGCGGCCGCCGCCGCCGGGCTGCTCAAGTACTCCCAGCTCGGCTGGCTGCAGGTGGTCCTGGCCGTGCTCGGCGCCCTGGCGGTGGCCTACTTCGCGTCCCTCTTCTTCGAGAGGCGCTTCGGCGGAGTCACCGGCCGGCAGATGGGCGCGGTGATCGAGCTGGCCGAGACCGCCACCCTGGCGATCTGCGCCATGTCCGCGCTGCAGCTCTAGGCCGAAGCCCCTGCGGTGATCATCACCACCAGAGCCCACGCGCGCGCCGGGTTGATCGGCAACCCCTCCGACGGCTTCTTCGGCAAGACTATCGCCGCCTCGGTCCGCAACTACTCCGCCCGCATCACCCTCTTCGAGAGCCCGGAACTGGTCATCGAACCCCACCGCAACGACCGGACCGCCTTCGCGAACATCGCCGACCTCGTCGAGGACGTGCGGCTGGCCGGCTACTACGGCGGGCTGCGGCTCATCAAGGCCGCGGTCGTCCGCTTCTCGCGGCACTGCCATGAGAAGGGCATCGAGCTCGAACCCCGCAACTTCACCGTGCGCTACGATTCGGACGTCCCCGTGCGGGTGGGCCTGGCCGGCTCCAGCGCCATCATCACCGCGGCGATACGCGCGCTGTGCCTCTTCTACGGCGTCGCCGTTCCCCTCGAGGAACAGCCCAACCTGGTGCTCTCCGCCGAGACCGGCGAGCTGGGCATCCCGGCCGGGCTGCAGGACCGGGTGATCCAGTCCTACGAGGGGCTGGTGCACATGGACTTCTCTCGGGAGCTCATGGAGGAGTACGGCCGCGGCCGCTACGAGCGGCTCTCCCCCGCGCTGCTGCCGCCGCTCTACGTGGCCCACTCCACCCAGCTCGGCGAGGGCACCGAGGTGCCCCACTCCGACCTGCGCAAGCGCTTCGACGCCGGCGACCGCGCCGTGCACCGGGCCATGCGCGAGTTCGCCGAGCTGACCGACCGCTTCCGCTCGGCGCTCGAGGCCGGCAAGGTCGGCGAGATGCACTCGGTCATGAACCGCAACTTCGACCTGCGCGCCGGCATCGTCAGGATCAGCGACGCCAACTGGCGGCTGGTCAACACCGCCAGGAACGCGGGGGTCAGCGCCAAGTTCTGCGGCTCCGGCGGCGCCATCGTGGGCATCTGCGAGGACGAGCGGCTCTTCGGGGAGCTGCGCTCCGCGCTGGCCGAAATCGGAGCGGTCGCGGTGCGCCCCATCGTCATGGAACCCGAGGCGGAGATCCCGCCGGGCCAGGAGGCTTCCTCATGATTCGCAAGGCCGTCATACCCGCCGCGGGCCTGGGCACGCGCTTCCTGCCCACCACCAAGAGCCAGCCCAAGGAGATGCTGCCCATCGTCGACACCCCCACCATCCAGTTCGTGGTGGAGGAGGCGGTCGCCAGCGGCATCCGCGACGTGCTGATCGTCACCGGCCGCGGCAAGTCGGCCATCGAGAACCACTTCGACCGCACCTTCGAGTTGGAGACCGCCCTGGCCGAGGGCGGCAAGACCGAGCAGCTCCGGCAGATCCGGCACCTCGCGGAGATGGCCGACATCCACTACATCCGCCAGCGGGAGCTCACCGGCCTGGGCACCGCGGTGGCCACCGCCCGCAGCCACGTCGGCAACGAGAGCTTCGTCCTGCTCCTCGGCGACACGGTCCTGGACGCCGCCCTGCCCTGCAGCCGGCAGCTCATCGACATCCACAACCGCTTCGGCGGCGTGGTGCTGGCCGTCGAGGAGGTCCCCGCCGACCGGGTCAACCGCTACGGAATCGTCGCCGGCCGGCCCGTGGAGCCCGACCTCTGGGAGGTCAGCGACCTGGTCGAGAAGCCGGCGCCCGAAAAGTCCCCCAGCCGCCTGGCCATCGCCGGCCGCTACGTGCTGCCGCCCGAGATCTTCGCGGCCATCGACGGCACGGCCCGCGGGGTGCTCGGCGAGGTGCAGCTCACCGACGCCATCCGCAGCCTGGTCGGGAAGGTCCCGATCCACGCGTTCAGGTTCGACGGCAAGCGCCACGACATCGGCAGCCGCATCGACTACCTGCGCTGCATCGTCGAGTTCGCGGCGCGCCGCCCGGACGTGGGCCCCGAGTTCCGCGAGTTCCTGGAGGAGTTCATGAAGCGCGGCGACTGACCGGCCCGTCGGCCGGAAAAGCTCGGCGGCCCGCGGGACTCGTCCCGCGGGCCGCCGTCTTATCAGCCCAACCGGATGGGTCGCGAAGCCTACTTCTCCTCCTCGGCCACGCCCATCAGATAGATCTCCAGGAGCTTGCGGTAGCGCTCCGGCAGGTCCTCGCTCTTGGTCAGCTCCAGCTCGTCGCGCATCTTCGCCGGCAGCTTGCCCCACTCGCCGCCGATGGAGGACACCTCGGCGTCGCCTTTCTGGCCGTGCTGGATGCCGCCCGAGCTGACCTGTTCGCTCTGCGCCGGGTTGGACGGCTTGCCCTGCTGGGGCTTGCCGCTGTTGCCCGGGCCGGGCTTCTTCTGCTGTTGCTGTTGCTGCTGTTGTTGCTGCTGCTGCTGTTGCTGCTGTTGTTGCTGCTGCTGCTGCTGTTCCTGAATCTTCTTGATGAGCTCATCGAGCTTGTCGCTGATGCCCTTCTGTGCCACCTGGACGTTGGACCCGTGGTGCTCGCCGTCGAGTTCGTCCTTAACGCCGCCCATCTCCTTGGCCAGGTCGTGGAGGATGTTCTTGCCGGCGGCGTCGGCGGTGCCCTCGGGCTTGACGCCGGTGAGCTGGCTGATGGTTCCGGCCGCGGCCATGCGCACGAAGGCGTTCTCGTCCTCGAGCGCCGGCTTGAGCTTCTCGACGATGTCCTTGGTGCTGTCCTTGTCGGCCACCGCGCCCAGGGCCTTCACAGCCTGGAGCCGGACCGTCCAACTGGGGTCCTCGACGAGCTTGGCCAGTTCGTCGCGAGCCTTGGCCACCTTCATGGCTCCCAGGGCGCCGGCCGAGGCCGAGCGCACCTGCTCGTCGGTGTCCGCCAGGGCCTTGATCAGCGCCTCGGCGCTGGCCGGCTGCTTGAGGCGCATCAGGCTCGTGGCCGCGCCCCTGCGCACGTCCAGGTCGGGGTCCGAGAGCGCCTTGGCCAGGCCCTCGGCGATCTTGTCCTGATCGCTCTTGGCCAGATGCAGGAGGCTGGCGGCCAGCGCCCGCTCGATGACCTCGCCGCCGGAAAGCGCGCCGAGCAGTTCCGAGCGGTGCTTCTCGACGTCGTCCTTCAGCGACTGGGCCAGCTCCTTGGTGGCCGTGGCCTTGTCCTGGAGGGCCAGGATCTTCTCGGTCAGCTGCCGGCAGAGCTCGGGGGTGAGCCGGGCCGGCGGCTTGCCGACCTCCTCGCCGGCCAGGGCCGGCGGCATCAGCAGGGCCAGGGCACCTACGATCGAAAGGATCGCGCGCTTCATGATCACTTCCTCCCATTCTGGTTCTGGTCTTCCTGCTGCTGCTTCTCCAGCAGGTCGGCCAGGTCCTTGGTCACCTTGGCCACGTCCCCCTGCTTCTGGGCGGCGCGCTCCAGGAGGGCCCGGAGGTCCTCGGTCAGCTTCTTGCTGGTGGACTTGCTGACTTCGTTGTCGATCCGTCTGGTGCTGTCGTTCACGCCGCCCTGCATCCTGCGGATCATCTTGAGCTCGGCCAGCGGGGGCACCAGGGGCTGCTTGCCGCCGCCGCCGCCACCACCGCCGCCACCGCCGCCGCCCTTCTTCTTCTCCTCCTTGCGGCGCTGCTGCTCCTTCTTGAGCGCGTCGATCAGTTCCTCGATCTTGCGGACGACGTCCTTCTCGATCTCCTGGGTGTAGACGCCGGTCTCCTTCTTCTCGAGCTTGTTGCAGACCTCCTGGACGTCGCCGGCGGTGTCGTCGAGCACCCAGGCGAAGACCGGGCTCTCGGAGAGCCGGCGGACCGTGGCGCGGGTACGGGCCAGGACGATGGTCTCCTCCTTGGTGGCGTCGACCAGCAGGTTCTCCTGCTGGCGGGAGAGCTCCTTGCCGTCGCGCCCCTTCTCGACGTCCACGGTGGTGCCGTTGATCTTCATCTGCATGGCCAGGAGCTCCTTCAGCTCCTTCTCGATCTTGAAGAGCTCCTCCTCCTGCTGCTTGTCCTGGGCGTCCTTCTTGGCGTCCTGGACGGCCTGCTGGGCCTGCTCGAGCTCCTCCTTGGCGTCCTCCTCCTGGTCCTGGGCCTCCTGCGGCTTGCCCTGGCCCAGCTGGCTCTCGGCATCCTGCTGGCTCTTCTTGGAGTTGCCGGCGTGCTCGGAGGCCTTCTGAGCCTTCTGCTCGCCGCTCTTCTTGGCCAGTTCCTCGAGCATCTTCTTGAGCTTCTCGGTCATCTCCCGGGTCTTGGCCTGCTCCTTGGCGATGTTCGCGAGCTCATTCTTCTTCTGCTCGGCGGTCAGGTCCTTCTTCTGGGCCTCGGCGGCCATCTGCTTCATGTCCTCAAGGGCCTTCTTGAGGTTCTCCATGGCCTGCTGCTGCTGCTGCTGGGCCTGCTGCTTGTTGGCCTGCTGGCCCTGTTGGCCTTGCTGGCCCTGCTGGCCCTGCTGGCCTTGCTGACCCTGCTGTCCCTGTTGGCCCTGCTGGCCCTGCTGACCCTGCTGACCCTGCTGACCCTGCTGACCTTGCTGACCCTGCTGGCCCTGCTGGCCCTGCTGGCCCTGTTGGCCCTGCTGACCCTGCTGTCCCTGCTGACCTTGCTGACCCTGCTGTCCCTGTTGGCCTAGAGACTGCTGGGCGCCCTGCATGTTCTCCTGGGCCTTGCCTACGTTGCCCTGGGCGCCCTTGGCGCTGTCGAGCTTCTGGCCCATCTCGCCGAGCTTCTGGGCCAGTGCCTGGGCGTCCTTGCTCAGTTCGCCCTGCTTGTCGCCGGCCTTGGCGTAGGGGTTGTTCTGCTCGAGCGCCTGTCTCGCCTCCTGGAGCGCGGCCTTGGCCTCGGCCAGGTCCTTGGACGCCTGGCTCTGCGAGCCGGAGGCCGACGCGGCCGAACCCTTCTGCAGCTGCTGCCCGGCCTTGCTCATCTGGCCCGAGGCGTTATTCATGGCATCCTTGGCCTGCCCCATGGAACCCTGCTGGCCGGTCTGCTGGTCGACCTTCTTGCCAAGATCGCCCATCTTGCCGGCCAGAGCATCGGTGTCCTTCTTGATGTCGCCCTGCTTGGCGGCGGCCTCGTTCATGGCCCCGCGCTTGCCGGCGAGCTCCGCGGCCAGGGACTCGAGCGCCTTGCGCGCCGCGGAGAGCTGCTCCGAGGCCTGCGCCTGGCCCGGCTGGGCCTTGGGCCCGTCGCCCTTGTGCATCTCGCCCGCAGCCTGGTTCATCGACTCGCCGGCCTTGCCGGTCGAGCCACTGGCCTCGGATAGCTTGCCCGCCGACTCCTTGCCGCCGGCCGCCTGGTCGCCGCCCTCCGCCTTCTTGGCGGCCTCGGCCAGCTTCTGGCCGAGCGCCGCGGCGTCCTTGGCCAGCTGCGTCTGCCGGGGCTTCAGGTCCTGCACGTCCTGCGGGTTGTCGCCCACCGCCCGGGTGTCGGCCGAGAGCTTCTGCTGCTCGGTCTCGAGCCTCGCGAGCTCCGCCAGGGCCGCCGCCACGGTCTTCTCCGCGTCGCTGAGCTGGCCCTCGGTGCCCTTCTGGGCCTGGTCCTCGCGCTCGATGAGCTTGTCCAGGTCCTTCTCGGCCTGGGCCAGCTCGTTCTTCAGCGCCTCGAGCGCCTTGGCGTCGTCGAGCTTCCTGGTCTGGTCGTGCAGCTTCTGCTGCTCGGCCAGGAGCCGCTCGGCCTCCTTGCGCATGGCCTCGACCTGCTTGGACAGGTCCTGATTGCCGACCTTCTCGGTTTCCTTGATGTGCTGCTTCTCGCGCTCGATGAGCTGCTTGATCTCGCGCTCCGCCTGGTTGAGCTCGTTCATGAGCTTCTTGAAGTCGGTCTCCTTGCGCCGCTCGAGACAGACGATGATGCGCTTCAGGGCGTCCTCGCTGCGCTTCTGCTCGCCGGCGGCGCGGCCCATCTGCATGTTGCCAACCGACTCGGCCGCGACCTCCATGACCTTCTTGACGCTCTGGCGCTCGACAGTGGGCGTCTCCGGCGCATCCTCGCCCTTGAGGGCATCGGCGTCCTGGGCGATGCGCATGGCGTCGTCGACCTTCTGGGCGCTGAAGGCGTCGGTGTTCTTGAGCTTGACGTAGGCGTCGGTCATCTTCTGCTCGAGCTCGCCCATGTCCCCGGCCGCACCGTTCTGCTGGACGCCCAGGGCCAGCAGGCTGTTCTTGGCGCCCTCGTCCTTCAGTGCGCCCACGTTCTGCGCGCCGCGGAGCTTGCCGCTCTTGGCCAGGTCGGTGGTCTCCTTGGAGATGCCCTCCTGCTTCTTGAGGAGCTCGCGGGCCATGCGCAGCAGGGCCTCGGTCTCCTCCCACTTGTTGACCTTCTCGAGGAGGGCATTGAGCTCGTCGAGGATCTTCTGCTGCTGCCCGGAGGCGGTGGTCAGCCCGGCCTGGCGCTCCTCGTCCTTGGGGGCCGTGCGGCCGGCGCGGATGCTCTCGGCGGCCTCGGGCATCTTCTGCTTCTCCATCTCACCGAGCACCACCGCCATGCTGCCGAGCCTGGCGTCCTCCTCGCTGGTGTTGACGCGGTTGGCGGCCATGTCCGCCTGGATGCCCTCGACCTTGGCGCGGAGCTCGCCGCAGGCCCGGGCGATGCTGCGTTGCTCGGTCTCGGCGCCCACCGCCTTGGTGCGGTCGGTGCCGGTGAAAGCGGCCAGCGTCTTAAGAGCGTCCACCTGGCCCTTGTCGGCCTCCTCGCGCTTGATGATGGCCTCCAGGTCCTGCTTCAGAGCCGCCTTCCTCTGGCCCAGGAGCGCCTGCAGGGCCTCCTCGCTGATCACCCGGAGGTGAAAGATGTCGGAGATGCCGGCGTTCGGACCGGGGTCGTCCCGGAAGTCGCGGGCCTCGACCTTGTAGGTCACCACCGTGCCGGGCACGAGCTTGAGCTCGGCCAGGTCCCAGACGTGCTCCACGGCCACGTTGCGGGCTCCGAAGGCGTCGGACTCGAGCTTGACCGTCTTCTCGCCCGGAGTGCCGCTGAGCTCGTACTTGATGTCCGCCGCGGCCACGCCGAAGTCGTCGCGGGCGTCGGCCTTCAGGGCGACCTGCGCCTTGGGGGTGACGTCCTGGTCGGTGCCGGGCTTCTCCATGCGCACCCGGGGCGCCTCGTCCGGGATGGCCTTGATCACGAACTTGGCCGGCCGGACGCTGGCCAGCGGGACCTCGACCTCCCGGCCGTCGGTCGCGCGGGCCTTGACTACCGCCTTGGCGGTGATCTCGTAGCTGCCGTTCTTGCGGATGACGAACCGCCCCTCGGCCATGCCGCCGTCCTCCAGCGGCTTGATGCCCGCCTCCTCGGCGGAGTTGTCCGTGGCCGTGAGCGCGGCCTCGGTCACCTTCTGATTGAACCGGACGCTGGCCACCACCCTGGTGCCGACCACCGCCTTGGCCTCGCCGTTGCCCTCCCGGCCGTCGGCCGGGCTGAGCTTGGTGTAGGCCGGGTAGATGTAGCGCAGACTGATCTCCTCGACCTCCGGCGGGTCGACCACCTTCAGAGTGTGGAACCCCGGATACGGGGCGCTCCGGCCGTCGCCGGCCGTGAAGAAGAACTCCAGGTCCCCGGCCACCCGCGGGAAGGGGTAGCGCAGCACGCCATCGTCGTCGGCCAGCAAGGTCTCGCTGGCCCACGAGTTCGAGTTCTCGCCGGCGTAGCGGTAGTAGATCTCACCGCGATTGCGCGGCCCCTTGGTCTGCCTGGCGACCAGCTCGATGGCCCCGCCCCTGACCAGCACCGGCGGCGGCTCCTGCAGCTTGAGTTCGGTGACCGCCGGCCACTCGACCGAGCTGAACGGGGCGAAGTACCGGAGCAGTCCGGGCTTCACCCAGTCGCCGGCCAGGCCGAACATGAGCAGGACGAAGGCCAGGGCCGCGGCCCCGCCGATCAGCTGCCGGCGCAGCGTGCCGAGCCTGGCCACCTCCTCGAAGCGCATGCCCGAGGTGGTGCTCACCGCGTCGCCCGCCAGTGCCTCGACCATGGCCCGCGAGGCCGAAAACTCGGGGCTGGCGACCTCCCGCGAGAGCTGCACCGTGCTGATCAGCTTGTCGCGAAGCTCCGGGTGGGCCCGCTCCACGGCGATGGCCATGTCGTCCTCGGTCAGCCTGACCGAGAGCGGCGAGAGCAGGTACCGCCAGATGACGTAACCGAACAGGCCCATGCCACAGGCCAGCATGATAACCCGCATGGCCTCGGGCAGCTTCGGGCGCGTCACCCAGTCGAAGAACACCGACACGGTGACCACGGCCACGAGCGCGATCACCGCCCGGCTCAGGCCGTCGAGCACGAAGAACTGGCGCAGCCGGCTGCGCAACGCCCTGAGTTTGCCCTGGAGTTCAACGGGTGCCATCGGTAGTCCTCCCAGCGTCCCCGCCCAATGGCGCGGGGGCCGTTCCCTTTCCGCCCTGGCCGGCCGTCTTGGGCCTGCCCGGAGACTTTACGTCGACTATCGCCGCGCGGCTCTCCAGAGACCCCGACCAGGTCCCGGCGCCGCAGCGGATGGTTCCGAAGTAGATCATCGAAAGGCGGTGCTCGCCAGGGGCCTCCAGCGCCGCCCCCAGATCGAGCTCCAGCTTGTAGCGCGAGCCGGGCTCGAGCACGACCTCGGCCCGTTCCAGCGGACGGCCGTCCACGGTGGCCCCGGTCACCGACGGACAGGCGAACGAGCTCCGCCCGGCGGAGTCGACCAGCCTGACGAAGAGCACCGGCATCGACCGCGCGACGTTGTCCAGGCGCAGCTCCTCGCCGGAGTTGTTGACCAGCTCGGCCCGTGCGGACAGGCTGCCGCCCGGCAGCACTTCCTTCCTGGCCGGTACGAAAACCACCTCCAGGGCTGGCGCCGGCGCCGGCAGCAGCTCGCCGAGGTCTCCGGCGGAGGCCGATTCGGGCCGGCTCGGCGCCGCGCCTGCGGCCACCAGCGAAGTCTGGCCGGCGGAGACCTCGACAGGCTGCGTCCGCCGCCCCCGCAGGTTCGCGAATCGCACCCGGCCTTCGATCACTGTGACGCGCGTCCCGGCGCCGTCGGCTTCCACCGAGAACCGGGTGCCGAGCGTGACCACCTCGGCCTCGCCCGTGGCCACCCTGAACGGCTCGGCGCCCTTCTCGACCGCGGCCACCAGCCTGCCCCGCACCAGGCGGACGGCGTCGGGAGCCAGCACTACCATGGCGCTGTCGTCATCCAACTCTATCCTCGCCCCGCGGCCGGTCACCAGGCAGAGCGACCCGCCACGCCCCGTGCTGACGCTCCGGCCCGCATCCAGGGCCATGCCGGGCCGGGCCGGTGCGGCCGTGGCGCCCTTCGCGCCGGCGGCATCCAACTCGGCTCGACCGGAGACCGCCGTCAGCATTGCCGCCGGAGCGGCCTGGGGAGCAGCGCCCGCCGGGCGCCCGGCCAGGAGCACGTAGCCGACCAGCAGGGCGATCACGGCGGCCGCGGCCGCCGCGAACACCGCCACCTTGAGCGACACCACCGCTCCTCGCCCGCGCGCCGGAGCCGGAGCCGTCTCGCGGACGGACCTGGCCGCCAGTTCCCGCACGGCGGCGCTAAGCCGGTCGAGCCCGTCGGCCGGCAGCGGCGGCTGGCAGGAACGCAGCAACTCGGAGACGGCCGCGGCCTGCTCGTGAGCGCGCCGACACTCGGTGCAGGAATCGAGATGGGCGCGCAGATCCTCCGCCGGAATGCCCGGCTCCTCTCCGTGCCTGAGCGCGGAGAGTTCCTCGCGATAGATCTGGCAGGAATCCTGAATCACTCGCCGCCCATCCCGGTCATCCCATCCCGTCCGGAGCTGCCATGAGGCACCCCCGTGAAATCGCCCGTGAGACAGGCCCAGGCCGGAAAAGGTTCGGTGAAAACCGCCCTATCTCCAGGCCCATCCGGCTCACCGGCCGACGTATCTGCTCAAGCGCTCCCGCAACTTCTCTTCCGCCGCGGCCATCCGGCTCTTGACCGTGCCGACCGGAATGTCCAGAAGCGCGGCGATCTCCCGGTACTTCAGATCCCCGGCGGTCGCCAGCGAGAACACATCCCTCAGTCCCGCAGGGAGTTCCGAGAGAGCCTCGCGAATCTCCCGCCCCAGTTCCTTGCGTTCCAGCTCCCGGTCCGGCCTGACGTCGCCGGCTGCCGGTCTGACCCCGTCCAGGACCTGCTCGCCGCGCCGCGTCGAACCTCGCGAGTCGAGCCACGCCGACCTGGCTATGCCCAGCAGATACGTCGAAAACCGCCCCTCGCCGCGCCAGCCGGCCCCGTAGCGCCAGAGCCGGACGAATGAGTCCTGGACCAGTTCGTCCATCTCGCCGGCATCGGCGCCCATCCGCCAGAAGAAGCCCCCGAGCCGGGCCGAGTACCTGTCGTAGAGCCGCTCCAGCGCCGGCTGCGCACCGGCCGCGAGTTCGCGCATGTCGCGCCGGTCGAGCTCCTCGTCGGCCTGAGTCCCGGACCCGCCGGCCATGGGCTGCTTCGCAAGCCCTACCGCTGCAGGATGGGCAGGTAGTTGTACGGGATGCAGAGGATGACGCAGGCCATGCCCGTGCCGTAGAACCCCCCGCCCTCCCCGTTCCAGGAGCCGTCGGCCTGCTGCTTCTTGATCAGGTCCTTGCGGACGGCCGGCCACCACTTGGCCCAGTAGCTCCCGCCGGCCTGGTACATGGCCTGGGTCCCGTAGTAGTTCCCGTAGAAATAGAACCCGCCGAATCCGCCGATGTTCTGGCCGGTGGAGCCGGGGATGGCCTTCTCCAGGAACTTGAGCCCCGCCTTGGTCTCCTTGGCCTGGTACTCGCCCAGGCCGTAGAGGATGCACAGCCCGGCCGCCGAACGCGGAAAGGCCGAGCCGCCGCCGGCCCGGGCCGGCGGGTCGGGCACCTGATAGGCGAAGCCGCCGTCCGACTGGGCGGCGCGCTTGACGCAGTCGATGGCCCGCTCCACGGTCTTCTGCGGCACGTTGATGCCCACGTCGCGGGCGGCGCGCAGCGCCATGGTCTGGCAGATGGTCACGGAGATGTCCGAGGTCTGGCCCGGCACGATGTCCGGCTGGTACCACCAGCCGCCGCTCTTGAGCTGGGTCTGCGCGATCAGGCGCACGGCGTTCTGCAGCTTGCGCTTGATCTTCTCGTCCCGGGTCATGCCGTAGGCCTCGGCCAGGAAGAGGGTCGCGAAGCCGTGCTCGTACATGACGCCGTGCGAGACCTGCGGACCGTGCAGCAGCCCGGTGCGGGGGTCGCCGCACCGCAGCATCCAGTCGACGGTCTTCTCGATGTTCTTGGCGTACTTGCCGCGCCCCGGGACGTTGCCCTGGGCCAGGAAGGCCATCCCGCACACGCCGGTGACCGCGGCGTTGGCGGCGGTACCGGTGTTGCCGCCTCCGAAGCTGCCGTCCCGGGCCTGGCTCTTGGCCAGGTACTCGAGGCCGCGGCTGATGGCGGCCACCGCCTCCGGCGTCAACTCGTCGCCGGCCAGGGGTTCGACCGACCGGTCCTCCTCGGCCCCGGCCGCCGGGGCCACGGACAACAGCAGTGCCGCCCCCAGCGCCAGACCAGTCATCGCCGCCGCACCCGCAATGGCTCGCATCGATCCGCCTCCCCTCAGAGCATCCGGGCGCGCTTGCGCAACACCCACTCGGCGACGATCACCAGGGTGAAGAGCGCGAACAGCCGCCAGTTGTCCCACAGCGGATGCTCGCGCCGCACCGGGTTCTTGCGCTCCGGCTCGGTGATGAGATGGTCGAGCTGGTCGATTTCGTCGAGCTGCAGGAACTTGCCGCCGGCCCCGCCCCGCTCGGAGACTTCCTGGAGCAACGTCTCGTCCATCCGCGGGTCCTCGTACTCGAGCTGCGGGAGCTTGACCTCGAAGTCGCACTCCCCGCCGCGCTCGCCGACCGCGCCCAGCGGCGGCAACCACGCGTGGAACTTGCCGCGACCCTTGGGCATCACGTAGCCGGAGAACTGCCCGGGCGAGCCGGGGACCTTGGCTAGCTTCACGACCGGCATCTCCCCGCCGCCCTCCTGGGAGTAGTGCAGGTCGACCGACTCGGCCTCGTAAGGCTTGTACTCGCTGCCCGAGAGGGTCTTGACCTCGGCGGTGAACTTGACCCGCTCGCCGAGCGAATAGACCGGCCAGTCCGTGGCCAGCACCGAGGTCCTGGTCTGCCCGCCGCGCGCCGAGGCCAGGTACTGGATGGCCTGCGCGTAGAAGCGATAGAAGTGACGGTCGCCGCGGGCGAAGCGCCAGCGCCAGAACTCGTCGGTGCCCACGAACATGGTCAACCCGCGGCCGTAGTGCTCGGTGACCACCAGCGGGCGCTCCTTGGAGTCCTGGCGGTCGCCCGGGTCGGCGGGCCGGACCAGCAGCACCGAGGCGGTGCTCTTGGCCTTGGCCACCGGCAGGTACCAGAAGAAGCCCGGCAGCCCGCCCTCGGTCTCGACCTTGTTCCAGAGCGCCTGGTTGGCGGGCTCGTCGGTCTCCAGGCGCAGGATCGGGCTCTGCCAGCCCTGCTGGGTGACCTTGGGCTTGAAGGACTCGGTGATGGTCCGGCCGGTCATGGAGATGAAGGCCACGTCGCTGCGGTCGACGATCACCGGGATGAGCGGCGAGATGGGCTTCTTGATCGGGTCGCCCACGTAATCCATGGGCGCGAAGCGCTCGCCGGCGATCATCATGAAGCCGCCGCCGTGCTCGCCCACGAACTTCTGGGTGAGCTTGAGCTGGTCCTCGCTGAAGATCTCCGGGTTGACGTCGCCGAAGATGATCACGTCGTACTTGTCGAACATCTCCTGCTCGGTCTTGGGATAGGCGTCGATCGGGTAGTTGCCGTCGTAGAAGAAGGTGCCGTCCCCCTGGGCCAGCAGCGTCGTCACCTGCAGCGTATGGTCGCGCATCATGGCGTGCTTCAGGAAGCGGTACTCGTAGCGGGGCAGGTCCTGGCCCTCCACGTAGAGGACCTTGATCTTGCCCTCGATCACCGTCATGGTGTGGGTCAGGCTGTTGTTGTCGGAGACCAGTTCGCCGGTCTTGCCCTCCACCTCCACGGTGTAGTCGGCCTTGCCCTTCTCCTCCTCCTTGGGCTTGAAACGCAATTCGACCTGGAAGGCCTTGCCGTCCTCGGGCAGCGCCACGTCGCGCTTGGTATCCAGCACCTCCTTGCCGCGGCGCAGGACCACGTTGGCCTTATGTCCGGCGAAGCCTTTCTGCACCAGCGTGGCGCTGAACTTGACGAAGTCGCCGGCGTAGGCCCGCTCGGGGGCCTCGATCCTGCGGACCTCGAGGTCCATGATCCGGCGGTCGCCGACGCCCACGGTGTAGATGGGCACGTTGCGCCGCTGGGCCAGGCGGGCCACCTCGCGCGGGTCGTCGCCGGCGTTGTTCCGCCCGTCGGTGAGCATGACCATGCCGACCACCGTCTGGCCGCGCAGGTCGTTGAGCACCTTGCGAGTGCAGTCGCCCAGGCGGGTCTCGTGGCTGCCGGGCCGGTCGGCCAGGCTGCCTCCCGGGGCAACGGCCTCGCCCGGGGGCGGCTCGCCGCCCGGGCTCCTGGCGTACTCCGGATGGATGTCGTTATTGAACTCGTAGAAGCGCAGGTTGTAGCGGCCCCCCAGCGGAGTCTTGCGCGGGTCGGTGTCCTTGCCGGTGAGCACCGCGTTGACGAAGTCCATCCGGGACAGCTTGGCCAGGTCGTCGCGGCCCATATCCTTGCGCGCCACCCCGTCGGGGGAGACGTACTCGGCGGGCAGCGCGTCGCGGGCGCGCTGCACATCCGATTTGCGGACCGGCTTGCCGGCCGCGTCCTTCTCCTCCTCCTCGGGGAAGCGGTCGTGCAGGTTCATCGACTGGGACGTGTCGATCATGAAGATGACGTAGGGCTTGCTGTACTCGACCTCCTCGACCGCGAGGATCGGCTCGCACAGCAGGATGATCAGCAACGAGAGAACCAGCACGCGCAGCGCCGCCAGAAGCGCCCGGAAGCCTGCACCGATCGGCCGGCCCTCCTTGCGGTAGATGACCACGCTGTAGATCAGCGCGCCGACCAGCGCCAGCAGCACCACCCACAGCGCGCCGGCCCAGGCCGCGCGCATGTCGAAGGACCATTCGGCGCCGGGCTTCAGGACGCTCGGGTCCAGTCCCAGCAGTTTTTGGAGGATCCAGTGCACGTTATGGACTCCCTACCAGCGGTTTCGGCCGAAGAGCCAGGCCAGGAAGGTCTCGAGCACGGCCAGGGTCAGCACGGTCCAGGCCAGCGTCCGCCAGAACTCGCGCCCGACCACCCGCCCCTTGATGGTCTCGTCCAGCTTCTCGGGGTCGGTTATCGTCACGAAGGCCGGCTCCTTGACGATCCTGGACATCTCCTCGGGCTCGATGCGCGACAGGTCGGACTCGGCCGTCGGCAGATGCACCGCGAAGATCTCCCGGGGACGGTCCTCGCCGGAGACAGTCAGCCGGTACGGCCCGGCCCAGCGCACGCCCTGGCCGTGCACCCCGGACCCGGCATACGTGAAGAGCCCCACCCGGTCGGGCCGCTTGGAGGTCTTCTCCTCCTCGTGCCCTTCCGGCGGGATCACGTTGACCTCCTTGGTGAAGTCCTCCGGAGGCCAGGACACCGAGAAGGTCCCGCCCACCTCGAGGTTCTGGCTGGCCCCCCGCGGACGGACCAGGTAGTGGACGATCTCGTGCAGCATCAGCGGGTAGGCCAGATGCTCGGGGAGGTCGTTCCACTGCTTGTCGGCCGTGGTGGTCACCAGCGCCACCTTGCCCTGGCCGTACTCGCGGATCACGATGGCCGGGTCGCCGTTGTCGTAGCGCAGCGGGACGGTGGTCTTGCCCCGCACCGCGGGGGCCTCGGCCTTCTTCCCGTCCGACCCGTCCTTTGCGGCGGAGGCGTCCTTGCCGGCATCGTCCTTGGCGGCGGCCTCGGCCGGTTTGGCCGCGTCGGACGCGTCGGGGGCGGGAGCCGCCGCCGGCGCCTCGCCGGCCGCAGGCGCCGCGTCCAGCTGGCACCGGTAGTGTTTGAAGACGCGCACCTTGGCCAGCCGCGGGTAGAAGTCGCGCCCGAGGTTGGGCAGCAGCGCGTCGGTGTTGCCGTCCGCCTGGAAGGTGATGCTCTTGGCTTCGTCCCGCCCGGTCTCGCCCTGGGTCTCGAGCAGCCTGGCCGGGAGCAGCGGATCGGCGCCCGAACCCAGCACCTCGTTGTAGAGGCCAGGGTCGACCCGGTCGCCGACGAAGACCAGCAGCGCCCCGCCCTCCTTCACGAAGCGCCGGAGCTGCGCGGCCTTCTCGTCGCTCACCGCCGGCACGTTGGCCAGCACCACCATGTCCTGGCCGTCGAACTGGGCCTCCCCCAGGGCTTCGTCGGAGACCGTCTGGGTGGCGACGATCGAGGGCGAGCGCACGCCGCGGGCGGCCAGGTACTCAGGCACGCGCACGGTCAGGGCCCGGACCAGCAGCCCGGTCTCGCTCTCCAGCGCGGTGGACTTGACCTCCCCGTCGACCGCCAGGACCTTGAGGCTCTCGATGACCGGAATGGCCAGCGGACGGACGTCGTCGACTACCAGACGATCGTTCTCGACGCTCGCCGAGGCCCAGTGCGGACCGGGGGTCTCGAACTGGTACGAGAAGCTCACCGTCCCCTCGCGGCCGGCCTCGATCTTGGCGATCGGCGCCGAGGCGACCCGCTCCCCGTCGACGTTGAACGTGACCGGTACGTCGGTGCGCTCCCGGTCGGTGTGGTTGGCCACCCGGACCTTGAAGACCACCAGGCTCTTGGCGGCGATGATCGGGGTGTCCGCCTCCAATCCCACCACCGCCAGGTTCTGCGGGTCCCTGGCCCCCACGTCGACAAGATAGACCGGAGGCAGGCCCCGTTCGGGGTTGGCGTTCTTGTACTCGCGGACGGCCTTCTCCAGCTCCTCCTTGTTGCGCAGCCGGCCCTCGTTGGCCCCCTCGGTCTCGACCCAGCCGCACCTGGCCATGTCGGTGATCAGGAAGATCTCCTTGCGGGGGCTCTTGGGCTCGTCGAGCACCCGGAAGGCGCCGGCCAGCGACAGGATCACGTCGGTCCCGGAGTTGGACAGCTCGCAGGAGTCCACGTAGCGGTAGACCGCGCCCAGGTCGCTCGAGGCCTTGATCGGCGCCGCGGAGCGCTCGGTCATGCCGATGACCGTGACCTTGTCCCCCGGGGAAAGCTCCGCCTTGGAACACAGCTGCCGGGCCACGTCCTTGGCCCGGTCGAAGCTGGTCTTCCCGCCGGGCGAGTAACCCATCGAGAAGGAGCTGTCCAGGATGATCACCCGGTGGAGCTCGCTCTTGCCTCCCAAGAAGCCCGAGCCCTCGTGCAGCACCAGCCTGGCCAGGGCCAGGGCCAGCAGCACCAGGATCAGGATGCGGATGATCAGGAGGATCAGGTCCTCGATCTGCAGCCTCCGGGCGCTCTTCTTGAAGGCGGCCAGCAGCCAGTGCATGGCCGCCCAGGTCACCTTCCGGTAGCGCTGCCGGTTGAGCAGGTGAATGATGACCGGGGCCGACCCCATGGCGGTCCCGGCCAGCATCCAGGGATGAATCGGCTCTATCAAGAAAGCTCTCCCTACTTACTTGGTGCGGGTCGAGGCCCGGGTGGCCAGGTAGGCGGTCAGGGCCACGTCCAGCGGGTGGCTGGTGTTCATCACCGCGTAGTCGATGCGGGTGTTGAGGCACCCCTTCTTCATGGTCGACACGAAGTTCTCGTACTCCTCGATGTAGGCCCGGCGCAGGGACGGAGGGTCGACGATCAGCTCCGGCCAGCTCTCCAGGCCCAGGAACTTGGTCATGTCCTTGAAGGGGAAGTTGGTCTCGGCGTCGTCCAGGACGTGGAAGACCAGCACCTCGTGGCGCTTGTGACGGAAGTGCTGCAGCCCGCGCAGGATGTTCTCGGGGTTGTCGAACAGGTCGCTGATCAGCACGACCAGCCCGCGGCGCTTCACGCGCTCGGCCAGGTCGTGGAAGATCAGGTTCATGTCCGTCTTCTGCTCCGGCACTATCTGGCACAGCTCGTAGAGGATGGTCCGGAGCTGCGCGGGGCTGGCCGACGACGGCACCATCTTCTTGATGGCGTTGTCGAAGGTGGTCAGGCCCACCGAGTCCTGCTGGCGCAGCAGCATGTAGGTCAGCGTCGCGGCGATGTAGCAGCCGTACTCCAGCTTGGTCATCCGCCCCGGAGAGGCGTAGTTCATCGACTCCGAGGTGTCCAGGATGATGTGGCAGCGCAGGTTGGTCTCTTCCTCGTACTCCTTGATGTAGTAGCGGTCGGCGCGGCCGTACACCCGCCAGTCAAGGTGCTTGAGGTCGTCGCCCGGGGCGTATTCCCGGTGCTGGGCGAACTCCACGGAGAACCCGTGGTAGGGCGAGCGGTGCATGCCCGAGATGTAGCCCTCGACCACCAGCCTGGCGCGCATTTCCAGGCGCGAGGCCTTGCTGAGGGTCTTGGGGTCGAGGTATTTTCGGGCCGCCGCGGCATCGAGCTTGGCCATCACAATCTCCGCTGGAGAAACGGCATCCCAGAAGCGGGCTCAGGCCGGCCCGGGAACGAACCGGGCCGGCAACGTTCGGAACGGGCGTCAGCCCTGGCTGGTCTCCAGGACCTTCGGGACCCGCTTGTCCTCCAGCGCCGCGCTCTCCGCCGACGGCGTGGCCTCGATCAGCTTGTCGACGATCCGGTCCGGGTTGATGCCCTCGGCCTCGGCGTTGAAGTTGGTGATGATGCGGTGGCGCAGCACGGGGTGGGCCACGGCGCGCACGTCCTCGCAGGACACGTAGTAGCGGCCGTTGAGGATGGCCCGGGCCTTGCCGCCCAGGATCAGGTACTGGCAGGCGCGCGGACCGGCGCCCCACGAGACCATCTCCTTGACGAAGCCGGGGGCCTCCGGGCTGTTGACCCGGGTCTGGCGCACCAGCTTCATGGCGTAGCGGATGACGTGCTCGGCCGCCGGCACGCGCCGGACGATCTCTTGCAGCGCCAGGATGTCATCGGCGCCCAGGATCTTCTTGAGGTCCGGCGTCCACATGGCGGTGGTCGACCGGACGATCTCGTACTCCTCGTTCTCCTCGGGGTAGTCCACGAAGATCTTGAACATGAAGCGGTCGAGCTGGGCCTCGGGCAGCGGGTAGGTGCCCTCCTGCTCGATGGGGTTCTGGGTGGCCAGCACGAAGAAGGGCTCGGGCAGCTTCCTGGTCTGGCCGGCGGTCGTGACCTGGCGCTCCTGCATGGCCTCCATCAGCGCCGCCTGGGTCTTGGGCGGCGTGCGGTTGATCTCGTCGGCCAGGATGATGTTGGCGAAGAGCGGCCCGGGCACGAAGCGCATGACGCGCTCGCCCGTGTCCTTGTTCTGCTGGAGGATGTCGGTGCCGGTGATGTCCGAGGGCATCAGGTCGGGGGTGAACTGGATGCGGCGGAAGTTGAGGTTGAGCACGTTGGCCAGGGTGCTGACCAGCAGCGTCTTGGCCAGGCCGGGCACACCCTCGAGCATGCAGTGGCCCCTCGAGAAGATGGCGATGAGCACCTGTTCCACCACCTTCTCCTGGCCGACGATGACCTTGGCCAGTTCCTTCTTGACCACGGCGTAGGCTTCGGCCAGCTTCTTGACGGCCTCGATGTCCTTGGCGGAAACTTCCTTGCTGACACTCGGAACTTGCTCAGGCATTGCCGGCTCCTAAAAACGGGCCGCGACTGCGGCCACGACCAAGACACGAAGATGAACCGCGCGGGACCGCCCCGTCGCGCGCGGCACCCGGGGGCGGCGGCGAGTATAGTCGCGCTCGGAGGCGCGACAAGCCCCTAACGACCCGCACCGGGTGCCGATCCCTTCTCCTCGACCTTGTGGCCGAGCCGCTCCACCGAACCCTGCGAACCCAGGAACAGAACCGCCCCCTGCTGCAAGCCCAGCATGCCGGCCTCGTCCAGGCCGCGCGACTCGCTCAGCTTGCCGGTGTCCAGGGCCCAGATCCGCAGCCCGCTCTTGCCGTCAGGCTGCCGGACCACGGCGGCCAGGTGCTTGCTGCCCATGGCCATGTTCATGACGTGTGTGTTCTGGGGCAGGTCCGAGCGCCACACGATCTTGCCGCTTGCGCCGTCGAAGACGGTCACCGTCATCCGGCGCGTGCGCGTGTCGTAGACGTTTACGGCAACCCGCGCGGTGCTGCCTGCCGGAGCCCCCGGCAGGCCCGAGGTTGCCGCCGAACTGGCGACGTTCCCCGCGAACTCCTCCGAGGCCCACCGCTTCTTCCCGGTGGCCAGGTCCCAGGCGACCACCTGGCTCCTGCCGTTGCGCGCCTGGCGCTCCACGCTGACGACCCGCTCGTCGTCGACGGCGCTGATCACCGTCATGCTGCCGGCTTTGCTCTGGCCGCGCCACTTGAGCTTGCCCGTGCTCAACTCGTAGCAGTCCAGGGAAGCCTGCGACGGGATCAGCAGGAACTCGTTCTGCACTATGAACGGTCCGCCCCATCCGTTGACCGAGGCCGCGAAGCGCTTCCGGCCGTCGGCCAGGTCGTAGGCCACCACCTGCCGCCCGCCCCGCGTGGGGTCCTGGGTGCCGACCAGCAGCAGCCCCTCGGCCGTCTCGATCTGATACACGACGCCGGCGCTCTCCTCGACCTTCCAGACCTGCTGTCCGGCCCCCTCGTCCAGGGCCATGATCGAACACTGCGTCGTACGGGCGCGCGTACGCGGATCGAACGTGGTGACCTGCGATGCGGCCACCACAAGCCCGTCGCCCGCCGCCAGCATGTCGTTGCCCTGGGGCAGCACGCCGGCCTCCTGCCGGTCCAGCAAATCCCGTTCCCAGATCAGCTTGCCGCTGGTCGCGGCCAGCGCCCGGACCTTGCCCCCCGAGCAGGACACCACCGTGCCCGGAAGGGCCAGCGCCCTGAACGTCCCGCCCCTGTTGGGCTGGATGCCCAGGGAATCCTTCCACATCAGCTTGCCATTGGCCGCGTTCAGCGCGGCGATCATGTAACCTCCGCGGCCCTCCCTCGCCGAACAGACCACCAGGCCCTCGGGCCCGCCCTGCTCGGAGTCCGCCGGCACCAGGGCGGTCAGCGCCGCGCCCAGGTTGCCCTTCCAGATCGTGACCACCGGCGGGCTCAGGTCGGGCAGCGTCGGACCGGCGTTGACAACCGGCCCGGAACCGCCCGGCAGTCGCGCGGCCACGAACTCCTTCACCGACCACTGCCGCCCCTCGAGCTCGAAGGTGCGCTCCGGCAGGCTCCGCGCCATGCGCGTGAGCATGCCCCGGCACAGGGGCTCCAGCCCCTGCGCCCTGTAGGCCATGGCCAGCCTGGCCCGGACCTCGGCCTCCCGCTCCGAACCTAGACACTTCCAGAGGTGCTCGCGCAGCGCCCCGGCGGCGTCGGCCGCCTTGCCCGCGGCCATGTGCAGTTCGCTGAGCAGGACGAGCGCCGGCGACACGGACTGGCTGTTGGGATACTCCCGTATCACCCTCTGGGCCATCGCCGGGTTCTTCTCGTCGCGGGCCCTGCCGAGCAGACCGCCGGCCTCGGCGTCGAAGCGCGCGTAGACCTCGCGGCCGTGCTCCTTGATCAGGCGGTCGATCTGCGTCTGGGCGAATCGTCCGGCCTGCACCTCGCCGGCCCCCGGACGCGAGTAGATCTCCTCCGGCAGTCTGGCGAGCACCGTTTGGTACTCTCCGGCCGCCTCGGCGAACTCCCCGAGCTTCTCGCGGCACTCGGCGAAGCGCATGTGGCCGATCATCTCGTCGTTGCCGCCGGCCCGATAACGGTGGGCCAGCTGGTAGCTCTTCAGGGCCTGCGCGAAATCGCCCTTCCTGGCCGCCGCCCGGCCCATCCGCGAGTGCGCCTCCCACACCTGCTGCTTGACGGCGGTCTCCAGCGATACCCCGCTGCGGTTCTCGCCGGGCTTCACGCGCTCCAGCGCCTGGAGGAAGAGCTCTACCGCCTCCGGGTATTTCTCCGCCGAGAAGTAGACCTCGGCCAGTTCGGCGCGCGGGCCGGCGGCGTCGGGCGAGCCGGCGATCTCCTTCCTCAGCTTGCCGACGATCTGGTCCCAGGCGTAGTAGCCGGCCAGGGCCTCGGCTCCGGAGCTGACCAGCACGTCCCCGGAGATGACCAGGTTGCCGCTTTCCGCATCTCCCTGCTTGAAGAGGTAACTGGCCTTGGCCGCGCCGCTGGCCAGGTCGAAGCGCTGCAGGGCGGACTTCGTGGGGATGACCACGAAGTCGTCGCCGACCAGGCCCAGCCCGGACTCCTCCGCGGCCAGGGACGAGGACCACAGGCGCTTGCCGTTGGCCGCGGACAGGGCCACTACCTCCTTGCCTCCGGACAGCACCAGGCGTCCGTTGCTGATGCCGACCAGGTGCTCCATGTCCCCGCGCCTGGCCTTCCACTTGATCCTGCCGGTGGCGAGTTCCATGGCCAGGATCTCGCCGCAGTCCTGCGGCGCCGCGAAGATCATGCCCCCGGAGATGATCGGCGGACAGGACGCCCAGGTCTCGGGGATGGTCGTCGTGCTCCGGCCGAACTGACCGGCCTTGGTGCTCGCTTCCAGGCGGTCGTAGAGGTAGATCCAGACCAGCTGGCCGGAGCCGGCGTCCAGAACGGCCAGGGCCCCGGCATTGGTGGCCACGCCGACCAACCCCTCGCCCACGGCCGGCGGCGGACAGTCCTCCGCCACCTGGATCTGCATGTAGTTCTGGCCGCCGCAGAGCGGCTGCGCGGCGCAGAGGAAGGACTTCCAGGCCAGCCGGCCGGTGTCCGCCTCGAAGCACAGCATGTAGACGTCGTTGAGCGATCCGCGTTTGACGGCCGGGCAGTAGACGTATCCGCCGGCGTAGACGGGCACGGCAACCAGGTCCACCGACTTCAGGAACTCCGCGGTGGCCTTGTCCTCGCCGCGTCCCGACTCCCAGACGAGCTTGCCGCTCTCCACGCCGAAGCTGCGCATCACCACGGACGAGGACGTCTGCTGCGCGCGGACCTGCCACATGTTGCGGGCGGTGGCACTGGGCTGGCCCAGGCACACGTAGACCCGCCCCTCGCCCAGGGCCGGCAGCGTCTGGCGGGACGCCGGCAGCTCCTCCCGGGCCGATCCCGCCGGCGCCTTCCAGACCAGGTTGCCGCTCATCGCCCGGTAGGCGGCCACGTCCGTGTCCCCGGCCAGCAGGACCATGCCTCCGGCCGCCACCGGATGGCGCGGACCGATCTTCGAAGGGAACGAGTCCCGGCTGATGCCGCTGTTGCGCAGCATCTGTTCGTTGGCGAAGGCGACCTTGGCCAGCTTCTTCTGCCAGCGGCATACGCCGGCATCGACCTGATGCGGCACGGTCCCGGCGTGCGAGCTGTCTCCGCCGATGGTTGGCCACCAGCCCTCTCGGGCGCCGCCCCCGCCGGCTACGTGCGCGCCGCTCGACGCCGCCACGCGCTTCTCGATCTCGTCGACGACCAGCACCTCCGAGCCGCCCAGGCGCAGCTTGGAGAGCCCGGCGACGAGCTTGAGCTGACCGAGCACTTCGGCCGCCTCGGCCTGCCTGCCGCTCTCCACCGACACCAGCGCGGCCCTGGCCAGCAATCCGGGCCTGCTGCCCCCCTGCCATTCCGGGTAGTCGGCCAGCAACCGGCGCCAGAAGAAAACCGCCCGTCCCTGCTCGCCGCGGGCCCGGGCCATCTCTCCCAGCAGGAAGAGCGCGCGCGGAGCCGCGTCCAGGCCCGGGAAGTCCTCCGCCACGCGCTCGAGCCCCCGTCGGTCGCCGAGCGCCGCGGCCAGCAGGTAGGCCTGCTCGGCCTCCCGGCCCTTGATCAGCCGATAGAGGTCGCGCCCCTCCCTGGGAAGCTCGCTCAGTTCCTTGTGGATCAGAGCCCGCACCGGCAGATAGAGCCGGTCGCTGTGCGGAAATACGGTGTTGCCGTACTTGCGGGCAGCCTCGAGATACTTGTCGATGGCCAGCCGCCAGTTGCCGGTCTCCCGGGCGCGCCAGGCGGCGCGGATGAGGCCGGCGGCGTCGTCGTCCTGCTCCAGATAGACGCGGGGATCGAACTCCTCTTCCTTCTCCTTGCCGGCATCCTGTCCGCCCGGTTCGGCGGCCAATGCGCCAAACGCCGCACAAGCCATGCACGCCGCGCCGATCAGCCAAGGAAGAGAAAGCGGACGCAGTCCACTCTTGCTGGTCATCAGGAAGAATCCCCGCCGGATCAGTGCCTTCCGCCCTCGGTCGGAAGTAGCGCCATAGCGGACATTGAACCCCCCCGCCCGCGATCGGTCACGATAAATTATTGAATTGAAAGCGCCCTGGCAAGCCGCCTGGCCGGCGGGCATAAGCCACAAGATGCGAGGACTTGCCGAGGCAGTCGCCGGGGCTAGCCGCCCGACCGGCCCGGGTCCTCCGGCGCAAGGAGCACGGCCGCCTCGGAGGTCGTGATCAACAGGCCGTCCCGGACCGCATCACCGCTGCCCCCCGAAAAGACCCGGCCGCCACCGATGAACACCTGGCCATTCATCTTTCCGACGGGAGGCTCAGGGTCCATCCACTCCTGGACGGCCTTGCCCCCGGACATGTCGAACAGCCACACGACGGTGTCGCGCCTGACGGCGGCCGGCTGGACCGGCTGCGGGCGCATTCCGAACGCCTCGCCCGGCTTGGCTTCGATCGGCTTGCCGTCCGCATCGAGATACGCCATTCTCTGGGAGACCATGGCCAGGTGGCCCCGTCCCGCGACCCTGCTGCCCGACAGCCCGCTCGGCAGGAAGGGCACGCGCCAGAGCATCCGGCCATCGGACAGGTCCGCGCACTCCAGTTCGCCGCGCCTCACGGAATTGTACGGCTGGGACCAGTTGTGCCCCTGGGGAACGGCCAGCGACAGGAACCGGTCGCGCACGATCATGGTCTGGCCGGGCAGCGAGCCGGCCTCCCGCTTGTCGCTATTCCAGATCAACTTCCCGCTGTGCGCGTCGGCAACCGCCGCCTTTCCGGCCTCCTGTTGCCCCGTGTTGCGGTTGTAGGACGGAGCGCCGCCCAACACCAGCCTGCTGTCCTCGCTGGAGACCGCGCGGAGCTGCCACGCGCCGCTGATCTCCCAGGCTTTGCGGCCGTCGACTCCGAAGGCAACCAGCTTGCCCCCGTCTCCCCGCTGGCCGGGCTCGCTGCAGATCAGGCGGTCGCAGGCCAGGCCCATAGGGACCACATTGCCCAGTTCGCCGCGCCTGGAGATGAGTCCGGCGCAGGCGTCGACCGCCATCAGCGAGGCCTTGGCCGTTGCGCCGGGCCGTCCGGCCGTCTGTTCGACCCGGCTGCGCCAGGTGACCAGAGCGCCCTCCCGGCTGCGGGCCGTGCCCCAGCCGCCGGCGGCATGGCCGTAGCCCGGGATGTAACCGGCCCGGGTCTCCTCCCCCTTGCCAAGCACCAGGCTCCAGAGCAGCTTGCCGTCGTCCATGGACAGTGCCCGCAGCCGGGCGCTGACCTCCCCGCGGCCCAACTGATCCGTCCGGCTGACCGATTCCTGCACGGCCAGCACGCCGTCGGTCAGGCTGTAGTTGGACTGCATGCCTTCCCCGCGGAACAAGCCCTGCTGCCGGTAGTAGTACTGCTGCAGCTGATTGAGACCGTCCGCCGTCTCGCCCTTCCACCTCAGCCGTCCCGAGGACCGGTCCAGGACCGCGATGGCCCCGCCCAGGCGCAGGATGACGGCGTCGCCGTCCACCTCCGAGGATGGCGTTCCGTACCGCGCCGCCACGTTGAAACCGCCCGGCGGGATCACGCTCTTCAGGTCGAACTCCCACAGCATCTTGCCGCTGGCGACGTCGATGGCCCGGACCCACTCCAGCCCCATGAGCACGAGTTGGGCATCCTCTTCGCAGCCGGGCAGCAGCGCCGCCCCGGCGAGCTTGACGCGCCACTTCTCCTTGAGCGGCGGGGCCAGCTCCGGAAGCGGTGCGCGCCCCAGTTCGGGATGGGCGGCCAGAAACTCCTCGCAGGTCGTCTCCGCGCCGCCGAGGGTCAGCTTCCCTCCCCGGGCGAGGAGTTCTCCGGCCACGGTCCGGGCCGCCCTGAGATATCCGTGCCGCGCGTAGGCCAGCGCCAGGCGGGCCCGCAGCGCCCCGCCCTCGGGCCCGTCGCCCTGCAGCAGGACCGCGGTGCGCAGGCAGCGCAGCTCGGCCTCAGCCTGTCCGGACTTGGCAGCGGCCTCCGCCGCGAAGATCAGGCTCTCGTTGGCCGCCCGGCTGTTGGGATAGAGCCGCGCCACCCTCTCGGCTTTCTCGAGGCTGCCCTCGCGCCCGGCCTCTCCGCGGAGCGCCGACGCGGCCTTCTCGTACGGCTCCTCGATCCCGCCGCCCTCGGCCACCAGGGCCTTGACCTCGCCGATGGCCAGCAGCCAGGCGCGGAGCATCGAGCCGTCGTCCCTGTCGCATCTGGCCTCCGGCACCTCGGCCATCAGCCGGTGGTAGGCGGCCAGGGCCTCGGCCCGGCGCCCCAGCTTCCTGAAGGCGCCGGCCCGCGCCAGCAGCGCGCGCGCGACGTCCTCGGGAGAGACCGCGCAACCCAGCGCGCGCTCCAGGCTCTGGAGCGCCGCCTCGTGGTCGCCGGCCTTGCCGGCCGCCTCGGCCAGGCTCCAGTGGCAGAGCCACAGCTTGGCGCGGATGGCGGTGGCCAGTTCCTGCCCGGCGTAGCGCTCGCCCGGACGGACCAGGGCGGAGGCCTTCTCGAGGACGGCCGTCGCCTCCCCGTAGCGGCCCGCGTTGCACTGCAGCGCGGCCATCTCGAAGAGCGGAGCGGCGTCCTCGGGATGCCGCTTGTTGTCCTCGGCCAGGCGCTTGGTGACCGCGTCCATGTTGCAGAACGCGTTGGCGTGCGTGGCGCTGAGCGTGTAGACGCTCCCGTCGCGCACCAGCACGTTGCCGGCCTCGCTGCGCGCCTCGGACCACTTGTACTGGAAAAGCGGCTTCCCCGACAGGTCCACGGCCTCGAGCGCCACCGTGGTCGAAACCGCCAGGTAGCCGTCGCCGAGGGCGCCGAGGCCCACCACGTCTCCGCCCAGCTTCACGCGCCACAGCGCCCGGCCGGTGCCGGCATCGCGCGCCACCAGCTCGTTCCGGCCGCTCAGGAAGACCTTGCCGTCCCGGACGCCGACCAGCCGGCGCAGGCCGCAGCGCGCGGCCCGCCAGACCAGCCGGCCGGTGGCCACGTCAATGGCCAGCAGATGGTCGCAGTCCTGCGGAGCGGCGAAGAGGACGCCGCCGTCGACGCATGGAACTCCGGCATCCCACATGTCGACTTCCGCCCGGGTCTCCCAGTCCTTCGCCTGAACGCCGCCACGGAACGGGTCCTGGACGGCCGGCAGCTTGGGCGAGAAACGGGGATAGAGCCGCAACCACATCGTCCGGCCGGTGGCCGACTCCAGCGCGGCGACCGCGCCCAGATTGGTGACCACGCAGACGGTCCCGCCGGCGGTCACCGGGGACTGTCCGACCTCGGCCAGCAGCGCCCCGCCCTGCATGCCCCACGTGTCCCGCGCCAGCCGCAGCGGCGCGGACCCGCAGAGGAACGAACGCCAGAGCGGTCCCCGTCCGTCCAGGTCGAACGCGGCCAGTTCGTACTCCGCCTGGGTGGCGGAGCGGATCATGCCGCAGTAGACGTTGGCCTGTCCGGCGGACGGAGCGCCAACGAAGATCATGCGTTCGGAACCGACGGCGCCCTTGCCCTGAAAGACGTCCTGCTCTCCGGGCCCTTCGCCGCCGCCTTGTCCCTGTTCGCGGCCCGGCCGGGGCTCCCGGCCCTCCGCGACCACCGCCGGGGGAGGCTGGACGCCTCCGGCGACCATCTCGCGGCCGGTCCCGGGTTCGAGCACCAGCAGGCGCGAATCGGGGGTCTCGCCGCCCATCGCGCCGAAGCGCGCGGATCCGACATTGATGCGTCCCTGCCTGGCGACCAGACGGCCCCCGGCGATGGCCGGAGCGGCCCAGGTTCCCGCCACGCCGAGGCCGCCGCCGTCCTCCGGCAGCGCCCACAGACGCTCGCCGTCGTGCTCGCGCAGGGCCATGGCGCCCATGTCGCCCGAGAGCAGGAGCACGCCGTCGAGAATCGTCGCATGGTAGGCGGGAAACGGCCAGGCCTCGGGCTTCTTCTTGTCAGGCTTCTGACCGGCGATGGCGAACGGATTGTGCGTCGCGGCGAGGCTCCACGCGGACGGCACCGGCAACTCCCGCTGCCAGCGCCGCATGGTCGGCGCCACCAGCGGCCCGACCGCGCGCGGAGCAGAGGCCATGCCCCCGATGGCCGCGGCCGGCTCGCCTGCCGGCCGACTTCCGGCACCGGCCCGCGCGGCCGCGAGCCGCTTCCGGACCTCATCCACCACCCGGAATTCCGCGCCTCCGGCGGTAACGCTGGCCAGCGCCGCCTCGGCGCGCAGCGCGTCCAGAGCGGCGGCCGTCTCCGGTTCGAGGCCGGACCCGGCCGCGGCCAGGGCCGCCCGGGCCAGGAGCTTGGCGCGCGGGAGGTCCGGGTTCTGATAGGAGCGGACCAGCAGCAGCCAGGTCCGCACCGCGCCGGCCACGTCTCCCAATGCGTAGCGGGCCTCGGCCTCGCGGACCAGCGCGTCGGCCGCGAAGGGCAGGCCCGAAAAGCCGCGCTCGACCGCGGCCAGCTCGTCCGGATCGCTGCCCGCCCTGGCCAGCGCCGAGGAGAACTCCCCGCGCTTCAGGAGCGTCCAGAGCTCGCGCCCCTCCTTGGGAGCACGGGCCATCATCGCACGCACCACCTCGCCGACGCCGACGTACAGCTCCGCGTCGTCGGCGCCGCCGCGCATCACCTTGCCGCCGTAGGAGCGCATGCACTCCAGATAGGCCTCCAGGCACGGGCGCCAGCGGCCCTCTTCCGCCGCCCGGGCGGCCAGCCGGATCAGCCGCTCGGCGTCGTCCTCGGTGTCCAGATAGACGCCGAAGTCCTCCGGCTCCTCGGCCGCGGGGGCCGGCTCGGCCGGTTCTCCCGCGGAAACCGGGACAGGGAAAGGCGCAAACGCCAGCCAGGCGAGGACCGCGGCGGCCGCCAGCCGCCCGGGAAGCGTCCCCGCCGGGACGCGCCTAGCGGCCCTCACGTCCGCCCTCAACCGGCTTGAGCATGTCGAAAGCCCCCGCGTCGGACAGTTCTCGCGGCCCGTCGACGCGGCCGTCGACGTGCGCGACGATCTCCCTGCCCGGCCCAACGCTCAAACCGCCGTCCCCTCCGGAGGTCAACCGGGCGCCGCCGCCGAGCACGGCCAGGCGCACACCGCCGTCGGACTTCCGCTCGGCCAGGCCTGTCGTGCCGCCGGAGACCTCGACCTTCCAGCTGCCCACCCCGGCGACGAGCGTCGCCCCGGGCGGCACGCGGAATACCAGCGTCCCGCCCTTGAGCATGACCTCCTCGCGCAGGATGCGCAGCGAGCCGCTGCCCCGCAGGACGAGGAGCGTCGGCGCCTCGCCGGCCGGCAACTCGAGTTGCGCGGCCGACCCGCTGTCGCAGAATATCTCCTGGCCGGCGCCGAGGTCGCGCCGTCCGCGCACGTCGAGCCGCTCGCCGCCGGGCTGCACCAGCTCGACCCGGCCCTCCACGGCCACGCAGGCCGCCAGCGGCGCCGGGCCGCGCCCGCCGCGTGTGCCGTCCTCCGGCCCGCCGCGGTTGGCGCACCAGTAGCCCAGCGCGACGATGCCGCCGCCCAGCAGCGCCGCGGCGAGCATGCCCAGGACCCACAGGACCGCCGGGCTCACGCCGCGCCCCGGCGAGAGCTGCCCGCTGACCGCCTTGTCGAGCAGCTTGCGCCTGGCCGTCTCGGAGGCCTTCACCCCCTCCCAGTGCTTGACGATGCGGGAGAGGTTGGTGATGACGTTGCTCTTGGCGGCGCAGTCGGCGCAGTCCTGGAGGTGTTCCTGGATGCCGGTCATCTCCTCGACGGAGAGCTCCCGGTCCTGGAACGCGGAGAGCAGTTCTTTGACCTCTTCGCAGTTCACCCCGACACCTCCGTGGCCGCCGGCGGCCGACCCCTCAGCCCCTGGCGGCCTGCAGAAACTTCAGCGCCTCGCGCAGGTTCTCGCGGGCGCGCTTGACGCGCATTTTCACGGCGCTGACCGTGACGTCCCCGAGGATCTCGGCGACCTCCTTGTAGGGCAGGCTCTGGCGCTCGACCAGGATCAGGGTGATGCGCTGGTCCTTGGGGAGCGCGGCGATGGCCTGCTCGATGAGCTTGCCGGCCTCGTGCCGCTCCGCTTCGGTCAGCGGACCCGGGTCGTCGGCGGCCATCTTCTCGACGATCCGCGTGGCGTCCGGGTCGGCGTCCATGGGGCCGTCGAGCGAGACGGTCTTGCGGAGCTTGGCCTTCTTGGCCTCGTTGATGCAGAGGTTGGCGGCCACCCGGTAGAGCCAGGTCGTGAACTTGGCGACCGGCTTGTAGCTGCGGGCGTTGCGGAAGACCCGCATGAAGACCTCCTGCATGAGGTCCTCGGCCTGGTCCCGGTCCCGGCAGAAGGCGTAGCAGAAGGTGGTGACCGAGTTGGTGTGGCGGTCGACCAGCACCTCGAAGGCGTCGGCGTGGCCCCGCCCGACGCGGACCATCAGGGCCTCGTCGGTCTGGGTGCTGAGGATCTGGCTGCCGGGGTTCCGTTCCGCCAAGGGCGGCTCCTAGCTCAGCCCTTGCGGCCGGTGTCGAGCTTCTTCGCGACGTAGGGCATCAGGCCGCCGGCCTCGATGAGCTTGCGCATCGGCTCGGGATACGGCGCGCCCTTCAGGCTCACGCCCCCGGCCCGGAAGACGCCCTCGGCGAGGTCCAGCTCGCCCTCCACCCCGTTGTGGACCTTGGACGCGCCCTGGCACTCCACGATGGGCAGGCCCACGTTGATGGCGTTGCGGAAGAAGATCCGCGCGAAGCTCTCGGCCACCACCGCCGAGACGCCCGCGGCCTTGATGGCCACCGGGGCGTGCTCGCGGGAGGAGCCGCAGCCGAAGTTCTTGCCGGCGACGATGAAGTCCCCGGGCTTGACCTTCCTGGCGAAGGTGGGGTCGGCGTCCTCCATGCAGTGGGCCGCCAACTCCTTCGGATCGCTGGTGTTCAGGTACCTCGCCGGGATGATCTCGTCGGTGTTGACGTCGTCTCCGAAGCGCCACACCCGTCCGCGCAGAACCGCCACGACTACCCCCTTCCGGTGCCGGATTTCAACTGGCTGAACTCGTCAAGGGAGAGCTTATCATCCCCGGGGCCGGGATGCAAGCGCTGGGGGGCATCCACAGGGCCGGGCGGGAGCTCGCGTCACCTGCAAACCCACACCCCCCAACGCGTCACGCATCCGGTCCGACAACGGGAGGGTTCACCAGGCGCCCGCCGGCCAGCCCCTGCAGGCCGCAGAGATGGGCGTAGAGCCGATTGCTCTCGAGCAACTGCTCGTGCGGCCCCCGCCCCGACACGCGCCCCTCGTCCAGGACCATGATCTCGTCGGCCTGCATGATGGTGGAGATGCGGTGCGCCACCATTATCGTGGTCCGGCCCGCGAGCAGCCGTTGCATGGCGTCCTGGATCTGCCTCTCGGACACCGAGTCCAGGGCGCTGGTGGCCTCGTCGAAGATCATGATCGGCGGGTTCTTGAGGAAGGCCCGGGCGATGGCCAGCCTCTGGCGCTGGCCGCCGGAGAGCCGGGTGCCTCTCTCCCCGAGCACGGCCTCGAGGCCGCCGGGGAGTTCCTCGACGAACTCGAGCGCGTTGGCCGCACCCAGCGCCTCCCGGATCTCCTTCACCGAGGCCTCCGGCGCGCCCAGGCGCAGGTTGTCGATCACGGTGCCGCTGAGCAGGAGGCTCTCCTGCATCACCGTGCCGATCTGGGCGCGCAACGTCTTCTGCCGGACCACCCGGATGTCCTGGCCGTCGACCAGCACGACCCCCTCGCCCGGATCGTAGAAGCGCAGAAGGAGCTGCAGGACGGTGGACTTCCCGGCCCCGGACGGTCCGACCACGGCCAGCGACTTCCCGGCCGGGACCGAGAAGCTGACCTCCCTCAGGGCCGGCTCGTTGTTCCCGTCTTCCGAGGGATAGGCGAAGCTGACATTGCGGAACTCGATGTCCCCCCGGATGCGTCCGGCCGGCCGGGCGCCGCGGACGTCCTTGACCAGCGGGGTCTCGTCGAAGAAGTCGAAGACCCGGTCCATGGCGGCCATGCCGTTGAAGACCGCCGTGGCCATGTTGGACAGAGCCTGGATGCTGCCTCCGACCATGAGCCAGTAGCCCCAGAAGGCCACCAGGTCCCCGACCTTCAGGTCCCCGTTCTTCACCATCCACCCGCCGAAGAAGAGCAGGCCCAGCGGGGCGATGATCTTGGCCAGCAGTTGGATGATGTGCACATAGAAGTTCTGGTACCAGGCCAGGCCCTCGACCTTCCTGGTCCGCCAGGTGCACTCGTCGGTCACGCGTCGGTCGGCTTCCTTCTCGCGGGAAAAGGTCCGGATCAGTTCCGCCGCGCCCACGTACTCGGTGATGAGCGCCCCGATCTTGCCGTCGACGTCCCGCACCTCGCGGCTCCTGTCCCGCAGCCTCGGGAGGAAGTAGGCCGACAGCCGCCAGGAGATGGCCGCGAAGACCACGAACACCAGGAGGAGCTTGGGACTTATCCAGAACATCATGACCACGGCCATGATCAGGGTCCAGAAGGTCCAGGTCAGGCCCGCCGACTGCATCAGGATTCCCTGGACGCCCCCGGTGATGTCCGCGGTGATGCGGGTGGAAACCTCGCCCACCCTGGTCCTCAGGAAGAAGTTGGCCGACAGGCGCTGGACGTGCGCGTAGAGACTGGTGCGCAGGTCCTGGAGAGTGCGCGCCCCGGCCAGCGCCAGCATGACGTGGAAGAAATATGCGGCGGGAAAGAAGACAACGGCGATGACCCCAGCCGCAATGAGGAGCGGCACCAGGCCCTGCTCCCAGAAGCGCTGCGGCGAGTCCTGCAGCGAGTTGACTATCCCGCGGAAGAACATGGGGATGGCCGTCTGGCAGGCAGCGTCCACCATGCTCAGCAGCAGACCGATCAGCCACAGCTTGCGGTGCGGCTTGACGTGTTCCAGGAATCGCTTGAGGATGTTGCCAAACGAGCGTCTGTTCGCGGCACCGGCCACCGATCGACTCCTTCGCGCGGTCCGCCGCGCCGAGGCCCAGCGCCGCGGAGAAACGGTTCACGCTTTCAGGGATTATCCCGCCCGCAGCCCTGAATGCAATACATGCGCCACGGCGGGCAGCCGTAACTTGTCGCCGACTGCCTCACCCGGCAACACGGCGGGCGCATGACGTGCCGTTGGCAGCGCACTGACACGCCTGGGCATAGGTGAGAACGGCGCCGTGTTGGAGGCGGCCCCGCCGCCTTCCGGCGCGGCGCACAGGACCTCCTTGAACCAGGTGCGGAACTGCAGCAGTCTTAACTCGACTTCTGCCCTTTTTGGGCAGGGTGGTGAGGACTTTGGCTAAAGAAGGAGG
>CALGYR010000063.1 GCA_937935355.1 uncultured bacterium | reverse complement strand
GCACTCGCAGCCATTATCCCCACTATACCCGATATCGGGAGACAGCTCAAGACCTCCGTGGCACTTCAGCGGGGCCATCGCAGGGAGCCACCGACCAGAAAGGAGATGCTAGCCACAGATGGACACAGATGAACACAGATACTGGGGCTGGCAGGGGGATGTGCTCCGGTCCTTCAGCTCCGACTACGTCGCCTCTGAAGGTTCCAGAGCCCCCCGGCAGCATTCGCTGCCCAGGCGGCATTCGTCGCCCCCCCTGGAGCGGGAGTCCGCCAGAGGCGGACTCGGGAAGCGCAGCTTCCTGGCGATGCGCCTCGGGCGGAGACCGAGCGTTTGCGCTCGGGGTCTGCCCCAGGCACAGCGCGCTACTCCGCCGTTGTTTTCATCTGTGTTCATCTGTGTGCATCTGTGGCGAAGGCCTTCTTGAGACGGCCCTGGGCATGGCGGTCGACGTCGCCGCGTACGCTTCGCGCGCCGCCCTCACGTCGCGGCCTTCGCCCCTCCCCCGCCCCTCTCCAGGAGCCCCGGCTCGCCCGCCCCGAAGATCCGCCGGGCGGCGAGCTTGACCCGGTCCTCGACCAGGAACCAGAAGAGGCAGTAGCCCCAGACCGCCGCCACCCAGACGCCGGCGAGCGGCGCCATGAAGGCCCCGAAGAGCACGATCAGCGTGGCCGCCAGCTGCGTCCCGGTGACCGCGCCGAGCAGCACCCCGGACGGCCGCGACGACCAGAAGGGCCCGGCCGTGCGGGTCACGAAGATGGTCAGGTGCCCGGAGACCGAGAGCTTCAGGTAGATGAGCGACTGGACCTCGGGCCTGGAGAGGTGGAAGACCCGCTCGGCCAGGTAGAAGAGCCCGAAGGTCTCGATCACGCCGAGCAGCCCCAGGAGGCTGGCCACGCCCAGCACCAGGCGCATGTTCCAGGCCCGCGGCCGGTCGGCGGTCGGCGCCCGGTCGTAGGCGATCGAGAGGATGGCCCCGTCGTTGAGGATGGCGAGCAACACGATCATCACCGCGGTGACCGGGTAGAAGTCGAAGACCACGATGCTCAGCGCCATGAAGAGCACCACCCGGATGGTCTCGGCGATCCGGTAGGTGGCGTAGCTGGTCATGCGCTCGAAGATCCGGCGGCTCTCGCGCACCGCGTCGACGATCACCGACAGGCCCGGCGAGAGCAGCACCATGTCGGCGGCGGCCCGCGCGGCGTCGGTGGCCCCGGAGACGGCGATGCCCGCGTCGGCCTTCTTGAGGGCCGGCGCATCGTTGACCCCGTCGCCGGTCATGCCCACGATGTGCCCGGCCTTCTGGAGCGCCTCGACGATGTGGTACTTGTGCTCGGGGAAGACCTGGGCGAAGCCGTCGGCCTTCTCGATGGCCTCGGCCAGCTCCCCGCCGCGGTGGTGCTCGGTGTCCCTGAACCCCGAGGCGTCGAGGATGTTCCGGCCCAGGCCCAGCTGCCCGGATATCTCCCTGGCGATGGGCCGCTGGTCGCCGGTGACCATCTTGACCTTGATGCCCATCCGCCCGGCAGCCTCGACGGTGGCCTTCGAGTCCGCCCGCGGCGGGTCGAAGAGCGGCAGGACGCCCAGGAAGCGCCAGCCGCCCCCGCTCCCTCCTCCGTCCCCGTCCCCGCCCTCGCCCTCCCCCCCGCCCTCGGCCCGGGCCACGCCCAGCGCCCGGTCGCCGCGCGCGGCCATCTCGCCGACCGCCTGCTCGACCGCGGAACGGACCTCGTCCCGGTTGGAGCACATGTCCAGGACCACCTGCACCGCGCCCTTGGCGACCCTGAAGCTCTTCCCGTCGGGGGAGCGCACCTCGGCCTCGGTGCGCTTGCGGACCGGGTCGAAGGGCGTGAACTTCCCGATCTCGTAGCGCCCGAGCGCCTCGCGGTCGGCCAAGCCGCCGATGACCGCGAGATCTATGGGGTCGCGGTCCTCCTCCCGCGAGGCCAGCGCCCCGGCCAGGACCACCTCCCCGGGACCGGCGCCCGCGAAGGCCGCCGGCTGGCCGAGCTTCAGCCGGTTCTCGGTGAGCGTGCCGGTCTTGTCGGAGCAGAGCACGTCGATGCCGGCCAGCTCCTCGATGGAGGCCAGCCGGCTGACGATGGCCTCCTTGGCCGCCAAGAGCCGCGCGCCGACCGCCATGGTGACCGAGAGCACCGTGGGCATGGCCACCGGGATGGAGGCCACCGTGAGGATGAGCAGGAACTGCAGCGTCCGGACGAGCGGCTCGCGGCGGAAGAGCGCCACCCCCAGAATGACCGCGACCAGCACGAGGGCGACGACGATCAGGTAGTCGCCGATCTTGAGCACGGCGCGCTGGAAGTGGCTGGTGGTGCGGGCTTCGCCGACCAGACGGGCGGTCTTCCCGAAGTAGGTCGCGGCGCCGGTGGCGGTCACCTCGGCCTCGGCCTCGCCCTGGCGGAGGATCGCCCCGGAGTAGAGCGTCTCGCCGTCCCCCTTCGTCACCGGGAGGCTCTCGCCGGTGAGCGCCGACTGGTCGACCTCCACCGGCCCGCCGGAGAGCAGCTTCGCGTCGGCCGGGACGATGTCGCCCAGGCGCACCCGGATCACGTCGCCGGGCACGAGTTCCCGCGCGGGGATGGAGGCCCAGCGCCCGTCGCGCAGCGCCCGGGCGCCCAACGCCAGCTTCTTCTTGAGCGCGTCGATGGCGTTGCCGGCCTGGAACTCCTCCCAGAAGCCGACCGCGGCGTTGGACAGGAGCAGCACGCCGATGATGGCCGTGTTGGCCCAGTCGCGCACCGCGGCCGAGAGCCCCAGCGCCGCCTCGATCATCCAGGGGATGGGCCCCCAGAAGTAGCCGAGGAGCTTGAGGACCGGGTTGGCCTTCGGCTCGGCCAGCTCGTTGGGGCCGTGCTGCGCCAGGCGTCGGGCGGCCTCCTCCGAGGAGAGCCCCGCGGGGGCGCCCGATCCGGCGGACTGTGGGGTTCCCGATCTCATCGCCGTCCTACTCATCGCTCCTCTGCCCTCCCCTCCCCCGCGCATGCCCGTGGCTGTGCAGCGGCCGATTGGCGCGCTCCAGGAAACCCTGGCGCTGGTGCCCACCGTGGGACAGGAGCCGATAGATGCCGACCTTGACGAAGTCCTGCACGAACATCCAGACGATGTTGTAGACCCAGACCAGGCCGATGGCGCTCCAGGGGATGGCCTCCACCAGCCAGCCGAAGCCGGTCATGGCCACGGCCAGCGCCTGGGTGCCGAGGATCGCCAGGAGCAGCACCGGCGACGGGTGCGGCCGGCGCCAGAAGAGGCCCCGGGTGCGGGTCAGGAAGAGCAGCAGGTGGCCGCCGACGATGAGCTGCAGGAACATGACCGTGCGCAGGTAACCGGCGTCGAGGCCCAGGTGGCGCCAGCCGATGAAGAAGAGCCCCAGGCTCTCGGCCAGGGCCATCAGCCCCATCGCCGAGGAGATCAGCAGCGTCCGGCGCATCTGCCAGCGCACCGGCCGGCGGTGCAGGTAGGTGCGGTCGTAAGCGATGGTCATGATCGGGATGTCGTCGAGCAGCGCCAGCAGCACGATCATCACCGGGGTCAGCGGATAGACCCGGCTGATGACGATGGCCAGGACCACGAAGATCATGATGTCCACGGTCATGGCGATCCGGTAGGTGGTGTAGCTCATCATCCGCTCGAAGATCCGGCGGGCCTCCTCGACGGCGTTGATGATCACGGACAGGCCCGGGGCGGTGAGCACCAGCGACGCGGCGGCGCGCGCGGCGTCGGTGGCCCCCGATACGGCCACCCCCACGTCGGCCTGCTTCAGCGCCGGGGCGTCGTTGACCCCGTCGCCGGTCATGGCCACCAGGTGCCCGCGGTCCTGGAGGGCCTTGACGATGTCGTACTTGTGCTCGGGGAAGACCTGGGCGAAGCCGTCGGCCTGCTCGATCCGCCGCGCGGCGTCGCGCCCCAGCTGGGTGCCCCCGCCCTCGCCGAAGAGGTCCTCGGCCGGGTGGATGTTCGCGCCCATGCCGAGCTGTCCGGCGATGTTCCGGGCGATGGCCACGTTGTCGCCGGTGACCATCTTGATGCCGATGCCGTGGGCGACGGCCTGGCCGATGGTCTGCCGGGAGTCCTCGCGGGGCGGGTCGAAGAGCGGCAGGAGGCCGAGGAACTCCCACGACCCGCCCTCCTTCGCGCGGGCCACCCCGAGCGTCCGGTAGCCGCGCGAGGCGAACTCGGCCACCTGCCCGTCGACCCGCCCGCGCTCGTCGCCCCCGAGCTTGCACAGGTCGGCGACCACCTGGGGCGCGCCCTTGACGGCCTTGAAGCGCCCGCCCTCCCGGGCCTCCCGGTCCTCCACGGCGGCCTCCGAGCGCTTCCTCACCGGGTCGAAGGGCGTGAAGCCGGTCACCCGGTAGCGGCCGAGCGCGCCCCGGTCGGCGAGCGCCCCGACCACCGCCTGGTCGATGGCGTCGGCCGAGTCCGGCTTGGAAGCCAGCGCCGCGGTCAGGAGCACCTCGTCAACCGGCCGGTCGCCGGAGGGCACGGGCTTGTCCAGGGTCAGCTTGTTCTGGGTGAGCGTGCCGGTCTTGTCGGAGCAGAGCACGTCGATGCCGGCCATCTCCTCGATGGACTGCAGCCGCGAGACGACGGCCTTCTGCCTGGAGAGCACCATGGCGCCCAGGGCCATGGTCACCGAGAGCACCGCCGGCATGGCCACGGGGATGGAGGCCACCACCAGGATGAGCACGAACTGCAGCAGAGTGAGCCAGGGCGAGCCGCGGAAGTACTCGACGGCCACCAGCACCACGGCCAGGGCCACGGCGACGACGATCAGGAAGTCGCCGATGTGGATGACCGCCTTCTGGAAGTGCGACTCGGCCCCGGCGGACTCGACGAGCTTGGCGGTGCGCGCGAAGTAGGTGGCCCCGCCCGTGGCGGTCGCCACCCCGCGCATGTCCCCCTGCTTGACGGCCGAGCCCGAGTAGGCCACGTCGCCCGGCTTCTTGGTCGCCGGCAGCGACTCGCCGGTCAGCGCCGACTGGTCGATGCTGGCGTAGTCGCCCTCGAAGAGCTTGAGGTCGGCGGGCACGACCCGGCCGAGCTCCAGGCCGACGACGTCGCCGGGCACGATCTCCGCGGCCTCCACGTCGGCCCACTTGCCGTCGCGCCGGACGCGGGCCCGGACGGCCAGCTGCTTCTTGAGCTCCTCGAGGGCGTTGGCCGCGTGGCGCTGCTCCCAGAAGCCGATGCCCGCGTTGATGAAGAGCATGGCCAGGATGATGCCGAGTTCGTCCCAGTGGCCGACGACCGCCGAGAGCACCGCCGCTATTTCGATCATCCAGGGGATGGGCCCCCAGAAGAACCGCATGAAGTCGCGCAGCGCGCTGGTCCGCTTCTCCTCGAGCGCGTTGGGGCCGAACTGCGCGCGTCGCCGGGCGGCCTCGTCCGAGGAGAGCCCCTCGGGGCCGCACTCCAGGAGCTTGAAGAGCTCCTCGGGGGGCAGCCGCTTGGCGTCGTCGGGCGAGGGCAGTTGGACCATCAGCCGTCAGCCATCAGGCATCAGCCACAGATGAACACGGATGAACACAGATGAGACTGATCCAGCCAAGAAGGGGCGGAGTCCCTGAGAGAGAGCCCAGCCGTTTGACGCCGCTCAACCTGTGCCCCTCAAGGCAATCACCCATGTTCCGGCATCTGTGTCCATCTGTGTTCATCTGTGGCTCATCTGTCCTGGCGCCCTTGTGGCTGTTCTTCGCAGGCCGCGTCGACGATCGCGACGACGGAGGCCTCGACCTCGCCGGCCACGGACCGCAGCGCCTCCGAGCCAGGGTGGAGCGCCAGCAGGGCGGTCGGCCGCACGGTCGCCACCGTCACTCCGCCATCCTCCTCGTAGGCCGCGATGCGGCAGGGCAGCGACGCGGCCAGGGATGGAAGCTGCGCGAGCATCTTCGCGGCCAGCACCGGGTTGCAGATCTCCACGATCGTGCAGCCCGGCTCGAACTCGACGCCCTTCTCGGCCATCCTGGCCCGCAAGTCGATGACGCCGAGCACGCCGAAGCGGCGCTCCCGCGCGGCGCCCTCCAGGCGCCGGACCGCGTCCTCCACGCTTCCTCCCGTCTGCCGCGAGTAGAGCATGTTGGGGTTCCTCCGTACGGCGGGGCCGACGCCTTAGAGTGCGTCCCACCCAGGTTTACGGACGCACTCTCAATAACTGGCGACGGCGGCCCGGGCTTCCCGAACATACGTCAAGGTCCCCGGCGACCTCGAGCGATTCCGATTTCGGGGGAAGAAACCGGGGACCTTGCGGGGGTTCTATGACCGAACCACAGCGAAGGGAGCAGTCCGTGGACGAGCCGCCCCATCCCGATCTCAATCCCGATCGCGGCCCGGAACGCGGCCCCGGGCCGGCCCCCGCCCGCCCCGTGGCAGCCTTCGTGGTCAGCCTCATCGCCGGGCTGTGGATGCTGGCCATGGGCGGCATGATGGGCTGGGGCTACATGGGCGGTTACGGCTGGATGTGGCGGCATCACGGCATGATGCACGGCTACGGCGGCGGCGCCATGTGGTCGTGGATCGGCATCGTCGCCGGAATCGTGGTGATCACCGGAGCCGTGGTGCTCTATGCCGTCCCGTCGGCGGCGCGATTCTGGGGCGTCGTCATCATCGTCGCCTCGGCCATCGACCTGCTGGCGGGGATGGGCGGGTTCCTGGCCGGCTCCCTGGGCATCGTCGGCGGGATACTGGCGGTCACGTGGCAGCCGCAGACGTGAACGGCCTGGAAGAACTCGGACATGGAAGACCATAGAGACGAGGGTAGTGGCCGGAATGCGCCCCGAGGCCGTCCCGTGGCCGCCTTCGTATTCAGCCTCCTCGCCGGACTGTGGATGCTGATCATGGGCGGGGTGACCGCCTGGAACTACTCCAGAGGTCACGCCTGGGGCGGCTCCGGGGCCTTCGGCTGGGCCTGGCACCACCACCACGCGCTGCACGGCTACGGCGGCGGGCTGCTGTGGTCGTGGATCGGCATGGCCATGGGCATCTTCATCGTCGTGGGCATTTCGGTCGTGCTGGCCGTCCCGGCGATCGCGCGGGTCTGGGGCTGGCTGATCATCGGGGCCTCGGTCATCGACCTGCTGGCCGGGGCCGGCGGCTTTCTCGCCGTGGTCCTGGGCGTGATCGGCGGGATCCTGGCGATCGTCTGGCAGCCCGGGCCGCCGTAAGAGCCTCACAAATAATGAGCCCGGGGTCGCGTTGCGTCCGGACGGCCCGGAT
>CALGYR010000062.1 GCA_937935355.1 uncultured bacterium | reverse complement strand
CAACCTCATGCTCCGCCGCCTAGCCAAGGTCGCTTGAACTTCTCATACACGCTCTAAGGGCGTCATCGTCCCTCTTGCGTTCGGAGATATCGCGGACCAGGGCTTGCAGGACGCGGCGGCCGTCGAGTTCGAGGGCGCTGAGCAGCACCTCGGCCGGGAAGTCGGCACCGGTGTCCTGCCGGCGATGCATCCACTCGAAGAAGAGGCTGCCACGTGCCATGGCCTCGGCGATGCGCTCCCCGGCAAGGGCCAGCGAGTCGGCTCCGTCGGGCTGGCGGGGAGGCGACAGGTCGGCCGGATGCTTCCTGCAGAACTCGGCCTTGTCACGGCAGCCGAATATCCGCACGGTGGCGTCGTTGCAGTCGAAGAACCCCCGGGCGTTCAGGAGCATCACCGCGTCCCGGGTCGACTCGTAGAGCGCCCTGTACCGCGCCTCCGAGCGAAGCCTGGCCCTGTCGGCATTCCTTCGGGCCCGCCCGGTCCGCAGCCAGGCGTGCATCCTGGCGATGAACTCGCCGGTCCCGAAAGGCTTGACCAGGTAGTCGTCCGCCCCGGCCTCCATAGCCCGCAAGATCTCGGCGTCCAGTCGTTCCTGGGCCACCTGCCCGGTCATGATGACGATCGTCGACTCCGCCAGGGAAGACTCTGCGCGCAGGCGCCGGCAGAGCGCGATGCCGTCCATGCCGGGCATGACCAGGTCGAGCAGGAAGACTTCCGGACGGGGTCCGTCGCCGAGGAAGGCGGCCAGAGCCGGTTCGGGGCTGGTGTGGCCAAGCGGCGTGAAGCCCGCGTCCTCCAGAGCCTCCGCCAGGGAGTCGACGATGACGCCGTCGTCATCCACCACGGCGACAAGCGGCTTGAAGGCGACGTCCTCGATGGCGGACTCGGCGGTCATGTCGCTCCTGGAAGGGGTTTGCGGCGCATGGCCGGCGTCGGCGTGCGCGACACCGGTCAATATACTGGGCAGACAGCACAAGGTCAATGCTTTAAGAGCAGATTTGCGACGGATTCTGCGCGTATGCCCCCCGCGGGCTGCCCGCGCCGCACAATCGGGTCGCATGGAGATATGCATGATGACGCCATGCAGCACAATGCCGCCGTCGCTATTGTGCAAGCCTATCTGGCAATGCCCCGCTGCCGATCCCGGCGCGAAGGGCAGATGATGGTGAAGGTGAACGACTAGCCGGGAGCGTCGGCCTGGGGGACGGAGGGCTCGTTTCCGTCGCCATCCTCCTCCGGAGGCAGCTCCTGACCTTTCAGGAACCGCCGGTCGAGCTTGAGCGGCCCGGTGTTGGGCTCGGTGTGCAACTCGGACGGATCGGGGGCCTGGGTGAGGGACATGAATGACCCAACCACGCCGCGCGTCAGGAGATCCCGCGATGCCCCGGCCATGCGCTTGGCGTCCCGCTCCTGCTCGGCCAGCACGGAGCGGGGCGGCGCGATCAGGGGCTCCGCATCGGCGGCGGGAGTCGCCCAATCGCGGGCGGTGTTGCCGGCGAGCTCCTGCGCCTTCTTCGAATAGCGATAACGCATCCGCTTCTGCCCGTTTCCCCTGCCGCGTCGGCGCCACAGGAGCGTGAAGCCCAGCGCGGCCAGGAGCAGCACGCCGCCGGCGGCCGCCGACCAGGCGATCCAGTTCGTCTCCGGTGGCGCCGGCGGGGGCGGTTGGGGATGCCCGGTCAGCCGGAAGCTGCGGCGCATGGCCTCCAACTCCTGGTCGTCGGCCGGGTCGCCGGGGAACTTCTCGCGGACCACGCAGTAGCGGAACCGGTCGCTCATCACTGCGGTGATGCGCACGAAGCCGGAGCCCTCGACACGGACGCGTCTGGCGCCGCACTCGTAAGCCGGCATTCCCTGGAAGATGCAGTGGCAACCGGAAGGATCGTGGCCGCTCCAGGAATGGACGAGGGCGTGGTGCAGTGCATTGACTTGGGCCAGCCCCCAGCCATGTTCGTCACGGTCTCTCTCTTGTGCGAAGACCATGAAAGCCCGCCCGGACTGGAGATCGGCCAGAGCGATGATGGGGGCGATGGATGGCCCAATCGCAGATTGGTCGAGCGAGGTGAGCTCTGGCGTCAGCCATTCCCGGCCCTCGGGCAGGTCGAGCGCGAAGCCGTACTCGGCGCTGGCCCACTCGGCGGCCCGGGCCGGAGCGGACGCGGCGGCGGCGGCGGCGAAGAGCAAGGCCGCCGAAAGGAGAATGGCGCGCAGGCCGCTCGGAACCGGCTTAGGCCTTCCGCATGGTTTCCGGCATTGCGACATGGCAGGGGATTATCGGCGGCCGGCGCGTCGGTGCAAGGCCGGCGATCGGCCACGTGGGTGGTCGGGTAGTCGGGGACGGCTAGGCCGCCCCGGCTACCCGACCACCCCGGTCACGTTGCGATCCATGAGGCTCCCGAAACGCAAAGCAGCCATTTCCTCTCCGTCGTGCGCCGGCTATAATCCCGTGCCATGGCCGCCGCGAAGAAGAAGCGACCCACCGGCTCTCGCCTCCCCCGACTGCGCCTGGCGCGGCTGATCGGATCGGGCCAGGCCTTCCACGTCGGGCGCTCGACCATCGGGCCGGAGGGCCTGGCCAAAAGCCACGGCCACGACTTCGCCGAGGTCTTCTGGATCGAGGGCGGGCGCGGACTGCACGCGGTCAACGGCCGCCGCGTGCCGATCGGGTCCGGGGCGCTGGTCTTCGTCCGCCCTTCCGACCGGCACGGCTTCCGGGGCGAGCCCGGCGCGCCGCTCTCGATCATGAACGTCGCCTTCCCGGCCGCGGCGCTCCGCCCGCTCGGCGCGCGCCACCCCGAGCTCTCCGGCGAGTTCTTCTGGAGCCGCGCGACGCTGCCGGCCGCGTTCCGGGTCGACGATGCCTTCCTGCACTGGCTCGCGGAGGAGGTGCGGAACCTGGCCGCCTCGACGGGCTCCACGCTGCGCCTGGACCGCTTCCTGCTCGGGCTCTTCCTGCGCCTGGAGGCCTGGGGCGGCCCCGGTGCGCGGCCGGCGCCGCCCGAGTGGCTGCTGGCCGCTCTGCGCGGGTTCCGGGCGCCGGCGCACTTCGAGCGGGGCACCGCGGGCCTGGCCGAACTCGCCGGCCGCTCGCCGGAGCACGTCAACCGCGAGCTCCGGCGGCACTTCGGCGCCACCGCCACGGCAGCGGTCAACCGCGCGCGGATGCGCTGGGCCGCCGAGCAGCTGCGCTTCACCGACCGCTCCATCCTGGAGGTGGCCCTGGACTGCGGCTGCGGCAACCTCGGCCACTTCTACAAGCTCTTCCGCGCCGAGCACGGCCGCTCCCCGGCCGCCTGGCGCCGCCGGCAGCACCGCGAGGCCGTGCGCTTCCAGTCTCCGTCGCCGTTAGCCGCAGATGAACCCATCCAGGCGAAGCCTGAACCGAAGAAGTTTTCGGGGCGGGGGCACCCCAGGTGAAGAAACGCGGAGAGCGTTTCTTTGCCTGGGAGTCGTTTCCTTCCGCTCCACCTTGCGCGATCATCGACGAGAGAGGCCCGATTCAACCCGCCGGCCTGCGGCCGCCGGAATTGAATCGTGCCCCCGCCCCGAAAACTTCTGGAAGAAATAGTGAGATGTTCCGAGGTAGTAGTACAGATAGACACAGATGGTTGCCGGAGTTGAAGACGGCGGCGCTGGCATTGGACTGCCTTGTGCCCCCATCCCAGCTCGGTCCGCGCATCTGTGTTCATCGGTGTTCATCTGTGGCTTTCGCTGAACCGTGGCCGAAGCGGAGAATGTCGCCGTAGCGTAAGGTTCCGCGCCCGGAGCGTAGGACGCGGCGGCCTCCCCGCGGCAGAATATCGGCGAGGAGGAAACCGCATGACCCCGCGCGAGAGGCTGCTCGCCGTGCTGGCCGGACGGATTCCCGACTGCGTTCCGGTCGCACCGGACTTCTCCAACATGATCCCGGCCCGGCTCACGGGCAAGCCCTTCTGGGACCTCTACCTCTACAACGACCCGCCCATCTGGGAGGCCTACATCGCCTGCGCGCGGCACTTCGAAATCGACGCGGTGATGGACGGCTACTTTCCGCTGACCTTCCCGGAGGAGCGCGGCGGCGGCGACGGCGGCGGCTGGGAGCGCTTCGTGGTCTCGCGCACGCCGGAGCGGATCGTCACCCGGTCATCCCGCGTCGAGGACGGCCGGCGCGTCTGGCGGACGAGGGTCGACGTCTACTACGTGGCCGATCCGCCCACGCGTGGCGTGCCGCCGGCCAAGGTGGGGCTCCCGGAGACGCCGGAGAAGTGGGAGCCGCTCGAGGGCGTCAGGCCGGTCGAGACCGGCCCGCAGGGGCTCGTGCGCGTCAAGCGACTCATGGGCGACCGGGGCCTGGTCGGCGTCGGCCTGGCCGGCACCTGCGCCCTGGGCAGTCCCGAGGCGATCTACGACTACTACGACCACCCCGAGAAGCACGGGGAGTGGGCCGCGGAGCGCGTCGCGGCGGTCGAGCGGCGCTTCGCGCGGATCGCCGCGCTGGAGGAGAAACCCGACTTCCTCTGCGTGGGCGGCTCGGGGACGCTGGTCTTCCAGACCCCGGAGATATTCCGGCAGTTGGCCCTGCCGGCGGTCAGGCGGGCCATCGAGCTCGCGACCGCCGCGGGCATACCCACGCACGTCCACTCCTGCGGGCCGGAGAAGGAGCTCGTCAGGATCATGGCCGAGGAGACCGACCTGACGGTCATCGACCCGCTCGAGGTGCCGCCGATGGGCGACTGCGATCTGGCCGAGCTCAAGCGCCTCTACGGGCGCAAGCTCACCCTGAAGGGCAACCTGCACACCACCAACGTGATGCTCCGGGGCTCGGCCGCCGACGTGGCCGCGGCCAGCCGCCGGGCCATCGACGACGCCGCCGAGGGCGGCCGCTTCATCCTCTCGACCGGGGATCAGTGCGGACGGGACACGCCCGACGGGAACATCCGGGCCATGGTGGAGACCGCCAGGACCTATGGACGGTACTAAGAGTGCGTCCGTAAACCCGGATGGGGCGCGTTGGGGACGCACTCTAATCGCGTCGTCTCCGCGCGAAGACCCGCACCACCCGGCCCCAGGCCCTCTCGCAGCGGTCGATGACCTCGTCGACGAAGACGTTGATCTTGTGGGCCACATAGACGTAGAGCTTGATGGCCCCCTCCTGCGCCCAGTCGACGGCCCGGTTGACCGGCGCCGTCGCCGCCCTGGGAACGAAGGGACCCTCCCAGGGGACCAGGTAGCCGGCGGCGGCATTGACCTCGCCGACGGTCTCCTGGACCCAGTCGGTGAGGTAGACCACTCGGGTGTAGGCGAGGTAGGATCCCGCGCTGAGCGGCTCCTCGATGGTTTCCGGGATGTAGATCAGCGTGGTCTTCTCGATGCCCAGCGCTCCGAAGAGGCCGCCGACTATGCGCACCGGGGCGCAGTCGGGCAGTCGCGAGTACTGGTTCTTGAGCCACTCCACGCCGCCGTCCACCGGGCGGCGATCGGGTCCGGGGATGAGCGCGTCGGCCCCCAGGTCGACGGCGTGGACGATGTCCACTTCGAGCAGGCCCACCAGGTTGTCCTTGACCTGGTGCGGGTCCCAGAAGGACTCGGAGCTGTGCGCCACGACGCAGGCCGGATAGGTCACCACCCGCATGCCGCCGTCGATCGTCGGGATGACCAGCGGATCCGGCTGGACGACGCGATAGCCGCAGCCCGCGCCGGTGGAGAGCAGCGCCGCCAGCGCGATCGCGCGCAAGATGGTCGGAATCGCCCCCCGGAGGGGGTGCGGGCGGGACCGGCGATGCGGGGCGCGCCGGGCCTGGCTCACGGTCGGTCCTCCCAGATCTCGCGGATGGGCCGGCCGTCCATGCCCGAGCCGGCGGGGTCGCGGCCCATCATCTCCAGGACCGTGGGCATGATGTCCACGATCCGGTGCGGGGCGGTCACCACCGCTCCCCGGCGAATGCCCGGCCCGGAGATGAAGAGCGAATGGTTCGTGGCCTCCCGGAAGGCCATGCCGTGGCGGCTGCCGATCCCCGGGGCGTCGCGATCGCCCAGCTTCTGCTTCGGCTCGAAGGCCCAGCCCTTCGCCGCGAAGAGCAGGATGGACGGCTGGGGCGGAACGGGCGAGCCGGCGTCGACCGGTCCGTCCCAGCGGAAGTAGAGGTTGAGCGTGTCCACGCAGGCCGGGTACTCCGTGTCGCAGGTGGCCCGCAGCCACTCGCGGCCGTCGTGGTGGGCGCCGATCCAGGCGGAGGCGTCGCCGACCGCCGCCCGGAAGGCGGCGTTGTCCAGATAGCCCAGCGGATCGCCCGAGGCGACGGGTTCGGATTCCCTGCCCGGCGCGAAGTCCCGGACCGGACGGTACTGGAACTCCAGCGTCCCGTCGGCGGCGCGGCGGGCGTGGATCAGCGCCTGGCACCCCGCGGTGCGGTGGAGCAGGACGGTGTCGGCGTCCACCCGGACGACGGCGAAGTCCACCGGCCAGTCGGAGCCGCCCTTCGCCCGGCGCCGGCCCAGGGCGCTGTGCTCGGCGAAGAGCTCCACGGCATTGACCCGTCGGCCGTCGGCCAGTTCGTAGTCGGCGAGTTCCGCGAAGTCTCCGGGCGCCGAGAAGTCGCCGGAGTCGACGTGCCGGCGCGGCAGGAAGATGCCCACGGCCCCGTCGCTGTCGGAGACGTAGCCCAGCCGCGCGGCCGGAGCCCCGGGGAAGTCGAAGCGGTGCCACATGCTGCGCACGTTCATGTGCAGATGGGCGTGGAAGAGCTCGCGCTCGACGTCGAAGCGCCGGTTGACGGTCTCCTCGCCGCCCTCGCCCCCGGAGTGCCCGTGGTCGGAGGCGAGTATGAAATAGGTCCGCTCGAAGCGGCGTCGGGCCTTGAGCTGCGCGACGATCTTCCCGATGCACTCGTCGACCCGGGCGACGGTCGCGCGGGTGCCTCCGAACTGGCCGTGGGGCGTGTGCTCGCTACTCGAGTCGGTGCGCGGCAGCCAGACCAGCATCACCCGGACCTTGGGAGAGGAGGCCAGGTCGAGCGCGAAACGGGTCTGGACCTCGTCCATCCTGGTGCGGATGGCGCTGGCGTAGTTGGCCGTGTTGATGCCGCGGTGCAGCCACTCGACCATGTTCAGCTCCATGATGTCCGCCCGCAGCGGCTTGAAGGGCAGCGCTCCGGAGCCGAAGCGGCCGGAGAAGCGGTCGTATACCGTCAGGACGCCGCGCTTCCCGACCTCGTCGGCGAAGCGCAGGAAGTCGCGCGGGCCGGTGCCTTCTACGAAGGCGCCGGTGGCCGTGTCGGGATAGCACTGCATCTTCACGCCGTGATGGTTGGCGTAGAGCCCGGTGACGATCGAGGCGTAGCTGGTCAGGGTCAGCGAAGGCTGCACCGTGAAGGAGTTGCGCACCCAGGCGCCGCCTTCCAGAAAGAGCCCGTTGAAGTTGGGCATGTGTCCCCAGCGGGCCATCTCCACGACGACGTCGGGGCGCAGGCCGTCGACGAAGAGGATGACCACGTTGGCGTCCGGCACCGGTCGCGGCCCGGGCTGCCGCCGTGTCGCGAGGGGTTCGTCTTCGGACGGAGGGGCCGGCTTGGGCGTTTCCTGATGCGAGGCCGGCTCTGGCCCGGACTGAGGCTCCGATCCGGGGCCGGGCGCGACCGGCCCGGGCTCCTCCACCGATATCCGGCAATGGAAGGCCCCGCGGTTGCGCCGGGGCGACGGGTCGTTGATGCCCAGCAGCAGCTCGCCCGAGTCCGGAGCCGGCCCCTGGAAGCGCGAGCCCACGTGGAAGGGCGCGCCGTCCGGGGCGATCCGGCCGATGAGGCAGTAGGCCGGGTATCGCCGGTCGTCGTGGGCCCGGCCGGGCTCGAGCGGATAGGGGCGGCTCTCGGCGTCGAAGAGGTAGGTGCCGCGCGCGCCGACCGCCTGGCGACGGCTGCCGTCGACGAGGACCCGCGAGCCCGGAGCGGACTCCTCGATGATCATCCCGCGGCCGCGCTCCACCGTCAGTCCGGTGGAGACCCAGGCGAAGTCGCCGGGCACGACGAAGGTGCCCGGCTCCACCGGAATGGGGGCGTCTCGTCCGGTGCAACCGGCTCCGGCCAGGCACAGAGCGCCGGCCAGGGCGGTTGCGAGAAGCAGGTGTTTCATCACCCTCCCGCTGTCCCCAAAAAAGCCTGCTTTGTTTCGGTACGCGCGTCCTTGCGCGGACGGCTGCCGGGGGATGCGTCGGGCGGCCCGCCGATGCGAGGCGGCGGGGTGGCCGTTTCCCGGCGAAGTCAGAATGGGATGGTATCCGGACCGGCGGTCCGGTCAAGCGCGCCGGAAGCGCGGGCCCGGCCCGCGGGAGCGTTGATGCCCCCCGCCGACGGGAGCCGAAAAGCCGCGGGGTTCAGGCCGCGCCGGTCACCTGGCGGACGGCGGCGACCAGTTCGTCGAAGCTGAAGGGCTTGGAGAAGACCCGCGCGGCGCCGAAGCGGACGTAGCGCTGCCGGTCGAGCGCCCCGAGGTAGTTGGAGATCACGATCACCGGGGTCGCCAGCCCGCGCTTCTGGATCTCGTCCATGACCGACATCCCGCCGGCCCCGGGCATGACCAGGTCGAGCACCACGGCGTCGAACCGGGCGTCGTCCAGATAGCGGAGAGCGGCGGACCCGTCCCGGGCGCTGGCCACTTCGAAGCCGTTCTCCACGAGGGCCTGCACCAGGCAGTCGTTGGTCTCCTCGTCGTCCTCGGCGATCAGCACCCGCTTGAGGGCGACGGCGGCATCAGCAGAGGTCGTGGCGGCTGCGGCTGGAGCGTCCTTCGGCTCGAGCATGACTCCCCCCTCTGGAAACGTCCATCCCACCGTGGCAAATGTATCGCGGCGGCCGGGAATGTCAACCGTTCATGGAAGCCCGGATTCGGTGCCCCCCGCCCCCCCGCAACTCGGCGGTTGTCGCCCTCGGTGCGGAGGTGATGGACGGAAAGGCCTTTGCCTTCCCTGCAGCCGGCGCTAGCATCTCCCCGAGAGAGAGGCCGGCCGAAGCGGAACGGCTCCCGCCGGCTCCAGGAGGCCGACCCATGAGCGCCAGGCGCCCCAACATCGTCTTCATACTCACCGACGACCACGCGGCCCACGCCATGAGCTGCTACGGCAGCCGCATCAACCGGACCCCCAACCTGGACCGCATCGCGGAGGCCGGCGTGCGCTTCGAGAGCTGCTACTGCACCAATTCGATCTGCACGCCCAGCCGGGCGACGATCCTGACCGGCACCTACAATCACGTCAACGGCGCCACCACCCTGGCCACCCGGCTGGACAACCGCCTGACCACCTTCCCCAAGCTGCTCCGGGCCGCCGGCTACCAGACGGCGATCGTCGGCAAGTGGCACCTGGGCGAGGGGCCGGAGCACTGTCCGACCGGGTTCGACTACTGGAACGTGCTCCCGGGCCAGGGCGCCTATCACGATCCGGTCATGATCGAGATGGGCGAGGAGAAGGTCTTCGAAGGCTACGCCACCGACCTGATCGCCGACTTCTCGCTGCGCTGGCTCCGGGAGCGCGACCGGGACCGGCCCTTCTGCCTGCTCTGCCACCACAAGGCCCCCCACCGTCCGTGGGAGCCCGACGCGAAGCACGAGCGGATGTACGAGGACGAGAACATCCCCCTGCCGGAGAGCTTCGACGACGCCTACGAGGGCCGGCCGGCGGCCGAGGCGGCGTTCATGCGCGTCGAACGCGACATGCGCGAGACCGACCTCAAGGCCCCGGAGCCTCCGGGGCTGGGGCCCCGCGAGTCGAAGATCTGGAAGTACCAGCGCTACATCAAGGACTACCTGCGCTGCGTGGCCTCGGTCGACGACAACGTCGGCCGGCTGCTCGATTATCTCCGGGAGGAGGGGCTCGAGCAGGACACCATCGTCATCTACACCTCCGACCAGGGCTTCTTCCTCGGCGATCACGGCTGGTACGACAAGCGCTTCATGTACGAGGAGTCCCTGAAGATGCCCATGGTCATGAGCTTCCCCGGGCGCATCGCGGCCGGGACGGTCTGCCATGACATGGTCCTCAACGTCGATTTCGCGCCGACCCTTCTGGACTACTGCGGGATCGGGGTCCCGGCGGAATTCCAGGGCAGCAGCTTCCGGCCGGTGCTGGAGGGCCGCCGCCCGGCCGACTGGCAGACCAGCATGTACTACCGCTACTGGATGCACAACGACAACCCCCACGGGGTCTGGGCCCATTACGGGGTCTGCACCCACGAGCACAAGCTGATCTACTACTACGGGCAGCCGCTGGGCCAGAAGGGCGCCCGCGAACTGGCCGTGACACCCTACTGGGAGCTCTACGACCGCAAAAAGGACCCCTGCGAGCTCCGCAACGTCTACGGCGACCCCGCCTACGCCGGCGTCGTCCGGGAGCTCAAGACCGAGCTCCGCCTGCTGCAGGAGCGGGTCGGGGACCGGCCGGTCGAGGAGGTCGGCTGAGCCTCGGCGTGAATAGAAGCCCCCGCCGCGCAGTTTGAGAGGGTGTAAAGGCAAACGCGCGAAAGGAGGCCCCTTATGGCACGCGTATCCGTCGTCGCGGCGCTGGCGGCGCTGCTAGTGGTCCTGTGCGGCTGTTCACCGATCGAACGGAAATACCGGAAAGAGGCGGTCCGGGACGTGCCCTTCAAGGCCGTGCGGGAGGGGCCCGCGGCCTGCCAGGGCAAGGTCTTCATCTGGGGCGGGTGGATCGTCGAGACCTCCAACCGTCCGGACGGCACCGACCTGATGGTGCTCCAGACGCCGCTCGATGATTCCGACCGGCCCGGCGAGCGAGAGAGCTCCCAGGGCCGCTTCATCGCCCGGACCGCGCGTTTCCTGGACCCGGCCATCTACGCCAAGGGCCGGGCCGTGACCGTGGCCGGGGTGCTGGTCGGCCGGGAGGACCGGGCGCTCGACGGCACCACCTACAGCTATCCCGTCCTGGAGCTCCGGCAGATCCACCTGTGGAGGCCGGAGGACTTCCTGGGCCCGCGCACCTCCGTCGGATTGGGCGTGGGGGTGGGGGTGGGGCTGTGAACCTTCCGGGACCGTTGCAGTGGGCAGGGGGGGGTGCTCCTCCGCCTTCGAATACGCATGTTCAACGCGGAGACGCAGAGCCCGCAGAGAGAGCGCGGAGAACAACGGCCTTCGCGGCACAGACTGTGGCAACCACTTCGCTGTTCTCTGCGTCTTCTCCGCGCTCTCCGCGTCTCTGCGCTGATGAGGCCCTTTCGTACGAGAAGATGGCGCCCCTGTCGAGATGGCCGTTGGGGCTGCCGTTCGTTCCTTGACGCCCCCCGGCCCTCGGTTAGGCTCTCCTCCGCCTGCGGCCCCCGGCGAGGGGGCCGGCGAACGAGGACCGCTGAGAGGGAGGAAGCCGCCGTGCGCGTGATCATCCAGCCCAACGCCCAGAAGGTCGGCGAGTGGACCGCCGCCTACATCTCCAAGTACATCAACAAGTACGAGCCCACGGCCGAGAAACCCTTCGTGCTCGGCCTGCCCACCGGCTCCTCGCCGATCCCGACCTACAAGGAGTTCATCCGCCTCAACAAGGCCGGCAGGGTCTCCTTCAAGAACGTGGTCACCTTCAACATGGACGAGTACGTCGGGCTGCCCAAGGAGCATCCCGAGAGCTACTGGTCCTTCATGCACACCAACCTCTTCAACCACGTGGACGTCAGGAAGGAGAACGTCAACATCCTCAACGGCAACGCCCCGGACCTGGAGGCCGAGTGCGCCGCCTACGAGGAGAAGATCCAGAAGCGCGGCGGCATCCGCCTGTTCCTCGGCGGCATCGGGCCGGACGGCCACATCGCCTTCAACGAGCCGGCCTCGTCGCTGGCCAGTCGCACGCGCGTCAAGACGCTGACCACCGACACCAAGATCGCCAACTCGCGCTTCTTCGACAACGACCCCAGGAAGGTGCCCTCGACCGCCCTGACCGTCGGCGTGGGCACGGTGATGGACGCCCACCGCGTGGTCATCCTCGTCACCGGCCACAACAAGGCCCGGGCGCTCCACGAGGTGGTCGAGAACGGCGTCAACCACATGTGGACGGTCTCGGCCCTGCAGCTCCACCCGCACGGCATCATCGTCTGCGACGACGCCGCCACGGTCGAGCTCAAGGTCGGGACGGTCAACTACTTCAAGGACATCGAGAAGGCCAACCTCGACCCGGAGAGCCAGCTCCAGTAGCGGAGGGAGGCGCGCCATCGACCTGATCGCCGGGTTCAAGGAGAAGTCCCGCGCGGCCGGAGGCCCGCGGGTGCTCCTTCCGGAGGGAGGGGACGAGCGCGTCCGGGAAGCCGCCGTCCGCATCGCCGCGGAGGGTTGGGCTCGCCCGGTGCTCGTGGGGCCGGACGGCGACGGGCCGCCCGGCCCCGGCATTTTCGGCCTGGACCCGGCCGATCCGGAAGCCGCCGGCCGCGCGGCCGGGGCCTACCGCCGCGCCCGGGCGGAGGTCCCGTCCGGCGTCGTCAAGCGCCTCATGCACAAGCCGCTCGTCTTCGGCGCCGCGGCGCTGGCCGCCGGGGAGGCCGAATGCCTGGTGGCCGGCGCGGCCAACCCCACCGAAGCGGTGATCAGCGCCCTGACGCTCGCGGTTGGGCTGGCCGAGGGCATCGCCGCGCCCTCGAGCTTCTTCCTGATGGAGTTCCCGGACCTTCTCGGCCAGGGGCCGCGGACGCTGGTCTTCGCCGACTGCGGGGTGAATGTCCAACCCACCGCGGAGCAGCTCGCCGCCATCGCCGTGGCCAGCGCCCGGAGCGCGCGGGCTCTCCTGGGCCTCGAGCCTCGCGTGGCCATGCTCAGCTTCTCGACCAAGGGCTCGGGCCGGCACGCCGACGCCGACAAGGTGGTGGCCGCCACGGAGTTGGTCCGGGGTGCCGCGCCTGACCTCCTTGTCGACGGCGAGCTGCAGGCCGACAGTGCCTTGGTGCCGCGGGTCGCCGGGCGCAAGTGCCCGGGCAGCCCCGTGGCCGGGCGGGCGAACGTCCTCGTCTTCCCGGACCTCGACGCGGGCAACATCGGCTACAAGCTCAGCCAGTACCTGGGCGGCGCGAAGGCCTACGGCCCGATCCTGCAGGGCTTCCGCCGGCCCTGCTCGGACCTCTCCCGCGGCGCCACCGTCGAGGACGTCGTCGGGACCGCGGCGATAGTCGCGGCCATGGCGGCGGAAGGACACTGAGAAAGCCGGAAGCCGGATTTCCAGCCGGTTTTCCAACTATCCGGCTGCGGTTGATTCCTCCTCCTCCCCAGCGATAATCCCTCCCGGCAATTGACGGAGGCGCCGGTGAGTCAATTGGTCGGGTCCAGCGGGAGTCGTTGTCTCATCAGGCCAGGGCAGATACTGGCTGGCCACCTTTTCAACGAGCCGATGCGCGTGGTGACCGTCGAGGTCAGCGGCTCGGCCTCGTGGTCTGCGGGGCTCGTGGGCGTGCGGTCGGAGCGCTTTCGAAGCGTCTCTCTGGCAGCAGGGCAACTCGGCAGCCTCGCCATTCTGGACTCCGCCGCCACCTGCGGCGGCGACGCCAGGCTCCTTTGGCTGGGTGTCCAGGCCTATTCGCTAGCCGTGACATGAGTTTGGGCGAGCTGCGGCGATCGAGGTCAAGGGCATCGGGGCGGTGGAGGTGAGGTAGGGGGATGCGCACTACGGGAGTAGCCAAGAATGAAGATCATTTCGGCCGTTGAGATTCGCGGATTCCGGTCCATTCGATCATGCCCCATGAGAGAGCTAGGCAGCTTCACAGCCCTGGCTGGACTGAATAACTCCGGCAAGTCCAACGTGCTGCGGGCGCTGAACGCTTTCTTTAACGGCCAGACGGACGAAGGAACGCCTATCGATATTGACCGCGACTACTACCGTCCCGACCTTCGGCTTAAGAAAGCGAAAGAGATTCGCATCTCGGTGACTTTTTCTCTTCCTAATGCCTTCAAGTTCCGACAAGGCCTTGATAACGTGCAGCAACTGCTGGGTGGCAGGCAATTCGTCATAACCAAGAGCTGGAAGAGGAATGAGCCAGCACCGACCTATCTTCTTGGCGACAAGAAGCTGAGCTTAGATGAACGCATTCTCGTTGATCAGTTTCTCCAGCTGATAAGGTTCAGGTACATACCTAACCGGGTGCTCCCGGTGGAAGTTGTCCGGCGAGAACACCAGGCTCTTCGCGATGTGCTTGTCCGCCGCCTAGGGCAGAAGAGCAAAGTTCATGGCACAACGTTCAGCGATATCAAGGCAACTTCGGATGCCGTCATTAGCGCGCTGGCAAGACGCCTTGCAGAGGCATCTCCCGATGTCGGCAGCGTCCGTTTGGCAACGCCAACATCCTGCTCAGACATGGTTTTCGCTTTTGGCTACAAGCTCGGACACGACGGTATCGAGATGGATGACATCATGCAAGGGTCCGGCATCCAAAGTCTTCTAATGCTTGAGACCCTCTACCTGATCGATCAGGACTACTTCCAACAATTCGGATGGAAGCAAGCGGCGGTCTGGGCAGTAGAGGAGCCGGAGTCTTCATTGCACACTTCATGGTGCTCCTGCCGCCCGACCCCTGCAACGCCGAGTGCCCCGAGGCCTTCTGTGCGCTCTTGGCCGCCGAGCAGGACTGCGGCCCGGACTTCCTGCGCCTTGCCAACGCCATGTTTGCGTTGTACCCTGTGGGCTCCGAGGAAGAGAGGCTGCTGGATGCAATGCTATTGGCGGTGCCAAGATGAGGGGAGGGAAAGACATGAGCGCTAAGAAGCATGAACCCATCCTCGTGCTGCGAGCCAAGGGCCCGGTCACCAGAGGCGGCCGCATCCCCCTGCATGACCTCCTGCAGATGGGCAGGAACATCCAGGTCGCAGTGGAGCGCGTCGCTCGGGTGCTCGTGGGCCAGGCCGACAGCAGGAAGTCCGGGCGCAAGCCGGCGGAAATCCGCGCCAGCTGTCCGCTGGAGGTGGTGGCCCTCAACCGCGGCAGCTTCGAGATCGCACTCGATCTGCCCAGGGACCAGTTCGAGAACATGCATCTGGGCGTGGAGGCCGTCGAGAAACTGGGCGAGGGGCTGGAGTCCCTAGAGCCCGAAGGCGGTGCTCTGCCGGCCGGCTACGATGTGGGTGTGCTTTCCAGCCTCCGAGAGATGGGCAGCGGCCTGGGCAGAGGCATTGACGCCATAGAGGTCGAAACCAGAACCCAGCAGGTCAGGCGGACGTTCCGTTTCGATCAGGCTGTTCACCGGAGGATCGCAGAGAGAATTCGTGGCCCTATCACGGCCCTGCGGACCATTGAGGGGCGCCTTCTCATGGCCGATTTTCGGCACGACGCGGAGCGGTGCCGCATCTACCCGCCTACCGGTGAGTCCATCACGTGCCAGTTCGATGAGTCGCTGGAGGAGACGGTCTACGAACACCTGCGCCGGTTCGTCCGGGTGACGGGAAAGACCAAGGAAGACCCCTTGACGGGGCGAATCGCGAGCATCACGATCAAGGACATAGAGCCTGTCGCCATGGAGGGAACCGAATTCGAGACTGTGCTGGCCGAAACCTTCTGGTGTGAGAAGACCCTGGAACAGCTTGCCAGTGAGCAGGGCGTCTCGGTCATTCGCGAGTCCGAGGAGGTTTGGGGCAAAGCCGCGAACCTTTGGGATGACGACGATGACTTCGAGGCCTTTCTGGCGGCGGCCAAGGGCAATCGGAACGAAAGCCGATAGCCCGTGGAAGCGCTGGTACTGGACACGAACGTCGTCTCCTACCTGATGCGTGGCGACCCGCGTGGCGATCTATATCGTCGGCATTTCGACGGGAAGACCCTGGCGGTCTCCTTCATGACCGTCGGCGAACTCTACGAGGGCGCGTACAGGCGGAACTGGTCAACCAAGAAGTTCAGTGGCCTCAAGGATCACCTCAAGAGGTTCGTGGTCATCCCCTTCTCTCCGGTTGTCTGCGAGACGTGGGGGCGCATTCGCGCCGGGCGGAAGCACCAGCCGATCGCGGTGGATGACGGGTGGATAGCTGCGACGGCGCTTGCCTACGGGTGCCCGCTGGTTACCCACAACCCTTCCGATTTCGTCGACATCACTGGCCTCGATCTCATCTCGGAAGAGGCCGCCGAGCAGGAGTAACCCATGGGCCCCTGGTACAAGGTTGCCACAACCCGCACGGAAGTCCGCACCGGCCGCTCGTTCAATCCGGACGAGTTCGCCATCGCCCTGAAGCTGACCGACAAGGTCGAAATCGGATAGCACAAGCTGCTATCCGGCCCCGCCCGGGACGCCCATGGCCCCCAGATCCGTTAAACACACTGCCGACCGCTTGCTGCGCCACTTGGAGGAAGGAGCCCGCCATGACCGAAGCATCCAACGTCGCCGCGCGCTGCCGCGGCGTGATCGCCAGAACGCTCAAGGTGCCGATCGAGAAGGTCGCCGACCAGGCCCACTTCGTTCGCGACCTGGGCATGGAGTCCGTGCAGGTCGTGGAGTTGATCGCCGCCCTGGAGGACGAGTTCGACATCGAGATCGACGCCGGCCGCGCCAGCGGCAACGACACCGTGGCCAAGGCGATAGCGCAGGTGGAAGAGACCGTAAAGAGCTAAGGCAGAAGGAAGAAGGCAGAAGGCAGAAGGACGCGAGGTGAAACGAGGGGCGTTGCCAGCCCCGTGTTTCTGCCTTCTGCCTTCTCCCTTCTGCCTTATCTTGGCGTCAGCCTTCCGCCCGGTTCTCCGCCGCGCGGCGCAGCTCGCGGCTGTGGCTGTAGAACTCGGCGAGAGTGAGCTCCCGGAGGAAGACCAGTCCGCGCGTGGCGCGTATCATGGCGCTGGGGTGCTCGTGGAACCATGAGCGGCCCAGGCAGGTCTTGACCTTCTGGTACTGCTCGGCCTGGATGCGCTGGGCCAGGTCGCAGAAGGGCCCGTCGTGGTCCGGGCTGGGGAATGACGCGTCGCGCTGCGAGATGAAGGTGTTCATGAAGGCGCTGCGCATGGTCGCGAACATGTTGAGCGAGACCGGCACGTAGAGGTTGGCCTCGGCCGGGTGGAAGCGGTACCAGACGTTGCGGTAGCCGACCACCCGGATGCCGCTGGGGGCGTGGGGCGTGGGGCGTGGGGCGGGCATGGAAGGACCTCGGGACGCTTCGACCGTCACCGTCTCGCCCCCCGCCCCCCGTCCCCCGCCCCCATCCGCATACTGCCGCAGCGCCTCGCTCACCGCCTGGAGCACCTTATAGTGGGTGTCCGGCCCCGAGGCCTCGGGATCGAGCGCCACGGTGACCACGTCCGGACCGGCCAGCTCCAGCACCCTCAGGATCGGCGGCACGTCGCGGCCGACGGTGGGCTCCTCGGTGAAGATGTCGCCGGTGTAGAAGCCCAGACGCAGGTGCATGACGTTCGAGCCGTTCCAGCCGAAATAGCCCCACATGCAGTCGGCCTCCCACTCGCGGCAGAGGCTCTTGAACTGCTGCATGTCGGGGGCGTCCTTGGCCCCGGCGTAGGCGGCGGCCAGGCGCGACTCGACCCCGGCGATGCGCCGGCCGGCCGCGGCCAGGTCCTCCTGGCCGTAGACCGCGAAGAGGTTGCGGAGCATGCGCCGGGCGGCGCCCTCGGCCATCATCGGCTCGCTCTCGGCGGCCACGCCGTCGAGGTACTGCCAGACGTCGCGGTTGCGGCCCTCGGTGCTGGCCGGGTCGAAGTAGTCCGCCACGTGCATCTCGGCGAAGAGCGGCGTCTCCAGGAAGCGGCGCACCAGCGCCAGGCGCGAGAGCACGAAGCCGTTGGTGACCGAGGTGAAGCCGCCGGTCATGGTCGCGAAGCAGTGGTGGTTCCGGGCGTCGCGGTTGTTGCGCACGATGTAGGGCAGGCACCCCAGCATCAGGTCGTCGTGGTGCGGCTCGGTGTGCAGGAAGCGCGTGGAGACGAGCGACCGCGCGCCGCGCTCGACCTTGCCGGCGAGCGAGTCGCGTGCCGCGGCGGCGAGCCTGGCCAGGCCCTCGGGACGCTTCCGGAGCATGGCCGCGGCCGAGGGGTCGGCGGCCGCGTCGGCGGCGGAGAGGTCCACCAGCCGCTTGTTGGCCCGCACGGCCAGGTCCACCAGGATCTGCTCGACCTCCTCGTCGGAGACGGCCGGGGCCCGCTCGACCAGCTCCACGCGCCGCTCGGCGAGCCCCCGGGCGGCGCCGCCGGTCAGGTAGAAGCGGGCGTTGGGCAGCGACTGCAGCGCGGTCGCCGGGTGGAGGACATTGGGGTCGCTCTCGATGGCCCCGGCGACGATGCCGGCCTTGGCTTCTCCGGCGGCGATGACGATGGCCGCGCACTCGGGGTTATGGGCGATGGTCCCCAGCCCTATGGTGATGACCAGGCGCTTCCGGGCCACCTCCATGCCGCCCAGGTCCACGGCCGCCGCGGCCTGGGTCTCGTAGTTGGTGGGGGTCAGCCGGGTCGTCGAGCGGTGGTCCGAGCCGCGCACGTTGAAGCCGATGTGCCCGTCCGGCCCGATGCCGCCCAGGAAGAAGCCGATGCCGCCGAGTTCGCGGATGCGGCCCTCGTACTCCTGGCACCACTGGTCGACCGCGGCCAGCGCCGCCTTCTGGACGCGCTCCCGGTCGGTCGCGCCGGCGCGATAGCGGAGCGAGAGGTCCACCTCTCCGCCGGGCCAGACCGACTCCATGGTCTGCCCCTCGGCCAGCCCGATCTTCGAGCAGTCCATCAGCAGTGCCCTGGCCGGGTCCAGGCCGAAGCCCTGGAGGTAGTAGCGGCTGACGTAGTGGTGGAAGCTGTTGTGCTGGCGCGGATCGATCGGGTAGAACTCGTCGATCTGGACGAAGTGCAGGCTCTTCATGTCCGGCCGGACGCGCGGATCGATGCCGGCGGCCTCGAGCTCGGCGCGGATCTCCGGGCGCTCCCAGCCGCCGAGCAGCCGCTCGACCCACTTGATGAAGTGCTCGGGGGTCTTGCCGGTGGGCAGCGAGACCACCCCGCCGGGGTTGGCCTGGACCCACTCGATGAAACGCATGGCCGCGAGCCTGCCGAGCGCCGGGAAGTTGTCGACCACGATGGCCGGCATCCGCTCGCGCGGCGCGTAGAGCGGCGCGAAGGGCGAGGCGGCCAGCGCGGCGCGCTCCACCGGGGTCAGGCTGGGGATGCTCTCGTTGCTCATTGCCGGTCCGTTCTCTCCTGCTTTCGATGGCGGGCGGCGGTCACTCCCCCGCTGCCAGGCGCTCGAGCAGCCGCCGGCCGGGGTCCGAGCCTGCCGCAAGCCGTATCCGCCGCTCGGCGTCGCCCGTCACCTCGAAGACGATCTCCAGGGCTCCGGCGGGCATGGCCCCGGCCACCCGGTCGGCCCACTCCACGGCGGCGACTGCGCCGGCCGCTCCGAGCCCCGCGCCCAGGTCCGAGGTCTCGAACTCCCCGGCGCCCGAGAGCCGGTAGGCGTCGAGGTGCCGGAGGACGAGCCGCCCCGGGTAGACGCGCTCGAGCACGTAGGTCGGGCTGGCCACCTCTTCGGGCGGACAGCCCAGGGCCCTGGCCAGGCCCCGCACGAAGACGGTCTTGCCGGCTCCCAGCGGCCCGATCAGCGCGATGATCTCGCCGCCGGTGAGAATCCGCCCCAGCCGTTCCCCGAGCGCCTCGGTCTCGGCCGGGCTATGGGAAGCGAGCTCGAACGGCGGGGGCGAGGGACGAGGGGCGGGGGACGGGTTGACGTTTTGGCCTCCCGCCCCCCGCCCCTCGCCCCCCGCCCCCGGTTCCAGCTCCATCAGGCCCGGATCACCTTCTCGATCCCCGGGGCCTTGGCGCCGAGCGCGCGACGAAAGGCGTTGCGGGTGTCGACGACGATCTTCGAGTGCCTGAGGATCGCGGCGTAGTCGAAGTCGTCGTGGTCGGTGACGAGCAGCGCCAGGTCGAAGCCGGCCAGCGCCTCGGGCGTGAGCGCGATGGACTCCTGGGTGAATTGGTGGGTGCGCCCCGGGTGCAGCTTCCGGACGTGCGGGTCGCTGAAGCTGACCTCGGCGCCGCGCTCCATGAGCAGTTCGAGGATCTCGAGCGCCGGGCTCTCGCGGCAGTCGTCGATGTTCTTCTTGTAGGCCGCGCCCAGGAGCAGGATTTTGGCGCCCAGCAGCCGCTTGTCGGCCGCGGAGAGGGCCTCCTCGCAGCGGGCGATCACGTGGTTGACCATCTCTACGTTGACATCGCCGGCCAGTTCTATGAAGCGCGCGTCGATGCCCAACTGCCGCGCCTTCCAGGAGAGATAGAAGGGGTCGATGGGGATGCAGTGCCCGCCCCAGCCCGGCCCGGGGTAGAAGGCGTGGAAGCCGAAGGGCTTGGTCTTCGCCGCGTCGACCACCTCCCAGACGTCGATGCCCATCCTCTCGAATACGAGCTTGAGGTCGTTGACCAGGGCGATGTTCACCGCCCGGTAGGTGTTCTCGAGGATCTTGGCGGCCTCGGCGGCGGCCGGGCTCGAGACCTCGACTACCTGCGGGGTCACGCAGCGGTAGAGCGCCGCGGCGGCGACCTGCGCCTCCGGGCCGTCGCCCCCGACCACCTTGGGGATGTTGCCGGTGCGGAAGCTGGGGTTGCCGGGGTCCTCGCGCTCCGGGCTGAAGCAGACCAGGAAGTCCCGGCCGGACTTGAGCCCCGAGCGTTCCAGGATGGGCTTCAGGACCTCCTCGGTGGTGCCGGGGTAGGTGGTGCTCTCGAGCGAGACCAGCTGCCCCTTGCGCAGGTGCTTGCAGATGGCCTCGCCGGTCCGCTCGATGAAGGAAAGGTCCGGGCTGCGCCCGGGCCCGAGCGGGGTCGGCACGCAGATGACGATGGCGTCGACCTCGGTCAGGCGCGAGAAGTCGGTGGTGGCCTGGAATCGGCCGCTCCTGGCGAGTTCCATGACGCCCTGGCCGCTGATGTGCTCGATGTAGGACTCGCCTCGAGCGAGCTTCTGCACCTTCACGGCGTCGATGTCGAAGCCCGTCACGGCGAGCTTCCTGGCGAACTCCATGCACAGCGGCAGCCCCACGTAACCTAGGCCGATGACTCCGACGCGCCCCTGGCCCGAGGCGAACTTGGCGGCCAGATCCGAACCCATGGACATGCGGCAGACGCCCTCCATGGCCTGCGACCGCTGGCTCGCGGCCCACTGTCGATCGCAGGCTTCCCGAGCGATATTAGCCGCGGCGGGCCGGGGTGCAAGTGGGATGGGCCGGAGGCATCCTGAGCCGGGTTCACCGCTGAGGCGCCGAGGCGCTGAGCAGTGAGACAATAGTCGCTGCGGCTTCCCATGCGCAAACGTCCGGCCCGCGAAGCTCGCGATGGCGGCCGAAAGAGTGTTGAAGCGACACCCCCAGAGACGACAATGCCCTTCGTAGAGAAGCGAGGGGCTACAAATGCCGAAAGATGGATGCGCTTCAGGCGCGGCTTCATACGGAGGAGTTGCCATGGCGAGTTGGAATGTGATGCCCCGCACTCTTCTCGTTGCCTCGGCCTTCGTTCTCCTGTTCTGCGGCCCGGCCGGCGGAGAGGAGACTGGAGCAGTCAAGGTGTCGGTTCATGGCGCTTCGCACAGGCCCTTGCGCGACGCGCTGGCCAGGGCCGGCATCGAACTGGTCGTCTTCGGCCGCGAACTGAAGCCCATCGTCGTTCCTGAGAAGTTGCGATACCGCGAAGTTGCTGTAACGGAACTGCTCGACGCCACCGCTAAGGAGGCAGGAGGCAGCCAAGTCCTGATCCATCGCGGTTCCGTGGCCGTCCTCCACCGTACGATCTCCGAGGAGGAACTGGCCGGAATCCGGCGCCTGCTTGGCTCCAAAGAGGCCGCCGAACGGCTCCAGGGAGCCTGGCTGGCCGGGTGGACTGCGGACGTCCGGCTGGTTCCGGCGGTGGTCGATGCCGCGGACGACAAGGATGCCGGTGTGCGCGAACTGGCGCTCCAGGCAGTGCGCCGCTGGGACTGGCACGCAGTCGCCCTCGTCGAGCCTGACGCCAAACGGTTGCTGGATCGGGAACTCCAGAGCCTTTGTCCGGAGCTTCGCTGGAGAGCGCTGTGCAGCGCGGCGCTTCTGGGAAGCGCCAAGGCTGGGTCGGCTCTGCGAACGGCCCTGGAAAGCTGCCATGCCCGCACCAGAACCAATTCAAGGTGGGCGTTCTGGGGCTTCACCCGCCCGGAAGACATGGACTACCTTGCCAGGACGTACCGATCAGCGGATCGGGAACTCCGCCACGACATCCTATCAGGCTTGCTGAACGCCAGATGCTCGGAAGCGCTCCCGGTAATCGAGCTGGCCGTGGACGACAAGGACCCGGAAGTCCGGAAACTGGCGGTGATGGCTCTCGGCAACATGTCCGGCGAACGAACGGAACACACGCTGACCTCCCGATTTGGGGCGGAGGATCCCATGGAACGCGGCGCCGCTGTCGCCGGTTGGGCGCGCGCCAAGGGGGCTGTCTCCCTGCCCCTCCTGGAGAAGGCGCTGAGCGACGGCGCGGACGAGGTGCGCTACCAAGCCGCATGGCATCTGCGCTGTGTTGGCGGAGCGAAAGCCGGCGAGCTTGCGCGGAAGGCCCTCGAGGATCGCTCTCCGAGGGTGCGAGGAGCGGCACTGGAGGCGCTCGCCGAGTTGGGCGGACCGTCGGTCGTCGAGGCGATCTCCAGGGCCGAGGTCGACAGCGAAGAGATGCGGCTCTGCCTCGCAAGCTCCTTGGTGGTGTCTCCACAAGATGCGATGCAGCAGTTTCTGGCGGATAGCCTCTCCAGTGCGGACTTCTCGACCAGCTATAAGGCCGCAGATGCTCTCTCGCGGATCGGGCCCGACAGGCTGACGCCATTGGTGAGGAAGTATCTGACCGCGCCGGAGAGACCGCGCTGGACACAAGACGAACGCCTTCTGAGGGCCATGCCGCGCGAGGCCAGATGGAAGCTTCTCGCCGAGCTTATGAATGACCCCGAGCCGCGCACACGGTCGCGGGCGTGCGGTGCTGCCGGAGAACTCGGCGGCGAGCCGGCACTGGAGCTTCTGGGCAAAGCGCTTGCCGATGCGGACTCCGACGTGCGAGCCAGGGCCTGTCGGATGCTTGGAAAGGTGGGAGGTCCAGGAGCGCTGAGGCTGCTCAACGGTCTCCTCGCCACCGAGAAGGATCGTTTTGTCAGGTCGGACATAATGGCCGGCCTTGGCGCGGTCGGCCTTCCTGACGCATGGAAAGCGGTCAATGAGCATCTGGCGGACGATGACGATACCGTGAGGGCGGGCGCGACTTGGTCTCTGGCAGTCTATGCGCAGACCGACATTCGACAGGCGATGGAGAAGGCGTTGAGCGACAAGGACCCTGAAGGGCGCTGCGCAGCGGTCTCGGCCTTTGTCGACCGGTGGCCATCAGAGGCCGTGGAGAAGGTGGCGGTGTTACTGGACGACCCGGATGCCAATGTCCGGCGGACAACCGCCAGGATGTTGGCGGAGCTGATCGACGCCAGAGTGCCCGAGCTGCTTGGCAAACGGCTGGCCGAGGAGAAGGACAAGGGTGTCCGCCGCAACATCCTTCGCTCGCTCAGGAGCTTCCGCGAGTCCACGGTGGCGAAGGAACTACTTCCCAAGTTGAGCGCGGAGGACCGCGAGTTGCTTCTGGGCAAGTGATGAGCCATCCCTGGGACTTCCGGAGATCGTTTTCGACAAGACGGGGGCGGGGTGTGAGCGCCATCGGGCAGCCTCCAAGCCAGGCCGTCCGCCTCCGCGGCGGGCTGGCCAGGAACGGTGGTCACCTGGGAAGGCTGGAGGCGGGGGTCTGTATCCCTTCCTTTGCAGCTCTACTCGCAGGAACGGCCCTGCGGCCCTCCTGGCCACTTGAGAGCCCATAAGACGGTCAGAGATGACTCGTCTCGGGGCGCCCCGGCGCGAGTCATGTCGGGCGTCCGCCCCTTTGGACAACGGCAGACTGCCATCAAGGTGCAGATGAACTGACACAGACCCTGGAGGCGGTTCCGGCAGGCCCGCCGTTTGACAGCCGCCCCCCCGCCCCTAGAATCCCCTTGGACAAGAGAGGCGACGGCCGGCATCCGGCCGCCGCGATTGCTAGAGGAAGGAGCCGAACAGTGCCCAGCGACACAGCCGACAGAGTCAAGAAGGTCATCCTCGAGGTCCTCAAGGTCGACCCGGCCAAGATCGTCCCGACCGCCCGGTTCACCAACGACCTGGGCGCCGAGAGCATCGAGAGCGTCAAGCTGGTCGCCGCCTTCGACGAGGAGTTCGGCATCGAGATGGACGAGGACGCGGCCCTGTCGGTCAAGACCGTCGGCGACGCCGTGACCTTCATCGACAAGTACCGCCAGTAACGCCTCGCCCACAGCGAAGGGAACCGCCATGCCAGAGAACACCGTCGCCCTGAGCAAGGACTCCCTGCTCGGGGGCCTGCGCGAGCTGGGCGTCAAGTCCGGCGACGTGCTCATGATCCACTCGGCGGCCAGCTCCATCGGCTCCATCAAGGAGCTGATCAAGGCCCCGGACACCGGGATGCGCTGGCTGCTCGACGCCATCCTCGAGGCGGTCGGCCCCGAGGGCACGATCGCACTGCCGACCTTCACCAAGACCTTCAAGAGCGACAAGGACGGCCCCACCGGCGACGTCTGGGACCCGAAGAAGTCGCCCAGCCGGGTGGGCAGCTTCACCAACTACGTCTGGGCCCAGCCCAATGCTGCCCGCTCCGACCACCCCACCCACTCGGTGGCGGCCATCGGCAAACGCGCCGCGGAGTTCTGCGCCGGCCACTCCTGGCGCGACGGGGCCACGACCTTCGACCGCCGCGGCCCGTGGGGCAAGCTGGTCGACTGGAAGGGCAAGATCCTCTGGATCGGCACGGCCATGAAGACCCAGACCGCGGTCCACGCCGTCGAGGAGTGGATGCAGTTGCCCTACATGGCCAGGTGCGTCGCGCTCGTCGACGACCGCGGCCAGACCCGCGAGGTCGAGGTGCTCCAGTCGCCGGCCGGCCCGCGCGACTTCTACCGCGACAACTCCAAGTGCGAGGTGGCCTTCAACGGGGCCGGCCTCTCGCGCCGGGGCAAGGTCGGCAAGGCCGACTGCCAGCTGATGGACGCCAACCGGTTCATCGCCTGGCTGTGGAACGCGCTGCTGGTCGACCCGGCGCTGCTGCTGCGCGACAAGGAGGACGACCTCTGGTCGGTCAAGGCCAAGGCCGACACCGCCGCGCATCTCAAGACCTTCAAGGGCGACTGGAAGCAGGGCACGTAACCACCAAGACACAAAGACACGAAGAAGTCACAAAGGAGGACACCGGGCTTGGCTTGGTGTCCTCTTTGTGTCTTGGTGGCTTTGTGGTTAAGTGGGCCCTTCGAGTAACGCAACCAGCCGCTCAGCCTCCTCCGCGTCCACGGCCGCCAGGTAGGCCAGGTGACCGGCAAGCCACTCCGGAAAACCCTCGCCCCGGCCGCGCGCGGCGGCGGCGAGTCCACGGCGCGAGACGTCGTGGAGGACCGCCCGCAGCCGTCGGCGGGCCTCGCGCGGAAGCCGGACGCCGTCGTTGACCACCAGGCCGCAGACCTCCTGGCGCTCCGAGCGGCGCATGACCCGGGTCTTCTCGGCGGCGAGCCGGAAGCCGTCCTCGGCGAGGATCTTCCGGACGCTGGCGGCCGCTCGCACGGCCTCCGGACCTCCCGAGAAGGCCAGGTCGTCGGCGTAGCGGGTGTAGGCCAGCCCCAGGGAGTCGGCCAGCCCGCCCAACCGGCCGTCGCATCTCCGGAAGGCGAGATTGGCCAGTGCCGGACTCGTCGGCGCGCCCTGGGGCAGCCGGCCGCGAAGCGTGGTGAGACGCACGAAGTCGGCGGCGTCCTCGTCGGAGAGCCCGAGGTCTGCGGCGGTCGCACGCACCGCGACGGCCTTCACCGAGGGGAAGAAGTCGCGGATGTCGAAGGTGACGACGAGTTCCCGCCCGGCGTGCTCGCGCGCCCCGGTGACCGCCGAGCGTCCCGGGACGAAGCCGTGGGCCCGGCGGCTCACCGGCAGCCGGACGATCAGGCGCTTGAGCAACCGGCGCTGGGCGGCCTTGAGCTCGTCGTCGGGTGCGTCGATCTCGCGCGGCGCGCGCCCGGGCCGGGGCAGCAGGAGCTTCCGGTAGCGCCGCGAGGCCGAGCGGGCCAGCTCCCGCACGGCGGCGGGCTCGAGTTCCAGAACCTCGGCCAGGCTAACCACCAAGACACCAAGTCACCAAGAGAACACGAAGAACAACGGCAGTGCTCTCTTTGTGAGTTCTTTGTGTCTTGGTGTCTTGGTGGTTGGGAGCCACGCTGTCCTGCCCGCGTCATCCGCGGCGCGCGGCGCAGATCTCGGCGGTGCGGCCGATCAAGGGTTTGAAGGGCCGGAACCAGTACGCCCAGTGGGCGGCCAGATCGCGGCCGGTGCGGGGGCAGCGCCGGCCCCGTTGGCTTTCCCGGCGGTGCATTCCTCCGACTCCTCGAATGCGCCACCCCTTCTCCTCGTGCGCCATGCGCAGAGTCTCTTCATACAGCCCGTTGAGGATGAGCTCTGCCCTGGCCGGATCGAGGCCGGCGGTCTCCGCCACGCGGGCGGCCAGTTGGCGCTTGATCGATGTCCGCCTGTCCATCGCGGTCAGTCCCCAAGGCCCAGCAGCCGCGACAGAAAGCCGCCCTTGCCTTTGGACTTGGCCTGCGCCGCCTGCCGCGGCTGCGGAGGGGGAATTGGCCTGGGCACGTAACCGTCGCCCGAGAGGGCGGCAGCGACCCTGTGGCCCCTGCTGGACGCGGGCTTACGCACCGCCAGGCGCCGGCGACGCTCCTCGGCACCGGCGATAAGCTCCTCCGGAGAGCGCGGCTTGACGTCGAACTTCATGCCGCCGCTCCTTTTGGGACGGCACTTCAGGGTGGCGAAGTGCGGGATCACCACATAGCCGCCGCGCTCGACCGCCATGGCAAAGGCCTGCGCATAGAACTCCAGAGCAACGGCCTGGACTTCCTCCTCGGAAGCTCCGGTCCTGGCTGCCACTCGCGAACAAAGCGTGGGCATCGTTCCGTCCTCGGGCTGCCGTGAGCGGGCGCGGGGGTTACGCGAAGCCCCGGAGCGCCCCGCCGAACCGTTCGGGCTTGCCCGAACGGTACCGGTCGGGGCGACGCAGGAACCGCCACCACGAACTTCCCCGCGGCGGAGCGCCGCAGGCGGGTCTCGACCCTCGGAAAGCTAACTCGCCCGCGCCGCGCTCGCCGGCAGCGGCGGGAATCATAGCGGAGTCCGGCGCCCTTCCGCAAGCCCGAAAATGCCCGAAGAAACCAACCACCAAGACACCAAGACACGAAGATATCACCAGGAACAAAGTCCTGTCTTCGTGTTCTCCTTGGTGTCTTTGTGTCTTGGTGGTTCGGTCATCCCCCCCGCTCGGTGCGGATCTCCGCGCAGCGGTCGATCATGAGCTTCGAGGGGCTGAACCGGAAGGCCCAGTGGGCCGCGAGCGCTTCGCCGGTCCTTGGGTGGCGGCAGCCGCGGCGGCTGGGCGCGGCCTGGAAGCGACCCACGCCGTCGACGTGCAGCCGGCTGGCCGGTCCGCAGATGTGCCGGTGGGTCGCGCGGAGCATCTCCTCGTAGAAGGCGCGGAGCACCAGGTCGGTCCGCTCGACCGGAACGCCGGTGGCCTCGGCCACCCGGCCGGCCAGGCGCCGCTTGACGGACGGGTCGGCCATCAGTCGCAGTCCTCCGCGGGCTCCCCGCCCCATTGAGGCCGGGGGCCCGCCCCGGGCGGCGTCCCCGGCTGCGGCACGTAGGTCTCGCCATTGAGCTTCGGCATGTTCCGGAAGCGTCCACCCGACTCCGAACCCCTGCGGCGCCCGGCCAGCTTGCCCCGGCGCGCCTTGAGCGCGCGGATGAGCTCCTCCGGACGGCGCGGGCGGAAGCGGTACTGCATCGCGCCGTGGTCGGCGTGGGGCTCGCACGCGAAGGTGCCGAAGTAGGGCACGACCAGCTTGCCGCCCCGCTCCGCGGCCAGGGCGAAGGCCTGCGGGAAGAGCTCGCGGACCACCATCCCGACCTCCTCGGTGGCGGCGCCGCTGCGCCGGGCGATGGCCTCGTAGAGCTCCTGTTCGATCATCGCCAGTCCGTTCATGCGCTCCGAACCGACCAAGTCAATCCGAACGCCGGATTGACTTGATCGGTTGCCGTCAGGAGCGGGCCCGGTTGTTACGCAAAGCCCCGGAGCGTCCCGCCGCTCAAGGAGCCCCGCAGGGGATCCGCAGGGCGGTCGGGACTGCGGAGGATCCGGCCATCAGCCTTCTTCCCGCGGCGGAACGCCGCAGGCGGGTCGAACGACCCTCGGAAGCTAACAGGCCCGGGCCCCGCTCCGTGACAGCTCACTCGCGGGTATGAACTTGCGGCGCGCGGAGCCTCATCCCGGAAATCCCCCAGCACGCCGCGGTCGACTCCAACGCGGAGGACGCAGAGGGGCGCAGAGGTCGCAGAGGACGGCCGGTGCGGATGCGCTGTGGAAGATTGAATCCAGCCATGCGACGCCCGTGTAAGTATCGTTCTCCGCGCCCTCTGCGGACCTCCGCGTCCTCTGCGTTGGAGTTGCCTCGCGATTTCCTGCTAAGCCCCCGCCGCCCCGGCTCATATAATGGCGGTTCGGGGCAGGAGGAACGCCATGCCGGAAGCCGGGCGTGATGCGGTCGGTGAGGTCCAGCGGCTCTTCCTGCGCCACGCGAGTCTCTTGCGCGGCTTCATCACCGGGCTGATCCCGGACTTCGACGCCGTCGAGGACGTCCTCCACGAGACCTTCCTGACCGCGACGGCCAAGGCCGCGGACTTCGCGCCGGGCTCGGACTTCCCGGCCTGGGGCCGGGCCATCGCCCGGTTCAAGGCCCTCGAGCACATCCGCGAACGCCGGACCTCTTCGACTGCGTTCCTTAGCGCCGGGACCGTCGAGCTCCTGGCCGACTCGGCCCCTGCCGACTGCGGGGCCTCGGCCGAGCGCCGCGCGGCTCTGGCCCGCTGCCTCGCCCGGGTCGCGCCCAAGGCGCGGCGCATTCTCGAGCTGCGCTACCTCGAGGGGCTCCGACCGCCGGAGATCGCCGCGCGCATGTCCTGGCAGGTCGGCGCCGTGCACGTGGCCCTGAGCCGCGCCCGGCGATTGCTCCGCGACTGCGCCGGCCGTCAACCCGCCGCCGGTGAGGAGGGACGGACGTGAACGAGGCCAGGCTGCTCGACCTGATCGACGCCCACTTCGACGACTGCCTCGACGATGCGGGCCGCGCCGGGCTCGAAGCCGCCCTCGCGGCATCGCCCGAGGCGCGCCGCGTCTACTGGGACTGCGCCGGAGGGCACGCCCTGCTCCGCGAGTTGCTCACCGAAGAGCGCGGTCGGTGCCAGGCCGGGGATGGCGCCAGCGCTTCGCGGCGCGGCGCGCCCGTCCGCTCCCGTCGCTCGCGGCTCGTCCTGACGGTTGCCGCCGCGGCGGCCGCGGCTTTGCTGGCGGTCGCCGGGCTGCGCCTGGCCTCGAACTCGTCCGCGTCGAGGAGCGCCGGTCCGGTCGCCATCGCCAACGGCACCGCGGCGCCGCTCGTGCGGGAGCTCGCTGACGGCACGCGACTGACGCTTTCCCCCGGGGCGCGGTTGGTCGCACTCGGTCCCGACGCGGCCCGCGGCGTGCGCCAGCTCATCCGCCTCGAGTCCCGCGGCGTGGAGATTGCGGCGCCCCCCGCCCCCGCCGGCGAGACCGCCTGCCGGGTGGAGACGCCCGAGGGCCTGTGGGTCGAGACCCGCGGGACGACCTTCCGCGTCGAGCGCAGCTTCGTAGACGCGTCCGGCGCGCGCAGTCCGACGGCCTCGGCCTCCGGCGCGGCGATGGCGGCGCTCCTGCTCGTGACCGTGTCCGAGGGCGAGGTCTCGGCCGGCCGCGGCGAGATCGCCGAGGCCGAGGTCGAGGTGGGCGCCGGCGGCAGCGCCGAGCTCCGGGCCATCACCGAGCACTTCAAGCGCCGCCGCGCCCACTGGCTCAAGATCGCCCAGGAGGACGAGGCCCGGCGCAACCCTCGGGAGATGCTCGAGCTGGTGCGCGCCTGGGCGGAGCTCGAGGACTGGGAGGAGGCCCGCTCGGCGTGCCGCCGGCTGCTCGAGCGGTTCGACCCCGATGGGGACTCGGCCGGGACGCCCGACGCGAAGCTGCCGGACCTCGAGAGGCTGCGCGCGGCGGTGGCCGGGCCGGACTTCCCGACCGTCGAGATGGTCCGGCTGGGCAAGGCGAAGCTCGCCGCGATCTGCGGGGCCTTCTTCGGCGTAGCGGGCGGCGCTCCCGCGCCCCGCGACTATCGGAGGGCGGACGGGCTCATCGCCGCCTTCCTCGCGGACTTCCCGCGCTACGGCCTCGACGAGCGCGGAGCGGCCGGCGAAGCCCGCCGGGGGCTCGAGTCGCTCCGCGAGGAGGCTGGGCTCCGCACCATCCTGCTCGTGGCCCTGGGCGACCTGTCCACGGCGTGCCTGGAGCTCGGCCGGCGCGAGCGCCGCGAGGGTCGGGCCGACGCGGCCCGCGGGCTCTTCCTGGAGGGCGCCGCGAGCGCCGGACGCGCCGCCGAACGGCTGCCCCGCGATGCCGAGATCGCCGCGAGCCTCGCCTGGTGCCGCCTGGAACTGGGCGACCCGAAGAGCCTGGAGCAGGCCGTCGAGATCTTCGGCAAGCTGCGCCGCTCCCGGGAAAACGAGGACGTCTTCTGGTGGAGGTGCACCCGGGGCCTGAGCGGCGCGCTCGTGGCTCTCGGCCGCCGCGAGGAGGCGCTCGGCCTCCTGCGGCCGCTGCTCCTGACCGCCGGCGAGAAGACCGTCCGGCGCCACTGGCCGGAGCTGCCGGAGGCGATCAGGGGGCTGGAGCGGCAGCGGTAGCGGCTGGGGACTTCGGCATTCGTCATCCGGTGTCCGTCTTCATCCTGAAGACGGCTTCCTCACCGTCCGCAGCAACTCCCTGACGAGCAGCCCCGCCGGGCCGTTGGCCTCGATGCTCTTGCGGATGGCCAGCGAGTACTCGATGGGCCCGAACTCCGGACCTGCCGGACGGATCTCCACGCCGGCAGGCTCCGGCTCCCCGACTGCTTCCGGGACCATGCGAAAGTCGAGGAAGAAGCCGGCTCCCAGGCCGGCAGCGGCGGCCGCCAGCGCGGCCTCTCGGCCCGGGCCGACCTCGCTGATGGCCACGCGGCCCGGCTTCGCTTCGGCCAGGGCCGCGTCCACGACGGCCCGGAGGCTCGAGCCGGGCTCGGGCACGACGAGCGTGCGGCCGCGCAGGGCGGCCAGTCCCAACCGGGCGCGGCGCGAAGCTCCCCACTCCGAAGGCACCGCCAGCATGGCCTTCGCCGAGAGGAACGGGCGGGTCGAGACTCCGGAGGTCCCGGCGGACATCCGACTGAGCACGGCGAGATCGGTCTCCCCGGCCGCGAGCAGGCCCGCCAGCGCCCCGGCCGGCCGGGCCAGCAGCCGCACTTGCAGGCCGGGGTACTTCCGGCGAACCGCGCCGAGCAGCGGCACGAGCGCCCCGGAGAGAACCTCCGGTTCGGCTGCGAGCACCGCCTGTCCGACGCCTCCCGCGTCGTCTGTGGCGCCCTCTCGCAGCGCCTCCCAGCCGCGCAGGACTCCGACCGCATAGTCCAGGAGCCTCCGGCCGGCCGCGCTGAGCCTCCGTTCGCGCCGGTCGAGAAGGCGCACGCTCAGGGTCCGCTCCAGGGCGGCGAGATCCCGGGATATCTGCGACTGGCTCTTGCCCAGCGCCGCCTCGGCGGCGGCCTGCTTGCCGTGGCGGGCCAGCGTCAGGAAGCTCGCCAGTTGGGCGAGCGTCACTGCCGGGCCGCGGCTCTTCTGGCGGGCGGCATCTCCGTCCGGCCGGGCGGCGCGCTTCACGGCCTGCATCCTGCCATGCGCATCATGCATTGAGAAACAGTGCTCATGCGGATCAACCATAGTCGCGACTGGATAGAATGCAAGGCGACGGATGGGCACGGGCATGTGCCCTGATGCACCGGATCGGCCGCCACCTGGCGGCCGGAAAGGAGAATGATCGTGTCCCACGACGACCATGAAGTCCTGCGGAGAGTGCAGGCGGTGCTCGGCGAACAGCTGGGTCTGGAGTCCGGCTCGCAGGTGCCGCCGGACGCGGATTTCTACGCGGAGCTCGGCGGCGACTCGCTGGACCTGGCGGAGATCACCATGAGCCTCGAGGAGGAGTTCGACATCGTCGTGCCCGACAAGGCCGTGCCGGCGCCGGTCACCGCGCGCAAGATGGCGGCGATGGCGGCGGAGTGCCTGGCCGCCCGCGCATCGGCTCGGGTTGGATAGCGGCCATGGAGGCCGTGCTGCCGTTTCTGTTGGCGGTCGGGGGCGTCTTCGTCGCCATCGCCGGCCTGAAGGCGTTCTTTACCCTGTGGTTGCTCGTCGAGAAGCGCCTGCACCCGGAGAAGCTCGACGGGCTGCGCAACACGCCGGAGGTGGCCTTCGGCGGGCTGAGGGGCAAAAGCGTCGACGTCCACATGAAGTCCGGCGAGGTGTTGCGGCAACACCGATACGCGAAGACCCTGCTCTTCGGCGACGGCGAGTTCTCCGTCTGCGCTCTCGTCTACTTCGAGCTCGAGAGCGCGGAAGGCAAGGGCGTCTTCGTCAGCGGTGCCGACGTCGCGAGGCTCGAGACCGCAGGAATCAGCCCCCGCCCGTCCTCCGCCGCGGCGGCCGGGGCAGGCCGTAGCGGGCCATCTTGTCGTAGAGGGCGGTGCGGCTGATGCCCAGCTCGCGGGCGGCGCGGGCCACGTTCCCGTCGGAGCGGGCCACCGCGGCGGCCACCACCTCGCGCTCGATGTCCGAGAGCCTCCGGGGCAGGGCGCCGCCGCCGACCGGACCAGCCTGCGTGGGAGCTCCGGCTCCGATCCCGATGGGGCCGAGGGCCGAGGGCATGCCCGAGGCCACCTCGGGCGGCAGGTGCTCGGGCCGGACCTCGCCGCCCTTGGCGAAGATGGCCGCGCGCTCCACGGCGTTCTCGAGCTCGCGAACGTTGCCCGGCCAGGAGTGGCGGCACAGGAGTCCGATCGCCTCCGGGCTGAAGCCTGTGGGGCGCCGGCCCGAGCGCAGGCCCACGGCCTCCAGGAAGTGCTGACCGTAGACCGGGATGTCCTCGGCCCGATGGCGCAGCGGCGGGATGACCAGCGGCACGACGTTCAGCCGGTAGTAGAGGTCTTCGCGGAAGGCCCCGGCCCGGACGCGCGCGGCCAGGTCCTGATTGGTGGCGGCGAGCACCCGCACGTCGACGCGCACGGCGCGCTCGGCGCCGACCCGCTCGAAGCAGCGCTCCTGGAGCACGCGCAGCAGCTTGACCTGGGCGGCCGGGGTGAGCTCGCCGATCTCGTCGAGGAAGAGCGTGCCGCCGTCGGCCAGCTCGAAGCGTCCGCGGCGGTCGGCGACCGCCCCGGTGAAGGCGCCCTTGACGTGCCCGAAGAGCTCGCTCTCGAGCAGCGTCCCGGGGAGCGCCGAGCAGTTGACCTTGACGAGCGGCCCGGAGCGGCGCGGCCCCTCGCGGTGGATGAACTCGGCCACGACCTCCTTGCCCACCCCGCTCTCGCCGAGCAACAGCACGGTGGCCTCGGCGGAGGCCAGCTCCCGGGCGATGTCGAAGACCCGGCGCATGGCCGGACTGGGCGGCAGCACCGCGCGGCGTCCGCCGGAGAGCTCGGCGCGCAGGCGGTCGTTCTCGCGGCGCAGGCGCTTGAGCTCGAGCGCCCGGTTGACCACCTCCAGGATCCGGCTGCTCTCGAAGGGCTTGGGCAGGAAGTCGGCCGCCCCCGAGCGCATGGCCTCGACCGCCGCCTCGATGGTGCCGTAGCCGGTGATGATCACCACCGCGGTGCCGGGGGATACCGCGCGGGTCCGGCGCAGGAGCTCCATGCCGTCGATGCCGGGCATGACCAGGTCGGTGATGAGCAGCGCGTACTCCGAGCGGGCCAGGCGCTCGGCGGCCTCGCGCGAATCGGTGGCCACCTCGACGGCCAGGCCCTCGGACGAGAGGATCTCGCCGAGCGTCTCGGCGACGGCCGGCTCGTCGTCGACCACCAGGACGCGCTCGGCCGCCGAGGGCGCCGGAGCGCCGGGGCCGGACCGGGAGGCGGGAGTGGAGCCGCTTTCGGGCATGGCATCGATTCTCGCCGACGCGCCCGGGTTTTCAAGATGGACGGAATCCGCGGAGACGGCACCCCGGGGCGCACCAACGCTATTGGGGGCCGGGCCTACCTGCCAGGGCGATCCGGTCATCCGGATTGCCCTGGCAGTTCCGGGATTCCTGCCGTCGTCTCGCTC
>CALGYR010000061.1 GCA_937935355.1 uncultured bacterium | reverse complement strand
GTTCCCGTCGTAGTACTCCCAGCCGATCTCCCGGCCGGAGAAGACCCGGCCCTGGTCCTGAAGCCTCCGGCGCAACTCGGTGCCGGGCAGGGGCACGGGCAGGAGCACCTGGACGGTGTCGAGCCGCGCCGCGCGGATGAACTTCCGGAAGCGCCGGACCCGCTCGGGCGCGGCCATGCGGAACTCGACGCCCGAGCGCATGGGGTAGCCGAAGATGAACATGCCGTGGACCAGGAAGCCGGCGCGGTGGTACTCGCGGGCGAGATTGACCATGTCCGCGACCTTCAGGGCCTTGCCCATCGCCCGGAGCTCCTCCTCGATGGGCGACTCGATGCCGATGGCCAGGCTCCGGATGCCGCACTCGCGCATGGCCTTGAGCAGCTCCGCGTCGCGGGCGCAGTCCAGGCGGATCTGCACGGTGAGGAAAAAGTCCTGGTCCGTGGCCCGGCAGTAGTCCCGGAGCATCCGGCAGAAGCGCATGGTCTCGGCGCGGTCCTGGGCGAACTGGTCGTCGACCACGAAGAACTCGCGGGCCTCGCGGCCCTCGGCCAGCGAGCTGATCTGGGCGAGCAGCCGCTCGGGGGTCGCGCAGCGCGCCCGGCCCTTGACCGCGCAGAACTCGCAGTTCATGCCGCAGCCGCGGATCCGGCTGATGGGATAGACGGTCACCCGGGCGTAGCGCAGCAGCCCGAAGTCCGGCAGGGGCTGGTCCTCGAAGTACTCGAGGGGCGCGCGCTCCGGCGTGGGGGCCGGCTTGCCGTCCCGCAGGAGGATCAGGCCCTCGACCTCCTCGAGCGGCCGGCCGGCGTCGCGCGCGACCAGGAGCTCGGCCACGGCGTGCTCGCCCTCGCCGCGGACGATGACGTCCAGCCCGGCGCGGAGCGGCTCCTCCGGCTCGGCGGCCAGGTGGTGGCCGCCGCCGACGGTGAAGACCCCGGCGCGGCGGTAGAAGGCGGCCACCTCCTCCAGGCGCGGCGCCGTGCAGGAGAGCCCGCCGTAGAAGCCGGCGGCGTCGGCCGGCCGCAGCGCCTGGAGCGCGGCGTGGTCGGGCGCGCCCGCCTCGTCGACCGGGCCGGGGAAGCGGTAGTTGTTCTCGTCGATGACCTCGACGTCCCAGCCGGGCAGCTTGCTGACCGCGGTGGCCACGCAGATCGGCCCGAGCGCCGAGGTCTTGCGGGCGATGTGGCTGTAGATGTTGAAGGCCGGGTACTTGGGGATGACCATCCGGAAGAGACGGCGGCGTTCATGCTGGCTCATGGAAATCTCACGGGGTTGTCGGACTGTGGCCGTGGAAGCCGGGCGTCCCCGCGCGCGGCCAGGGCGGAGCCGTCATCGACAAAAGGCGATTGACGCCGGAGATTCTACCGCTGCGCGCTCCGGGGGCAAGCGCCATACCCGGCCCCACCGGGACTCCGGGACTCCGGGACTCCTGCCGGCCGCCGCGCTCCGGCGGACTTGCGGCTTTCCGCCCCCCGTGGAGAATCCGCATCGGGGCGAAGCGGTCGGCCCCGCGGAGGCTACGAACTTGCTCAGGATGCCACCCTGGCGGATCCCGGCTGCCGCCCTTATGGTCGCTCTGGCGCTCGGCTGTTCCAGCGGCTGCACCATGCTGTTCCTCGGCGGCAACGGCCCCATGCCCTACTCCCGGACGAGCCTGGCCCGGATGCCCGAGGCCCCGGAGCTGCCGGCCGCCTTCTATCCGGCACGCGCCGAGACCGCCCCAGGCTGGTGGAGCGCCCCCAACTGGCCCGGCGTCTGGGGACTCAACTTCGCCACCCCGGGGCATCGCCGAGACCAAGCCCCTGGGCGTCGGCTGCACCGGAAGCGGCGAGTTCATGTGCCTGGTGGCCTCCGAACGGGCGCCGCTGTGCGGACTGCTCTACGCGGCCGGAGACTCCACCACCTACGCGGAGAGCGGCAGGCCCATCGCCGCGGGCAGCTCCGTCGAGGTGCCGGGGATTCCCCCGCTGCAAGGGCTGCTCTTCGCCCATTACGCAGGAACGCGCGGGGTCCCCGACCGCGCCGGCTTCAGCTGCGGGCCCCAGATCTTCCCCAGATGCCGGTACGAAGGCAGCCTGACCGAGGCAGACCGGGCCGCCTACAACGAGCACGACGCCTGGTTCGTGCTATGGGGGGCGTTCGGCCGTGGCGAGGTCAACGGCCGCAGATACGTGCAGGTCCTGTGGATTCCCGTCCCGACCGGCGGCGCCACAGCCGCCGGGTCCAAGTGACCTCCGGGCTGCGGAACCTGCGCCGCGCTACCAGCCCATCCCCATCATGTCCGGCTCGCGCCCGGTCGCGAGGCGGACGAGCGCCAGGAGCAGGAAGCCCACTCCGTCGACCGCGTCATAGCGGTCCTCGCCGGGGTGGCCGCGGAACATGCCGTGGGCGAAGAGCGCGGCCAGGGCCTCGCCGGCCACGCGCCCGGCCAGCGCCCGGTGCTCCGCGCGGCCCGTGGCATCGGCCAGTCCCAGCAGGAAGTGCATGCAACGGCCGTAGTACTCGGCGTAGCCGCCGCGGCCGCCGCGCGCGGGCAGTCCCGCCCCGATGACCGCCGCCCAGCGCTCCGCCCCGGCCAGGAATTCCTCCCGGCCGGTGGCGGTCCAGAGCGCCAGGCAGCTCTCGGCCATGGGCATGGGATAGTCGTGCGCCGGGAAGAGCGGCTCCCACAGATCGCAGTAGTCCCCCGGCTGGTAGGGCGTGGTCTTGGGCCCGAGCGCCGGCGTGCCGTCGGCGACGGACACCTTCCCGAAGAAGCGCCCGGCCGCCGGGTCCCAGGCGTGCGCGAGCCAGGCCGAGACCGCCGCGGCGGCCATTTCGCGCCACTCCGCCCGGCCGGCGAGGGCGGCGGCGCGCAGCAGACAGCCGGCCCAGAGGCCGACCTCGCTGGTCGTCACCCGCTTGTCCCAGCGGTCCTCGGCGGGGTTGTTCTCGAGGAGCCCGGTGGCCGCGCCGCGATGCGCGAAGCTGTAGCCGGCCACCCGGGAGGCCGCCTCGACGAGCGACCGGTCGCCGTTCCGGGCGGCGAGCCAGGCCATGGCCTCGACCAGGATGCCGCCGGCCTCCAGGAAGGCGCAGCCGCGCTTCTCCTTCCAGGCGTGGCGCTGGAACCGCCCGGTCTCCGGGTCGAGGACGTGCCCGTCGGCCGCCGCGCGGACGGCGCGCTCCGCGGCCCCGGGCGAGACCCGCGCGAAGGAGTCCCAGGCCGGCGGGATGGGCCGGATCTCGTGGAAGAGCCCGCGCTCGGCGGCCGGGTCCACCGGGAGGGGGTCCTCGCTGCCGCCGAAGAACATGACCGCGTCGCGGAAGGCGTCGTAGTAGTAGTGGTTGCCCCAAAGCAGGATGCCGTTGGCGGCCACGCAGCGCGCCAGGAAGTCGCGGACGTAGGCGTCGGCCGCGGCCGAATAGCGATCGTCGCCGGTCGCAGCCGAAAGCGCGTGGGCCGCGACCACCGACGGCTGGTCCCAGTAGAGCGAGCAGCCCTTCGGCGCGTCGATATTGCGGTAGACCCGCTTGGGCAGGTGCGCCGGACGCGCGTCGTCGGCCGGATAGCGCCCGGTGCGGGTGTCCAGGCTGGCCATCCACATGGCCGAGGGCCGGGGTCCGTAGACGGCCAGGCCGGTGGCCAGCAGCCTGTCGAAGTGCGAGCGCACCGCCGCAATGGGGTCGATTCCGTCCGGCTTCATGCCCTGGCGCCTTTCCCGCCGGCCGCGGCGAAGGAGGACTTCCATCCGCCGGCCCGGCCCGCTGACATTGTAGGCAGCACCCGCGGCGGTAGCAATCGGTCCCGGCATCGCAGCTGCATAGTCATTGCACGAAGGCGTGAAGAGCTCTTAGCCACAGAGCCTACTCCGCCGAAGCAGCCGCTTCGGCTGCGAAGGCTGGATGAACACAGATGCACACAGATGACAACAACGGCGGGTTGGCACACTGTGCCTGAGGCAGACCTCGAGCGTAAACTCCCGGTCTCCGCCCCCGGGCGCATCGCCAGGAAGCTGCGTTTCCCGAGTCCGCCTTTGGCGGACTCCCGCCTCGAAGGAGGAGGCCGCAAATGCCGCCTGGGCAGAGAATGTTGCCGGGGGGGGGGTGTGCTCTGGCTCCTTCAGAGCCGACGCAGTCGGAGATGAAGAACGGAGCACATCCGCCTCCCAGCCCCCGTATCTGTGTTCATCTGTGTCCATCTGTGGCTAGTCCCTTCCTAGCCGGTGGCTTCCCGCAGCGGCCCTGATCGCAGCCGTCCCGGCCTTGCGCCCCCCGCCACGCCCGGATAGACTCCCCGCGGACTTCTGGGAGGGGATATCCATGGCCGGCAGGAACGCGAAGAGCCCGGGCGGCAAAGGCAGTAGCGCTGAGACGGCGCCGGACAAGGTCGCGCCGGTCGTCGGCGGCGTCTGCGGGGCCAGGCGCATGGCCACGCTCGACGACATCGTCGAGGCCGTGCGGGAGTTCCCGGTCAGGCGCGTGGCCGTGGCCTGCGCCCAGGACGAGGCGGTGCTCTCGGCCGTGGCCGAGGCCCGTTCCCGGGACATAGCCGAGTACGTGCTGGTCGGCGACCGCGAGGGGATCCTGGCCGCGGCCGCCTCGGCCAAGGTGGAGATCGACCCGGCCTGCGTGGTCCACGAGCCCGACGGGCTCAAGGCCGCCGCCCGGGCGGTGGCCCTGGCCCGAGACGGCTCGGCCGACATCGTCATGAAGGGCTACATCCACACCGACGACTTCCTGCGGGCGGTGCTCGACAAGGAGAACGGCCTGCGCGCCGGCTCGATCATGAGCCACGTCTTCGTGCTCGAGGCCAGGCACCAGGGGCGGCTGGTCCTCGTCTCCGACGGGGCCATGAACATCGCCCCGGACCTCGCCGCCAAGGCCAACATCATCATGAACGCCGTGCACGTCGCCCGGATGCTCGGGATGGCCGAGCCCCGGGTGGCGGTGCTGGCCGCCGTCGAGATGGTCAACCCGGCCATGCCCGCGACGGTCGAGGCCGCGACGCTCGCCAAGATGTCCGAGCGCCGGCAGTTCTCGGTGCCCTGCCGGGTCGACGGCCCCTTCGCGCTGGACAACGCCGTGAGCGCGCTGGCCGCCCGGCACAAGAAGCTATCCGGCCCGGTGGCCGGCGAGGCCGACGTGCTCATCGCCCCGGACGTGGAGGCGGGGAACATCCTGGCCAAAAGCTTCGTGTACCTGGCCGGCGGCGACGTGGCCGGCGTGCTGGTCGGCGCCCTCCGGCCGGTGGTGCTCACCAGCCGCGCGGACAACGCCCGCAGCAAGCTGATGAGCATCGCCCTGGCGGTGCTGATGAGCAACTGCCAGCGCGACGTGCGGCTGAAGGTCGGGAAGGTGCATTTCTGAGAGCGACTGAAACAAGAAGCCCCGGCTCGATGGCCGGGGCTTCTTGTTTCAGTCAGTGGGGTGGATGACCGGATTCGAACCGGCGACCTTCTGATCCACAGTCAGACGCTCTAACCAGGCTGAGCTACATCCACCGTGTGGGGCCGATTGTACGCCCGGACGGCGGCGGCGCAAGTGGCAAGGAGCCAACGAACGGGGAAGGCCGGCTTTGGGCTTTCGGCCTTCGGCTTTCGGAACGGCAGCGGCCAGCAGCGCCCCGCTCCAAAAGCCCAGTGACAGTCGGTGTCACTGCGTCTCAGGGCCTCAGTGCCTCAGTGCCCTAGTGCCTCAGTCCCTCTCGTTCACTTTTTGCTTGACTCCCCCCGCCCTTTGCATAGAGTGGCTATATGGTTGCTTCAAGCAAGCTGCGGAACGGCCGGCGGTCGCCTTTTGGCGGGCGCCGGTGTGCTTTTCGGAGGCGGGGATGAACGAGAAGATTGTCGGTGAGGGCATCACTTTCGACGACGTCCTGCTGCTGCCCGGCGAGAGCGCCGTGCTGCCCAAGGAGGCCGACCTCTCCACCCGCTTCAGCCGCAACGTGAAGCTCAACATCCCCATCTCCTCGGCGGCCATGGACACGGTCACCGAGAGCCGCCTAGCCATCGCCATCGCCCAGGAGGGCGGCATCGGCATCATCCACAAGAACCTGCCCCCCGAGCTCCAGGCCCGGGAGGTCGAGAAGGTCAAGCGCTCGGCCCACGGGGTCATCTCCGACCCGGTGACCCTCTCGCCCGAGGACACCATCGGCCGGGTGCGCGAGCTGATGCGCGCGCACAACATCTCGGGCCTGCCGGTGCTCGACGGCGGCAAGGTGGTCGGCATCCTCACCCGCCGCGACCTGCGCTTCGAAGAATCCGGCACCACCCGGGTGAAGGACGTGATGACCAAGCGCCTGGTCACCGCCCCCCCGGGCACCACCCTCGACCAAGCCGAGGGCATGCTCAACAAGAACAAGGTCGAGAAGCTCCTGCTGGTCGACGGCGACGGATGCCTGAAGGGCCTGATCACCCGCCGGGACATCGACAAGACCCGGCAGTTCCCACTGGCCGCCCGGGACGGCTCCGGCCGGCTCATCGTCGGCGCGGCCGTGGGCGTGACCGACGACGAACGGGTCGCGGCGCTGCGCGAGGTGGAGGTCGACCTCATCGTGGTCGACACCGCCCACGGGCACTCCCGCCGCGTGGCCGATGCCGTGCGCCGCTACCGCAAGGTCTTCGACCGCGACATCGTGGCGGGGAACGTCGCCACCTTCGACGGCGCCAAGTCCCTGGTCGACGCCGGCGCCGACGCGGTCAAGTGCGGCATCGGGCCGGGCTCGATCTGCACCACCCGGGTCATCGCCGGCATCGGCGTGCCCCAGATCACCGCGGTCTTCGAGTGCGTCCGCGCCGCGGCCCCCGCCGACGTGCCGGTCATCGCCGACGGCGGCATCAAGTTCTCGGGCGACATCACCAAGGCCCTGGCCACGGGGGCCAGCTCCGTGATGGTCGGGAACCTCTTCGCCGGCACAGAGGAGAGCCCCGGCGAGATCGTCCTCTACAAGGGCCGCAGCTTCAAGACCTACCGGGGCATGGGCTCGCTCGGCGCCATGGTCGAGGGCTCGAGCGACCGCTACGCCCAGGCCGGCGCGCGCCGCGACAAGCTCGTGCCCGAGGGCATCGAGGGCCGCGTGCCCTACAAGGGGCCCCTCGGCGAGTACGTCTACCAGCTCTGCGGCGGAGTGCGCGCCGGGATGGGCTACGTGGGCGCGAAGAACCTTGCCGAGCTCCGCGAGAAGGGCCGCTTCATCCGCATCTCCGGAGCGGGCCTGGCCGAGAGCCACCCGCACGACGTGGCCATCACCCACGAGGCCCCCAACTACCGTCTGGAAGGCCGCGACGGCGGGGCGGACTGATTGGGGATCGCCCTCATGCTCAAAAGCCTTCAGGCAGGCGGCGGCCCCGGTCGCTCTCGATTCTCCGGGCGGGGGCACCCCGCGGAGAAGAAACGCGCAGCGTTTCTTCGAGCGGGGGGCGTCTCCCGTTCTTCGTCGAGAGCGCCTGCAGCACGGCAGACGGAGCTTCACGCCCTCCGGCCTGCGGCCGCAGGGCATGAATCAGTGCCCCCGCCCGGAGAATCGAGAGCGACCGGGGCCTTCCTTGTTTCGGTTCGCGGTTAACGACGGGAGCACGTAACATGACCTCCACGCTCAACCACCAGCTGGTCCTCATTCTCGATTTCGGCTCGCAGTACGCCCAGCTCATCGCCCGGCGCGTGCGCGAGTTCAACTGCTACAGCCAGATCCGGCCGTGCACCATCGGCCTCGACGAGATCCGAAAGCTCGCGCCCGCGGCGGTGATCCTCTCGGGCGGCCCCCGGAGCGTCTACGACGCCGGCGCGCCGCTCCTGCCGGCCGAGTACTTCGACCTGGGCATCCCGACGCTCGGCATCTGCTACGGCGCCCAGATGGCCACCCACGTGCTGGGCGGCCGGGTCGAGAAGGCCAGCGCCCGCGAGTTCGGCCGCACGGAGCTCTGCGTCAAGTCCCCCGGCGGCATCTTCCAGGGCCTGGCCGATAGCGAGACCGTGGTCTGGATGAGCCATGGCGACCGGCTGGAGAAGCTCCCGCAGGGCTTCGAGGTCATCGCCCACACCAAGGACGCACCGGCCGCCGCGGTCTGCGACGCCGGCCGCAAGTTCTGGGGCGTGCAGTTCCACCCGGAGGTCAGCCACACCGAGCAGGGCAAGCTCTTCCTCGAGAACTTCCTCAGGAAGTGCGCGGGGCTCCGCGGCGACTGGACGGTCAAGTCCTTCATCGAGGAGTCCGTGGGGCAGATCCGCGAGAAGGTCGGCTCCCACCGGGTGGTGCTGGGGCTCTCCGGCGGCGTGGACAGCGCGGTGGCCGCGCTGCTCATCCACAAGGCCATCGGCGAACAGCTCGAGTGCATTTTCGTGGACAACGGCGTCCTGCGCCGCGACGAGTTCAAGCGGGTCTCCGACACCTTCGGCAAGGACTTCGGCCCGCACCTCCACGCCATCGACGCCACCGAGCGGTTCCTCAGGGAGCTCGCCGGCGTCACCGACCCGGAGAAGAAGCGCAAGGTCATCGGCCGGGTCTTCGTCGAGGTCTTCGAGGAGGAGGCCAAGCGGCTACCGGGCGTGAAGTTCCTGGCCCAGGGCACGCTCTACCCCGACGTGATCGAATCGGTGGCGGCCCACGGCGGACCCACCGCGGTGATCAAGAGCCACCACAACGTGGGCGGACTCCCCGCCCGGATGGGCTTGGAGCTCCTCGAACCCCTGCGGCTCCTCTTCAAGGACGAGGTCCGCGAGCTCGGGCGCGAGCTCGGCCTCCCCGAGGGCATAGTGAACCGCCAGCCCTTCCCGGGGCCGGGGCTCGCCGTCCGCATCCTCGGCGAAGTCACCCGCGAGCGCGCCGACGTCCTCCGCGCCGCCGACTGGATCGTGGTCGAGGAGATGAAGAAGTCCGGCTGGTACGACAAGCTCTGGCAGACCTTCGCGGTGCTCCTCCCGGTGAAGACCGTCGGGGTGATGGGCGACGAGCGCACCTACGAGAACGCGCTCGTCCTGCGCTGCGTCGACTCGGCCGACGGCATGACCGCCGACTGGGTGCGTCTGCCCTACGAACTCCTCGCCACCATCTCGAACCGCATCATCAACGAGGTCCGCGGCGTCAACCGGGTGGTCTACGATCTGACCTCCAAGCCGCCGGGGACGATCGAGTGGGAGTGACGGCGGAGAAGGCTTAACCGCCGATGCACGCCGATTAACGCCGATTGTCGGATGGGCTCTATTCGAGAGGAGTCTGTTCGGTGCCTGTGGAACTGCGCTGCGCGTCTTGCGGCAAGATGATTCAGGCGCCTCCTGGATGGCGCCAAGGGCCGCTCGAGTGTCCCCTATGCAAGCAGCCTGCCCGGATGTCCCATCGTAATGATGCGGGCCAGGAGGTCACGGAGCCCTTTTCGCTTGAGAGACGGCAGTTCTTCTGCCTCCTTTGGTTCTTTCCGTTCGCCATAGGCCTGTTTCTTGCCGCCCTCGGCCCTTATCTCATAATCGTGGCGATGGTGGCCCGGAACACCACGCAAGCATTCGCACTCGGAAAATTGGGCGGTTGGATACTGACCGCAATCAGCCTGGTCCTGGCCCTTTGGCTGGTCAGAAGGGGCGCCAATAAGGGATGGCTGCCGGGCGTCAGGCGGCGCGCCCGGAGGACGAGTCGCGCCCAGCCTTCGGCTGGATCGGGACAGGAATGACCCCTGACTCCCTGCCGACCTTCGACCACGCCGCTCCCCGGCTGCGCCCGCTGGGCGGGGGCATCGTCCGGGGGAGCCTGGCCTCGGGGGCGGCCCTGGGGCTCTGCGAGCTGTGCTTGAGGGGATGGGACGCCGGCCGTTTGGCGGGCATGGCCGTGACCATGTCCGTGGCCACTTACCTGGGCGCGCTGTTCTCCCGCTGGCTGGTCGTCCGCCGGATGCGCAGCCCAGCGGCCTTTGTCGCCCCGGACCCGCCCGGGGTCGGGACCGTCGTGGCCCGGATCTGGGCCCGGCGCCTGGGCAACGGCCGCGCCCGGAATGGCAAGCTGGTCGTGGGCCGCGCGGGACTCGCCTTCGTACCGCTCAAGGCCCTGCTCTTCAAGAACGGTCCCGTGATGGCCTGGACCTGGGACGAGGTCCGGAAGGTGGAAGCGCGCCCGCGGCTGCCTCTCTCCGAGACCTTGCGCACCGGCATGAGCGGCCCGGTCCTGGCCGTGGAGGGCGCCCGACTGGGCTGCCTCTTCGACGTCGCCGCCGCCGGACGCGCGGCGGAGGACATCGAGGCGGTCAGAAGAAGCGCGGTCGCATGAGCGCGACGGGAATCAGCCGGTCGGCTTCGGCAGCGGCATCGGTCCAGAGGCCCAGAAGTGTCTGGTCAGCCGGGTCGAGTCGATACTGAACGGCAGGCAGGTGGAGCAGAGGTAGAAGATAAAGGGGTCAGGACCCTTTATCGCAACGGCCATCAACACGAGGCTTGCGCGTTCTGGTGTTTTCGACGAATCCCCGGCTACGCTACTGCCGCAGAGCCCCCGCGATCATCCCCGCCCAACCCGTTAGCTCCGGGACTTCCAGGCTCCCGCCGCCGACGGGCATGAAGATGCTGGCCGTGCCGAGCAGCTGCTCGCCGCGGCGCAGGGCCAGGCCGTAGGAGCGGCCGATGCCCAGGGAGAGCTCGAGCATCGAGGACACCTCCTCGGGGACCTGGCCGAAGAGCGCCTGGTGCAGGCCATGAAATTCGATGGCCATGGGGCCGCCCTGGATCTCAGCCAAGGCCGCGCCCGGCCGGAGGTCCAGGCTCTCGATGGGCTGGCCGAGCAGCCGCCGGACTGAGCCCAGGAAGCCGTCGCCCGCGGAGATGTGGCTGACGCGGAGCCGGCCGGCGTCGGGCTCGAAGCGCATGACCGCCGCAGCCAGGGCCCCGGTCGCGCCGCACAGCCCCTCGGCCAGCAACCGGTCGGCCGCCGCCTCCGAAGGGGCCGCCGCCAGAGCCCTGACCAGTCCGTCGATTCCATTGCCGTTGGCCATCGCATCTCCCCGCCTGAAGTCCCCGGGGCACCGGTCTTGATTAGGTGCATTCATTCTCCCGAAGTCGGGCGACATCTCAACCGCAAAGCCGGGGGACTACGGCGCCGGGGAGTTCACCACCAAGGCGTGGGGGGGACATGGGCACTGAGGCACTCAGGCACTCAGGCACTCAGGCACTAAGGCACTGAGGGCTGAAGGACAAAGAGGGCGCAGAAAAGAGATTGCGCTGGAAGGGCACGGCACGAGATCGCCATTCCCCAAGAGCTGCGCAGCCCAACCGGCCAGCATTGAGGTTTGTCGTGTCTCTCTGTGCCTTAGTGCCTTAGTGCCTTAGTCCCTCAGTCCCTCCCAGCTTCAGCCCTTGCCATCCACGGCCGGGCCTGCAATAATCGCCGCGGGGGAGACGGGAGTTCTCGTGGCGGAGCGGCTGGCCAGGCTTTCCAGGAAGAAGACCCTTCGCGTCGCCGGGCTCATGTCCGGCACCTCGGCCGACGGGGTCAGCGCGGCCATCTGCGACATCGGCCCGCGCGGCGTGCGCGTCCGCGCCTTCCGGACCTATCCCTACTCCGATGAGCTCCGCGCGAGGATCTTCCGGCTCTTCGACCCGGAGACCGCCCGCGTCGACGAGATCTGCCACCTGAACTTCGCGCTCGGCGAGGTCTTCGCCCGGGCGCTCCTGCGCCTCGCCGCGGAGAGCCGGACGAAGCCCGGGTCCATCGACCTGGTGGGCTCCCACGGGCAGACCATCCACCACCTGCCGGCGGGCGCGAAGTTCTGCGGGACGCTCCTGCGCTCGACCCTCCAGATCGGCGAGCCGGCGGTGATCGCCGAGCGCACCGGCATCGCCACCGTGGCGGACTTCCGCACGCGGGACGTGGCCGCCGGCGGGCAAGGGGCGCCGCTCGTGCCCTTCGCCGACCAGGTGCTCTTCCGCGACCGCCGCCGGACCCGCGCGGTCCAGAACATCGGCGGGATCGCCAACGTGACCTACCTGGGCAGGGGCGAGGGGCGGGGGACGAGGGGCGAGAACCGGAGCGGACCTCGTCTCGCCCCACGCCCCTCGCCCCCCGCCCCCATCCTGGCCTTCGACACCGGCCCCGGGAACATGATCGTCGACCGGCTGGCCGTCCGGGCCACCGACGGCGCGCGCGCTTACGATGCCGGCGGGCGCATCGCCGCGCGGGGACTGGTCGACGCCCGGTTGCTCGCCGAGCTCATGTGCCACCCGTTCCTGGCGCGGCGGCCGCCGAAGTCGACCGGCCGCGAGGAGTTCGGCGTGCCGTTCGCCGACCGCCTCTGGAAGGAGAACCGCCGCCGGCTCCGGCCGGAGGACCTCTTGGCCACGGCCACGGCCTTCACCGCGCGGAGCATCGCCGAGGCCTACGCGCGCTTCCTGCCCTCCCCCGTCGACGAGGCCGTGCTCTGCGGCGGCGGCGCGAAGAACCTGACGCTCGTGCGGATGCTCCGGGCGGAATTGCCGGCGCGCACGAGGCTCGTGCCCCCGGAGCGCTTCGGCGTCTCGGCCGAGAGCCGCGAGGCGGTGTCCTTCGCGATCCTGGCCTGGGCGGCGGTCAAGGGGATCGCCAACAACGTCCCGGCGGCCACCGGCGCGAGCCGCGCGGCCGTCCTGGGCAAGATCGTCCCCGGGAACGGTTTTCACCGCTGAGACGCAGAGACGCGGAGATGGGAGTCTGAGTTGAGTAACGGCCTTCTGAAGTTCGCCGCTTGCCCACATGACTGTATGCTGTCGTTCTCGGCGCCTCTGCGTCTCGGCGGTGAAATTCGTGCTTGACCGCGCCAAGCTCACGACCGAGAAACGCAACCCGCGCAGCCGCGGCATCGACCGGTTGTCGACACTTGGCATCGTGGAGGTCATCGGCCGAGAGGACCGGCTGGTGGCCCCGGCTGTGGCCCGGGAGAAGCGCCGGATCGCCGCCGCGGTCGAGCTCGTGGTGGCGAGCTTCCGCGCCGGCGGGCGGCTCTTCTACGTCGGGGCGGGCACGAGCGGGCGGCTCGGAGTCTTGGACGCCTCGGAGTGTCCGCCGACCTACGGAGTGCCCCGGACCATGGTCCAGGGGATCATCGCCGGCGGTCGGCGGGCGCTGGTGCGCTCCATCGAGGGCGCCGAGGACCGCGCGGCCAACGGCGCCGCGGCCGTCGAGAAGCGCCGCGTCGGGTCGCGCGACACGGTGATGGGCATCGCCGCATGCGGCCTCACCCCGTTCGTTCGCGGGGCGGTCGAGCGCGCCCGCAGGCTCGGCGCCCGGACGGTCTTCTTCACCTGTTCGCCGGAGGCGGCCAGGTCCATCCGCGCCGACGTGGTAATAAACCCCGTGGTGGGCCCCGAGGTCGTCACCGGCTCGACGCGGATGAAGGCCGGCACGGCCACCAAGCTCGTCCTCAACGCGATCACGACGGCGGCGATGATCCGGATCGGCAAGGTCCACGGAAACCTGATGGTGGACCTGCGCGCCACGAACGCCAAGCTCCGCGACCGGGCCGAGCGGATCGTGATGGCCGAGACGAATCTCCCCCGCGCGGCGGCCCGGCGGCTGCTCGCCCGAGCCGGCGGGGCGGCCAAGACCGCCATCGCCATGCACGCGCTCGGCTGCACCCGGCGGGAGGCGGAGAGGCGGCTGCGGGCGGCGGGCGGGTCGCTGACCACAGTCATGGATAAGGGGTGATGATGCCGGAGGAGATGGCAGCGGCCAACTTCACCAACGGCCTGCACTGGCCGGACGGGGCCGTGGTGGGCGTGGCCGTGCTGCTGCTCTTCACCATCGCCTACCTGGCCGGCCGCACCCAGCAGAGCACCCGCGATTTCTTCCTGGGCCGCCGGAGCATCCCCTGGATCGTCGTGTGCCTCTCCTTCGTGGCCACCGAGGTCAGCGCCGTGACCATCGTGGCCGTGCCGGCGGCGGCCTTCAGCGAAAACATGCAGTACCTGCAGTTCTTCGTGGGCTCGGCGGCAGCCCGGCTCTTCGTTGCCTTTGTCTTCATCCCGCTCTTCTACAAGCACGACTGCACCAGCATCTACGAGTACCTGCGCGACCGGTTCGGGTCAGCAACCCAGTACGCCGGGTCGATCTTCTTCTTCATCACCCGGCTGCTGGCCTCGGCCGTGCGCCTGTACGCCGCCTGTTTCGGGATATCGGTCATACTGAACTGGGCGCTCTGGCAGACGCTGGTGCTCTTCACCGTGGTCAGCATCCTGTTCATCGCCTTCGGCGGGGTCAAGGCGGTGGTCTGGAACGGCGCCTACCAGGCGCTGGTCTTCTACGCCGCCGGGATCGTCATCTGCGCCTACCTCTTCAAGCACATCGACGGCGGGATGGCCCAGGTGCTCGCGGTCGGCCACGCCGCGTCGCCGGACCGCCTGAGCATCTGGAACTTCCAGCTGGACTTCTCCGACCCCACGACCTTCTGGGCCGGCGGCCTCAACGCCTTCTTCGTGGGCCTGGCGGTCTTCGGCACCGACCAGGAGCTCGTCCAACGGCTCCTGACCACCGAGACCCGGGGAGCGAGCCAACGGGCCCTCACCGGGACAATCTTCGCCGCGCTGCCCATCACCTTCCTCTACCTGGCCATCGGCGCGCTGCTCTACGTCTTCTTCCGGACACACCCGGAACTGCCCCAGCCGAAGGAGGCCAAGGAGGTGCTTTCCTTCTTCACGGTCAACTTCCTGCCGACCGGGCTCAAGGGGCTGGTGCTTGCCGCCATCATCCTGGCGAGCATCGACTCGCCACTGAGCTCGCTCTCGTCGTCCTTCGTGACCGACATCTACCGGCCGCTGATCAACAAGGACGCTTCCGAGCGGCACTGCCTCTGGGTCTCCCGCCTGGGGGTGGTGGCCTTCGGCCTGGTGCTCGGGCTGCTGGCTCTGGCCTGTACGCCGCTCAAGGGCATTCTGTGGCTCGCCTTCCAGGTGCTCTCGGTCACCGGCGGAAGCACCCTGGGCGCCTTCCTGCTGGGCGCCCTGACCGGGCGGCGCGGCAACCTGGCCGTGGTCCTGGCCATGGTCATGAGCTCGGTGTGGATGGCCGCCCTGCTCTACCTCTCGCACCCCTCGGTGGGCGCAATCAAGCTCGGCTGGAGCTGGCTGATCGTGATCGGCACGGCCATGACCTTCGTCCTGGGCTACCTCTTCTCGCTACTGGAGGAGAAGGGACGGGAGCAGAAGGCGCGGCTGATGGCCGGGCAGCCGCACTTGACCGAGCTCTGATGAGGCCGCCGGATCATGCGGCCGGTCAAGAGGGCCAGCGGAGCGGAAAGGAGGCGGGTCATGACCGGAATCGCCAGTGCGTCGGGGCCCGTCTCCGGCTGTCGCTCCTGCGAGGCGTAGCCGCCCCAGTTCCTTGCCGACGCGCGCAAGGATTGCCGGGGCGCGGTAGCGGAGCACAGTGCCCGCGTTCGGATGCCCTCCCTGGGAAATGTTGGACATTCCGGCTCGGCTGTGGTAGAGTGCCCCCCATGACCGGCAAGCAGTTCTACGACTGGCAGACGTCCGGCGGCACGGACGACGTCATGAGGCTCATCGACGTCCTCGAGCGGGCCGACGTGGCCTGGTGCGCCATCGGCGGCGTTGCCGTGAACCACTGGGCGACCCAGCCCATGGTGACCCAGGACGTGGATTTCGTCGTCGCCGCGGAGGCCGTCGAGCGCGTCGTCCGGCTGCTGGAGGAGACGGGCTTCCGCTCCGAACGGTTCGAGTGGTCCGTCAACTTCGCCGGCCGGGCCGCGGTCAGCCTCCAGCTCAGCACCGAGGACTTCTACCGCGACTTCCCCTCCCGAGCCGTCGCCGCCGACGTTCACGGGATCCTCATGCGCGTGGCCTCGCTCGAGGACACGCTGCGCGGCAAAATCAAGGCCTGGTCCGAGCCGAAGCGAAGGCAGAGCAAGCGGATCAAGGACCTGGCGGACATCGCCCGCCTGGTCGAGGCGCACCCCAGGCTGTGGGAGTCGCTGCCCGACGAATTGCAGCGCCAGGTTCAGCGACCGGGCTGAATCGCCGGTCTCTTGCCCCGCACCGGGCGGTTCGACGTTCGCGTGGCGCAGCGTTTCCGGCGGGAGAACAAGGCCTGCGCAATTGACCGGCCATCGTCTATCTTTACTGTGCCGTTCGCGCTGCAGTCAGCCGGGAACTTCTGGCCGCACTATAGCAGGCCGATGTCCACGACCGACCAGGCCCTGCTCTTGAAGATGTTCACAACTGTCTCCTTCAGCTAAGCTCACCACCCATCACCCGCCCCACCAATCGGAACGTGCTCCCGTGGGGCAGGTGTTCGGCGCGGAGGCCGGCGACGTTGGCGTCGATGTATTCGGCGAGCGTCGCCATGCCCGGCTCCTCGGACGTGCCGTGGTTCACGCGGATGACCGGGTGACCGACGTCCTCTGCGCGCTGGATCTCCGACCAGTAGCACGAGCCGTCGTCGCAGACGATGGAGCAGTCGCAGCCCATCGCGCGGTACGCGGCAATGCCGCAGCCGCAACCGGTGCCCACGCCTATCTTGGAGACCGGCCTATCGAGGTCGCCGGTGACCTGGACGGCCGGCTCCCCGAGCGTCGCGCAGCGCTCGGCCACACGGCGGGCGAAGTCGCCGAGCGGCACCGGCTCGATGTCGTAGCGGTGCTGGTAGCCATTGGCGCCGACGGCCTGCGGCCGGCCGGCCATCCCCAGGAAGCGCGCCCAGGCCCAGGGAATGCCGATCTCCGGCCAGCGGTCCCAGCAGTCATGGTTGCGGACGATGGTCAGCCCGTGCCGCTCGATGTACGAGCGCTTCTCCTCGTACTCCGCGTCGTCGGCCAGGGGCTTGTCGCGGTGGTTCCAGAAGGTCGGCTCGTGGCAGACCACCAGGCGCGCGCCGCGCTCGACCGCGTGGCGCAGCGCCTTGAGGCTCGGCATCCATGTCACGATGCAGCGGTCGACGTCGGCCTCGGGGTCGCCAGCGATCACCCGGTCGACGGTCTGCCCACGGTCGACCCAGTCGGCCCGCGAGAGGAAGTGCTCGAGGATGTCGCCGACCTTCACGCCCGGCCTCCCGCCGCCCCATTCCCGCCGAGCGGCCGGCTGACCTCGTGGGCCGTCTCGCGCAGGAACCTGGCGGTCTCCGGATCGATCTCCGGCGGAACGAAGGCCACCGTGCGCGCGTCGAGGCCGGTCAGGCACTCGAACCAGACGCAGCCGATCAGGTACCGCCCGCGGACGTTGAGGTGGTTGGCGTCGAGGCGCAGCTCCGGGACGCCGTCCGGCGTGTTGTTGACGGCCCACTCCCAGCCCACGGCCAGCGAGTGCGCCTGCCGGGGCAGCGCCGGGACCTGGGCCTTCTGGTAGTCGAAGTCCGGCTCGGGCCACGCGAACGTCCGGCCGGGGGCGCGGCGGGCCCGCTGGACCGCCTCGCCGGAGGGCAGCACGCCGCAGCCCAACTCCGCGGCGTAGTGCTCGTAGGTCGCGCGGATGCGCTCGAACATCAGCTCCTGGGTCAGGCCGTTCTGCGGAAGGAAGGGCGAGTCCGAGCGGTAGGCCCAGGTCTCGTGGAGCAGCACCTTGCCCCCCGGAGCCAGCCGGCGCACCAGGTCGTGGAGCAGGCCCAGGTGCGGTTGGAAGCTCTCGCGGCGCCAGCTCTTCGGGCTGGCCTGCTGCAGCGTCACGAAGTCCCAGGGCGCGGCGGCCAGCGCCTCCTGGAGCGTGGCCTCGCGCGGCTTACCGTCCGGCGTCGTGCCCAGCCGGTAGGTCTTGTGCGCCGGGTTCCGCCCGGTGTAGAGGGAGAGGTTCCAGTGCTTCTCGAGCGTGCAGCCACCCAGGTTGGCGCGGCCGACCTCGAAGCGCACTTCGCCCGTGCCCTGGGCCATGGCCTCGAGGTAGGCCAGGGCGTTCTCGGCGAAGCTGTTGCCGATGGTCAGGAGCCGGATGGTCTTCATGGGGAGGGTCCTCTGTCCTGGCGGCGCCCGGAAGGCGTCCGGGCTTCGCGCGCGACACGACCACGATTATCCTCCGCTCCGCACGGGCCGCAACCGGCCCGAGTCGAGACCAGGGCCATTCCAGGAAGCCACCGACTAGGAAGGAGATGCGAGCCACAGATGGACACAGATGAACACGGATACGGGGGCTGGGAGGCGGATGTGCTCCGGTCCTTCAGCTCCGACCACGTCTGCTCTTGAGGAGCCAGAGGGCCCCCTCCGGGCAGCATTCGCTGCCCAGGCGGCCTTCGCCGCCTCCTCCGTTGGAGCCGGGGGGCGCCCCAAGGCACAGCGCGCTACCTCGCCGTTGTTATCATCTGTGTCCATCTGTGTGCATCTGTGGCTGACAGTTCTTCAACGCCTTCCTGAAATGGCCCTGGGCCGAGACTAGGTGAGGACCCGCAGCTCGCCGCCGGCGGAGATCTCCCACCTCGTCCGAGCCAGCCTGTCCAGGAAGCGCAGGTCGTGGCTCACGAGCAGGAGCGCCGAGACGCACTCGGTCAGGGCCGCCTCCAGGCACTCGATGGAGGGCAGATCGAGGTGGTTCGTCGGCTCGTCCATGACGATGAGCCACGGCCGCCGCGCGACGCCCAGGGCCAGCAGCAGCTTGCGGAGCTCGCCGGGGCTGGGCTCGTCGGTATCGAGCAATCGTTCGGGGCGCGAGCCCAGGCAGCTCACGAAGGTCATGACCGGGGCGAGTTCGCGCTTGCCCAGCCGACGGGCGTCGTCGAGGATCCTGCGCGACCCGGCCAGGTCGATCTCCTGCGGGACGTAGACGAAGCGCTCGGCCGGCAGCTCGAGGCGCTCCACCAGGTGGCGGATCAGGGTACTCTTGCCAGCGCCGTTGGGCCCGACTACGCCGATCCGGTCGTCCGGGCCGACGGCCAGGTCGGGGAAGGAGAGCCGCCGAGCGGCGCCGAGCGGCAGTTCGCCGGGCGGGACGCGCAGCAGGAAGTCCCGCTCGGCGCGTTCGCCGCGGAGCTCGACGCCCAGGCGGTACTCCTTCTTGAAGCGCAGGCCCTCGAGCTTCGCCTCGGCCTGGCGCTGCCTGCCGCGCATCTGCCGGAGAAGCTGACCGGCATGGGTGTCCTTGCCGGTCAGCCGGGCGGCGTCGATCTTCCCCTTGGCGTCGTGGTCCCGGGGGTTGATCCCCTTCTTCGACAGCCGCCGGGGAGCATTGGCCGCCGACCGGGCGCGCACGTCGGCCTCGGCCTTGAGCCGGCCGGCCTCCCGCTGGGCCTCCTTACGTGCGGACTTGATGCTCTCCTGCTCGGCGCGCCGGAGCTCGACCGCCTGGCTGTAGCCGCCCGGGCGCATGATCGCGTTCGGCGGATCGAGCACCAGACATTGCCGGCACAGGTCATTGAGGAGCTTTCGGTCATGGCTGACCAGCAGGCCGGCTCCTCGGAACGACTTGAGCGCCTCGAAGAGCAGCGCCGCCGCCTCGCGGTCGATGTGGTTGGTGGGCTCATCGGCGGCCAGGACGTCGGGGTCCTGCCAGAGCGCCGCGCCGATCTGGGCACGCTTCCTCTCGCCGTGGCTCAGGCTCGCCCAGCGCGCCGGCCAGTCGGCGGCGAGCCCGAGCAGTCCGCGGAGACGACAGGCCCCGGGGCGCGCTTCCTCGAGGAACCCGGCGAGCTCGGCGGGCGGCTCGTCGGTGCGCTGCGGACAGTAGACCACCCGGGCGCCCGAACGGACCGTCCCGCGCAAGGGCGCGAGCTCGCCGCAGGCCAACCGCAGCAGCGTGGTCTTGCCCGCCCCGTTGGGGCCGACGATTCCCGTCCATCCGGGATTGAAGCTGGCGGTCAGGTCTTCAAAGAGCAGGGCGCCGGCCGAGTCGTAGCCGAAGGACACCGCGTGGAACTCGACGGATGCCGTGGACATGTCGCTTCTCCTGACGGAATCGTACCGCATTTAGAGCGCGAGGCAACCGTCTCGGCGAGACTGCGGCACAGTTTCACCGCACAGCCCCCGACCTGTCATCCTGAGCGGAGCGAAGGATCTTCCTGGGAAATCGGGGAGACCCTTCGCTCCGCTCAGGGTGACACCCACGACGCAAGCGACTTCCTTGAATGCCCCCTGGGTCTGGCGGCGGCCGGCCGCGCCGTTAGAATGCCGGACATGCCCGGCTTCATCTTCTTCGACGTCGACGACACCCTGCTCGACGACGGCCACGCCACGGCGGCCGGCGCGCGGGCCTTCTTCGCGGAGCACCGGGACGAGTTCCCGGGGCCGGCCGACGAGTTCGTCCGACTCTGGGCCACGGTCACCGCCAGGCATATAGACCGCTGGCATCGCGGCGAGTGTTCTCACCTGGAGCAGCGTCACGCGCGCCTGCGCGACGTGTGGCGGAATGGGGTGCTCTCCGACGCCGAGGCCGACCGGATCTTCGGAAGGTACATCCGGCATTACCTGGCGAACGTCCGGCTCTTCCCCGACGCCCTGCCCTGCATCGAGTCGCTCGCCGGGATGCCCGTGGGCGTCATCACCAACGGCGACTCGGAGTTGCAGCGCGCCAAGCTCCGCAGCGTCGGCCTGCTGGACCGGTTCCAGCCAGTGCTCGTCTCCGGCGACATCGGCGTCGACAAGCCCGATCCACGGATCTTCCGGGAGGCCGCGCGGCTCGCCGGCCTCGCTCCGGAGGAGTGCATCTACGTGGGGGACCGCCTCGAGAGCGACGCGCTGGGGGCCGGCCGGGCGGGGATGCGCGGGGTGTGGCTCGACCGGGCCGGACGGGCGGAGGCGACTCCACATGGCATCGCGGTGATCGGTGGGCTGGTGGAGCTGTCCCGACTCGTCAAGCAGCGGGGAACTGCCTGAGCATGGCGATGGCGAGGAAGTCGACTATTCCAGCGGGAGGATGTGAACGCGTGCCCTGTTCTCATCCACAGAAATGAGGGCGCCGGCGGCGAGGACGTCGGCGTATTTCGCCAGTATGTCCGTCATGAGTACCCCACAGTGTTCGGGGGTGGGATCCTGAGTGCGAAGCTGAACGACGCTGGGTGCGTTGGCTGCGGTCGCAGCCAGAATGGCCCCGAAATCAAGATCGTGGGTGAAGACGACGTGACCGCTCTCCCTCGCCCAGGTCAGGATCTCCCGGTCCTTGGCGCTGGGGGAGCCGACCGAAGACCAGTGAACGGCGGCGTGCCCGGCGCCTTCCAGCGTGGGGACCCACGCCGGGGAGAGGTTCATATCGACAACGAGCTTCATGCGGTAGCCAGAGGGATGTCCATCTCCTCTGCGCGCCAGGCCGCATAGGTCAGCGCTTGAGCAAGGTCCTCATCCTCCAGATAGGGATAGAGCTCGAGAATCTCGGCCCGCGTACGGCCCGCGGCCATGAGCCCGATGATAGTGCCGACCGTGACCCGCAGCCCGCGGATGCAGGGCTTGCCGCCCATGACCTCAGGGTCGAAGGTGATTCTATCTATCTTCTTGTTCATGGCATGATCTCCAACGACGGAAGCATATCATGCGTACGAACGTCCTGCCAGTCCGTTTATCTTTCCATCAGTCTCCAACGCCCTAAGCTCCGGGGCGATTCTCATGGCCGCCACCTTTCTGTCACCCCGGATCGGACCTTGTCCGATTCCGCCCACCTGGTTAATGCATGACCTCCAGCAATACAGAGCGGCGCGACGGGGGAGATCCTTCGCTTCGCTCAGGATGACAGGAAGACGCGCCGGGCATGGACCAGGCCGTCCCCATGTCCCCGTGTCCCCGTGTCCCCGCGCCCCCTCGTCACCTCATCACCTCATCACCTCATCACCTCATCAGCTGTCCACTCCTGGTTGTCATCCTGAGCGCAGCGAAGGATCTGCCACGGCCCGCCCCGGCGCAGTCCGCGTTGGCTGCGCGGAAGGTTGGCCGTGCGAGACAACGGCCCGCTCCGCCACGCCGCGCTCCGACACCGATATCGATGGCTATAGCCCAGGCCGCAACGCTGCCTCGATGTTACGCCAGCAGCTTGCCCCGCTCCAGCCGGATCCTCCGCCCGGCCCGCGCGGCCACCTGCTCGGAGTGGGTGGCGAGGACGATGGTCTGCCCGCGCTTGTTCTCCTCGACGAGCAGGTCCATGATCTCCGCCGCGCGGGGCCCGTCGAGGTTGCCGGTGGGCTCGTCGGCCAAGAGCACCGCCGGCTCGTTGGCCAGCGCACGAGCCAGCGACACCCGTTGCTGCTCGCCGGCCGAGAGCTCGCCGGGCAAATGGTCGAGCCGGTCGGCCAGGCCCAGGCGCTTCAGGATCGCGACGGCCGACTCCCGCGCAGCCGCGCCGGCCTGGCCGCGGGCCAGGGGCGCCAGGCACACGTTCTCGACCGCCGAAAGGTAGGGCACCAGGTGGAAGGTCTGGAAGACGAAGCCCAGGTTCTCCGCGCGCCAGCGGGCCCGCGCCGGAGCGGAGAGCGAGCTCACCTCGGTCCCGGCCACCGAGACGGCGCCGGACGTGGGCGTGAGCAGCCCGCCGATGGCGAAGAGCAGCGTGGTCTTGCCTGAGCCCGACGGGCCGGTGAGGGCCGCGAACTCGCCGGACTTGATCTCGAGATCGATTCCGGCGAGCGCCGCCACCTCGCCGCCGCGCGACGGTTGAAACTTGCGGGAGAGCCCCCTGACGGTGATCATGGTTATCTCACCCTGAGAACGTCGGCCGGGTCGGTGCGCGCGGCCGAGAGTATCGGAAGCAGCCCGGCCAGCGCCGAGATCGAGAGCGCGCCGGCCGCCGCCCAGACGGCGGTCATCCAATCGACCGCCGGCCGGATGCCCACCATGCCCATGCGGGCCGGGTCGATCTTCAGGGCCCCGAAAGTGCCGGCGGCGAAGCCCAGCGCCGCGCCGATCGCCGCGACGATGACGAGCTTGGCCAGGAACATCCCGGCAAGCCTCCCCGGGCTGAAGCCCACGGCCAGGTACATGCCCAGTTCCTCGCGACGCTCGCGCACGTCGGCGAAGAGGTAGAAGGCCACGACCAGGAGCGCCAAGAGGCCCAGCGCCCCGACGGTGAGCTGCTGGGTGAGCTCCGCGCCCTGCCGGGCGGTCAGCCGAGCGTTGGCGATGCTCATGTAGGTCACCGCGTGCGTGCCCGCCGCAGTCTTCTCGATGCGCTTCTCGATGTCGGTGAGGTAGCTGGCCGAGCCGCCGATCGGGCAGACGCAGCCCAGGGCGTCGACGGTGTGGATCTTGCCGGGGACGCCGAGCATCTCCTGGGCATCCTTGATGTTCACGAAGATGCGCAGGTCGTCGACCGGCCCGGCCGGGGCCACGCAGGGCTTGGGCTTGGCGCCGCCCTTGCCGGGCACGGCCGCCACGGTGAACTCCCGGCCCAGAAGGGTCAGCTTCGCGCCGGGCTTGCCCTTGTCGCCCAGGCGCGCGGCCGCCCCCGAGCCCAGGATGCACTCGCCGGGCCTGACCTCGAAGCCCATCGGCGACTTGGCCGAGCCCTTGGCCCGGCCCACCGAGCCGACGTCCGCGGTGATGCCGGTGAGGATGCCCGGCCCGCCCTGCTCAGGCGTAAGGCGCACCTGGAGCTTGCCCATGTAGTGCTCGGCGGGCACGTCCGAGGCGGAGAGCCGATGGACCACCGTCTCGTCCATGGTGAGCGAGCCGCTCTCGCCGGAGGTCAACGCAGCCGCATCGGCCCCCGCCGGGACCACGGCGATGTTGCGGCCCATCTGCAGCGTGATCCGCCGCAGGGCGTCGTTGAAGGCGCTGGACAGGGTCTGGGTGAAGACCACCCCGGCGGCGGCCAGCGCCACCGCGCCGCAGGCCAGGACGAACCCGGCCTTGCGCCGCCCGATCTCCCTGAGGACCAATCCGAGGATGCTCACAGGCAGAACGCTCCTTGCCTCGCAGGGCGGGGCCCGGCTGGGGCCCCGGTTCTGCATTTCATTACGCGGTTCCGGCCGGAAAGGGACAGACTACTCGTTGACCTTCACCCGGTTGTCGATGCCCTTCCACTTGAGAAGCAGATCCTCGCCGAGGGCGTCGGGGTTGAGCACGCAGGTGCAGTTCTGGAGCATGAAGCCGGCGCGGTCCAGGAGCGCGTCGACGGTCAGCTCCTTGCCGGCCAGCGGCTCCAGGCGCTTGCCCTTGCCGAAGACCGGCACGACCGCCGGGAGGTCCTTGACCTGGAGGTTCTTCAGGAAGACGGCCTCGGCCGGGTCTTCGGCGGACACGTCCACGCGGCCGACCTTGATCTCCAACAGCTTCTCGGACTGCTTGATGGACTCCTTGACCGTCTTCTCGGCCTCGGCGTTGGCTTTCTTGTCCTTGCCGGCGACCAGGACGAAGGCGATGGCGATCTTGCCCTGGTCGAGGGTCTTGATCAGCTCGCGCCGGCCGGGGGAGTCGAAGGCCTTGTCCAGGTCGGCGGTCTTGACGTCGCCCCGGAAGCTCGCCAGGGTGCTGCCCTGGGGGGAAACCAGGAACATGGTCGGGAGCTTGGGCGGCGCGTACTTCGCGGCCAGCTCCTTGTTGGCCTCGGCGTCGATGTCCAGGACCTCGGGCTTGAGCTCCTTCATCCCCGCGGCGGCCAGGGCCTCGGCGGTGATCTCGCCGGCGGCCTTCCAGGCCTTCTCGTCGGACTTGGGGGCCAGCACGGTGGCGCGCGAGCCCTCCGAGAGGATGCCCACCCGTTCGGACAGACGCTCCAGCCCCTTCTTGTCGACGGCGCCGGAGACCCGGGCGATGGTCGCCCCGCCCTTGTCGAGGATGACCAGCTGCGGCCAGCCGTTGCAGCCCTGCGAGGACAGGAACTCGCGGTCCTCGCGGAGCATGGAGCCGTCGAGGTTGAGCTTGACCACGTCGGCGTTGGCGTCGGCGAAGGTCTTCTCGCGCACCTCCTTGATGGTCGCCTCCTGGGCGGGGGTGAGCTTGTCGCTGTTGTTGTGGACCACGTAGAGCAGGTAGTAGTTCCGCGGCCACTGGTTGAGGGCGGCGTCGTAGATCTTGATGTCGCAGGCCCGGGCCGCGCCCGGGGCGGCCAGCGCCAGCAGGACCAGAGAGGCCGAAGCGATCAGGTGCAGCCTGGGGGACCTCATGGGGTGTCCTCCTAGAAGGCGGCCGGCGGAGGGGTGCGGGCCGCACCATCCTATACACCCCGAACCAGGGGGATTCAAGAGAATGCTCCCGAAATCCAACTACAGGACGGCTTCTTCACCGCGGAGACGCCGAGACGCCGAGAACGGCCGGCGGTGGGCCGCTGGTTATGGGCTTTCGGGCCAAGGATGCCTCCGAAAGCCGAAGCCCGAATGCCGCGAAGTCGTTCTCTGCGTCTCGGCGGCTCGGCGGTGCAGCCGGTCTCTGACAAAAGATCCGGGGTGCCACCCGGGCTTTGACACCCCGCCGGGGGCGGCTAAACTTGCCGCCATGTCCGACGACAAGTCCGGTACGCTCACCGGCCAGAGGCTCGGCACCTACCAGCTCCGGGAGAAGATCGGCCAGGGGGGCATGGGCGCGGTCTACAAGGCCCGCGACCTGTCCCTCGACCGCGTTGCGGCGGTGAAGGTCCTGCCGGCGGCGCTGGCCGCCGACAAGGTCTACGTGCAGCGCTTCGTGCGCGAGGCCCGGGCCATCGCCAAGCTCAGCCACCGGAACCTGGTCCACATCTACCACGTCGGCCAGCGGGATGGGCTCTACTACTTCGCCATGGAGTTCGTCTCCGGACGGACGCTGCGCCAGCAGCTCGCGGCGACCGGCCCCCTGGGCGTCGAGGAGTTTCTGCGCGTCGCCGGGCAGGTGCTCTCGGCGCTCGGGCGCATCCACTCGATCGGCGTCACCCACCGGGACGTTAAGAGCGCCAACGTGATCGTCGAGGCCGGGACCGGCCGCGCGGTACTCACCGATTTCGGCCTGGCCAAGGAGCAGAAGTCCGAGCCCGGCGCCCCCGAGGGACTGACCGCGGCCGGCGTGGTCCTGGGCACGCCCGAGTACATGAGCCCGGAGCAGGCCGAGGGCCGGCCGGCCGACGCCCGGAGCGACCTGTACTCCTTCGGGGTCATGGCCTACGAGATGCTCGCGGGACAGGTGCCCTTCCGCGCCCCCTCGGCCCTGGCCGTCCTCAGGAAGCACGTGGAGGCGCCGCCGCCGCCCCTGGCCGGGATCCGGCCGGGCCTGCCACCGGCGCTCGAGGCGGCCGTCATGCGGCTGCTCGCCAAGAAGCCGGATGAGCGCCACCGGTCGGCCGCGGCGCTCGCCGCTGACCTGGTCCGGGTCGGTCACACGCCGGAGCTCGCGGAACTCGCCGCCTCGGAACTCGGCCCCACCGAGCGAACCATCGTGGGGCCGGGGCTCGGCGCCGCCTCCACGACCAGCCGGACGGTTCCCGTGGCCGGCCCGGCTTCGCCGACCGCCGCCACGGTGCCGGCCGGGTCCGCTCCCGGCCAGACCCGGGAGTTCGGCGCCCGCCGGGGACTGCTCATCGCCGCGGCCGCAGCCGCCGGCGTGCTCATTCTCATCCTGGGACTGGCGCTCGGCCTGCGCGGCTGCCGCCACGGCGCCCATGGGAAGCCCAATAACGGCGGGGAGATCGTCCAGCCACCCCCGCCGCCTCCGCCGCCGCCGCCGACCAAACCCGACCCCCGGGCCAGGATTCTGGTGCTGCCCGACAAGTCCCGCCACCCGGTGCTCCTCCTCGGCTGGGACGGCAGCCTGGCCAGGGTCAAGGATCAGGCCGACGGGCGCGAGAAGCTGGTGGAAATCGGCCCGGGTGCGGCGCTGGAGCTGCCGCCGGAGACGGCGACGAGGTGACGCGGGGACGCGGGGACGCGGCGACACGGGGACACGGTGACACGGCGACGCGGTGACACGGGGACACGGGGACATGGCGACAGGGGTTGAACTGATCTGACGGATCGGTCGGATCCGACGGATCCGTCGGATCAATCAGATCGATCAGTACTCCGCACTTCCCCCGGCAGCGGATGGCGCCAGAGCACCTTCTCGGCGGTGCGGCCCCCGTCGCCGGAGCAGGAGGCCGCGAGCAGCCCAAGCGTGGCCGCGCAAAGGAGAGAAATCAGCAGGCGCGTCAAGACCACCGTGGATTCGAGCATGTCAGGAACCCCTCACCCCAACCCTCTCCCTCAGGGGGAGAGGGAGCCTGTAGGAAGGACGCGGGCGCCCCACGTCCCCCTGTCCCCCTGTCCCCGCGTCCCCGCGTCCCCGTGTCCCCGCGTCACAGCGTCACAGCGTCACAGCGTCCCCGCGTCATCCCTTGGCGCGCGTGGCCAGCTCCGCCGGCTCGATGTCCGAGCCCGGGCGCGCCATCTTGACCCGGGGCGAGTGCGCGCCGCAGCTGTCGGTGTCCGCGACCTCGCCGGCCTTGCGGTCGGCGCCGTAGAAGCCGAACTCCTGGAGCACCTTGAGCTTGGGCAGGACGTTGCCCTCCAGGTCGTAGTGGAAGAAGCCCGGGAAGATGTCCGGGTTCGATCTGATGAAGTCGAAGATGCGCAGGTGCTCGGCCGGGGCCTCGCAGCGCGCGCCGCTGAGCACCTCGTGGCCGGTGATCATGTACTCCGGGAAGAGCTGCGGGCAGAATTCGAGCTTCTTCCACACCCGAACTTCCGGGGGAAATTCCGGGACGGGCCTACCTGCAGGGGCAAGCCCGCCGTCGGGGTTGCCCCTGCAGTTTTCGGACCCCAAGGGGGTTCCATCCGCACCTTGCAGCACCGAACTTGAATCGACCCTCGTGCCGAGGCTCGATTCAAGTTGTAGGCCCGTCCCGGAATTTCCCCCGGAAGTTATTTCGCGATAGATGTCCGTCTGCGGCAGCAGGCACAGCAGGCTCGGCAGGATGCGCGCGCCCATCGCCCGGAAGCTGACCATCTGGAAGACGGTCTGGTGGAAGTCCTCCATGGTTTCGAAGGGGAAGCCCCAGATGTAGAAGCAGTCGGTGCGGTCGAAGATGCCCACGGCCTTGGAGACCACCTCGACGGCCTCGGCCGAGGTGAAGCCCTTCTTCGTCCGCTCGAGCACCCGGTCGGAGCCCGACTCGATCCCGTAGCGGATCTCGCAGCAGCCCGTCGCGGCCATGGCCCGCATGGTCTCCTCGTCGGTGAGATTGACCCGCCCGAAGGCCTTCCACTTGATCTTGAGGCCCGAGCGGGAGAGCTCCTCGCAGAACTCGACCACCCGGCCCTTCCCGGAGACGAAGAACTCGTCCTGGAAGAGGAAGAGCTTCACGCCGTGCTCGTCGTGGAGCTGCTTCATCTCGCCGACCACGCTCTTCGCGGAACGCGAGAAGGTCTCGCGGTCCCAGACTGGCGCCACCGAGCAGAAGGTGCAGGGGTACGGGCAGCCGCGGCTGGTGATCATCCCGTAGCCCTCGTAGTCGCGCACCTCGATGTGCCCAAAGGCCGGGGCGGGCAGCGCGTCGAGGTCGGTCAGCCGCGCGGCGCGCGGGGTCTCGACGTATCGGCCGCCGCGCATGAAGCTCACGCCGGGGACGGCCTCGAGCGGCGTCCCCTCCTTGAGCGCCCGGACAAGCACCGGCCCGGAGACCTCGCCCTCGCCGCGGCTGATGACGTCGATCCACGGGCACTTCTCGAGGATCTCGCGCTCGACGGACTTCGAGCCGACGCCGCCGAGGACCACGGTCTTCCCGGGGTTGGCCTTCTTGAAGTCCTGGAGCGCGAGCAACGTGAAGGGCAGCAGGTTCGCCATGCACGAGGCGCCCAGGATGGGCGCGCTGCCTTCCAGGAACCCGGCGATGGTCTCGGGCGTGAAGGGGTCGGGGCACTCGTGGGTCTGGTAGTCGCGGAAGTCCACGGTGAGCCCGGCGCGCTCCAGGGCCGCCGTGAGGTAGAGCGGTCCGAGCGGCAGGTGCTTTTCGCGCTCGGTCCGCCCGTCGGCGTACCGGACGAAGAGCATGTTCAGGTTGACGATGGTGATGTCGGCGGGCATGGGCTATCCCTCTCTATTCCTGGGGCCGTAGGGGCGGGTTTGAAACCCGCCCCTACGGTCCCGGAGCGCCTGCGGGGGCCGGGGGCGGCTCGGCGCTTTTCGGCGCGTCCTTCTCCGCTGGGATATCCGGGCGGATGCCCTTGGTGGCCGGCGGCGGCACGTCCGGCCGGATGCCCTGCGGCGCCGGAGGCGTGGACGGATCGTCGTTCCGAGGGTTGGCCGGAGGGTTGTCCGGACGGATGCCGTCGGTGGCCGGGGGCGGCCTGTCGCCGCAGCCGCTCATGCTCGCTATGAGCAGCGCCGCGGCCGCGCCGGCGGCAAGCCGCCCGAGCCCAGCCGGGCGCGGCACCGACTTGCCGAAGCCGTCGATCATCCCGGCGAGCATCGGCCGCGAGATGGCGCCGAGCACGCCGCGCTCGGTCTCGCCAAGCTCGATCCCGGCCTCGCGCGCGGCCGCGAGCGGGTCGGAGAGCACCCTCCCGCGCCACTCGGGGCTCAGGGTGGCCAGGGCCACGACCTTTTCGACGCCTTGGGGAGTTTTCACGCCCGCGCCTCCTTCTTCTGTCTGCACCTCTATGTCATTCTGAGCGCAGCGAAGAATCTTCCTCCGGACTTTCCGCCGACGGGGGAGGTCCTTCGCTTCGCTCAGGATGACGCCCTTCCCCGTCCCGCTCCGCCTACTCCTTCTCCGGCGGCGGAGCCGGCCGGCTGCCGGCCGGGGCGGGCATGTCCGAGCGGATCCCGCCCGCCGCGCCCGGCTTCGTCTGCAGCCGACGCTGCGCCGTGATCCACGCGGCCAGCTTCGGCGGCACCTCGCCGATGGTCTTGACCAGGATCGACTCCTCGTCAGGCTGGACGAGCCGGGCGAGCTCCGAGCCGTCGGGCGCGAGCCAGACCACCGCCGGGAGCTTCTCCTCCTCCAGGCCGTACTTCTTGAGGGCGGCCTCGTAGGCGGCCACTTCCTTCTCATAGGCGGCAAAGGCCTGTGCGCTGTGCGCCGCCTGGTCGGGGCCCAGAGGCCGCGGGCGAGGCATGACCGGCGGCTTGCTCAGTCTGACCGACACCAAGTCGGCGTTTCCGACGGCGGCGCGGAACTCCTTGCTGTCGGAAAGCACGGCCCTTTGGCTCTTCTCTTCCAGCGTGGGGTTGGCCGGGTCGGGGCGGATGCCCCGCGTTCCGTCCGGGTTGTGATAGTTGACTCGCGGCTTCGGATGCAGAAACACCGCCATCACCGCCCGGTTGTCCTTCTTCGCCTGGGCCAGAGCGGCATCCAGGGAGTTCATCCACAGGACCGCCGGGGCCTCCTCGGGCACGTCCGGACGGATGCCGGCCGGCGCCGGCGTCCCCTCGTTGGGAGGTGGCGGCGGAGGATCGTCCGCCCTGATGCCACCGCAGGCGGGCGGTGCCCCGCCGCAGGCCGTGGTCACGACGAGCGCGGCCGCCGCGGCGGCGCCGGCGACGCTCTTCGCGATCGCCGCGAAGCCGTGCTTCCGGGCGAAGGACCCGGCCATGCCCTCGAGCGCCGCGCGCGGCACCGCCTTCAAGATGGCCCGCTCGCTCTCCGAGAGCTCGATCTCCGCCTCGGCCGCGGCGGAGAGCGGATCGGCCAGCACCTTCTCGCGCCACTCGGCGCTGATGCCGGCGAGCGTGAGCAGCCGCTCCATGCCCTGGGGGATGGCCAGCTTCCCCCCGGCGCCTTCGGCGGGTCGCGGTCCGACGATGGTGGGAGAGGGTTCGTCAACCTGGCGGTGGGTGGTCATTTCGGGAAACCTCCTCTGCACGGCCGCCGCGGGATAGGGTTCGCGCGGCATTATAAGCTTGGATGCCGGCCGTGCAGGGGTAGTTTCGGAGGTTCGGCTTTCGGCTTTGGGCGTTGTGTCAGATCGTTTGCACATCCAGGTCTCATTCGTGTGCTTCCTCGAACCGTCCACAGGAACCGCAGAACCGCAGAATATCGAATATCGAATGACGAAGGACTGAAGAGAGTAACGAAGGACTGACACGCTTCGATCTCTCCGGGCCTACTTCGACATTCGACATTCAGTGTTCGAAATTCTGCGGTTCGCTGTTGTTGCCGGCCCCGAGCCACCCGCTGGTGCTCACTCCGCCCCGATCACGAACCGCACGGGCTTGTCCTCGAGCGTGAAGGTCTTCTGCTTCGGCGCCTCGCCGGAGAGTTGCCAAGCGATGGTAATCTCTCCGACATCGGACCGCGCGAAGAAGGCCTCCTGCCCCGGCGAGACCAGCCGGGCGCCCAGCGGCAGTTGGCCGTTGCGGGCCGTCACCGTCACCGGCCCGGCTGTCCCCGCCCCGGGGGCCAGGGCCACGCACAAGGCCAGGGCCGCCGTTTCCGCCGGACTCTGGGTCAGCACCCGGACCGACCCGTCGGCCAGCACCAGGGCCATGTCCTGCAGGCCGTCCCCGTCCAGGTCGGCGAGCACTCCCGCCTGCTGGCCGGCTTCGGCCTCCGGGAGGTTGCCGGTCTCGGCAAGGTCCACGGGCCTGTGGGCCTGCATGAAGCTCCGGAAGCCGCGGTTGAAGAACACCTGGGGGTGCATCTCCGGATAGAACAGAAACGCGTCCGGCCGGCCGTCGTTGTTGATGTCGCCGACGTTCCCGCCGATGGCTCCGGGCTTGGAAATGTAGGTCATCTCGCCGCTGAGCGCGAACTCGTTCGTGAACCGCCCGCCGCCGGCGTTCTGCCAGAGCCGCGGCGTATCCTCGGCCACGGTCATGATGTCGAGCCGGCCGTCCATGTCGAAGTCGCCGAGGAAGGCAGCCGTCCGGCCGGAGCCGAGCGCGACCTCGCAGGCCGCGCCCTCCGCGAACTCGCCGGCACCCCTGCCCTTGTAGAAGAGGCCGCCCTTGGCGAAGGGGATGACGACGTCCGGCAGGCCGTCGCCGTCGAAGTCGGCGACGAGCGGAGCGCCCGCGCCGGAGCGGTCCTTGAGCGCGCCGGCCGCGGCGGCCAGAGGCTTCAAGGCAAACCCGCCGGGCTTCCCGGCCTCGGGCACCAAGAGCACCGCCCCGCCGACCGAGCCCCAGACGAGCCCCGCGAGGCCTTTCCGGCCGACGTCCACGGCAGCGAGGCCCGTGCAGGCGTCCTTCGGGACCTCGGCGACGGAGATCGCGGCGAACGTCCCGCCGGCGGCCTGGCTCCAGATGACGAGGCGCTTGCCGTCGGAGGAGGCCAGGTCCAGCCGACCCTGTCCGCTGAAGTCTCCCCAGGCCGCGAAGCTCGACCGCGATCCGAGCTTCAGCCGCCCGGTGACGTCCTCGTACTTGCGCGACTTCCGGTCGAAGGCAAAGACCCGGTCGCCGCCCTCCGAGGCCACGAAGAGCGCGGCTTCCCCGCGGCCGGCGAGGTCCACGGCCATCGCGGAGCGGACCCGCCCCTCGACGCTGCCGATCTTCACAGGATCGTCCCAGCTTCCGCCGCAGGCAACCGGCACGCTGACGTCCGGACAGCGGGCCGCGACATCGAGCATCCTCAGGAGCATGTCCGTGCCGCCGGCCCAGGTGGCCTCCATCTGGGAGTCGATCGCGTCCACCTCCCAGGCGCCTTCCGCCTCGCCCTTGTCCAGAGACACCCACTTGCCGGCCAGGTGCAGCTTGCAGATCGGCTCGTTCACCTCCCCCTTGCCGACGAAGAAGAGTGCCGGGCCGTCGCCGTTGGCGACGATCATCTCCCTGACGGCTCTGGCGTGCTCCGCGCTGGCGGCCTTGCCGGTGTCGATCGCCGGCGCTTTCCCGGGCTGCCGGCCCTTGAGGACCCGGACGACCTCGGTGGCGACGACACCCCGATCGTCGGCCGGCTTCACCCTGAGAACCAGGACCAGGTCGGCTCTCTCCAGAAGCACCGGGGGCGGCATGTCCGGACGCGAGCCTAGCAGCGGCGAGATCTCCGTGGCAACCGGAATCGAACAGGCGACGGGCGGAGCCGCCGCCTCGGCCCGGCCGCCGCCCAGCCCGGTGGCCAGTAGCGCCGCGGCCGCCACGCCGGCGGCTGTCCGGCCCAGGGGCGTCCGGGCCCTCCGGCGCGCGAAGGAGTCGGCCATCTGTTCGAGCGCCGCGCGGGGGATGGTCCGAAGAATGGCCCGCTCGCTCGCCGAGAGCTCGATCCCGGCCTCGCCGGCCGCGGCCTGGGGATCGGCCAGGGCCTTCTCCCTCCACACCGGGCCGGCGCCGGCGAGGAGCAGAAGCTGCTCCATGCCGCGCGGAACGGAGATGCGACCGCCGGGGCCTCCGGCCGGCCGCGGGCCGACGATGGTCGGGGACGGCTCGTCCGTCCGGCCAAAGCAGTTCAGGTCGTTCATGCGCGGGGCCTCCATCCTGCCCATTGCCGGGGAAGCCCGGTCGCTTACATGGAAAGCGACGGAGGATGAATCGCCGACCGCAACGAAGACAGTGCGGAGCCCGTGCGAACCCTGCCGCCCCGGGCCGATTCCCGACGGCTCCGCGCCGGAGGTCAGCTCCCGGCGGCCGGCTTCTCCTGCGCGGCCTTGCGCCTGGCCAGCTCCGCCGACGCGGACTCGATGGCCTTGAGCACCGGACCAACCTCGGCCGGCCGGACGAGCTTGCCGGCCAGCTCGGAGCCGTCGGAGGCAAGGAAGACGACCGCCGGAAAGCTGGCGACGTCGTACTTCTTCATCGCCGCGTCCCACGCCTTGATGAGCGCGTCGCGCTTCGCCTTCTCGTCCGGCCCGGCGTCCTGAGACGGCGGCTCCGGGCGGCTCAGGGCCGCCAGCAGCAGGCCGTGCTTCTTGACCGACCGACGGTAGTCCGGGCAGAAGCGCTCCAGCATGTCCCGGCTCTTGTCGGCCTCGTCGGCATCCAACTTCGCGCCACGACCTCCGCCGGCGGGCTCCAACAGCACCATCGCGGCGGAGCCCTTCTCCGCGGCGATCTTGAGCACCGCCTCCAGGCTTTCCTCGCGCATGATGGGCGCCTCGTCGGGCGCGTCCGGACGGATGCCGTTGACGAAGCTGCGGGCATCGTCCAACGGGCGCAGGCGAATGTCGGGGAGAATCGCGGCGCCGGCCTTGCCGGCCCGCGGACGCGGCGGGCCGAACCGCCCCCCCATGGACGCGTCGTCGCCGCAACCGGTCAGACCAGTGGCCAGGAGCGCCGCGGCGGCCACGCCGGCGGCGGCCTTGCCGAGAGCGGACCGGCCGTGCTTCCGCGCCATGGAGTCGATCATCTGCCCGAGCGCCGGCCCGGGGATCGAGCCCAGAATGGCCCGCTCGCTGTCCGACAGTTCGATGCCCGCCTCGGAGGCGGCCGCGAGCGGCCCGGACAGGACCATCGCGCGCCATGCGGCGTCCGCTCCGGCGAGCAGCATAAGCCTCTCCATGCCCCGAGGAACGGAGACCTGCCCCACGCCCGAGCCCTGCGGCCGCGGGCCGACGATGGTCGGCGACGGCTCATCCATCCGGTGGAGGTCGGCCATGGAAGAAATCCTCCTCGATCCCCGTTCCGGGCCCGCCCTGCTTCCGGCCCCGGCGCGCAGACGCCAAGGCCGTCGACAGACTGATTGCCGGCGAACCGCGAACGCTTGCAGAAATCGCAGGCGCAGTCGCCTATATGTCCGGCGAACGCGGATGGTCAAGGAAAAAACTTGTCCATCGTTCAGGGGGGGTGCATCCACGCTACTGCGAGGCCCGGAGGGCCGATATAGGTAAAGGCGGG
>CALGYR010000060.1 GCA_937935355.1 uncultured bacterium | reverse complement strand
GGCGGACGAGAGAACGCGAATCGCCCCGCGCTTCCGCGCGGACCGATTCACGTTGCAGGCCCGGCCCGCAGGAGCGTTGGTGCACCTCTTGCATGAGGCGAGGGGCCAATGGCAATCCGGAATTCCCCGTGGTAGACTCCGGTCGCCTCATGTCGGCTCTGCGGCGGACGACCGGCAGCACCCTTGGCACGGAGAAGGAGGCGCGGCAGTGGCAATGCGGACCGTCGGCGGCGCAGCGAAACGACCCGCACGGACTGTCGGCCCGATGGCCCGGCGGCTTGGCGGCAACCCGATCATCCGTCCGGCGATGCTTCCGGCCGGCGACGGCGGCAACATCAACGGCCCTTCGCTGATCCGCGCCCCCGGGTGGCTCGAGCGGCCGCTCGGCCGCTACTACCTCTACTTCGCCCACCATCAGGGCGAGTACATCCGCCTGGCCTGCGCCGACCGGCTGGGAGGCCCCTGGAGGGTCCACGTCCCGGGCACGCTCAGGCTCGCCGACGCGCCCTTCATCCGGAAGCACGTGGCCTCGCCCGACGTGATCGTCGACGACGAGCGCCGGGAACTGCGCATGTACTTCCACGGCCCCACCGAATCCGGGCAGATGAGCTTCGCGGCCATCTCCCGGGACGGGCTGGCCTTCGCGCCGCGGCCCGAGCCCCTGGGCATATTCTATTTCCGGGTCTTCCGGTCCGGCGGCTGGTGGTACGCCATGGCCAAGGGCGGCCGGCTCTACCGTTCGCGGGACGGCCTGACCGGCTTCGAGGAGGGCCCCATCCCGTTCCCGGGCGGCGGGGATCGCGACAAGTGGGGCAACTCCGCCGGCCCGCGCCACGTGGCGGTGCTGCCCGACGGGAAGCGCCTGTGGATCTATTACACCAGCATCGGCGACGCCCCGGAACGCATCTTCCGCTGCGCCATCGACGCGCGCGGAGACTGGAGGCGATGGCGGACCGGCCAGCCCGTGGAGGTGCTCCGGCCCGAACGCCGCTGGGAGGGCGCGGCACTCGAGATCCGCCCGTCCGCGCCCGGCGCCTGTCGCAGGGAGAACGCCCTGCGCGACCCGGCCGTATTCGTCGAGGAAGGCAGGACCTACCTGCTCTACTCCATCGCCGGCGAGGACGGCCTCGCCATCGCCGAGCTCGGGAACGACCACCGGGAGAAACCCGCCATGAAGACGAAATCGCCGACGAGCGCCCGGACCAGGAAACGCCCCATGCGCGACCCGGCCAAGCGGCGCCTCATCGAAGACGGCGTGGCCGCGGAGGCCGCCCGCGCCCGAGGGCTGGCCCTGGCCATCCACGACCTGGCCGAGCCGGGCTTCCGCGAGGAGCGCTCGGCCCGCCTGCTGGCCGCCTACCTGCGCGAGCGGGGCTTCGAGGTGGAGTTCCGCTACCGGAACATCCCCACCGCCTTCCGCGCCTGGCGCGGAAGCGGCCGGCCGGCAGTGGGCATCCTCGGCGAGTACGACGCCCTGCCCGACTGCGGGCCGCGCCCCGGCCAGTGGGGCCACGGCTGCGGCCACGACCTCCTCGGCGTGGGCTCGGCGGTCGGAGCGGCGGCTGCGGCGGAGGCCCTCGCCCGGCGCGGCGAGAGAGGCACGGTGGTGTACTACGGCTGCCCGGCCGAGGAACTGCTCGCCGGCAAGGCCTACATGGCCCGCGACGGCGCCTTCCGCGACCTGGACGCCTGCCTGGCCTGGCACCCGTCGGGCAAGACCAACGTCTGCCCGCTGGGCGGCTCGGCGATGGACTCGCTGCTCTTCGACTTCGCCGGCCGCACCGCGCACGGCGCCTCCGCCCACAACGGCCGCAGCGCCCTCGACGCGGCCATGCTCACCGACGTGGCCGCCAACTACCTGCGCGAGCACGTCCCCGAGAACGTGCGCATCCACATGGTGGTCCGCCGGGGCGGCGACGCGCCCAACGTGGTGCCGGCCCGGGCCCAGGCCTGGTACTACGTCCGCGGCAAGGACCGCAAGCAGGTCGACGAGGTCCGCGAACGACTGGTCAACTGCGCCCGCGGCGCGGCCCTGGCCACGGGGACGAAGCTGCGGGTCGCGCGCGTGACCGGCATCTACTCGCGACTGGCCAACGCGGCCATGGACGGCGTGCTGCGCGCCAATCTCGAGCTCTTCGGCGCACCGCGCGCGGGCGCCGCCGACCGCCGGGAGGCCAGCCGGCTGGGCGCCGAGCCCGACTTCAAGGCCGGCCCGGATCCCGACCAGCAGGTCCAGGAGCGGGGCTCCACCGACGAGGACAGCGTGTCCTGGCTCGCGCCCCTGGGGCGCTTCAACATGGCCTGCCACACGCGCGGGATCAAGGGACACCACCGGGAGACGGCCGCGCACAACCGGCTGCCCTTCGCCCACCGGGGCATGCTCCAGGCGGCCAAGGTCCTGGCCGGCTCGGCGCTCGACCTGATCGCCGACCGAGCGACGCTGGCCCGCGCCCGGGCGGAGTTCCGCAAGGGCACGAAGGGCTTCCGCTACGACCCGCTCGTCCCGCGCGGGCGGAAGGTGCCCGTGGATCTGGCCTGAAGGGCGGTCAGGGCCGCCCGGCAAGTCACATCCCCTCCCTGCCTGAAACGGCGGGCGGGCTCAGAACTCCGGTCCCGCCTTGCGCTAGCAGCCCGTTGAAGAAGTGCCGGGGTCGCGACGCCATGCCTACGGCAGGCAAGCTTGAGGTTGTGGCCTCCGACGAGGAACGACGACGAAGGCGTGTCTGGAAGACCCGTCGAGGAGGAGTGACGAAGGATGAGGCCGCGAGTTCAACCGCGGCTGAAACTGCTCTTGCGGCCCCGTTGGACCGGCTAGAATACCCTCGGCCAGAACACCCCGGCACCGTCAGGCACGCCTTCTTTCCAGCGCAACCGATCCAGCCCACACGACCGGCCCCGGCTCTGGTCGCCAGATCGGTGACAGCGCGAGACGCGGCGGCCGACCGGGACTACTGGCGGGGAGAGCCTTTCATGCGGGTGGCCATTGAACTCCTCCTGGGAACGGTCTTCCTGGTGGCTGGAGCGGAGTTCCTGGTGCGCGGGGCCTCGAGACTGGCCCGGACGGTGGGCCTTTCGCCGCTGGTCATAGGCCTGACCGTGGTGGCCTTCGGCACGAGCGCCCCGGAGATGGCCATATCCGTGAAGGCCGCCCTGGCCGGCGAGGCGGACATCGCTTTCGGCAACGTGGTCGGCAGCAACATCTTCAACGTTCTCTTCATCCTGGGCCTCTCGGCGCTCCTGGCGCCGCTGGCCGTCTGCCGGCAGGTGGTGCGAATGGACGTACCGGTGATGATCACGGTCTCGGGCCTGGTCTGGCTGCTGGCGCTGGACGGGCGAGTCGACCGCCTGGAGGGCACCGGGCTCTTCGCCGCCTTCCTGCTCTACACCGCATTCCTGGTCATCAAGGGCCGGCGCGAAAGCGCTGCCGAGGCCCAGGCCACCGGACGCGCGGCTGGCGGGGATGCCGCATCTCCGGTGCAGGGCAGGAAGGTCCTGGCGCTCTCGTCGGCGACGGCCCTGGCGGGACTGGCGATCCTGGTCCTCGGGGCACGCTGGCTGGTGGCCGGAGCGGTGAGCCTGGCGCAGATGCTGGGGGTGAGCGAACTGGTCATCGGCCTGACCGTGGTGGCCGCCGGCACCTCCCTGCCGGAGTTGGTCACCTCGGTCGTCGCCGCGCTGCGGAATGAGCGGGACATCGCCGTCGGCAACGTGGTCGGCAGCAACGTCTTCAACATTCTCGCGGTGCTCGGCGGCGCCGCGGCGGCCTCGCCCCGCGGGGTGGGGGCCGCACCCGCGGCGCTGAGCTTCGACGTTCCGGTGATGACCGCCGCGGCAGCCGCCTGCCTGCCGGTCTTCTTCACCGGCGGGAGGATCGCCCGCCGGGAGGGCGCCCTGTTCCTCGGCTTCTATGTCGCCTACGTCTGTTATCTGGTCATGGCCGCCCAGCGTTCGATCGGGCTCGAATGGTTCGGCCGGGCCATGTGGTGGTTCGTCATCCCGCTGGCGACCCTGGGCGTGCTTCTCTCCGTAGTCGCCGCGCTGCGAGGGCCTCGCCGGACAGCGGGCGCCAGGCAATGCGATCAGGGCTAGACGGAACGAGGCTCCCCACCCGATCGGACAGGATAAGCCTTCAGCCCCCGTCCGCCAGGTAGCAGCACAACGCCATGGAGAGCAGCTTGGTCTCCTCGTTGTCGGCGCGGCTGGTCATGACGATGGGGGCGCGGCCGCCGATGCAGGCACCGAGCACCTTGGCGTGGGCGAACATGGTCAGGGTCTTGTAGATGACGTTGCCGGCCTCCAGGGTCGGCACCACCAGAATGTCGGCGTCGCCCTGGATGGGGCCGGCCACGCGCTTGGTGCCGGCTGCCTCGGCGCTCATGGCCTCGTCGATGGCCAGGGGGCCGGCGAAGAGCCCTTCGGGCATCTCCCGGCCGCAGCGCTCGGCGACCTTGGCGGCGCGCACCGTGGCCGCCTGGTTCTCCTGGACGCGGTTGGAGGCGGCGAGCATCGCCACCTTGGGCCGCGCCCAGCCCAGCCGGCGCATGAAGCTCACGGCATTGGCGGCAATCGCCACCATGCGGTCGTCGTCGGGCGCCACGTTGATGGCCGCGTCGGTCATGGCGAAGAGCCGCCCGAAGCCCGGCACCTCGAAGAGGCCCACGTGGCTGATGGGCCGGTCCTGACGCAGGCCGTAGCGCTTGTCGAAATAGACGCGGAGCAGGTCGCCGGTCTGAATGAGCCCCTTCATGATCATCTGGCTCTCGCCGGAGGCCAGCGATTCGGCGGCGAGCCGCGCCGAGGCCATGGGGTCGGGCTCGTGGACGATCCGGAAGTCGGCCGGCGACTGGCCGAGCTCCTTGAGCAGCTTCTCGATGACCGGGGCGTCGCCGAAGAGCGCGGGCTCGACCAGCCCCTCCTGGCGCGCCACCACCACCGACTCCAGGCAGACCTGCTCGCCGGCCGCGGCCACCGCCAGCCGCCGCACGCGGCCGGACTGCTTGGCCATGCTCAGGATCCGGGAGAGGTACTCGAAGGCCATGGTGCTTTCTCCGTTCTGTTTGGAGACTCTGTTACCGCTTCGGAGCCATGTGGAAGCCCATCCGTCCCTTTGGCGGCTCTTCAGGCTCCTCCATGAGCTGTCGGATGGCTTTGAAGACCGCCGCGAGCATGACCGCGCCGTGTTCAGTAAAGGCGTACGGCAGATAACGGCGCCCGCCGCGTCCCTTTGAGGTCGCAATTTGCGACCTCAAACGCGCGAACTCCTCCGACGTCAGCTGAAACATGAACTCCTGAGGAAAGCGGTCCGGGTTGCGGCGCACCCGCTCGTTCAGGCGCTTGACCTCCACCCCATAGGGCCTGGCAAGATCGCTGTCCAGCATGACCCTCTGGCCACGCACGGAAAAGATGTATCTTCCGACGTTCTCGACAGGCACCATATCGCTCACTTCGTTCCACCGCCCAGCCGTCCCCGTACATAATCCGCTATCTCGGCCGTCGATGTCCCCGGCCCGAAGACCCGGTCGACGCCCATTTTCTGGAGCGCCGGCACGTCCTCGGCCGGGATGATCCCGCCGCCGAAGAGGACCACGTCCCCGAGGCCCCGCTCGTCGAGCAGCTCGCGCACGCGCCTGAAGATGGTCAGGTGCGCGCCGGAGAGGATGGAGAGCCCCACCCCGGCGGCGTCCTCCTGGAGCGCCGCCTCGGCGATCTGCTCGGGGGTCTGGCGCAGCCCCGTGTAGATGACCTCCATCCCGGCCTCGGCCAGCGCCCGGGCGACGATCTTCACGCCCCGGTCGTGGCCGTCGAGGCCCGACTTGCCGACGATCAGCCGTATGCGTCTCCCGCCGCCATCCGCGTCCCTTTTCAACGCAGAGGCCGCAGAGCGGACCGCAGAGGGCGCAGAGGATGACTTGCCCAGGTTGTTGCTTTTGTTGTTACGACGAGCAACCATTGCCGTCCTCCGCGACCTCCGCGCCCCTTTGCGTCCTCTGCGTTGAGAGAAACGCCGGATGACTCACACCCGGTCCAGTTCGTGGTACTCCCCGAAGACCTCGCGCAGCACGCCGACCATTTCCCCGAGCGTCGCCCCGGCGTGGGCGCCCTCGATGAGGGCGGGCATGACGTTGGCGCCGCCGGTCGCCGCGGCGCGCAGCGCATCGAGCGAGCTCCGGACCCGGGCCGCATCGCGCGTCCGGCGAAGCTCCGCGAGCCGCGCGCGCTGGGCCTCCTCGACGGCCGGGTCGATCCTCAGCACCGGGATGGGCCCGGCCGCGCCGCCGCCGTAGCGGTTGACGCCGACCACCACCTGCCGGCCGCTCTCCACCTCGCGCTGGTAGCGGGCGGCCGAACCGGCGATCTCCCGCCGGAAGTAGCCGTCCTCGATGGCCCGGTAGATGCCGCCGAGCGACTCGATCTTCCGGAAGATCTCCTCGGCGCCGGCCTCCAGCCGGTCGGTGAGCTCCTCGAGGTAATAGGAACCCCCGAGCGGGTCGGCCACGCTGACCACGCCGGTCTCGTGGGCGATCACCTGCTGGGTGCGCAGCGCCAGCTCCACGGCCCCCTCGGTGGGGAGCGCGTAGCTCTCGTCCAGGCTGTTGGTGTGCAGCGACTGGGTCCCGCCCAGCACCGCGGAGAGCGCCTCGAGCGCGGTGCGGACCACGTTGTTGTAGGGCTCCTGGGCGGTGAGCGAACAGCCCGCCGTCTGGGTGTGAAAGCGCAGCATCCACGAGCGCGGGTCCCTGGCGCCGTAGCGGTCGCGCATGTGCCGCGCCCAGATGCGCCGGGCGGCGCGGAACTTGGCGATCTCCTCGAAGAAGTCCATGTGGGCGTCGAAGAAGAAGGAGAGGCGCGGCGCGAAGCGGTCCACGTCGAGCCCGCGCGCCACGCCGGCCTCCACGTAGGCGAAGCCGTCGGCGAGCGTGAAGGCCAGCTCCTGCAGCGCGGTGGAGCCCGCCTCGCGGATGTGGTAGCCGCTTATCGATATCGGGTACCACTGGGGAAGTTCCTCCGCGCAGAACTCGAAGGTATCTACGGCCAGCCGCATGGACGGCTCCGGCGGGAAGATCCACGAGTTCTGCGCGTGGTACTCCTTGAGGATGTCGTTCTGGATGGTGCCGCGGAGCTTCTTGCGCTCCACCCCCTGGCGCTCGGCCGCGGCGACGTAGAAGGCGAGCAACACCGCCGCCGGTCCGTTGATGGTCATGGAGGTCGAGACCTCCCCCATGGGGATGCCCTCGAAGACCGTCTCCATGTCGGCGAGCGACGAGACGGCCACGCCGCAACGGCCGACCTCGCCCAGGCAGCGCGGGTGGTCGGAGTCGTAGCCCATCAGCGTCGGGAAGTCGAAGGCCATGGACAGCCCGGTCTGGCCCCGGCCCAGCAGGAAGCGATAGCGCTCGTTGGTCTCGCGCGCCGTGCCGAAGCCGGCGAACTGGCGCATGGTCCAGAGCCGGCCGCGGTACATGCTGGCGTGGATCCCTCGGGTGAAGGGGAACTGCCCGGGAAAGCCGAGCTGCTCGGCGTACTCGGCCGCGGAGTGGTCGACCGGGAAGTAGATGGGCTCGACGTGCAGGCCGCCCAGGGTGGCGCGCCGCTCGCCGATCGGGTGCGAGGCCGCGCAGGCCTCGCGCCAGGCAGACAGGGCGCCGTCGGCGGAGGCTCTGCGGTCAGGAGGCTTGACCATGCGACCCGAGTTGCGGCTTGGCTTACGGCCGATGTTGCGGTTCTTGGCTGCTGGCTTCCTCACCGTGGAGCTCCTGGCACCGGGCATTCCCATCCATGGACGAGGCTCGCACTGCGCCACCGGCGATGGATTCTAGCCCGCGGGGGCGGAGATTCAAGGCGGGTCGAGGGACTGCCGCCCGTCGTGATGAGGGTAATCTACCGCGAAGCGGCGTGGATTATTCCGGCGCAGAGCCATTGGCCTCAGCTCCCGGCGATTTCGTCCAGAAATGACATTCACCGGTGAGACGCTGAGACACCGGGAACAACCGGGGGGGGGCATTCGGCGTTCGGTTATCGGAAAAGTCGTCGTCCCGATGACCGACAGCCGAAAGCCGACTGTTCTCTGCGTCTCCGCGCCTCCGCGGTGAAGCCGCCCTCTCGAAATGGCCCTGTCCTTGACCCGCCCCCCGAGCGAACTAGACTTGCCGCCATGAGCGATCCGGCACCCGTCCGCACCTTCGGCGTCGTCGGCGCCGGCCTCATGGGCCGGGGCATCGCCGAGGTGGCAGTGGCCCGCGGCGGCTTCGACCGGGTCGTCCTCCACGACACGTCTGGTGCGCAGCTTGCGGCCGCGCGCGAGGCCATCGCCAAGGGCCTGGGTGCGGACCCGGCCGTGCTCTCGCTCGCGCCGAAGCTCGCCGAGATGGCCGATTGCGGCTTCATCGTCGAGGCCGTGCCCGAACGGCTCGAGCTCAAGGCCGCGGTCTTCGAGGAGCTCGGGCGCCTGGCGCGGCCCGGAGCCGTCCTCGCCTCGAACACCAGTTCCATCCCGATAGGCCGGCTCGCCGCCGCCTCCGGCCGACCGGAATCGGTCGTCGGGCTCCACTTCATGAACCCGGCGCCGAAGATCCGCGGCGTCGAGGTCATCCGCGGCGAGCGCACCTCGGACGCTACCTTCGCGGCGACCTCGGAGATGGCCTCGCGGCTCGGCAAGGAGGCGATCGCCTCGCGCGACCGGGCCGGGTTCGTGGTGAACCGCATCCTCATCCCGGCCATCAACGACGCCGTCGCCGGAGCAGCCGCGGGCCTCGGACTCCCCGACGCGGTCGACCGCTGCTCGGCGCTCGACCCCAAGGGCCCGCGGCTGCCCATGGGCCCGCTGATGCTCGCCGACCTCATCGGCCTGGACACCGTGCAGTCCATCCTCCGGGTCTTCGAGGCCGAGCTCGGCGCGATCTACGCGCCCTCCCCCGCCCTCTCGCGATTGGTCGAGGCCGGGGCGCTCGGAGCCAAGTCGGGCTCGGGCTTCTACAACTGGCAGGGAGGTCGCCCGCGGGGCGTGAGCCCCCTCGCCGCCGGGCTCCGCGAGGACCGGCCGGCACCGTCCATGCAGCAGTCGGCCGCGCTAGCCCGGCGGAGCTGGCTGGCCATGCTCAACGAGGCCGCGCGCGTCGCCGGCGAGGGCACGAGCTCCGTCGGGGACGTCGACCGCGGGGCGGCCCACTGTCTCAACCACCGGGAGGGGCCCCTCGCCGCGCTCGACCGGCTGGGCGTCCCGACGGCCATCGCCGAGCTCTCGGCGCTCGAGCACGAGCTCGGACCTGCCTACGCGCCGGCGCCGATCCTCGGACGGCTGGCAGCGGCAGGCATGAACGGCCAGGCTACCGGCAAGGGCTTCTTCCTGTGGGAACCGGAGGGCGCCAAGCCGATGGGGCCGAACCCGGCGATTCCAGAGCTCAGCCGGCAGGACTGCCCCTCCGCCTCGGATGGCCGGTCAGCTTCGGATGAGCCACCGGCTCCATACGACGCATTTTGCCCCTCGAAATGAGTAAGGCTTTTCAGCGTCGCGGAGCCGACGCTGAAAGCTCTATTGGAGAATCGAACGTATGGGGGCAGTTCGGCTCTGAAACGGAACCCAAGTCTCTCGACTACAGCGACTTGCCGTGGTCCGACCCCGGCCGGCCTGCCCTGCCCGCCGGACGAGAATCGAGCAGCCGCTTTCGGCCGCCGGACTTGGCTGCGGGCGACATGATCGAAGTGCCCAGGAGTTCCCCCGCCGCGTGCCACTCGGACATCGCGCCCGAGGCCACGGCGGCGGCGAGCTTGCCGAGTTCGAGCCGGCACGAGCCCTCGCACCCGGCCTCCGCGGCCAGGCGCTCGGCCAGCGCCCGGAGGATCCTCCGGCCGGCGCGCGCGGCGCGGAGCGCCTGGCCGCGGCCATCCTCGGCCAGGTGCCGGCGGTGCGACTCGACTGCCGCGACGAGTTCGACGATCCCCTCGCCGGTGCGGGCGCTCGTCGGCACGATGGCCGGGACCCAGTCGGAGACCGGCCCGGCGGCCAGCTCATGGCGGGCGCGGCCGTGGGCGCCGGGACCGCTCACCGCCTCGCACAGGTGCTCGACGAAGGCCGCCGAGCCGCCCAGGTCGATCTTGTTGACCGCGTAGACGTCGGCGATCTCGAGGATGCCCATCTTGAGCATCTGGACGTCGTCGCCCATCCCGGGCACGAGAACCACCACCACGGTGTCGGCGAGCTCCGCCACGGCCACCTCGCCCTGGCCGGCGCCGACCGTCTCGATGAGGACCGGCGAGTAGCCCGAGAGCGCGAGCACCCGCGCCGCGGCGCTCACCGAACGGGCCAGGCCGCCGGCGGCTCCCCGGCTGGCCATGGAGCGCACGAAGACCCCGACGGCCAACGTCTCCTCCGACATGCGCACCCGGTCGCCGAGCACCGCGCCGCCGGTGAAGGGGCTCGTCGGGTCGATGCTGAGAACCGCCGGTCTTCGCCCGGACGGCCGGGCTTCGCCCCGGCAAGCCGGACGGGCTCCGGAACGCGCCAGTTCGCCGGCCAGCCGGTCGAGCAGCGAGCTCTTGCCCGCGCCGGGCGAGCCCGTGAAGCCGATGATGTGGGCGTCGGCCTTCGGCTTTCGGCTTTCGGCTTTCGGGACAACGCCTGCCGCAACGAAGGCCGCGTCGGGGTCGGACTCGACCATCGTCAGCAACCGCGCCAGGGCGGCGCGATCGCCCGATCGGGCGGAGGCGAGCAGTTTGGCGGCGTCAGGCTTGGGCATCGTCGGACTCCTTTGGAACCAGCAGATCGCCGAGGGCGGCGAGGTCCTGTTCGAAGACCTCGAGATAGGCCCCGCCCAGGTGCGGCGCGTCGTCCCGCAGCTTCGCGCCGGCCCCGCTGGCCAGGAGGTCCCGGCGCGCGGCGCGCATCGCGCTCCGCGCCATGGACGCAGCCACTTCGGCGCTCTCCGGCAGGGTCGATGAGGCCGAAATACCGCCCAGCAGCGCGGTCAGGCCCCGAACGAGGGCCCGCCAGTCGATCCACTGCGGCCGCGCGGGCCCGGCGCCGTAGAGGAACCGGCCCCAGCGCTCTCCGGCCAGGCGGTAGTTCCTGAGGCGTCCGGCGCTGCGCACCTCGACCAGTCCCGACTGCGCCATGGCCGTCAGGGTGTCGTGCACCTGCTTCTGAGAGAATCCCAACAGCCGGCCGATCCCGCTGGGGTGGCCCTCGCCGCACAGCAAGAGGCAGTTCACGACGTCGGCCCGCACCCCGACCCCGAACAGCGACCTCAGCAGGAAGACCGAGCAGCGCGGGTCGGCCATGGGCACCTCGCGGGACTGGCCGCGGGGCGCGACCCGGCTGCGCTTGAAGCCGTACTCCAGGAAGGCCTCGTCGGGCTCGGCGACCGCGCCCCAGGGCTTGTCGCCTATGGTGAAGAGCGGCTCGGGTTCCCGGCGCTCCGGTGGCGGCAGGGCCCGGGCCAGATCCCACTGGCCCGCGGATCGCGAGCGCTCCGCGACGGTCCGAGCCACCGCGGCCACCAGCGCGGGGTCCCCCGCTCCATCCGCCCGCATCAGCGCGGACATGCGCCGGACGTTCACCCACCGGCCGTTGGTCACCAGCCAGTCGAGCAACTCGTCGAACACCCGCGGATCGTGCCGGGCGAGATCCAGGCTGAACGGAATCAGCGGCTCGGGATCGACGAACCAGGGCAGCGGAGAAGCGGTGGCCGCGGCGACGCCCAGGACGCGCCACTGGCTCCAGACGAAGTCGAGGAGCTTCTCCCGGAAGCGGGCGCGACACCCGTCAAGGATCGCGTTCACAGCCAAGATCTCGCAGGAGCCTGAGGATGTCCGCCTCGAGCACCATGTCGCCGGCCACCGCCATGATCCACCGAGCGGCCTGCACGAGTTCCTCGTCCGAAGGCTTCAGTGCGAAGAGATCGGCAACGTGCCGCTCCTCGCGCCCCAGCGACGCGTAGAGCTTGAGGTGAATCTGGTCCAGGCGCCCCACGTAAAGCGCGGAGAGCGTCCCTCCGTAGCTTCTGCGCTCGGCCCTCTGCAACAGGCCGGCGGGGAGCCCGAGTTGCACCAGGCTCGCCGGCCCCAGATTCAGCCAGTCCGCGTCCAGGCCCAGGTCGTCGGCGACCCTCCGCGCCAGCGTGCGGACCGGCTCGGCAAGCTCGGACCGATGCTCGATCTCGTTCTCTCGGACCGGGCACGCCGCCAGGCAGGCGAGCAAGTCGACATCGTGAGTGGTCCTGGCAACGTGGCCCAGAACCATGAGCGAAACGCCCCCGCAAACCAACAGCGTAACCGGCCCCGTCTGCGAAGCGTCCAACAGCGCACCGAGGTGCGCCAGGGCCTTCTCTACACCAGCAGCCGATTCGAAGCGCATCTCTCCGACTCCCAGCCCATTGCATCATTCAGCATACCTGTATTACCACTTATGTCAAGTGGCCAGGCCACTGATTGGAGTCGTCACGACGGCCGTACGCCGACCAGCAACGGCTGAAAGAACCGGTCCCGGAATGTCCCGGCGTGCTTGAAGCCGGCCTCGCGCATCAGCTCCTCGAGGCGCTCGATCGGCACGCAGTAGTAGCGCCCGCCGCGGATGACCCGGGCGCGGGCCTCGGACCCGCCAAGGTCCTCAACAACATAGGTGGTCATGTCGTACCTGTCGCCGGCGAACTCCCAGACGTCGAACATGACGACACGCCCGTCGGGCGTGTCGTGGACCTTGCGGGGGTGGATGACCCGGCCCTCGCGCTCCCCATGGGAGTAGTCCCGCACCGAGACGATGCAGCCGCCGCCAGGCACAAGGCAGTCGTGGAACTGCCTGAGGGCGAGCAGGATGTCGTCATCGGCGAGCAGGTGCGGAAGGGCGTTGTCGCAGGCCAGGACCACGTCGAACCGTCCGCGGTACGCCTCGGCCAGGCTGCGCATGTCGGCGACCCCGAAGTCGATCTCCAGGCCACGTCTGTCCGCCTCGGCGCGGGCCAATTCCACGGCCTCCGCGGAGAGGTCCGAGGCCGTCACCCGGTAGCCGAGCTCGGCCAGTCCCAGGCTCTGCGTGCCGATGCCGCAGGCGGCGTCGAGCACCGTCTCGGCGTCCGGGCCGACGAACTCGGAGATGGTGCCGTCGAGCGCCAGCGCCTGACGCTCGACGCTCGCCTCCCAGTCGTGGTAGACGAGCCGGTAGTGCGGGGCGAGTTGGTCGTAGAACCCGGCTACGGGGTCGGGCTCCGGAGCCGGGGACATCTACAGCCCCAGGCTCTTCCTGAAGTACGGGATGGTCCGCTCGAGCCCCTCGCGCCGGGAGACCTTGGGTTCCCAGCCGAGCAGCCGTCTGGCGAGCGAGATGTCCGGCCGCCTGAGGTGCGGGTCGTCGACCGGCATGGGCTTGTAGGCGATCCGGCTCTTCGACCCGGTGAGCTCGATGATCTCCTTCGCGAAGTCCAGGATGCTGACCTCGTCGGGATTGCCGATGTTGACCGGCTCGGAGTAGTCGGTCTCAAGCAGCGCGGTGATCCCGGCGATGAGGTCCGAGACGTAGCAGAAGGAGCGGGTCTGCTCGCCGCGGCCGAAGACGCTGATGGGCTCGTCCCGGAGCGCCTGGCAGACGAAGGCCGGCAGCGCCCGGCCGTCCTGGAGCCGCATCCGCGGGCCGTAGGTGTTGAAGATCCGCACCAGGTGGGTCTTCAGCCCGTGCACCCGGTGGTAGGCCATGGTGATGGCCTCGGCGAAGCGCTTGGCCTCGTCGTAGACCCCCCGCGGGCCGATGGGGTTGACGTGGCCCCAGTAGTCCTCCTTCTGGGGGTGGACCTGGGGGTCGCCGTAGACCTCGCTGGTCGAGGCGTGCAGGAAGCGCGCGTTCTTGGCCTTGGCCAGGCCCAGGGCGTTGTGGGTGCCCAACGATCCGACCTTCAAGGTCTGGATGGGCAGCTTGGCGTAGTCGATGGGGCTGGCCGGCGAGGCGAAGTGCAACACCGCGTCCACCGGCCCGTCGACCTCGATGTGCCGGGAGACATCGTGCTCGACGAGCGTGAAGCTCTTGAGCCCTGCAAGGTGGGCCAGGTTCTCGCGCGTGCCGGTGACAAAGTTGTCGACGCCCACCACCTCGCAGCCCCGCGCGATGTAGTGGTCGACGAGATGCGAGCCCAGGAACCCCGCCGCGCCGGTGATGACGACTCTCATGCGTTCACCTCCGGCGGCAGTCTAACCGCGGAGGATGCCTTTTCAAGAAGCCACAGGTTCGGCAACAGAAGGTGATCAGCCACAGATGAACACAGATGCACACTGATCCGACATCAGCCATCAAGGGCGTTGCCCGGAACTCCATCTGCGTGCATCTGTGTCCATCTGTGGCTGGTCGTATCCGGCGCCTACTTCTCCGGTTCGCCCAGCCAGGTCATTACTTCCTTCGCCCGGCGGACCTTGCGGAGGTCCGGCTCGCGGCGGGCCAGGTCGCGGAACTTAACGTCGATGCCGATGGCCTGGCGCAGGCCCTCGGCGGCCTGGGCGGCGTCGCCGGCCAGCGCATAGGCGCAAGCCAGGTTGTACCACGCGGCAGCCAGATCCGGACGAAGCCGCGTGGCCTCGCGGGAGGAGACGATCGCACTGGGGTAGTCGCCCCGGCTGCGGAGCGCCACCGCCAGGTTGTTGTGGGCCTCGGCCGCGTCGGGCTTCAGGCGCACCGCAGTCTGGAACGAGGCGATGGCTCCATCGAAGTCGCCCTTGCGGCGCAGGGCCACGCCCAGGTTGTTGTGGGCCTCGGGCACGTCCGGCTTGATGCGGACGGCCTGGCGGTAGCGCTCCACGGCTCCGTCCAGGTCGCCGCGCTCGGCGAGATCGTTGCCCTCGCGGATGGCCGCGCGGTACCCGGAGGTCGACGAGCCGTTGCCGCCCTTCCTGACCGGTTCGGTCTGGGTGCGGGTGGCATCCTCGTCGACTTTGAGTTCGGCCGACGTAAGGATGAGCGGAATGCTCGCCGGGTCGGGAACGACGGGCGGAACCGCGGCCGGGGGCGCGGCAGGGGCCGCGGGCGCTGCGGGCGCTGCGGGCTTCGCGGCCGCAGCAGGCTTTGCAGGCTTCGCGGGCGTTGTGCCGGTCTTCCGCACGGGAGCGAGAACCGCGCCGGCGAGGGCGTTGCCCAGGTTGAAATGGGCCTCGGCCCAGTCCGGCCGGAGGCGGACGGCCTCGCGGCACTCGCGCGCGGCGCCCTCGAAGTCGCCCTTGGCGGCCAGGAGCACGCCCAGGCCGTTGCGGGCCTCGGCGCAATCGGGCCTGAGCCATACGACCTCGCAGTAGGCGGCCGAGGCGGCCTCGAGATTGCCGTCGGCGGCCAGGCCCCGGGCCTTCTCCAGCAGGGCGACGGCCTCCTCCGCGGCCAGTTCGTCGATGGCGCGCATGGCCTCGGCGTCGCCGGGGGCCAGGCGCAGCACGTGGCGACAGGACTCCAGCGCCCCCCGCAGGTCGCCCTTGCGGCGGAGCGCGCTGCCCAGATGCCGGTGGGCCTGCAGGAAGTCGGGGCGCAGGCGGATGGCTTCGCGATAGGCGGCGATGGCTCCGTCGATATCTCCACGTGCGGCGGCCGGACGTCCCTGTACCGGCGCGGCGATCATTTCCTGCCTGACCAAGAGCGAACCCTCCATGGTTGTTCCGGTTGACGGTAGGTCAACGGTCGTCCATATATCGACCGGGCCAGCCGGCGACTTCAACCAGAATCGCCGGTCAGTCATTCAGCTCAAAAGGCAGATCTCCGGCGAAGGTCTTGGAGTCCCAAGCGACACCTCCGTCTTCCTGGCGGTTCCGACCGACGCTGTAGATCAGGCAGCCAGCTGACGTCCTTCTGTAGACGAAGTCGCGACCAGAGAACGGGTCCCTGGGCAGTTCCCGAAAATGCCCGGGGATTGCGGCCGGGAGGTCGGCCAGGGACTCCGGCCACCGCCCGGTCTTCTGCTTGTGGAGCCTGCAACCAAGCGCCAACCAGGCAGTCTTCAAGCGGGCGTCCGCGGAAGCGTCGCTTTCAGCCGTCGCGAGGAGGACGCTACGGTCTCCAAAGAGACTGCCGCTGCCCATCAGCTGCCTGACCAGGACGTGGGCGTCCGGCGCAGCGACGAAGGTCCGCTCCATCCGGACGTCCAGTTCCTTGATGGCATCCAGGCACTCCGGATAGGGGCTCTCAGCCGCATCCGCGGCATCGTCCATGTACCGGGTGTAAAGCCGCACCTCACCGGACGTCCGGCCAGACAGGCACCAGACCCTCTCGCTGAGTCCGGGGGCCTTGCACGCCGACCCATCGGTAAGCGAAGCCGTGCTCCTCTCTCCGCTCAGCAACTCGGTCAGCGTGTACGAAACGCCCGCCCTGGACGCCCTCACTGCGGCCGCCAGGCGCGGCCGCTCGCGACACGACCTTTCCAGGTCCGTCGCGAACTTCACGAGGGCCTCCGCTCCGGGATCGGACTCATTGAGCACGGCCTCCAACGTCTGGACAACCATCTTCTCCTGATTGTTCCGGCTCATCCGGCAAAGCAGGCAGTCGTCACCTACATCACCCGCAACGCGCAGCGCCATGGACAACCGGTCCAGGGCCTCGTCAGGATGCCCCATCTGGGCCTCGTGTCGTGCGGCGACGCAAAGAAACACGACCATGTGGTGCAATGGGGACAGATGCGACAGGCGCATGTCGACACCCATGGTCCAATCCGGACGGAAGTCGCACTGCGGACGTTCCTGGGCGAGCCTGATGGCCGCGAGGTAGCCGGCGTTGTCCGCCAGGTGTTTGGCAGTGCCCGCATCGGTGAAGTCGCGCACCGCATACAGTTGACTTCCGTAGACGGGGTTGCCCGGATCGACGAAGCCCCATGAAGGGACATGAATGTAACCGGCTGCCGCCACCCGGAGTCAAGAACCAGGTTCTCTCTTGCGGCTCGCTGGGTGAAGTGGACAATGCCGGACGTCCAGAGCGAAAGTCGAGGACCCGCCATGAACATCCGCCATCTCTGCCGACCGTTCCTGGCCGCGCTCGCCGGCCTGGCGGCCGCCCTCTCCGGATGCCGGACGTCCGACCATGCCGCGGCCCCGGCAGCCGCGCCGCACGCCGCCTTCGCCCGGCCACCGGCCGCCGTCCGCGAAGGACGGGGCATGCGCATCAACTTCGCCGCGGCCGCGCCGGTCGACTGCGCCGTATGGATCGAGGATGGCACCGGCCGCGCCGTGCGGCACTTGGCCGCCGGGATGCTCGGGCCCAACGCCCCGGCGCCGCTCGCCGCCGGCACGCTCGAACAGTCGATCCTCTGGGACGGCGCCGACGACCGCGGCCGCCAAGTGCTCCCTCCACCCTCCACCTTCCGCCCTCCACCCGTCTTCACCATCCGCGTCGGCCTGGGCCTCGAGGCCCGGCTCGACCGGGTCATCGGCTCCGACCCGCAGTGGCTGGGCAACGTCTGGGCGCTCGCGGCCGGCAAGGGCGGAGAGCTCTTCGCCTACTGTTCCAAAGGCGTCTGCGTCCTCGACCGCCAGGGCCGGTACCTGCGCCAGATCGTCCCGGCGCCAGCCGGCCTGGGCCCGGAGAAGCTCGCCGGACTCGAACCGGTGCGGCTGGCCGACGGCAGCGTCTACTACCGGCGCGGCTACTCGCTGCCGGGGAGCGCGATCGGCTCGATGGCCGTGGCGCCCTCGGGCGATCTGCTCCTGCCCGGACCCGGCCGCTATCCCCGGAACCTGACCCGCATCGGTCCGGACGGCTCGGTTCCGGCCGGGGCCTTCGCCCAGCGCCTGACCGCCTTCCAGGACGTGGGGCTGCTCTTCCTCGCCTGTTCGCCGGACGGTAGGACGCTCTACTTCTCGGGCGCCGAGCCCGGCTACCTCGGCGACGACACCCGGCTCGCGAGCTACCGCCACGCGGTGTACCGCCTGGACCTCGCCGCCGACGGGCCGGCCGAGCTCCTCACCGGCGACGACGAGAACGGCGGCCCGCCCGGACACATGGTCGCGCGGCCCAAGGGCCTGGCGGTCGATGCCGCCGGGCGGCTCTACGTGTGCAACTACAGCCGTAAGCGCCCACCCTCCCCCGCCCCGGCCCCGGCCGCTGCCGCCGGAGCGTCCGCGGTCACCGGCGATATCTCCGTCTACACGCCGCGCGGCGGGCTGCTCCGGAGCATTCCCGTCGACTACCCGCAGCAGGTGGCCGTGCACCCCAAGACCGGACAGCTCTACGTGCTCGCCGGCCGGGAGGAGGCCGTCGCCCGCTACGGCGTCGAGCCGCCGGCGGCGCTCCGCGAGGCGCGGCTCCTGCGCCTGGCCCCCGACGGACGGGTGGAGCGCGAGCTCAGGATCGAGGACCCCTTCGTCCGCGTCAGGAAGGCCGGCTCCTGGCCGGAGTACCGGCTTTCCATGGCCGCCGACTTCGGCGGCGAACGGCCGGTGATCTGGCTGGGGCTCGCCTTCCCGGCGGCGCGCGAGGCCAGGTGGTCGCTCCTGCGGATCGAGGACGAACCCGACGGATTCGGAGCGCCGCGCGACGTCTGCCCCAGGCCCACCGGGGTGCTCCTCGAGCCGCCCTTTCAGATCTGCCTGGACCGCGAACGCGACGTGGTCTACGCCAACGACGACTCCCGCCGCCTGCTGCGCTTCCGCGGCGACGGCACGGCCCTGACGCCTCTCGCGCTGGAGCACGGGCAGGACGGGAAGCGCGGAACCTACGGCATCATCGAGGCTGCCGTCGCGCCCGGCGGCGACCTCTACGCCCTGGTCTGGCGCGATTACGCGTACCGCCGGAACCGGCTCGTGCGCTTCGACGCGGAGGGCCGGCCCAAGGCACTCGCCGCCGGGGATGAGTCGGGCGGCGCGCCCATCGCCCACGCCATGAAGGCGGCCAACGGCTCGAGCGCCCGCGGCCTGGGCGTGGGGCCCGACGGGCGGGTCTACGTGGTCTACCACGACGACGAGCGCCCGGCGGAACTGCTCCCCGACGCGCCCTGGGACCGCGGCTTCCTGATGACTTCGGCCGTGGCCCGGCTCGACGCCGAGGGCCGCGTGGAGTTCCCGCGGCTGGTAGCCCACCTGAGAGTCGGCGGCCAGGGCGTGCGCGCCGACCGGCGGGGCAACGTCTACGTCGGCGACAACATCATGCCCGTGGGCATCGGCTACCCGCGTGACTTCGCCGATGTCCTTGGCGATCCGACGAAGCGCGCCTATCCTGCGCGGCTGCCAACCGGCTCGGGCGGGGGCGAACTCGTCCTAGGACCGTCGCTGTTAGACCCCTACAAGCGGCCCGACCCGGCGCGACTGGCCAGCCTCGGCGTCGACCCGCTGCTCCGCAACATGGGCAGCGTCCTCAAGTTCGGCCCCGAGGGCGGGCGCATCGCCGGCATCCCGGACGGCGACCGGACGCCGTCCTGCCGCCGTCCGGCCGGCGACCTCTGGAGGCCCGTTCCCGAGGTGCAGTGGTTCCTCTTCAACGACCACCGACTGAAGGTGACCGGGGCGCTATGGCAGTACCACGGCATGAGCCCGATGCCCGCCCAGTACCAGGGCGTGCCCCACGTCGAGCAGTGCGTCTGCGGCGGCGGCCGCTTCGACCTCGACGAGTTCGACCGGGTATTCGTCCCCGACGTGCTGCGCGGCCGGGTGACGGTGCTCGACTCAGAGGGCAACGTCATCGCCCACATCGGCCGGCGCGGCAACCAGGACGGGGCTTTGTCGGGCTCCGCCCTGGCCTTCGCCGAGCCGGGATGGCTGGCCGCCGCAGCCGACCGGCTTTACGTGGCCGATGGCTCGGCCTGCCGGATAGTGCGCGCAAGGCTCGGATACAGGGCGGTTGCGTCCTGCCCGGCGCCAAAGTCTCCCGGCCCGGTCCTTGCCGAGTGATGCAGAGAAGCCCCCTCCAGACTTCCGCGCAACGACCGATTACATAAGCGACTGCGGGACTGCATGGCACCGGCGGTTGTTTCCGGCGCCAGGAAGGAAGGTTGCTGGGGAGGGCGCTGCCATGACTTTGGACTCGCTAGGCGGAACCAATCTGAACGAATTGATGGGGAGCGCGAACTGGCTGACGCTTGGCGGCGGCTCCGGTTCCGCGTCGGTCCGGAAGGCGGCGGCCGAAGCCGCGCGGGCCGCGGCCGCCTCCAAGGACGGAGAGGCCGGCGATACCGCCCAGGTCTCCCCGCGCGTCCAAGTCCGGCTCCTGGAGATCCGGGCGCTGTACGAGGCGACCTTTCAGACGTCGCAGGCGGCCGGCGAGGCCATGGGTGCGGACGACCAGTCCCGCCCGGACTTCAACGCCCAGCTGGCGGACATCCTGGCCGCGCACGTCGAAGCTCTGACTCCCGCCGAGGACGGCCAGGCGCCGCTCGACAAGCTGGCCGCCAGCTTCACGCCCGAGGCCACCGCCGGACGGATATTCGACTTCGCGGCCAGCTGGTACGGCCAGTGGCTCAAGGGCGGCGAGGACACCGAGGAGAACCGCCGGGCCTTCGCCGACTACATCGGCGCGGCCATCGACAAGGGCTTCAGGCAGGCCCAGGGCATCCTGGGAGAGCTCCCCGACGCGGTCCAGGACGGCGTCGACCGGACCCACAGCCTGGTCTGGGCGAAGATCAACGACTTCATCCAGAACGGTTTGACCAGGAGTCCGGAGGAACTGGCCGTGGCCCAGGAGAACGGGCGCGCCTTCAACGCGACGTTCGCGGCGGCGGGCAACGACCCGGCCGAGCTGATGCGCGAGGTCCTCGACCGGCTGTCCAATGACGGAACGCTGCGTCTGGACAAGCCCCCGACGGCGCAGCCGCCGGGCCAGAATCTGGAGCTGACGGCGTAGCCGGCTATCTAGAGTCGCCCGCGGGCGGCAACACCTCGAAGCTGGCGACCTTCTCCTCGCTGTCACTGTAGCCGATACGAACCGCCCGGGCCCTCACGGTGGTCCGGCCCTCGGGGAGCCTGAGCGGCTGGCTGTAGAGTCGCCAGCGCCCGTCGGAGCCCTCCCCCAGAGAGTAGGCGATGGACGCCCCCTGGGTGGCCGAATGCAGTTGGAGCAGCACCGGCCCCTTGAAGCTGCCGCCCTCCGGAGCGCCCAGGACGCCGGGGCTCTCCGCGCAGATGGGCACGAAGAGCGGCGGGGCCGTCTGCGGCTGCTCGCCGTCCGGGTACCAGCGCCGCACCATCTCGCTCTCGGAAATCTCGCCCATATCGCCCACCTCGGCGAGCCACGCGTCGAGCGCGGAGCGCAGCCGGGCGAGCTCCCCGGCGTGGGCGGGGTCGGAGGCCAGATTGCGCGTCTCGTGGGGATCGGCCTCCGTGTCGTAGAGCTCCTCGACCGGCCGCGGGCAGCTGAACATCAACGACTGGACCTCGTCGAGCTCCCCGGCCAGGTGCAGCCGCCACATCTCCTCGACGATCGGGTGGCGGTTGCGGTACGGCACCCAGAGGAGATAGGGCAGCTCCGGCCGGCAGTTGCGGATGTACTTGAAGCGGCTGTCGCGGACCGCGCGGACCATGTCGTAGGCCTCGTCGTAGCGGTCCCGGGCGGCGTAGACGTACTGGCGAGGCGCGGCGGCCTGCTCGCCGAGGAAGGCCCGTCCCTGCACGTGGCGGGGCACCTGCACCCCCGCGAGGGAGAGCACCGTCGGCCCCAGGTCCATGGTGCTGACCAGGTCGCCGCTCACCCGGCCGGCCTCGACGCGCCCCGGCCAGCGCACGATCAGCGGCACGCGGATCCCGGAGTCGTACGGCCAGCGCTTGCCGCGCGGCAGCGGACCGTGGTCGCTCCAGTTGAAGACGATGGTGTTCTCCGCGAGCCCGTCGGCCTCGAGCTCGGCGAGCAGTTCGCCCAGCCGCCGGTCGTTGGCCTCGATGTTCGTGTGCATCCGGGCCATGGCCTCCCGGACCTTGGGCGTGTCCGGGAAGTAGGGCGGGAGCTCCACGGCCGTGGGGTCGAAGGCGATCTCCGGGCACTTCTCCGGCCACATGCCGCTCTCGTGGGTCCGGTCGAGGTTGAAGACCGCGAAGAAGGGTTGCTCCGGATCGGGCCGGCTTCGCCAGTGCGCCTCCCGGCTGCACTCGTCCCAGGCGGTGAGCGGCGCATCGAACTGGTAGTCGGTCTTGACGTTGTTGGTGCAGTAGTAGCCGGCGGCGCGGAGGTACTCCGTGAAGCACTTCACGTAGTGGGGCACGACCGCCGAGTACGGCGTGGGCAACTCCGGGGTGAACGGATTGACGTGCGTCGTCCGCATGTGGTGCGTGCCGATGGACGTGGGGTACATCCCGGTGATGACCGCCGAGCGCGCCGGTGCGCAGACTCCGGCCGTCGAGAAGCAGTGCGTCCAACGGCAGCCCTCGGCCGCGAGGCGGTCGAGGTTGGGGGTGCGCGCCACCCGGTCGCCATAGCAGCCGTAGAAGGGGTTGGTGTCCTCGAACGACACCCAGAGGATATTGGGGCGTCTCACCGGAAGCCTCCCTCAGCTCTGGATCGGAGCCGCTCCCGTCAGCATCCTCTTCAGCATCTCCGCGGTCTTCTCGGCCGCGCCCTGCGCCCGGGCGATGGACTGTTGGGCGGCCGCGCCCATCATCTGGCGCCGGCGCGGATCGGCGAGCAGCTCTTCGAGCGCAGCGGCGAGCTCCGCCCCGTCCTTGACCATCTGCCCGCCGCCGGCCGCGAGGATCCTGGCCACGGCGTCGTCGAAGTTGAAGGTGTGCGGTCCCCACAACACCGGCAGGCCCAGCCCCGCCGGCTCGATCACGTTCTGCCCGCCGTGGGGGATGAGGCTGCCGCCCACGAAGACGACGTCGGCGGCGTGATAGACGTCGCCGAGCTCGCCGGTGGTGTCGACCAGCATGGCCTCCTTGGGACCGATGGGCGGACGGCAGGTGACGCCCGCGGCGTCGATGGCCGTCTTGCGCACCGCCGAGAAGCCCCAGGAGGAGAGATCCTTCACCAGCTGCCCGACGCGATTGACGTGCCGGGGCACGAGCACCAGGCGCAGGTTGGGGAATCGCGCGGAGAGCTTGGTGGCCGCCTCGGCCACGGCCTGCTCCTCGCCCGGATGGGTGGAGCCGGCCACCAGCACCAGCGACTCCGGCCTGAGCAGCAGCCGGCGGCGCATGGCGTCGCGCTTCTCGGGGTTGCCCACCACCACCGAGCAGTCGTACTTCATGGAGCCGGTGACCACTATGCGCTCTCGCGGCGCGCCGATGGCCGCGAAGCGCTCGGCGTAGGCGTCGGTCTGCACGGCATAGAGCCCGATGCCCCCGAACGTCGAGGCCAGGGCGTTCTTGAAGCGCATGTAGCCCTGCGCCGAGCGGTCGGTGATCCGGCCGTTGACCACGGCCACCGGCACATTGCGGCGCATTGCCTCGGCCACCAGGTTGGGCCAGACTTCGAGCTCGAGGAGGACCAGCAGCGCCGGATTCACCGAGTCGAAGGCCTTGGAGACCGTCCAGGAGAAGTCGAGCGGGCAGGCGAAGCTGCGCTCCATGCCGTAGAGCCGCGCGGCGTGGTCGCGGCCGGTCTCGGTGCTGGCCGAGACCACCACCTCGTAGTCGGGGTTGGCCGCGGAGAGCAGCCGCACCAGCGGCCGCCCGGCCGAGACCTCCCCGAGGCTCACCGCGTGCACCCAGATGCGCGGCTTGTCCCCCTTGGAGAGGAACGGCCCGCGCAGGCGCTCCCAGAGCGGCGCGATCGGCCGCCCGGACCTCATCAGCTTGAGGATCTGCAGCGGCGCCATCACCGGCGCGGCAGCCAGGTAAGCCAGGTCGAACTTGGTGGGCATCTTGACCTCGGGTCTGGGGTCTGGGGTCTGGGGTCTCGGGTCTGGAGGCCGGAACTCGGCCCCTCCTAGACCCCAGCCCCTAGACCCCAGGCCCTGCCATTCGTCACTTCCCTTTTCCGCAGCACTTCTTGTACTTCTTGCCGCTGCCGCACGGGCAGACGTCGTTGCGGCCGACCTTGGGCTCGTCGCGGCGGACCTGTTTGACGGTCACCTCCGCGCCCTCCGAGCCGCCGTGCTCGCTGGCGTAGAGCTCCTCGGCCGAGCGCTTCTCGAACTGCTCGCTCTCCACGTGGACGGCCTCGGCCTCCTTCCAGAGGTCGGTGGCCGCCGGCATCGCCGTGGGCGCGATCTCCATGCGCAGGACCAGGTCGGAGACGTCCTCGTAGACCGCCCCCTGCATGTCCTGGAACATCTCCAGGCCCTCGCGCTTGTAGGCGATCTTGGGGTCGCGCTCCAGGTATCCGCGGAAGCCGATGCCCTCCTTGAGGTAGTCCATGTCCCGCAGGTGATCCTTCCACTTGCGGTCCATGACCTCGAGGACCAGGAAGCGCTCCATCATGCGCATTACGTCCGGGCCGACCCTGGCCTCGCGCTCGTCGTAGGCCTTGCGGATCTGTCCGAGCAGGTTCTCGCGGACCTCCTCGGGCTCGTGGCCGGCGATGTCGTCGACCGGCACCTCCAGGCCGAACTTGCGCCTGGTCCAGTCGGCCAGGCCGGCCAGGTCCCACTCCGAGCGCATCTGGCGCTCGTCGACGAACTGGCCGAAGGCGCGGACCACCGACTTCTCGACCATGCTCTGGCAGACGCCCTTGAGGTCCTCGCCCTCCAGGACCCGCTGGCGCAGGCCGTAGATGATCCGGCGCTGCTCGTTCATGACCTCGTCGTACTCCATCACCCGCTGGCGGATGGAGAAGTTGTGCTCCTCGACGCGGCGCTGGGCCTTCTCGATCTGGCGGGTGACCAGGCCGCTCTCGAGCGGCATCCCGCCGGTGAGCCCCATCCGCCGCATGAAGTTGCGCACCCACTCCGAGGCGAAGATGCGCATGAGGTCGTCTTCCAGCGACAGGAAGAAGCGGTTGGAGCCCGGATCGCCCTGCCGGCCGGCGCGGCCGCGCAGCTGGTTGTCGATGCGCCGCGACTCGTGGCGCTCGGTGCCGACGATGTGCAGCCCGCCGAGGGCCGGCACGCCCAGGGCCAGCGGCTCGATGGGGGCCATGCCCAGCTCGCGCCAACGGGCCTCGAGCCGGGTCTCGCCCTCCCGGGGCTTGGGCGGCTCGGCGACGTCCTTGAGGTAGTGCGCCTCCCAGTGGGCGAGGAGCCACTTCCTCAGCTCCTCGTCAGGGCTGTCGGCTGTCAGGTTGCGGGGAACCAACCCCTGCTCGCGCCAGTAGTCGAGGATCTGCTGCCGGCTGAACTCGCCCAGGACGATGTCCGTGCCGCGGCCGGCCATGTTGGTGGCGATGGTCACCGCCCCGAGCTGCCCCGCCAGGGCCACGATGTGGGCCTCGCGCTCGTGCTGCTTGGCGTTCAAGACCTCGTGGGGCACGCCCCGGCGGGTGAGCATCAGCGACAGCCGCTCGGACTTCTCGATGGAGATGGTGCCGACCAGCACCGGCCGGCCGGTCTCGTGGCAGCGGACGATCTCGTCGCAGATGGCCTCGAACTTCTCCCCCTCGGTGCCGAAGACCAGGTCGGGGTGGTTGATGCGCCTCAGCGGCCGGTTGGGCGGGACCGAGACGCTGTCGAGCTTGTAGATCTTCATGAACTCGCGGGCCTCGGTCATGGCCGTGCCGGTCATGCCCGCGAGCTTCTTGTAGAGCTTGAAGAAGTTCTGCAGCGTGATGGTGGCGAGGGTCTGGGTCTCCTCCTTGATGCGCAGGCCCTCCTTGGCCTCCACCGCCTGGTGCAGGCCGTCAGACCAGCGCCGCCCCTCCATCATGCGGCCGGTGAACTCGTCGACGATGATGACCTCGCCGTCCTTGAGGACGTACTCGACGTCCTTCTTGTAGAGGCAGTGGGCCTTCAGGGCGTTCTCGAGGTAGTGCGGCCACTCCATGTTCTCGGGCGAGTAGAAGTCGTCGACGCCGAGCGAGTGCCGGGCCTTGTCCAGGCCGCGCTCGGTGAGGTACGCGCTGTGGTTCTTCTCGGAGTAGACGAAGTCGACGTCGGCCTCGACCTGCTCCTTGGCCTGCTCGGCCTCGATGCCGTGCTCCTTGGCGTAGGCCCGGGCCAGGGTGTCGTTGTCGACCAGGGTCCGGCCCTGGAGCCTGGCCACCGCCCGGTCGGCCTTGTAGTACAGGTCGGCGACCTTCTCGGCGCCGCCGGAGATGATCAGCGGCGTGCGGGCCTCGTCGATGAGGATGTTGTCGACCTCGTCGACGATGGCGTAGTGGCGGCGCTTCTGCACCTGGAGCGAGGCGTCGACCTTCATGTTGTCGCGCAGGTAGTCGAAGCCGAACTCGTTGTTGGTGCCGTAGGTGATGTCGCAGGCGTACTGCGGCTGGCGCTCGGAGCTCTCCATGTTGGACTGGATGTAGCCGGTGGTGAGCCCCAGGGCCCGGAAGACGTGCCCCATCTGCTCGGCGTCGCGCCGCACCAGGTAGTCGTTCACGGTAACCACGTGGACGCCCTGGCCCTCCAGGGCGTTGAGGTACGCCGGGCAGGTGGCCACCAGGGTCTTGCCCTCGCCGGTGATCATCTCGGAGATGCCGCCGCGGTGCAGGATGATCCCGCCGAGCAGCTGGACGTCGAAGTGGCGCATGCCCAGGGCGCGCTTGGCCGCCTCGCGGCAGCAGGCGAAGGCCTCGACCAGGAGGTCGTCGAGCGTCTGCCCGTCGGCCAGCCGCTTCTTGAACTCCAGGGTCTTGCCGGCGAGCTGGGCGTCGTCGAGCCGCGCGATCGAGGGCTCGAGCTCGCAGATCGCCGCCACCAGCGGCTCCATGCGGCGCAGGACTTTCTCGTTGCGGGAGCCGAACATCCTGGCGAGGACGTTGCCCATCGCCTGGGCGGCGGTCTCCTGGAAGGTTTGGAAAGCCATCTATCGATCCTTGGGTTCGGGTTCAGGGTTCGCTGTTCAGGATCCAGAAACGCCGGATACCGGCGGTCCGCGGGGCGCCTCGACCCCGGCGGCGGCGGCGCGTCCCCTGGCCGGGTCGAACCCTTCGGGGATGGTCCACCTGACCTCGCGCCTCTCGACCGCCTTTATATCCAAACCGCCGAGCGCCGGCGTGAAGTTCCAGTTCCAGCCGGCGAACTCTTTGGCGCTAGCCACCAGGAAGCGGCGCAGGACCTTGTGTCCGCCGTTCTCGCGCTGCCAGGTGCCGTAGACCTTCTCGTAGCTCCAGCGCTCGATGCGCCAGGTGACGATGCCGGGCTTGAGGCTCGTCCCGCCCCGGCGGATGAGCTCGACGAGCGCCCAGGCGCGGTCGCCGCCGCCGGCGAGGTCCAGGATGCGCTTCTCGTCCTCGAAACCCTTGACCGCCTTGAAGAGCTCCTCGATCTTCCCGCGGTCCTCGGCGGCGAGCGGAGCGTCGGCCTTGGCCGCCCCTCCGGAGACCAGGGAGTAGCCCTCGAAGCGTCCCCTCTCCGTCTCGACGCAGAGATCGTACGAACCCGGAGTCAGGCCGTCGATCAGCCACTTGCCCGGCGCGCCGTCGACGGGCTTGCCCTCGACGGTCCGGATCCGGACCTCCTTGTCCTGCATCTTCTGGGGCAGGCTGCGGTCGAGGGCCTGGACCTTGAGGATCTTGGTGCGAGGGGCGGGGGCCTGGGGTCGGGTACCGGAGTCGGCTTCGACGATCTCCAGAACTATCTGGCCGGTCTTGACCTCGAGCGATTTGTCTCCGGGGGCGGGCTCCGCGCTCAAGGCAATGGCGGAGGAGGCGGTCAGAAGAACGGCGGCCGGAAGCACGGGCACGAGTGCAGACAGGCGCGACTTGCGCGCCACCCCCGCCCCCCGCCCCCCGCCCCTCGTCCCCATCATCGGCTCCCCAACACCTGCGCCAGGCCCTCCGAGGCGTTCTCCATCTGGTCGGCGACCTCGCCCAGCTCCCTGATGATATTCATCAGGAAGAAGATGTCCATGGTGGAGAGCCGGTCCTCCATGCCCAGGAGCCGCTTGAGCAGCTCATGCTGCTTCTGGTCGCACTCGAACTCGATGCGTGAGACGCCCTCCAGCCCGGAGATGAGCTCGTGGATGTCGATGCTGACCCCCGCCCCGGAGTTGCCGTTGCCGGAGAGCCGGGCGGTCACCGAGGCCAGGGCCGCCGCTCCCGCGGTGAGCTTGGTCCCCAGGGCGGTGAAGAGCGGCGCGAGCTCCGCCGGTACCCGGGTGTGGCGCATGCCCATGAGCTTGCCGGCGTCCTGGGCGGCGTCGGCGATCTCGTCGAGGGAGTGCACCAGGGACAGGATCTCGGAGCGCTCCACCGAGGAGAAGAGGCTGGTCGAGAGGTGCCGCCGGATCTCCCGCTTGATGTCGTCGGCCTGGTCTTCGAGGGTGTCGATGCGCTTGAAGACGGTTTCCAGGCCCGCCCAGTCGCCGGCCGTCAGCGCGGCAATGAGGTCGGGCACCTGCTGGATGCACTGCTCGACCTTGAGCATCATCTCGTGGACCGGCCCGTACGGCGACCGGCCGAAAAGTCCGCCGATGGTCTTCATGGGGCGCCTGGCCTCCTAAGTCCCCTGCCTGCGTGATATCCTACTCCGGATGGGGCCAGAGTCCAGGGCTGGGACAGGCTCCAACGCGGAGGACGCAGAGGGGCGCGGAGGGCGCAGAGATGGCACTTGGCGTTGCAGAAGGCGCTACCTTCCTCCGCCCACCACCCTCGCGATCTCCGCGCTGGTCCGGCGGATGTCGCGCAGGACCGCCAGGGCGTCGGGGTAGATCTTGGCGGTCTCGCCGGCCTCGGCGACCCCGCGGCTGAGTTGCCCGAAGTGGTCGGAGAGCAACCGGCGGTGCTCGTCCTCGACTGCCGCGACCGGGGCCACCGCCGCTCCGCCCGGGGCCGGGTCGCGAGCGCCGGCGGTCACCGGCTCGTGTTCGATGACCTCGCTGAGCCTGGCCAGGTCGTCGGCGGCGGCCGTGCCGAAGCGGTGGATGGCCGCGCGGCTCTCCATGCTGAACTCGAGGTCCTTGAAGGCACGCTTGCCGGCGAGCCGGGCCAGGTCCCGGCTGACCAGGTCGCCGATCTCCTCGTAGAGCTTGGCGACGTACAGTATCCGGGTGAGCCGCGCCGCGTCCCCGGCGGAAAGGCCGCTGGCCGGCAGCCGCGAGAGGTAGCTGCTCATGGTCGAGAAGGTCACGTCGATCTCGTCGTCGAGGGGCTTCAGGCCCTCGATGCGGCGCTCCCCGCCCTCCTCGAGGGCGCGCAAGCCCTCGCGCACCAGCCGCTCGGTGCGCCGGCCCATTTCGGCCAGCTCCTTCTCGGCGGCGAGGAGCGCCGCCGCGGGCGCGCCGGCCAGTGCCGCGCTCAGCCGGCGTGAGAGCCGCTCGGCCAGCCCCTCCCGCGCGGGAACGACACGGGCGAAGAGCCCGGCCAGGCGCCCGGCGGGCACGATGAAAACGAGCGTCAGCAGGAGGTTGTAGGCGGTGTGCAGGTTGGCGATGACCCGGGCCTCGCCGCCGCCCATGGCCTCCGTGGCCCGGACCACGAGCGGCCCGAGCATGCCGGCGAAGGGCAGGACCATGGCGGCCCCGACCACCTTGAAACCGACGTAGGCGGCGACCAGCCTGCGACCCTCGCGCCCCGCGCCCAGCATGGCGACGACCGCAGGGGTCGCCGCCCCCACGTTGACGCCGATGATCAGGGGCAGGACCGCCCCGGGCGCAATCACCCCGGCGGCGGTCAGGGTCATGACCAGGGCGATGGCCGCGCCGCTCGACTGGATCACCGCGGTCACGGCCGCGCCGGCCAGCACGGCCAGGACCGGCTGCTCGGCGACCCGGGCCAGGAGATCGGCCGTGGCCGGGCTGGCCTTGAGCGGCTCCACCCCCACGGTCATCAGGTGCATCCCGAAGAACATGAGCCCCAGGCCCGCGAGCACGCCGCCGGCGCTCCTCCAACTCGGCCAGCGTCCGAAGACCACCAGCGGCATCCCGGCGATGACGCCGAGCAGTCCCCACTCGGCCACCGGGAAGGCGAGCAACTGCGGCACCACCGTCGCCCCGACGGTGGCCCCGAGCAGGATGACGGCCCCCTGGCTCACGGTCACGATGCCGGCGTCGACCAGCCCCATGAGCACCACGGTGGCCGGCCCCGAGCTCTGCATCGGCCCGGTCAAGGCCGCGCCCGTCCCCAGCGCCGCGACCGGGTTGCGCGCGATGCGCGTGAAGGCCCAGCGCAGCCGCCCGCCCAGGACGCGCTTCAGGCCCTCGCCCAACAGATGCACACCGAGCAGGAAGAGCGCGGTGCCGCCGACGAGCCAGTAGCCGTCGGACCAACCGAAGACGGCGGGGGCGAGGGGCGAGGGGCCGGGGGCGGGCGGCAGCGAGTCGATGGTCAATCCCTCGACGCGGCGTTTGTCGAGGCTGGCTTGCCGCCGCGGCCTTCAAGAGAACGAAGCAGACCGCCCAACAAGCGCCCCGTGCCAAGACACAATGGACGGACGTCGCCAAGGTCAGCGTCGACCAAGTAACCGAGTCTGACCGCAATCTCCAGAATGGTTTCCAGTTCGGTCAGGGAACCTCTGGCAACATACAGGTGATAGACGAATTCCTTGGCTCCCTTTCGGTCATGTCCCTCGGCCATGTTCGACGGTATGGAGACAACCGCTCTCTGCATCTGACCGATCATCCCGTACTTTTCATGCAGCGGCATCTTCCTGATCAGCCTGTAGACGGCTTCCACCAGATTCATCGCCAGTTTCCACGCCTCCAAGTCTCTGTAGCTGCGAATCTCTCTGCCCTTCTTCATGGCCTATCCTCCATCCCCCCCCAATTGCTCAATATCCTGTCTCGTCCCCCGCCCCCCGACCCTCGACCCCACTATCACGGCATCTGCGCCCGTATAACGAACTTGAACAGCCGGTCGAGGTGCTCCTTGGTGATCTCCTTGAAGCGCAGGCCCATGGAGCAGCGCTGGGAGCGCTCGTCGAGGGCCTCGATCCAGGCCGTGCGGGTCAGGGCCTTGACCGGCTCCTCGGCCCCGGGCAGGAAGAGGTTGATGCCGACCACGATGCGCTCCATCAGGAGCCCGGTGATCCAGTCGGAGTTGGGCATCTGCCCGACCAGCAGGATGCCGGCCCCGGAGATGTTGCTGGTCGTGCCGTCGAAGATCTCGTCGGAGGCCAAGCCCCCGTCCTGGCTCAGGAACTTGTACTTCACGGGCAGGTCGGCGCGCACCCGCACGAACTCGCGACGCTCGGGATCGAACGACCGGGAAGGGCTGGGCATGGGGCTCCTCCTCCATCGACGGTTTCCGGAATGAATTCTAGACGCACGGGCGGCCAAGGCAAGCGCCGGAGATTCCGAGCACTGCCTTCACCGCCGAGACGCCGAGGCGCAGAGAGGAGCTTTCCTTTCGAGCGGGATGCCCGGCAGGCGCCAATCGCACCGCATAATCGGGACTCCCCTCTGCGTCTCCGCGCCTCGGCGGTTGAATGCGTACATCCCCGACAACAGAGAGCGCGGCCTCCGGCTCGTTCGAGCCTGGAGGCCGCGCTTTGCGGTTTCGGGCGGCCGTGCGTCGCCGTCGTCTCCGGGCTTTCGCCCGGCGCGGAGGCCGCCGCAGCTGGATGTCGTCAGGTCTTGGGCAGGATCTTGTACATGCCCGTGCCGCAGCTGGGGCACTTGCCCCGCGCCGCCGCCCGGCCGTTCTTCATGGTGACGATGTTCTCTTCGCTCATGGCCCGCTTGGCCTTGCACTTGACGCAGTAGCCTTCCGAAGACATGTCCGTTCCCTCCCGCCAGACGACCCGCGGCCGGGCGCACGCGCGCCACATCCGGGGCTGGTATGGGTTATCGTCGGGAGGACGGAATTGCTTGAGCGCTAAGGCCGGTGCGGGACTACTGCCCGGAGGGAGAGGCGGTGCCGCTGCCGGAGGTTATGACCAGCCGCTCCTTGACCTGCCTGAAGAGCTTGACCCGGATCTCCTGCGCCGTCGCATCCACCTGGGCGTAGTCGCCGGGATTCTCCTGGCGCCACTTGTCGATCATCCGCAGGGCCGCCTCCATGTCCGCCTCGCACTTCTTGTACTCGGCATGGGCCTCGGCCATCTTGCCCTGATCGTACAGCTTGTTGGCCTTATCGAGATTGAACGAACTGTTCATATACAGGCTGCGGCCCTTGTCGAAGTCGTTGTCGACGAACTTCTGCACCTTCGGCTTGTTCCAGAGCCGCCCCTTCTTGTGAAGCATGACCAGCAGGGTTATGCCCAGGATGGGGATCAGGGCGACGAGAGTCAGAAGGAAGATCACCTTGCGGCGGACCTTCTTCATGTCCTCGGGGGTCATGGGCTTGGACTGCCGCCCGGACTTGCGGTCGGAGGTCCGGCGGCTCGAACTGGCCGGCTTGATCAGGCGCTTGGTTGTGGCGCTCGCCGTGGCTGCGGCTGCGGCGGTTTCCTCGGAGGCCGCTGTCGCGGCATCAGAAGCATCCGCCCCTTCGGCCGGAGCCGGCGCCTGCCCGGCCGGCTGCTCCGAGACCTGCCCTGCAGCGTCGGCCTCGGAGGCCGGGACCTCGGTCACGACTTCCTCGTATTCGCCGCTCTCGAAGCCGCCCTCGGGCGCCTCGATGCGGTTGCCGTGCTCGTCCTCGTAGATGTACTCGACCTCGTCGGCGGAGGCGTCCGGCGGCGGCGCGGCCTCGCCGGCATCCGGCCCGGACGGCAGCGTTTCCGCATCCCTGGTGGCGTCGTCGCTCATCGGCCCTCTCCCCCGCGACCGGCGGTCCCCGGCCCAGGCGGGCCGGACGGAAGGCATTCTAGGCCCGTCCGGGGCAGTGTCAAGCCGAGCCGACGGGCTCCGAACCACCGAGACACCATGTCACCAGGAAACACAAAGACCGGCAATCGCTTGGCGTCCGCGGCGGGAACTTCGGGACTCGCGACTCGGCCCACCCGCGTACTGCGATCCAAGTCGTCCTCGGTGTCTTCTTCGTGTCTTTGTGCCTTCGTGGTGAAATGGTCGCCCGATAGGCCGGCTAGTCGTGGTGGTACTTCTCGCCCCGCAGGATGGTCCAGGCCCGGTATAGCTGCTCGAGGAGCACCACCCGGGCCAGTTCGTGCGGCAGGGTCATCCGCGAGAGGGACAGGACCTGCCGCGCGCGGGTGCGGACCTCGTCGGCCACCCCGAAGGGGCCGCCGACCAGGAAGACGAGGCGCCCGGTCGCCGAGCGGGCGCGCTCGGAGATGAGCGCGGCCAGCTCCCTGGACGAGAGCTCCTTCCCCCGTTCGTCGAGGAGCACGACGAAGTCGCCGGGGCGCAGCGAGTCCTCGAGCCGCCCGGCCTCCTTGCGCCGGGCCGCGGCGTCCTCGCCGCGCTCGTCGCGGAGCTCGACCACCTCGGCCGGCGAGTAGCGCGCCAGGCGTCTGGCGTAGTCGGCGGCCACGGCGGCGAGCTCCCGCGAGCGGAGCTTGCCGAAGGTCATCACCACGGTCTTCACGCCGGCACCTCGAGCCCCAGCCGGCCGGCCAGCTCGGCCATGTCCGCCGGCAGCGGCGCCACGAACTCCACCGGCTCGCGGGAAACCGGGTGCTCCAGGGCCAGCCGCCAGGCGTGGAGCGCCTGCCGGTCGATGATCGGCTCGCCGGAGTCGGTCTGGCGGCGGCCGCCGTAGAGCAGGTCGCCGGCGATGGGGTGGCCGAGCGCCTGCAGGTGCACGCGGATCTGGTGGCACCGGCCGGTGAGCAGGTCGCACTCCACCAGCGACCAGCCGCCGGCGGCCGCGAGCCGCCTGAAGCCGGTGCGGGCGGGCCGGGACTCCTGGCCGTCGATCGCCACGCGGCCCTCGCCGCGCTCGTCGGGCCCGAGCGCCCCGTCGACTATCGTGCCCGCGAACTCGAGCTCGCCGTGGACGATGGCCAGGTAGCGTTTCTTCACATTGCGCTTCTCGAGCGCCAGAGCCAGGCGCTGCTGGGTCTTCTCGGCCTTGCCGTAGACCAAAAGGCCGCTCGTGTCCTGGTCGAGCCGGTGGACCGGGCCGATGCGGAACTCCGGGTCGGCGGCGAGCTGCTCCCGGAAGCGCCAGAGCAGCCCGTGGTAGAGCGTCCCGGAGAGGTGCCCGCGGGCCGGGTGCACCACGATGCCCGGGGGCTTGTTGACCACGAAGAGGTGCTCGTCCTCGAAGACGATGGGGATGTCCATCTCCTCCGGGGCGCTCCTGCGGGCCTCGGGGAGCACCACGGTGATCTCGTCGTCGGCGAGCAGCCGGCGGCTGGGCTTGGCGGCCGCGCCGCCCACGTAGACCCGGCCCTCGCGGATCAGCCCGGCGAGGAAGTTCCTCGAGTAGCCGCTGAAGCGGGTGACCAGGTACTGGTCGAGGCGCATCCCCTCGGTCCGGCAGCGGAAGACGTGGGTCTCCGCGCCGGGCTTGGCCCGGGGGAAGTCGTAGCGGCGCCTGGGATTGGGCTTGGGCTCGGTCCGGGTCATGGGGCCCATTCTATGCCGCCCAGGCCGTGCTGCACGGCCGAAACCGGACGTCACGCGGACCGGCTGGTTGGTTCTGCGCCTGCAAGATCCCCAACGATGGCGAGTTTCCAGGAACTACGACGGCAACTTCCCGCCCCGTGGCCTGATGAGCCCGAACCGTCGCATGCCACAACCAAGACGCAGTTTACAAACTTGAGGTCACAAATTGTGACCTCAAGTTTTTAGCGGCTTGCGAGGCATGTGGAAGCCCATCCGCCCTTTGGGAGGTTCCTCTGGATCTTCTTCCATAACATCATCGGGGTCAAACATCATCGGGGGCAGATCTTGATTAGCGCTTAGCGTTCCCCGCCGGCCAGGGCTATCGGTTCGTCGAGCTCCCGCCGGGTGTCGGCCGTCCGCGCGACCATCGCCTCCAGATCCGCCCCACGCCTCACCCGCGCGAGCGTCGGCAGCTCTGCGTATGCATCGCGCCCAGAGAGCATCCTCCGCCTCAGCTCTCCTCCACAAACTTGCCGCGTCCCAATCCGACGAGGCCCCACGGAACAGGATTCCCCGGGCACGGGCAGCGACTACTGATACCGGTAATAGACCTCCAGCGTCAGCACCGCCATGGCCGTCGAGTAGATCCGGCCGCCCGACTTGGTCCATTTGTCGGCGGACCAGCAGCCTTTGGAGTCCTGGGCGGCCTTGAGGGCCTTGACCATGGACTTGTTCCAGAGCTCCCAGTCCTTGCCGCCCAGGCGCTGCATGGCCATGGCGGCGTGATAGCCGGTGTAGTAGTCGACCTTCCCGGCCTTGTCCGCGGCACTCCACTTGGGGTCGTAGGCCGGGAGGCTCTCGGCCAGGAGCAGCCGGGCCTGGCGGCGCACCGAGACCGACGAGGGGCTGCGCCCCAGGTAAAGCTGGAGCATCAGGGCGATGGCAGTGCTGCCGTTGCCCACGCCCTCCGAGGACGTCCAGGGCCGGTCGTAACCGACCCGGAAGGACTCCCGGTCGGTCATCCGGTCGACGAACGCCAGCCCCCGGTCGAAGATCTCGGCCGGGACCTTGAGCCCGGCCTGCCGGGCCGAGTAGAGGGCCATCAGCTGCCAGACGGTCACCGACGAGTCCGCGCGGGTGGCCGGCAGCTCGTAGTAGTCCCAGCCGCCGACGCTCTGCCCGGTGCTCTGCTGGGCCTTGAGAATGTACTGGACCGCCTTCTCGGCCGCGCGGCGCAGCTCGGGCTCGCCGGTCATGGCGTAGGCCTCGGCCACCGCGGCGGTGGCCATGCCCTGATTGTACATGTAGTGGGGCACGATGCCGCCCGGGGCCTCCTTGGGGCCGAAGCGGCCGGAAGCGTCCTGCTGGCCCACCAGGTAGGCGATGCCCTTCCTCACCGAGGCGGCGTACGGGTCCTTATCGTCGCCCTCCACGCCCCAGGCGTGGCCGTCGCCAAGGAAGGCCAGGCACGCCAGGGCGGTCACGCCGCAGCGGCCCCAGTCGTAGGTCGGGTTGCCGCCCTCGTCTCCGGAGATCAGCCAGCCGCCGTCCTTCTGCTGCCGGGAGGCCAGGAACTTCAGGCCCGCGGCCACGCAGCCCGCCGCGTCCTGGGTCTGGTCGCCGGCGCCGAGCGCCCGAAGCTTCTCCCGGAAGGGATCGCGCCGCCAGGACATGCCCCGGGGCTCGACCCTGGGAATCTCCGGCACCGGGACGACCGGCGCGCCGAGCTTCACCTCCAGGCGGTTCTCGTCCTTGATCTCCGGCGACGGCGCCGAGAAGCAGAACGAGCCCGACCGATCGCCGGCCAGCTTTTCCTGGCGATAGTAGTCGTTATAGAGCATCAGGACCACCCACAGGACGGCCAGCGCTCCGATGGCGTTGATCAGGATCCGTCCGAGCATCTTGCCGCGGCGCTCGGCCACATCCACCGCCACGGAGTTCTCGATGTCCTGCAGGTCCACCTCGACCTTCTTGCCGCAGACCGGGCAGTACTGCTGGTTGATGGGGATGTCCTGGCTGCAGTGCGGGCAGAGCATGTCAGGTCCTCTCCGGCTACTCGACGACGAACGACCAGGTCTTGGTCACCTTGGCGCCGCGCTGGTCCCCGGCCGAAAGCGTCACGGAGTACGGCCCCAGGCCCAGTTCGCGGGTGGGAGTGAAGACGAACTTGTCGTCCCCGGCCATCTCTCCCTTCTTGATGTTGAGCGGCGCGTAGCTGTAGGTGTACTGCCCGCCGCGGACCGGGAAGTCGGTCAGCAGCGTCTGGGCGCCGGGCATGCTGCGGATCTCGATCTCCACGGAGGTCGGGTCCACGCCCGAGTACTTGTCCTTGAGGACCACGGCCAGCTTCGGCCGGGGCCCCTTCACCCCGCGACCGTCGGCCGGCTCGGTGGAGACCACCTCGGGCGGCGAGGCGTCCACCAGGAACCTGGTCTCGGCCGTGACCTTGTGGCCCATGGCGTCCTCGCCCTCGGCCACCAAAACGTGCTCGCCGTCGGCCAGCTCCTTCTCGGGCATGCAGAGGTACTCCGTGCCCCAGAAGATCCCGGCCTGGGCGGTGCCGTCGAGCATCAGCTTCACCTTGGTGGGGTCCAGCGGGATGGGCCCGGTGTTGCTGCGGAAGAGGGCTCCCAGGAGCGGCTTGGGGGAACTGGCCAGCACGGGACCGGCCTTGCCGCTCAAGGACGCCGGCCGGAAACCGACCACCTCCAGGGGCTTGGAGAACTCGTCGACTATCGCCCGCAGGTCGGGCTGGGCGGCGTTCTGGGCCAGGCTCTTCGAGAGGCGCTCCAGCCCCTCCTTGACCCGACCGGCCTCCAGATCGCGAATGCCGGCGAGACGCACCAGGCGCGCTTCGTTCGGAAATTTCTCGAGCGCCGCCTTCAGCAGTCCGTCGGCCTCCTCAGCGAGCTTTCCGGCCTTGGCCTTGTCCTTCTCCGTCCCGGCGGCGCGCAGGCGCATCTCCACGCGCACCAGCGCCAGGGTGGCCTGCACCTCCGGAGGGGGGGCGGCCTTGGCGACGTAGTCGTCGGCCATCTCGTCGATGGCCTTCTCGGCGGCGGTCAGGGCGGCGCGGGCCTTCTCGAGCGCCTGTCCCTCGGCGCTGTTCGCCGCCTTGCCGGCGGCCTTGGCGTCGGCCGCGACCCAGGCGTCGCGCGCCCCTTCCAGAATGGCCGATCGCGCGGCCATCAGATTGTTCCAGAGTTCGGCCCGCTCCGGATCGAGGCCCACCGCCTCCTTGAGGCGCGCAGCCGCGGTCGCGAAGTCGCCCAGATGAAAGTAGCCGCAGCCAATGGGATTGAGCACCTGCAGCCGGGCCGGTCCCTTGAGGGTCTTGAGCCGGGTCTCCAGGGCGGCCAGGAGCTTCTTGCGCACGGCCGGCTCCATGGTAGCCGCGCCCACCGTGCCCTCCTCGATGGAACGGATGTTCTCGTCGGGCACCTTCCAGTCGCCGCCCTTGCCGGTGGTCTCGGCGTACCTGGTCCGGTACCGCTTGGCGTCCGCGAACCTGGCCCGGGCGTTGACGAAGTCGTTCCCGGCGGCGGCGACGAGCCCCAGCCCGTTGAACACCTCGGGGATCACCTCGATGCCCAGGCGGCGACCGGCCTTGAGGGCCTCGTCGAACTGCTTGCCGGCCTCCTCGAACTTGCCGTCCCAAATGGCGATGAGCCCCAGACCGGCGTAGGCGTCGCCGCAGCCCTCGTCGAGCCCGGCGGCCTCCTGGAAGAGCTTGCGGGCCGCGGTCAGCTTGGCGGCGCGCGACTCGGGAGCAACCTTGGCCCCGGTGGCCTCGGCGCCCTCGATCATGCCCAGGTGGACCTTGGCCAGCGCGCGCAGGGACTTGTCCGGGTCGTCCTCGGAGGCGATCTTCTCGCAGAGCGCCCGGGCCTTGTCCAGGCTGGGGCTCTTGGGGCGCAGGTACAACCCCACCAGGCTCATCTGCAGCGGATAATCGCGCGGGCGCAGCTCCACCAGCCTCTCGAGAGGCTCGATGGCGTTGTCCGGCACCGGAGCCTCGGCGCCGCTGAAGAGCGACTTGTCGCGGCCGGCCATGCCCAGCCGCGCCTGGCGATAGGCGCCGCCGATCTCGCGCTGCCGCGCGCCGCCGAAGTAGGTGACCATGCAGCAGATGGCCAGGAAGACGGTCAGGACCGCCCCGACGATGACCTGAATGGTGATCTTCATGATGCGCGACCCCAATCACAGCCTGACTTTGGCCAGGATCTGGCTGACCGGGATCAGGCCCGGACCGCCCACCACCTCGTCCTGCCGGTTGTCGGACAGCAGATAGACGTAGCCGCGGGGGACCATAGTACGGGGCATGGGCGGCATGCTGCCGGACGGACGGACCGTCGCGCCCGGATAGTTCTCGCCCTGCCCTTCGCGGTCGGAGCGATCACGGTAGCGCGTCACCGAGCCGCCGTCGACCAGCATCCAATCGCCCCCTACGGCAACGGCCCGGAAGGGGAAAGCCTTGGAGTCCTGCGAAGTGCTGCCGGACTCCCGGTAGACGGTCACGATGTCGCCCAACTCCGGCTCGGCCCACGCGTTGCTGTCGCAGTCCAGCCAGGTCCGGGTGCTGCCGATGGCCGGACGCATTCCGGGATCTTGCGCGTCCACCTTGCACATGTCACGGTTGAAGAAGAACTTCGAAACCAGGACCACCGCGATCAACACCACGGCATACTTGATGAGAGCCATCAAGTTCTGCACCACGGCACTCCAGGGTATGTGCATGGTCAGATTCTCCTCACAAGCGCACGGTTCTCGGACACCGTGGCCGGCACGTCCTTGCAGCCGGAATGAGGCTCAGAGCCAGCTTTGGGCCGCCGGCACGGGCCCGGCGGACGCATAGGTGGCCTGCCAGGCAACCACCGGGTCAGGCTCGAGGTCCGCCTCCAGGGTCGCCCAGTCCTCGTCGGAAATGGGCAGAGGATCGACCGCTCCGGACTTGTCCGGCTGGAAGCTGATGGCCGGCACGGAAGGCAACTCGGCTGCCGCTGGCTCCACGGCGGCCGGCGCGGGGGCCGCCTCGGGCTCCGCGGCGGCCTCCGGAGCGGCAGGCTCCGGCGAGCCGGCGGCGGCGGCGGGCTCGGGCGCCGTGGCCGGCGACCGGAATTCCTCCACGTTGGCGGCCAGTTGCGTGGCCGTCGGGAGATCGGCACCGGTCAGCATCTGCTCGTCCACTACGCGCAGCGGGGCGAGCGGCTCGACGTCGGGCTGCTTCCCGGCCTCATCGCCCTCGGGGCGATAGGAGTCCAGGTCGGGGGCGACCAGACGCCCGACCACTCCCTTGCCAGTGCCCATTATCGCCTGGCGTTCGGCCCGGCGGCGGCGGATCTCGTCGAGGTGTTTGCTGGCCAGCCCGCGCTCGGTCAGCTGCACGACCTCGGCTTCGCTCGAGTCGAGAGTATCGAGCCCCTCGATGCGGGCCTTGGCCGGCCCGACGAAGGGCGGAGGCTCGGCCTCCTCGGCGGCCTTGGCCGCGGGAGCGGGAGCGGGAGCCGGCGTTGGCGCCGGAGCGGGAGCCGCCGGGGCCTCGACGGCCTGGGGGGCTTCCGCGACCGACTCGGCGACCGCGGGCTCGGCGTCCATCCCGGCAATCGAGATGGACTCCTCGCCGGCGGCGGGCTGGGCGGCCTGCGCCTCGGACTCGACAACGGGCTCGGCGCCAGCCGGAGCGGCCGCGGCGACCGGCCCGGCCTTCTCGGCAGCCTCGATGGCTTTGCGGATCTCTATCCAGGTGCTGTTAAAAGGCTTCACCTTGAGCTTGGTGAGCTCCTCGACCTCGTTGATGGCCTTGCGGTTCAGGCAGTTGGCCATCGAGATGCACAGCGTCGAGCCTATCTTTTCGAAGGGCATCAACCGGTGCTCGCGGCACTTGTCGGTCGGGACCAGGGCAGCGACGGACGGGGATATCTCCACCCTCTCGAGCTCGACCGTCGATATGCGGAACTGCCTGTTGAGCGAGGCCAGGATGGCCGCCTGCTGACAGGCGCCCATGTTCACGAGGATCTGGCCGACCAGTCCCTTGCCGCCCTTGTCCTGAATCTTAAGGGCGCGGCTGAGTTGTTCGGTGCTGACCGTGCCGGCCTGGATGAGCAGTTCGCCGATGGGCTTCTGCCGGCTCTGCAGCCGGGTCGAACGCTTGGATGCGTCTCCACCCGCAGCCGCGCCCAGCCCGCCTGCCGGCTTCTCGGCGCGCGGCGCCGGTGCGGCTGCCGCGGCCTCTCCGCGCCCGGACGGCCCGCTTCGGGGGGCGGCCGCCGGCTTGCCAGCCGGCAGGTCGACCTCGATCGGCGGCTTGTCGGCTGGCCTGGCCGCCCGGGGCCCCACGTCGGGAGCCGGAGCGGCCGGCTTGCCGGCTGTCGGGGCGGCCTGCCGGGCCTTCTCGATGTCGTCGATGTTGATCTCGGGCAGCGGAGCGCCCGCGCCGGCCGGAGAGCCATCGGCGGCCCTGCGGATGGACGGGGCCCGGCCGCGCTTGGAGCGCCCGGAGCCGCCGTCGTCCCGATCGCCGCCCTTGAAGAACTTGCCGAGCAGACCCATGGCCTCAGGCTATTCCGTCTTCGAGACCAGCGTGAACAGGTTGCCGCCCGCCGGGTTGAGCGCGTGCTCGACCTCCAGCACCCTGGCGGCATCCCGGAAGCGCGCGTCGGCGGCCGGTCCGCCGGCGGGGAATTCCAACGGAGTGCCGTAGTCGCTGATCTTGACAGTCATCTGCTTGCCGTTGGGCACGATGATGACGTGGTAGACCGAGTTTGGATCGTTGGAGCAGGCGTGCTCGGCCACGACCTGGCAGGCGTTCGCAACCGCCTGGGCCAGTTCGCCGGCATTGCCGTTGGACAGGCCGATCTGGCGGGCCACGCCGCCGATCAGTCCCTGCAGCGCGTCGGCCAGGCCCGGCGTCGCCGGGAGGCTGATCTCCACGGGCTTGGCCCGGCGCGAAGCGAAGAACTTGAGCTCGCCGCTCTCCTCGGCCACGGCCACGGACGAGCAGCGGGGGCACTTGAAGCGCCCGGCGGAGCCGAGCTTGAGCCCCAGCCGGCAGCGGGGGCAGGACACGCTGAGCGGGAAGACCGCCTGCGCCTTGGCCGCCGGCGCGGCGGGAGCCGGAGCGGCAGCGACCGGGGCCGGCGCCGGAGCCGGAGCGGGAGCCTTGGCCGCCGGCGGCTGGATGACCTCAGCGGCCACCTGGACGCTGGCCGGCGGCACCTCCGCGCCGGAGAAGCTCTTCAACGCGATGGCCTCGTCGGCCACGATGTTGAAGAGGGCGTTGAAGCCCAGCATCTCCATCACCAGCATGACCTTCTGCGGCACGCGGCTGAAGACGATGCCCCCGCCGCGCTCGCTGAAGGCATCCACGTATTTCAACAGGATGCCCAGGCCGGTGCTGTTGATGTATTTGATCCCGGCGCAGTCCAGGACCAGCCGCTTGACTTCCTTCTCAAGCAGCTTGTCCATCACCGAGGAGAAGCTCTCCACGGTGGTGGCGTCAATGGATCCGGTCATCTCCGCCAGGGTGGCAGTTACACCCTCGGCCGACCGGATGTTCTTGAGGCGAAATTCTATCGCCGCCATGATCCCCCCGGGCTACTTCACGAACTTGGTCAACTTGACCTGGTTGCCGGCGTAATTGTACTCGAGATTGTCCAAGCACTTGAGCATCAGCATGATGCCCAGACCGCCGACCCTCCCCGCCTCGTTACGCTCGCGGGCCACGGCCACAGCGTTGCCGTGAACCCCGCGGCGCAGGTACATCTCGGTGTCGAAGCCGTCGCCCTCGTCCATCACGGTGATGGTCACCTTCTCCTTGTCGAGCAGGTAGACCACGTCGATCATCCGGCTCTCCTGCGACTTGTTGCCGTGTCGGGCGGCATTGTCGGCGGCCTCGCGGAAGGCCACCGCCAGGGCCGCGCCCCGCTCCTCGGACATGCCGCTCTGCTCCACGACCGCGGCGATGGTGTCGTTGGCCTCCTCGATGGCGTCGTCGCGGGTGGGCAGCTGGAAGTGCACCTGGTGATGGAAGAAGGTGCGCTCCTCCTGGCAGCGGCGGATCTCCGCCTCGGCCAGTTCCACCAGTTCCGAAAGCTCGAACGGCTCGGTGACCGACTCGTCCTCGCAGATGCGCAGGCCGTCGCCCCGGACCGGCCCGGTGCCCTCGGAGCGCACCAGGATGATGGCCACCATGCTGGTGTCCTTGGAGCGCTTGAGCGCGCGGACCAGGTCCTTGGCCCCGGAAAGCGAGCCGTCGACCACCACCAGGTCGGGCCGGCTGCCCGACAGGCTGCCCATGAAGGTTTCGACGCCCTCGAAGACCTCGGCCTTGCTGCGCGGACCACTCAGGCGGTTGGCCACCAGCGAAGCGAAGAAGTCCTTCTTGGGCATGACCAGGGATATCTTGTAGCCCTCGGGCCGGGCCGGGGCGGCCGAGGCGGCGGCCTTGGCCCCGCCCGTAGGCGGGCGGCGCAGGGCCAGCGGCGCCAGGGCCTTGTCGATTTCGACCCGGTTGCCCTGATCCAACTCCTTGCAGGACAGGTCCACCAGGCTGGTCACCACCTTGCTGGCCACCTCCTCGGGAGTGTGGGTGGTGGCGGCCGCCCGCCGGACCAGTTCCTTGAGAGTGACTACTCGCATCCCGAGCCTTCCTTCAGCCTTCGCGCCCGACGCGATCCATGAGCTCGCTCAGGGAGATCACCTTCTTCTCGAGAAGCAGGCCGGCGATCGCCCGGGCCAGCTTGTCGGGGCTGACGTTGATGGGCTTCTCCTCCAGCGGGCCCTGCGCGAACCTGAGCGGGGCCGGGGCCGGGGTCTGCATGGTGCTATAGGCCTTGCCGCGCTTCTGGGCGGCCGCGGCCGGGACGGCACCGCGCTGCTGCGCCTCGGCGCCGGCCTTGACGCCGTCGCGCTCCGCCGGCTGAGCCTTGGCCTGCTCCGTGGCGCCGCCGTAATAGAAGGATTGCAGCGCCTTGGTAACCTCGGAACGCGTGGCCAGGACGGTCTGGATCTTCAGTCCGGTCATGAAGGCCAGTTCGTCGATGACCGGGTAGTCGGTGGGGTCGGGGGTGACCACCGTGAGGGCGTCGCCCTCGCGCGAAAGCGGCAGGATCTCGTGCTTCTCCGCGACCTCGCGGGGGATCAGCTTCATCAGGGCCGGATCGATCCGACGGTCCCGCAGGTGCACGACGGGGATCTTCTGCTGCTGCGACAGGAAGTCGGCCAGCCGGTCTTCCTTCATGAAGTTGAGCTTGACCAGGATGACGCCGAGTTTGCCGCCGATGGCCTTCTGATACTCGAGCGCCGAAGACAGCTGTTCCTTGGATATCAGACCGGCCTGCAGGAGCATGTCTCCGAGCTTGTCACTCATGCTCCACCCCCGTGCCAAGTTACGCATCGAACCGGGATGAACTGGCTGCGATTCTAAAGAGGGTGCCGGGACTGTCAAGGCACTTTCGCAGCCTAACCACCACACCCCCCGCCCGCGCCATCGCCGAGACTCTCCCTCCTTGTTCACGAACTGGCATTTCCGCATGACAGGGAACGCCATATGCCGGTTACTACGACACCGTGCGGCGGTTTATTCCGTGCAACGTTGTCTGAAGCTCAATCCCGTGCGCTTGCGGAGGACGCTACTTTGCCGAAACGTGGAACTCTTCTGTCGTGCGCCTGTCTGGCACTGATGTGGCTGGCCGGCTCAATCGCAGCCTCCTCATACGAGCTCATGCCCGTCCCGGAGAAGGGCAAGTCCTATCCCGGCGACAAACAGACCCTGCCCTACGAGGACATCCTGGACATCGCCCAGGTGGTCCTGTCCGGCACGGTCAAGTCCGTCGAAGGCGACCGGATAGAGTTGACCGGCGTCCAGGTCCTGCACGGCAAGTTCGACGGTCAAGAGGCGACCGTGTCCTTCTCGGGCAAGTTCGGCGAGGAGTCGCCGGACAAAGACAGATCCATCGTCGTGCTCTGCCTCCAGGACGCCGACGGCGCACTGCGCCTGGCCGGCGACCCGCCCAAGGGCGGCGGCTGGGTGACGGAAGGCCGGAAGCTGGCCGAGGCCCTGCTGGAGGCGTCCAGGGACCCGGCCAAGGGGTTCGAATCCAAGACCCCGGCGGTCCAGTTCAGCTCCGCGTACCGCCTGGCCCGCGCCTGGCAGGCCGCGCCCGAGGGCAGGAAGCCGAAGCTTCCCGCCGGTCTGGTCAAGGTGCTCATCGCCGGTCTCGAGCCCGACGAACTGCGCGACCGCAATGTGAACGCGGCGGCGCGCAACGCCCTCAACGTGCTCCTGGACAACGACATCAGCAAGCTGTGCCGCTACTCCGTGACCGCCCCGGACGAGGACCGCAGCATCCGAACCGAATCGGTTCGCGAGGCCTGGACGGCATCCGTCGCGGCAGCCCTCAAGGCCGGCGCCAAGCGTCCGGCGGCCGAACCGCCCAAGGACGGGGGGAAGGAGTCCGAGACCGACCGGGCCGCCGGGCTCATCGCCCAGTTGGGCGAGACCGAATGGGCCAGGCGCGAGGAGGCCCAGGAGGCCCTCAAGGCCATGGGGCGCAAGATCGAAAAACAGCTGGAAGCGGGAACCAAGTCCCGGGACGCGGAGATCGCCGTGCGCTGCCAGGAGCTCCTCGATGGACTGCGACCGCAGAAGGACGAACGGTCCGGCGAAGCCCCGGCCGCCCCGCTCTTCGACCTCAAGCGGGTCGGGGCGTTGATCGAAGCCGGGGCCGGCTGACCCCGTTCAGACCAACTCGCCGGCCAGGGTGAGCGCGGTGGCCGAGCCGATCCTCACGTCCACGTAGTCGCCGGGGCGCACGCGTTCGTCCCTCGGAAAGACCACGATCCGCCCGGTCCGGCTGCGGCCCGAAAGCCGGCGCTCGTCGCGGGGGCTCGTTCCCTCCACCAGGACCTCCAGCGTCCGGCCAACCAGCGCCCGGTTCGTCCTCAGGCTGACCTCCTTCTGGACGGCCAGCAGCCGGTTGTTGCGGTCCTTCTTGGCCTCCATGGGCACGTCGTCGGCCATGCGCTCCGCCGCGAAGGTCCCGGGCCGCGGCGAGTACTTGAAGACGAAGGCCTGCTGGAACTCCATCTCGCGCACCAGCCGCTCGGTGGCCAGGTAGTCCTCCTCGGTCTCGCCGGGGAAGCCGACGATGAAGTCGCTGGCGATCTCCACGCCGGGCACCAGCTTCCTGGCCAGGGCCACCAGCTCCCGGTAGCGCTCGGCGGTGTAGCCGCGGCGCATGGCGTCGAGAATCCGGTCGGAGCCGCTCTGCGCCGGCATGTGCAGGTAGGGAGAGACCGCCGGCGTATCGGCCATGGCCCGGAGCAGCTCCTCGGAGATGTCCCGGGGATGGCTGGTGACGAATGAGAGCCGCCGCAGGCCCCGCGGCTCGAGGGCCCCGATCGCCCGGACCAGCCCGGCGAGCGACGGCTTGGCGTTCCTAACCACCAAGCCACCAAGACACAAAGATGGCACCAAGACGGCATCTTCTTTGTGAACTCTTTGCGTCTTGGTGTCTTGGTGGTTCAGATCGCGCCCGTAGGCGTCGACGTTCTGACCCAGCAGGACGATCTCCGTGGCCCCGGCGGCCACGAGCCGCTCGGCCTCGGCGAGGATCTCATCAGGCGGGCGGCTGACCAGGTCGCCGCGAACCGACGGGACGATGCAGTAGGCGCAGCGGCACGAGCACCCCCGGCTGATGGCGATGAACGCCGACCAGGGGTGCTCGCGCCGGTCGGCGATAGAGGACGAAAGCTCCAGGCGATCCTTGTGGCCGGAGAGAACCGGATGGCAGTCGCCGGTTGCCAGTTGCCAGTAGTCAGCAGGAGAGTTCCGACCGCTGGCAACTGGCAACTGGCAACTGGCAACCAGCTCCGGAATCTCGTCCAAGCGTCCCGGCCCCACGGCGAAGTTCACGTGCGGCGCACGGCGGAAGATGGCCTCGCGGTCCTTCTCGGCCATGCAGCCGATGACGCCGATGACCAGTCCCGGCCGCCGGCGTTTGACGGGTTTCAGCCTGCCCAGCAACGAGTAGACCCGCTCCTCGGCGTGGGCCCGGACCGAACAGGTCTCGAAGAGGATCACGTCGGCCGCCGACTCGTCCTCGGTCGGCTCGAGCCCGGCGCGAGACAGCAACCCGGCCAGGGCCTCGGCGTCGTGCCGGTTCATCTGGCAGCCGAAGACGCGGATCAGGAAGCGGCGGGGCATCGCAGCCTAGCAGCCCGCTGAAAAAGTGCCGGGCATGTCTTCGCTTCTCAAGCCAGACCCGGCCCTGTCGGGATTTCGATCCCCCGCCCCTCCTCCCTGGCCCGGTCGGCCCGGAAGCCCATGAGGTGGCCGCTCACCGAATCGTCGATGCTGGTGCAGGAGATCGAGCGCGGCTCGTCGCGCATGAAGCGCACGAAGTCGGCTACCATGCGCATGTCGCCGCCGCCGTGGCCTCCGAAGGCGCCGGTGGTGTCGCCGGTGACCTTGAGGTCGACATTCTCCTCCGAGTACTCCGGGCCGCCCGGCGCCGGGGTGATCTTCCGGACCACGAAGCTCTCGGCCTCCATGCTGCCCTGGATCTCGCCGGTCGTGCCGATCAGGTGGATGGTCCGGTCGGGCTTGGAGCAGCCGCCGATCATGTTGAGCGTGGCCGTCGAGCCGTCGGCGAAGTCCACGGCCACCGACTGGTGGTCGACCACGTCCTGGCCGCACTTCCAGGCGCAGCGGCCGTAGGGCGACTCGTCGCGCATGTGCTGGAACATCCGCTCAGGCGTGGGGTTCTTCTCGTTCTCGAGCGCCGCCCAGGCGTAGAAGCGCCAGCGCCGCGGGTGGTCGAGGTAGTGTTTCTTAGCCGAGTACAGGCACTCCGCCTCTATTGGGCAGTCGAGCAGGCAGCGCGTGCCGGAGCGCGGAGGGGCCTTCTCGGGCCGGAACTGGAAGTTCGAGCCGAAGCTGGCCACCCGCACGGGACGCACGCCGCTCTTCATCCAGGCCATGAGGTCGAGGTCGTGGCAGGACTTGGCCATGAGCATGGTCGCGTGGCACTCGGAGCGCTTCGCCCACTTGCCGCGGACGTAGCCGACGGCCACGTGGTGGTAGCTGACGTGCTCGGTGTACTGCGCGTTGATGACTTCGCCGATGGCCCCGGCGGCCAGCCTCTCCCGGATCGCCGCGTAGAAGGGCGCGTAGCGGAGCACGTGGCAGATCATGACCTTCCGGCCGCCGGCGCGCGCAGCCTCGACCAGCCGCCACATCTCCTCCTCGTTCACCGCGAAGGGTTTCTCGAGGAGCATGTCGTAACCGGACGCCAGGAGCGGCAGGCTGGTGGGCACGTGCTGGTGGTCCATGGTCCCGTTGATGACCGCGTCGGCGATGCGCCCACGCGCGGCGAGGGCCTCGGCCGAGTCGAAGCAGTTCTCCGCCGGGAAGCCGAAGGCCTCGCGGGCCTCGCGCCGGCGGTACTCGGTCGGGTCGGCCACGCCGACGATGCGGAGCTCGTCCGGGTGCTTCTTCGCGTAGGAGGCGTAGAGCATGGCGCGGTGGCCGGCGCCGACGATCACGGCGGTGACGGGGGACTTGGCTGAGGACATGGTCCGCTGCTCGCTTTCTTTTCAGAGTCCTCGGCCCATTCTACCTGCCCCCCGCAGACGGGCAAGGGACTCGGCCGTCCGCTTCGAGATTGCATCACCCTTCTTCGAGAGGCCAAGGCGGCGGCGGTGCGCAAGGCCGGCGTGCGCAACCTGATCATCGGCGGGCTCTGGTGCGCCGGCGGGACGCTGGTCACGGTCCTGACCCTTTCCGCGGCGTCCGGCGGAGGCACCTACGTCGTGGCCTGGGGCGCCATCCTCTTCGGAGGCATCCAGATGCTCCGGGGCCTGTACCAGATCGCCGCGGGATAACCCCCGGCAAAGCACATGCCGTCCCACAGCGACGCGGCCATCTCATAGACGAAGGGGCCCGGCTTTCGCCGGGCCCCGGTCGCTTTGGCAGTCTGAGGAAGGACCCTATGCCGAAGCCGGCGCCGCCGCCTTGGCGTCCTCGAGAGCCTCGGCCTCGCGGCGCAGCAGGCTCTTCCACTTCCTGTCGGTCTCGGCCTGGAGCTCGTCGACGATGTGCTTGTTCTTGTCGTTAAAGAGGTGCTTGAAGCGCCCCTGGCCCTTGATCCAGTCGGTGATGGGCAACTGGGTCTTGGGCTTGTAGTTGATCTTGTAGGCGCCCTTCTCGACCTCGAAGAGCGGCCAGAAGTTGGTCTCGACCGCCAGGCGCGCGTACTCCACGCCCTGGTCCACGCCGATGCGCCAGCCGCGGTGGCAGGGGGCCAGCACGTTGAGGAAGGCCGGGCCGCCGCAATGCAGGCCCTTGTAGATCTTGTCGCCGAGGTCGCGGATGTTATGAACCGAGGCCTGCGCGACGTAGGGGATGTCGTGGGCCACCAGGCACGCGGTCAGGTCCTTGCGGTGCTGCTCCTTGCCGGGCTTGGCCGAGCCCGCGAAGCTGGTGTTGGTCTCGGCGCCCTTGGGGGTGGCGCTCGAGCGCTGGATGCCGGTGTTCATGTAGCCTTCGTTGTCGTAGCAGATGTAGAGCATCTCGTGGCCGCGCTCCATGGCCCCGGAGAGCGACTGGAAGCCGATGTCGTAGGTGCCGCCATCGCCGCCCATGGCCAGGAACTTGAACTTCTCCTTGACCTTGCCGCGCTTGGAGAGCACCCGGTAGGCGGCCTCCGCGCCGCTGCAGGTCGCGGCCGAGTTCTCGAAGGCGCTGTGGATGTTCGAGCACCGCCAGGCGCTGAACGGGTAGATGGTCGTGACCACCTCCATGCAGCCGGTGGCGATGGAGGTGACCAGCTTCTCGTCGTCGTCGACCATCTTGAGGGCCAGCCTGATCAGGAAGGGCGCGGTGCAACCCGAGCAGGCCCGGTGACCGGGGGCGAGCATCTCCGGCTTGTGCGAAAGCTTCTTGAGGTTGAGTGCCATCTTTGCCATCCTTCCAGCCGCGTCAGGCGGCTAAATGTAATTGTATCCGTACCAGGGCAGCTCGAGCGGCAGCGCCGCCCCGAGCAACCGGCCCGATTCCCCGCGCCCCTCGAGGAGCGCCTTCTCCGTCCGGCCCGGCGTGCCGAAGACCACCCGGGCCGCGTCGGCCTCGGCCAGTTCCAGGCACTCGGCGTCGAGGCAGAGCGCCAGCCGGCCGGAGCCCAACTCCTTGGCCGAGAGCTTCGCGGCGCGCGCGCCGCAGCGCTCGACCATCAGGTTGGCCGCCCTGCCGAGCAACTGCGGCAGGTTGACGAGCTTCACCGTCCCGCCGATGCCGGGGACGGCCTGGGCCTCGAGCCCGCGCGCGGCCAGTTCCGCGCCCAGCGCCGAGTCCCAGGAGGCGGCGTGGACGGTCAGGCTCGCGAGCCCGCCCGCCGCCGCCAGCGCCGGCAACGCCTCGACGATCGAGCGCCGGCAGCCGGCGAACTCGCCGAGCAGCATGGCCCCTTCGGACGCGTCATCCCGGCCCGGGAGCCGCACCGCAGCATAGGCCACGAGCTCCCCGGAGCGGCGGATCGCGTAGAGCCGCGCGGCGCGGTTCATGCACCAGCGCCCGGAGACGATGTCGGCCCACTCGGCCGGAGCGCGCACGAACCTGACCGGCTCGGCCCGGTGGATCGCCGCAAGCGCCGGGGCGTCGCCCGCCACCGCCGGGCTGACGGAGACGCCGCCGCCCCAGCCTGCCGCCGCGCCGGCCTGGAAGGTGAAGTCCCTCCCGCGTCCGGCCGCCACGGCCCCGTTCCGGGTGTAGAGCCCGCGGCCGCCCGAGATCATGGCGAAGTCCACGCCCTCGGAGCGCATGGCCGCGAGACAATCGGCCAGCAGCTTCGTGCCCAGTCCCTGTCCCTGCCGGTCGGCCCGGGTGCAGACCGCGCCGATGCAGCCGACCGAGACCCGCGCGCCGAAGACCAGCGCGTCGAACTTGCGGTAGCCGCAGTGCGCCAGCACCTCGCCGCCCTCGACGAAGACCCGCAACCGGCTCGCGTTCTCCTTGTTGAGGTAGTACGCGAACTCCCGCCCCATGTCCCCGCCCTCGGCGCGGAACACGGCGTTGCAGAGCCCCACCAGCGCGGGGAGCTCTTCGGGCTTGAGGGCGCGGGGACCGTCCACGGACTCTACCTCGTCACCTCGGCAGGGGCCCGGCTACTCCCGGAGCCCCACGTAGCTCTCGACGGCCTCGATCTTGCCGCCGGAGGCCAGCTTCTTGAGCTCCTCGAAGACGCCGCGGATCTGGGTGACGTTGATGTCCCGGCCGCCGATGCCGTAGATGTGGCTGACCATCGGGACCTTGAGGCCCGCGCCGTAGGCCGCGCCGCGAATCTCGTTGAAGACCGGCCCGCCCTCGAGACCGAAGGAGATGCAGCGGTCCATGACCGATACGGCCTTGCACTTCGCCAGGGCCGCGCAGATCTCCTTGCCGGGGAAGGGGCGGAAGCAGCGGATCTTGACGAGGCCCGCCTTGACGCCCTCGGCGCGGAGTTCCTCGACGGCGGCCTTGGCCGTGCCGGCGGTCGAGCCCAGCGCCACCACGGCGACCTCGGCGTCGTCCATGCGGTACTTCTCGAGGAGGTCGTAGCTCCGGCCGGAGATCTCGCCGTACTCGCGCCCGACCTGCTTGATGACCTCGGGGGCGTTCAAGAAGCCCTGGATCTCCTGGCGCTTGTGCTCGAAGAGCCAGTCGGGCAGGTCCAGCGGCCCGTAGGTCACCGGGTGCTGGGCGTTCAGGAGGTAGTTCTCGGGCTGGTACTCGCCGACGAAGTTCCGGACGATCTTGTCGTCGGAGATGATTTCGACGCGCTCCATGGTGTGGCTGATGATGAAGCCGTCGAACGTGACCATCACCGGCAGCATCACCGACTTGTTCTCGGCGATGCGGAAGGCCTGGATCATGTTGTCGTAGGCTTCCTGGCTGTCCTCGGAGTAGAGCTGGATCCAGCCCAGGTCGCGGCAGCCCATGGTGTCGGAGTGGTCGCAGTGGATGTTGAGCGGCCCGGAGATGGCCCGGTTCACCACCGGCATCACGATGGGCAGGCGGAGCGAGCTCGCGATGGCCACGATCTCCCACATGAGCGCTAGGCCGTTGGCGCTGGTGGCCGTGACCGCGCGGGCGCCGGCGGCCGAGGCGCCGACCGTGGCGCTCATGGCGCTGTGCTCGCTCTCCACATTGATGAGCTCGGTGTCCACCGCGCCGTTGGCGACGTACTCGGCGAACTTGTGCATGAGCTCGGTCTGGGGGGTGATCGGGAAGACCGCGGCGACGTCCGGGTTGACCTGCTTGAGCGCCTCGGCGGCCGCCTCGTTGCCGGTCAGGCCCAGCACTTCCTGGGCGGCGACCTTGCCGGCGGAGGCCTTCTGGTTGGCGACGGTGGTGGACACTTGCGCGCCTCCTTACTTCTTCTCGGCCTTGGCGGCCTCGGTTTCAAGGACCATGGTGATGGCCTTCTCGCCCTTCACCGGGCAGATCTTGGCGCAGAGGCCGCAGCCCTTGCAATGGTAGTAGTCGAACCCGCCGAACTTCTCGTCCTTGGCGACGATCGACCCGTCCGGGCAGAACGCCCAGCACTGCAGACAGTGGATGCAGCGGTCCGCGTGCCAGACCGGCCGGTAGCTGCGCCACGATCCGGTGTTGTACTTCTCGCTGGTGCCCGGCTCGACCAGGCCGCCGATGGCCACGTCGCGCCAGCCCTTGACCTTTTTGTCCTCAGCCATGAATCGCCTCTCTATCTATCTCTCTATGGCCTTTGGCCTCTTGCCGTTCCGGCGCGGGCCGGCTAGCCGGCCTTGACTTCGTCGTAGGCCCGCTTGAGGGCCCGGTTGTTGCCGTCGACCACCTTCTGGCCGAACTTGCGGCCGAACTTCTTCTCGATGTCGTGGGCGAAGGAGTCGGTGGGCAGCAGGTCCGTCACCTTCATGAGCGCGCCGATCATCGGCACGTTGGGGATGGGCCGGCCGATCTCGTCCAGGCCGATCTTGTTGGCGTCGACCGTGAAGACCTTCTGGCCGCTCTTGAGCTTGAGGCTCTTCTTGACCTCGTCCAGGCCCTTGGCGGTGTTGACCACCACCGGCCCGCCCTCGACCAGGTTGTCGCAGACGTCGACGACGTCCAGCAGGGTGTCGTCGAAGACCACCACCGCGTCGCAACTCTCCAGGGAGCTGTGGATGGTGATGGGGGCGTCGGAGATGCGGGTGTAGCCGCGCACCGGCGCGCCCATGCGCTCCGGGCCGTACTCCGGGAAGCCCTGGCTGTACTTGCCCTGGGTCAGGGCCACGTCGGCGACCATGGTCGCCGCGGTTTTGGCGCCCTGCCCGCCACGCCCGTGCCAGCAGATGCCGTAGATTTTGGCTGCCATCAGGTTTGACCTCCGAAAGGTTCCGAACCCCGGGTTCCGGCCGCTTGTCGTAGGGCCGCGCTGCGGCGAAAGCACGTCCGACTCGATTCTAGTTGGGGCGCCGAAAGGTGTCAAGCAAATGGGATTCCCCTTTGGTAAGGCGTCCCGGCGGTACCGCGGCAGGCCCGCCTGTGATCGCCTCTCATAATGACAACCGCCCCGCCCACCCAGAAAGTCCTCCACCCTCCACCCTCCACCCTCCACCCTCCACCGTCCACCGTCCCGTCCCGTCCCGTCGCCGGTTGCAATCCCCCGCCGACGAGCTATTCTTCCAGTCCAGTCACTTGAAGACCGAACGGAGGACATCACGGTGAAACTGATTCTGCTGGGCAGCGGCGCGGTGCGGCCGGACCTGGAGCGCTGGGGGCCGGGCCAGGTGGTGCAGGTCGGGAACGAGAGCCTGCTATTCGACTGCGGGCGCGGGTGCTCCATGCGCCTGGTCCAGGCGGGCGTGCCGCTCCAGGACCTGCGCCGGGTCTTCTTCACCCATCACCACTACGACCACAACTGCGATTTTCCCTATCTCTTTCTGACCAGTTGGGTGCTCGGCCGCAACCACCCGCTCGAAGTCTACGGCCCGCGGGACACCGAGCGATTCTGCGACACGCTCTTCAAGGAGCTCTACCGCGAGGACATCAACACCCGCCGGATCCAGCCCACCTACCCGCCGCACGGCCGCGAGTACGCCGCGCGCGACGTGATCGAGGACCAGTGGACGCTCGAGGGCGAGGGCTACCGGGTGAAAATGGTCCACACGGTACACAAGCCGCAGATTCTCGACAACCTGGCCTTCAGCGTGGAATCCGGCGGCAAGCGCGTGGTCGTGGCCGGCGATAACGTGGTCTGCGATTCGCTCATGGACCTGGCCGAGGGCTGCGACCTGCTGGTCCACGAGTGCTCCTTCCCCACCAAGCGGATCGAGGAGCACAAGTGGGGCGGCTTCCACACCTCGCCGCGCGAACTGGGCAGGTGGGCCAGGGCGCGCGGGGTCAGGCGCCTGCTCCTCAAGCATTTCTGCGTCCAGCAGGGCGTGGCCGTCGAGCCCATGGTCGAGGAGGTCCGCGAGGGCTTCGGCAGCGAGGGGCTCATCGTCGGGCACGACCTGCTCACGGTCGAAATCTAGCCGTCAGCAGCCTGCTCTGACAGCCGGGCCCGGCGGGAGAAGTCCCGCCGGGCCCGGTGCTTTGCGGATCTTGAGTCAGGCTACTCGGTCGCCGGAGCGCCGCCCTCGGCACCCTCGCCGCCCGCCGGAGCCTTCTCGCCGCCCGCGGGGGCCTTCTCGCCTCCCTCGGTGACTTCCTTGAAGCTCTCGACCGTGAGCATTCCCTTGGCCATCTTGCCGGTGACCTCGACCTTCTTGCCGTCGAGGGCCGCAACTTCCTTGGCCTTGTCGTCCACGGTCAGCTTGACCGTCTTCCTCTCGTCGACCTTGACGCTGACGCCGGTGAGCTCGCCCTTGTCGTCCTTCTGGACGCTGACCGTGCCGGTCACGGTCTTGGCCGCCGGCGCCTTGCCGGCCTTCTTCTCCGCCGCCATTGCCCCGCTGCCGATCACCGCCACTACTACGAGCGACGCAACCAGACCAACGAGCCGCCTGAACATCTTCTCCGCTCCTTCTACGAACCGCCCCGGAAGCCTCTATGGTCCGCGAGGCGGCTACCCCGGCCGAGGTCCCGGGAACGCCCCGAGGCCAAGGCCATTAGAGGGCGAATTCTCCTCCAAAAGGTCCAACTGTCAACGGCCGACCGACGGATATTCGCGCCCGATCAAGCCTTGCCTCCTTGGCAAGCAACGGTTGTGCCCGCGCCACGGGACCGCTCGCATCCATCGATTGACGCATGACTTAGAGCGGCTATGATGGATCCGCCCGCCAGGATAATCTAAGGAGAGTCCAGAACAAGCCGAGGGCATGGAATCGCACGAGATGAACGGCCAAGAGAAGCCCCAGCCGGCGGCCGCAAGCGGCGGCAGAAAGACCGCGAAGCGAGTCCTGCTGATTGCCGGCGCGCCGCTGCTCTGCCTGTTCTCCTGGTACGCCGTGGGGCGGGCCACCAGTCCGCTGCGCGCCGCCAGAATCTTCGGCACCGTCGACGCCTCCGCGGCTGACTTTCCCGCAACGCACCGGCTCAGGATCGGCACGTACAACATCGCCCACGGCCGCGGGCTGGCCGAGAGCAACTGGGTTGGGCGCGACAGGGATGCCGGAGAGAAGCGCCTTCGCGCCATCGCCCGGCTGCTGTCGGAAGAGAAACCGGACGTGGTCGTGCTTAACGAGGTGGACTTCGGCTGCACCTGGACGCGCGGCGTCAACCAGGCCGAGTTCATCGCCCGCGAGGCAGGGTTCCCCTGCCTCGCCGAGGGGCGCAACCTCGACGTGCACCTGCCGTTCCTGGCCTTCCGATTCGGCAACGCGGTGCTCAGCCGCTTCCCCATCGTCAAGGCAAGGGCCGTCGACTATCCGGCGCGCTCGCGCTTCGAGTCCGCGGCCGCCGGCCAGAAGCGGGGGCTGCTCTGCACCCTGGACCTCGGCGATGGCAGGCGGGTGCGCGTCCTGGCCGTTCACTTGGAGCACCGGGACGAGCCGATCCGCGTCGCCACCGCCGAGGTCATCGTCGGCCTATCGGCAGACGGAGGGCCGCCACTGATCGCCGCCGGCGACTTCAACTCCACCCCGGCGGGATTCCCGCACGCCGCGAGGACGGCCGACGGTCGCACCGCCCTCTCCGCGCTCCTCGAGAGCGGCCGCTTCGCCACGGGTCTTCAGGGGCCTCCGGCGGAAGGCGACCTGACCTTCTCGTCGGACCGGCCGCGCGCCCTCATCGACTGGATCCTGGTCCCGACGGGCTGGAAGATCGACAGGCAGCGGGCCATCGACTCGCAGCTTTCGGACCACAGGCCGGTGGTGGCGGAAGTGGAAATGAGGGACTGAACGGGTTCCGAGTTCCGAGTTCCGAGTTCAGGGTTCACGGTTGAGGGTTCAGTGACTTCTCCGGCAGGATCAGCCGCCCCGTTCGGCCGGCATCCGGCGGCTCGGGCTCCGGGCGCGGTTCGTAGCTGGCGAAGACGCTCAGCACTTTGTCGACCACCGCCCGGTATTCGCTTCGATCCTGTCCACGCACGAAGACGAACCCGTTCAGGCTCAGGAAGTAGGACTGGCCGTTGGCCAGACCGCAAGCTGGGTTGGTAAGACCTTCTTATCAGCCTTCTGCGCGCAACCTGGCAACGCCGCCAAGGCCAGGACCAGCGCCCGAACTCGGCTAAGCGGGGCAGCTGGCCCAGAATCCGTATCGGTCACCGGCCTCTCCTCTATGCGCATCAGATTCCATGGCTTACGGGCAAGACGACTATAGCCACCACAGAGAGACCGTCAAGCTATGTCGAATAGGCAACCGGCCATGGGGCAAGATGGCGGGCCGATCGCTCGATGGCGATGGCCGATGAGTAGCAGGCTCGGCAAGGAGCGCAGGCCTGGGCACCTGGCATTGACCCGGGCCGCGATCCGACCTCAGTTAGGGAAGCAGCGCGGCAGCGGCTCGGCTCTCAAACGCCCTGCGGGTATCGAGCCGCGCGAGCCGGGAGCCGCCCAACGTTGTCAATGAGAACGGACCTTGAATGGAAGCGCTGGTCGGGTTTTGGGAACGGCAGGTTGGCGGAACGAGGCCGTTGTCGCCGCCTCATGCCACTGGCCGCAACCGGAGTGCACCTCGGTCTCGATTCGGGGCGGGGGCACCCCCGGTGGAGATACACGTCTGCGGTTCCTGACGAGCGCAGTGTTCCTGCTTCCTTCCGGCTCCAAAGAGACTTCGTCGGAAAGGCCGTTTCAACCCGCCGGCCTTGCGGCCGCCGGGATTGAAACGTGCCCCCGCCCCGAATCGAGACCGCGGGGCAGATGGCACGCGGAGAAGCGCGGGTTGGTGAGCAGGAAAACTCCAAAGGGTGGGTTCTCGCTTCGCGAAGCCCCTGTGAAGGGGCACCGTTGCTGTTGCTGCTCTCTTCTGGCAGTGTCCGTAGTTCTTGCGCACGAAGGATCTGCCTCGGGTTTGTCACCCCGATTTGAATCATGCCCGGAACCCGGAACCAGGAACCAGGGACCCGCCAGGCGTTACGACCCGGCCTTCTCCCTCGCCTTGTCCGGAGCCTTGGCCGGAGCTTCGTTCATGACCTCATGGCAGATGGACAGCGTCCGCACCATGTAGGCGGTGACCAGGACCGGGTCCTTTTCGAACCACTTCTCGTTGGCGTTGGACCAGGAGCCGTCCGGCTTCTGGAGCGAGACGACCCGGGCGGCGAGTTCCTTCGGCCAGTCGTGGACCACGCCGTCGGCGGTCTTGATCTCCCGTCGACCGTAGGCCTTCAAGGCCTTGGCCATGGTCACGTAGTAGTAGTAGAGCCCGGCGTCCTTGAGGTTGACGTTCTCGTCGAGCGTCCAGTTCTTCTCGACCCAGCCGTAGGCGGACTTGACGCGCGCGTCCTCGCGGTCGACGCCGGCCCACAGGAAGGAGACGAGGCCCGCGTAGCTCATCAGGCCGTAGCTCTTGTAGCCGACCCTGCCGTCCCGCCCCTGGACCTCGCCGGCCTTGGACTCGCCCGGCCGGTAGATGAAGCCGCCGTCGTTGACCACCGCGGCGTAGGCCTCCGGGTTGGTCTCGGGGTCGTTCTGACAGAGGGCCACGAAGGCCGCGGCGCGCTTGAAGGCATCGTTGTTTTCGTCGAGTCCCGCGGCGCGCAGGGCGTCCAGGGCCATGGCCGTGTTGGACAGGTCCGCGCGGCCAGAACCGCCGTAGGCCATGCCGCCGTTGGGCTGCTGCGCGTTCAGGATGTACCCGCGGGCCGCCTTGATGATCGGCTCATAGGCGGGGTTCTCGAGCCGCGAGAGGGCCATCACCGACACCGACGTGCAGTAGTTGCCGAGCCCCAGCGCCGGCGTGTAGATGCCGCCGTCGTCCTGCCGGTGGGAAAGGATGGCCTGGACCGCTCTGGCGACGACCGGGTTCCCCTCGTCGTAGTGGTCGGGCGAGCGCAGCATGGCGTCGACCACCATGGCGGTAAAGGCCGGCTTGGGGTCGAGCACCCCGGCGGAGAACTCGCCGTCGGCCTCCTGGTGGACCTTGAGAAACTCGATGCCGCGGCGGATGGCGTCGAGCGTCTCGTCGCCGCTGGGCTTGACGGCCGCGGGCTCCGCGCCGGCCGCGCTGTGGTGGGTCATCTGGGTCTTGTAGAAGACAAACCCGGCCAGGGCCAGGACGGCGGCGATGCCGACGGTCCAGAGCACGATCTTCCTGAGGATGCGCATGGTCAGCTCCCTTCGCTGTTATCTTCCCCGGACTTCCGCCGTATTCCAGCCGCAGATGGACACCGATGAACACGGATGGCGCGAGAATGCGCCGCAGTCGGCAACGGCATCGCCCTGTCCCCGGCGAATGGCATAGGCTTCCCGTCGCCGCTGTTATCCGTGTCTATCTGTGTTCATCTGTGGCTGAAGGATCACTCCGGGCTGGCCGCCATGCACCTGGCCAGCGCGCGCACCGAGAAGGCGGTGCAGACGACGGAGCTGCCCTCCTGCCAGCGGTCGGACTTGTTGACCCAGGATCCGTCCTCCTTCTGGATGGAGACGAGCCTCGCGCCGAGTTCCTTCGCCCAGTCGTGCTCCTTGCACCTGGCTACCTGTCGAGCTCCCTGAGCTTCTCCCTCTTGTCGTCCCAATCGGTGAGCTTCTTCCGGTCGCGCGTCACCCACGGGTGGGTGGAGTTGTCCCGGGCCACGCCCTCGGACTCCTTCCCGCCATCGGCCGCCGTGCCGACGATGTGGGGAACGATGACCACCACGGTTTCATTCCGGGCGGTCCGGTCCACCTGCTTGCGGAAGAAGAAGCCGAGCAGGGGCACGTCGCCCAGGATCGGCACCCGGTCGTTGGCCTTGCTGACGCTCTCGGTGATCAGCCCGCCCATCACCACCGCCTGGCCGTGGCTGGCGACCACGATGCTCTCGACCTTCTCGTTGTCCACCGTGTCGATGGGCAACGCCACCAGCTCGTCGCCCTTGACCTGGTAGATGTTGGCGCCCTTCTCGTTGACCGAGGCGATCTCGAGATAGAAGCGCATGGTCACCGTGCCGTCGGCGTTGATCGAGGGCTTGATCCGCACCTCGGTGCCGATCTCGCGCTCCGCGACCACCGGGCGGGCGATGTCCGTGGCGACGCCCGTCTCCGAGTAGCGGGTCTCGTAGTCGTAGTTGGTGACCAGCATGCGGGTCACCCCCGAGAAGAACTCCGCCGGGGCGTTGTTGGCGCACAGCAGCATGGGGGTCGCCACCGAGTGGAGGCGGTTGTCGCTCTTGAGCATCTTGATGGTGGCCTCGACGTGGTGGTCGAGGTAGGTGAAGGACACGGTGCTGCCGCCGATGGTGGCGCCCGGCAGCTGGCTCGCGGTCACGGCCGGATTGGTCTTGTCGTTGTTGTAGGCCACGTCGAAGAAGGACTCGAAGCCGTCGCCCAGCGCGACCTTCAGGACCTTGACCTCCAGGAGCACCTGGCGCGTGGGGGTGTCCAGCGCCTCCACCAGCTTGCCGATCTCGCGGTGCAGGGACTCCTGCGAGGCCCGCACGCCGATGCAGTTGTTGCGGAGGAAGACCGAGATGGTCGCCGGCAGGCTCGCTCCGGTCTTCTCGGCGATGGCCCCGGCGCCGACCTCGCCCTTGCCGCGGCTGCCGGAGACCTTGTCGAGCTGCTCGATCTTGCCGGCACTCAGGCCCTGCTGATAGCCGCCCTGGACGTCGGCAAGCGAGTAGCCGTAGTTGGCCCGCGCGACGCCGCGGTTCGAGTAGTTGCCCGCCGTCCCGTTGTTCACGACCGTGCCGTCGGCGAGCGTGGTGGTCGAGCTCGTGCCGTTCGTCGAGGTGGAGCCCGAGTTGCTCATCGGGTCGTCGCCGTCGGTGCCGACATGGCCGAAGCTGGTCTCGTCCGAGGGGCGGACGTACTGCACCTGGTCGGGCATCAGCGCCGCGACCATGTCGGCCACCGCCGGGGCCGAGGCGTTCTTGAGGTAGTAGAGCCGGGTCTGCTCGTCGCGCCTGACGACGAGTTCCTTGCCGTACTCCTCGGCGGTCAGGATCCGGATCATCTCCGGGTCCTCGCGGTACCAGAGGTTGTTGAGGCGGCAGACCCCCTCGATGGCCGCCCGGGCCGAGACGTTCCGGAGGTAGAGGCTCACCCGGCGGTCGCGCGCCTCGGAGGAGGCCACCACGTTGCGGCCGATCATCTTGGTGAGCATCAGCGCCGCCTGGCCCAGCGGCATGTCCTCGAGGCTGACCACGTCGAGCCGGATCTCCTCGAGCCCGTCGACCTTCGGGGCCGGGGGCTTGCCCGCCGCCCCCGCCGCCGCCGTCGCCTCGTCGAGGCTCTTGACCTCCTGACCGCTGAGGACCCGGACGAAGGGCTCGCTCTCCTTATCCCACCCGGGCCCGTTCCAGGAGCCGGCGGCGGGCGCGGCGGCTCCGGAACCCGGGCGCGGGGCGCACCCGGCCCAGGCCGGCACCAGCAGCGACAACGAACACCAGGCAACGATCGTTCTTCTCATGTCCGGCAACCTCCATGCGCCGAGCGCGCGGATCACCGCTTCTCCCTGGAGCCGAGACGCATCTCGACCTTCGCGCCATCCTGATCCTGCAGCGTCACCGCCTCGGCGGCGTACTTCACGAAGACGAACCGGACGCCCCCGCACAGGAAGGCATCCCCCGGCTCGACCAGCGTCGTGGCGCCGCCGCTCCGGAAGCAGGCCAGCACCGCCTTGTCCCGGACGATGATCCCGACCAGGACGGGAACGCCGCCGTCGCCGCCGAGGGCCGCGCCCCCGTCGCCGTAGGCCCCGGCCCGGCGCGCGCGCTCGCGCATCGCCGCCGAGGGGACGAAGGGATTGTGCTTGGCGGCCGTTTGCTCCGGCGCAGCTGGTGCCGCGGGGGCCGGCGGGGGCTCCGTCGGACTGGTCGGACCAGTCGGACTGGTCTGACCGGCCTGACCGGTCGGACTCGGCTTCGGCGCCGGCTCGCCGGCCACCGCCGTCGGGAACAGGCCGCCGAGCAACATAGCCCCCGCGGCGATCTTCAGCCGGATGTTCATGCCCATCTCCTCACCGCCCTCCGGCCGAGACCTGGTAGAGGGCTTGAAAGAACGCGATGTAGACGAAGCCGACGATGCCGCCGACGATCAGGATCATGGCCGGCTCGAAGAGCGTGGCCAGCAGCTTGATTTCGCGTCTGAGCCGCTGCTCGTAGTGGGTGCCGATCTCCTCGAGGACCGAGTCCAGGGCGCCGGTGGCCTCGCCGGTGCCGACGATCTCCGGGAGCAGCCGGGGCACGATCCGGCCACGCAGCCCGCTCGACATGGGCCGGCCCTCGAGGACCTCCTGCTCGGCCCGGCCGAGCACCGCGCCGAAGGCCTTGTTGCCCACGGTATCGCCCATGAGCTTCAGGGCGTCGAGGATCTGCAGGCCGCTCTTCAAGAGCACGGCCATGGTCCGGCCGAAATGGGCCACGAAGGCCAGGGTGATCACCCGGCCGACGACCGGGACGGCCAGGAGCGTCCGGTCGACCGCGTAACGCCCCCGCCGGGTCGTGCAGGCCACGCCCACCGACAGCAGCGCCACGGCGATGCCGCCGAGGATCCAGAGGCCCCACTGGTTCAGGAACGCGGCCGCGTCGAGCAGGAACTGCGTCGAGCGCGGCAGGACCATGTTTCGGACGGCCAGGAGCTGCGCGAACTTGGGCAGCACCTTCGTGACGAGGAACGTCACCACCCCGGCCGTGATCAGCATCACCAGGGCCGGGTACATCAGGCTGGTGAGCAGGCTGTTGCGGACCTCGGCCTCGTGCTCCATCTGGTCGGAGATCCGGTCCAGGATGACGTCGAGCTCCCCGGTGGCCTCGCCGGTGGCGATCATCCTGACGGCCAGCGGCGGAAATATCGGTTCGGCCTCGAAGGCCGCCGAAAGCGTCGAGCCCTTCAGAATGCGCTCGGCGATCCGGCCCACCGCCCTGGCCAGGCGCAGCTTGGGACACTGGTCCCTGAAGACCTCGAGCGAGCGCAGCACGGTGAGCCCCGAGCGGATCATCAGGCCGAGCTGGCGGAAGAACTGGATGACGTCGCGGCGCGTCACCCGCCGGCAGAGCCCCACCGCCTCGACCAGTCCGGCCCGGGCCCTGGTCCGCAGAGAGGCCAGGTCGCCGCCGGAGAGCGGGGATGCCTTCCGGAGCTCGACTACCAGAAGATTCTCGGCGCGCAGCGCGGAGGCCGCCGACTGGGCATCAGCCGACTGGCAGATCCCCCGCCGGCGGACGCCCTGGGAATCGAGGGCCATGTACCTGAACCTGGGCACGCTCAGCCGCCCTCAGCCCCGCCGGGTTCCGGCGCCGGGGCCGCCCAGTCCTGATCCAGCACCACCGCGCGCCGGGCCTCGGCCACGGTGGTGACTCCGGCCAGGACCTTGTCGATGGCGTCGGCCCGCAGAGTGATGAGCTTGGTCGCGGCCTGGGCCACCTCGCGCTCGGGAAGGCCGGCGGCCACCTTCTCGCGGACGGCGTCGTCGACCTCGAACATCTCGAAGATCCCGATCCGTCCGTGGAAGCCGGTCATCTGGCAGCGCAGGCATCCGCGGGGCTCCCAGACCTGCGCTTCGCCGGCAGCGATCCGCAGGAAGGCGAGCTCCCCGGCGCCGGCGGCGCGCCGCGCGCGGCACCCCGGGCAGAGCCTCCGGACCAGCCGCTGGGAGACGGCCGCGGTCAGCGTGGCCGCGACCATGTAGGGCTCGCAGCCCATGTCCACCAGGCGGGTGACCGTGCCGACCGCCGTGCTGGTGTGCAGCGTCGAGAAGACCAGGTGTCCGGTGACCGCGGCGCGGAGCGCGATGTCCGCGGTCTCCTTGTCGCGGATCTCGCCGATCATGAGCACGTCCGGGTCGTGGCGCAGGAGCGAACGCAGCGCCGAGGCGAAGGTGACCTTGCCGGCCACGTCAACGCCGATCTGCGAGACGCCGGGGATCAGGTACTCCACCGGGTCCTCGACGGTCAGGATGTTGAGCCGCGGCCCGTTGATCTCGCGCAGCGCCGCGTAGAGCGTGGTGGTCTTGCCGCTGCCCGTCGGACCGGTCAGGAGCACCATCCCGGACGGCCGCCGGACGAGCTCGCCGAAGCGCTCGCCCATGGCCGGGGCGAAGCCCAGGTCGCCGAGGGTCAACCCCACGGCCTCGGCCCCGAGCAGGCGCAGCGTGGCGCGCTCGCCGTGCTGGGTCGGGGCGGTTGCCACGCGAACGTCGAAGCGCCGGCCGCCCGAGCCCTCCACCTCCCAGGCGAAGCTGCCGTCCTGGGGCTCGCGGCTCTCGGCGATGTCCATCCGGGCCAGCACCTTGACGCGCGAGACCACCGCCAACGCCAGCGCGTGGGGGATGCCCGAGCGGAAGACCCGCAGATCGCCGTCGATCCGGAAGCGGATCCGGCAGGACTTCTCCTCGGGCTCGACGTGGATGTCCGAGGCCCGGTGGACGAAGGCCTCGCGCACGATCATCGCCAGAAAGCCGACGGCGTCCTCGGCCGAGGGATCGGCGGCTCCCGCGGCCGGAGCGGCCGAGGGCTCCTCCAGCGCCTGCTCGACCAGCGGCCGGAGCTCGCCCGGATCGGCCAGGGCCATCCGTACCGGCTTCCCGAACGCCTGGCGCAGGGCCTCCTCGAGGTGAGCGTCGCCGAGGCCCTCGATCTCGCAGCCGGCGCAGAGCACGGCGTCGGCCCGCTCCTCGACCGGCAACACCGCCTTGCGGCGGACGAGCGCGCGCGGGATCTTGCGGACGAGTTCCCGCCGGAGCGCCAGGCGCGGGCCCTCGACGTATTCGATCCCGCGGTCGAAGGCCACGGCCCGGTAGATCGACGAGACCGGCACGCGACCGTGCAGAGAGAGGGACTGCACCGGATCGGCGCGGTTCTGCTGCACGTCCCGGCGGACGCGGTTGGCGGTCTCCGGATCGACGAGCCCGGCGCGGACGACCGGGTCGAGGACGACGTGCAGGGGAACGGGCATTCTAGCGTTCCCCTCTGTCGACTTGGGCAAGTCGCCGAGCGCCGGGCCAACGGATGGACACACCCCTCACCCCAGCCCTCTCCCCCAAGGGGAGAGGGAGTCGTTGGGTAAGGGCCATCCCCTCTCCCCTTGGGGGAGAGGGCCAGGGTGAGGGGTGTCTGCTCCGGCCTGTAACGCAGCGCATCCCGCCCTCCCTTAAAGTGCCAGCACGACGCTGACCCGCAGCCGGCCGTCGTCGCGGACCCACCGGGCCGGCGCGCTCGCGCCGTAGGCCTCGTCCCCCGCGTCTGCCGCCGGTGCCGGCGCGGCCTCGCCGGTGCGGGCCAGGCCGAAGCTCACCGGCGTGACGTTCCAGGAGAGCCCGCCCAGCTCCGCGAAGAAGCGGCGGACCGCCTCGTACTCCGCGGTGCACTCGAGCTCCACGAGCGGCCGGCGATAGTCTTCGCCGGCGGGGAGCTTCTTCAAGAAGGCGATCGAGCCGGCCTCGCTCCCGGCAATGGATCCGGGGCCGTTCCCCGGAGCCGTCGCGACCGGACAGGCCCACTCCGGGTCGAGGTTCCTGCCGCCCATGAGCATGGGCTTGACCTCTTCCACGACCAGCCCGCAGCGCGCGGCCAGATCGAGCACCTCCAGCTTGAGCTTCCGCGACGCGTCCGGCTCCATGGGCATGAGCCGCTTCCGGAGTTCGCGGGCACGGCCGGCCATCTCCGCGGTCCGGGCCTGAAGCTCCGCTCGGCGCGCCCCCAACTCGCGAACCTGTCCGGCTATGGATTCGACGGTCCGGTCGGACTCCGGCCGCGCGGCCAGGGTCCGCAAGTCCCGGCGGAAACCGCCGAACTGCTTCCAGGCGAAGACCGCCGAAGCGACCAGGGCGCACGCCGCGACGGCCAGCGCGGCCAGGACGGCGGCGTTGCGGGAGGAGGTGCGCTCGCTCATCGGCCGTCCTCCGCCACGAGCGTGACTTCGAATCCATAGCCGGGCAGGTTGCCCCAGCCGCTCTCCTTCCGGACCGGCTTGCCGGCATCGACCAGCCGCCAGCCGCGCAGGTGCCTCTGGAGCTCGATCCTGAAGGCCTGGATGCCCTCGGGCGTGAGTCCCCAGGCGCCGATCTCGATGCGGCCGTCTGGCCGCTCGTCGATCCGCCGGATGACGACCTCGTCCGACCAGCCGGCCTCCAGGCTCTGCAGCAAGGACGGCACCAGCGCCTGGCGCGCCGGCAGCGTCCTTTCCAGGAACTCGACGCAGGTGCGCTCCCGGCCCAACTCCGCCTCCAGCGCGGACACCTGGTTGCGCAGCGCCGCCGCCTCGTCGCCGGCCCGGATGACGGCATCGCGGCCCAGCCGCCCCATCCGGCTGCCCACGCCCGCGACCACGAGCAGCCCGGCGGCCAGGGCGGAGGCGGTGGCAAGCCAGAACGGGACGCTCCTGACCAGCGGAGGCCGCGGGTCGACGGCCGGCACGCCGGCCACCCGGCGCGAGCCTTCGCGACCCAGGAAATGCGCGGCCGCGCCGCCCGCCGCGGCGAAGGCGGCCGCCGGATGCTCCGAGCCGGGGGGGAGTTCCACGTCCACGGGCAGCACCGCACAGGAGCGGCCCAGGCAGGACGAGAGCATCGCCGTGGCGGCCTCCAGGTCCGGCCAGCGCCCGGCCAGCCACACCCGGGCCGCGTCCGGATCGCAGAGCCCGGCGCACTCGTCGGCGGGCACGCCCGGGGCATGGCTGAAGGCCGAACGGCTCTCGGTCACCCGGCCGTCGGCCGAGAGGTGCACGCAGCCCAGGAAGCCGCCGTGGTACTCGAAGACCGCCCCGGACCGGCCCGCGGCGGCGCCGTCGAGGCAGGCCGCGGAGCAGCCCACCAGCGGATAGAGCGCCGCCAGTTTCAGGCCGTGCCGGTCGAGCGTCCCGGCCATGTGCCGGCGGCAGTCCTCGGCCACGCCGGCGACCAGCCACTTCCAACGCCCGTTCTGAGGCGGGGACTCGAGCGGGGTCCAGCCGCAGACCGGCGCGCCCTCGAAGCTCGGCAGCGACTGCTGGAAGTTCAGGCACTCGTCGAGCTGCTCCCGGGTGACGTAGCCGGCCTCGACGGCCAGCTCTCCGAAGCGCCGGGGACGGATGTCGCCGATCCGGCCGTTGCCGCCGGCGCCCGCGCCGGAGCCGCCGCCCGGTTGGCGCCCCTCCATCTCGCGGACCAGGCGCTCGAGGTCGGTGGCGCTCATGAAGCCGCGGCCGACCAGGATCGCCCCGATCCGGCGGGCGCGGCTGCGGGTCATGTAGGGCTCGAGCTCCCAGCGGAGCATCTCGTGCATCTGCTTCCAGGGAAGCGGCCGCTCCGGAGCCACCGGCAGATCGAGCACCATGGCGTGGACCTGGGACGAGAGCATGATGGTCCGCGCCGGCACCTCGACGCCGGCCGCGCGCAGCTCGCGGAGCACCTCGCCCAGGGCGCTCCCCAGGCCCAGCGCCGACGATTCGGCGTGGGCGGCGACCGAGAACCGGCCGGCGGAGACGCCGCGGATCACCGCGCCGCGCAGGGCCAGGTCGTCGGACTCGAGGACCAGCACGGCGCCGGAGGAGCGGGCGGTGCGGGCGGAGACGGGGGCGGCGGCGGGGGCGGGGGGGGATTTGGGCATGGGGGTCACCGGATGATCAGTTCCGCGCGCGGCGACAGGCGCCTGGAGACCTTGAGTTCGCAGCAGATGGGAGGCGTGGTGAAGTCGTTGCCGGCTATCCGGCTCCCATTGGCGGCAATCCGTCTGCCATCACCCGCATCCACCAGGAAGAGCATGCGCCGGCCATTGGGGACACGCAACGAGGCTTTTTCGAAGAAGAACCTGGAAAAAGACGACACCCCTGAAGACGCATCTCGAGCCGGAATGACAACGCTGGCGTTGTCGCTAGCGATACCGCCCTGAGAGGCGAGCGGAATGGCGATCTTGAACTGCACTCCGGAGAAAACCGTGGATGTGTGGTTGGTGACCTCCACATCAAGAAGCCCGGTCCAGTCGGATTCCCATTCCGCATGGGCGATGAGCGGCATGCTGGAGTCGGGAAGCTCCCTGTTGTAGGCCCCTTCTCCGCCGCAGCTGTAGACGCTGTATGAGCGACTGGCCTGAACCTCCCACCCCCTGAAGTCATTACCCCAGCCATCGTACAGATGGACCTTGTCCTCCAGCCCATCCTTCGGCGAAAGGTCCCTGCTCTCGTCGGGTTCGCGCCTGCGAGGGGGAGCCGCCAGATAGGGGCCGTGCCAACCATACCACGTCTTCCAGGCCTTGTCGTAGGTGAAGGTCGGTAGCGTCCCCTGCTCCAACAGCTCCAGATCGGAGGTCGGCAATCGCCCCATGTCCTGCAGGAATCCGCCGCTGAGCAACTGCCCATCCGCCGACACCGCGTCGGGGCCGAGTATCGCCGAGCGGATCTCGGCCAGGCGCCTGGCGGTGTCGTCGTAGCGCGTGCGAGAGTCGAGGTTGTCGGTCATGGAGACGACCATCCCGGCCACGACCGCCAGAATGGCCACCACGACCAGAAGTTCGATCAACGAGAGGCCCTTGCGACTGGCGGCCGAACGTCCGGGACGACCGACGGCGGAACCGCAGAACACCGAATGTCGAATATCGAAGTCCAAAGTGGCCCTGCGCCCGCCCTCGTCCTTCGACATTCGGAGTTCGACATTCGACATTCTGCGGTTCTCCGAAGCTACCGGGAAAGACGGAAGCGCATCGCCATGCCCTTGCGCCAGGCAGGCCATCGTAGGGGCGGGGTTGAAATCCGCCCCTGCCTCGTCGTTCGCATGACCGCTCATGGCGTCACCTTGAAGCCCAGGCCCAGCCCGGCGACCTTGCGGGCCGACGCGGGCGCCAACGGATCGCTGCCCTGGTCGTACTCGACGAACCGGACGAAGGTCTCGTCGCTGCGGGTGAGATCCAGCTGATAGTGCGAGAGCAGGCGCCGGGCATCGCCCGGATATCTCTTCTGGCCTCCCTGAAAGTCGGACACGAGAATCGCCAGACGCTTGCCGACCGAGGAGACGACCGGAGGACTGGTGTGCCCTGACGGCACGTAGGACGCGGCTGTCTCCAACCGCAGCTCCGTCGCCCTGTCCGGATCGTCGCCGGCATCCGCATCGGTGTCCGTGCTCACGAACTCCGCCTTGATGTAAGGCCCGTTCCAGCCCCGACCGGTGGCCGGATCGAACTTGCAGAGGCGCGCATCGGGACGACTCGAAGGCTCCCGCCACCACCAGCCGCCGGGCGAGTCGGCCGGGTCCGGCGACTGCATCAGCTCCGCCAGGTACTGCGGCGGCTCGCCCATGTCGGCCTTGAACTGCAGGCAGGCCTTGCGGATCGTGGCCAGTTCGGCCTGGATGGCCTTCTCCTCCGCAGCGCCCCGCGCGCCGCCGGAGAGCCAGACCACGCCCCCGGCCACGACCGCCATGATAGCGATGACCACGAGCATCTCGACCAGCGAGAAGCCGGCCGGGCGCTCTCGACGACTTGCTCTTGCCGCACTCATCGCTTCGTTCCCGCCGCCTCCGGAGGCCCGCAACCCGCGCGTTTCCAGGCGCGTCCGATGCATCCTACAGTACGCACGAGCACCGCCCGCGGGACAGGTGAACTCCGCACCCGCCTTCGCCCAGGCTACGGCGGGCGGGTCCCAGCCCTCTCCCAGATGCAGAGGAAGCCGGCCGGTTCCACCTCGCCCTCGCCCTCGACCTCGACATCGACATCGACATCGCTGTCGCTATCGCCATCGGTATCGGTATCGTGGTCGGAGCCCGCCGCAGCGGGCGAAACCCTGATCGAGGGCCAACGATCGCCTCGCTCCGATAGCGATTTCGATAGCGATGGCGATACCGGGGCTGAGGCGGAGATGCACGCCCATGCCCGTCGCGCTCGTCGTGGAGACGCCTCGCCATCACAGCGCCCCCCGCCCCTGCTGCAGAAGCGCCAGGGGCTTCGCCCGGCCGATCGAGACGGCCGGCCATAGCGCCGCCAACGCCGCCAGAGCGAGCGCCAGAACCACGCCCACGACGATGGGCAGCCACGGCACCACCAGATCGGGGTTCATGCCGCCGAAGAAGCTGATGTACTGGGCGTATCCGCTGCCGCACCAGCCGGCGAGCACTCCGAAGCCCACGCTCAGGATGCAGGCCACGCAGCCGATGAGCAGCCCCTCGGCCACGACCGCGCGGACCAGCGTCCAGCGGGTGAAGCCCAGCGCCCGGAGCACGCCCATGTCCCATTGCCGCGCGCGGACCGCGGCGATCATCACGTTGAGCACTCCGAAACAGGCCACCAGCACGATCAGGAAGGTCAGCACCCTGGCCGTCCAGATCCAGAGCCCGGCGGCGGCGCGGGTCATCCGGCGGGTGGACTCGGTGGAGACCACTCGCACGCAGGGGCCGTCCCGGGTGGGCCTGCCGACGACGACTTCTTTGCCGAGGATGCCGCCGTAGAGCTTGCCGGCCTCGGCGGCGATCCGCTCGGGGTCGCCGCCCGGCGCGTAGGAGAACCAGACGTGCGAGGCCCGGCGCAGGCCGAAGTCCCTTGAGACCGACGCGTAGTCGGCGAAAACCAGGGCCGCGGTCCGGTGGTTGCGCGGGCGGAAGGTGGTCTGCTTGGTCTGCCAGTGCCAGCCCGGCAGCCGCACCGCCCCGGCGACGGTGTAGCTCACCAGGTTCGACGGGTTCTCCGGGGGCACCATCGAGAAGGAGTCGCCGACCTTCAGCCCGGCCTCGCGCAGGAAGTGGTCGGGCACGATGCAGGCCCGACCCTTCTCCATCAGGCCGACCGCTTCCTCCGGCGAGCCGGCCACCCATTCGAACTCGAAGAGCGGACGGGCGCCGCCGAAGGCCCGCCGGGGGTCCATTCCGGCGATGACCACGTTGTTCTGCCGGATGACCGAGGCCCGCTCGGCGCTGCCGGTCAGGTCCTTGACCAGCTGCGGCTGTTCGACGACCACCGGCAGGCAGCGCTGCGGGTCCACGCCGGGGAGGCGAGCCACGTCGCCGGCCTTCTCCGGGTCGAGGCCGTCCGGGCTAAAGATGGCGACGGCGTCGGGCGCCCATTTGCCGGGGACGAAGCCGTCGAGCATGGTGAAGACCCACACGTGCACGCCGACGAAGAGCCCCAGCCCCACGGTCATGGACATGGCCGCGCCGGCCGTCCGCCAGAGGTGGCTGGTCACCTGGCTGGCGAGCAATCTCGGCTCGATGCCCAGGGCGCGCGCCAGCACCGGACCGATCGCGCGGTCGACGAAGGCGACGACCGCGGGGGCCAGCAGCACGAAGCCGGCGGCCATGGCCAGGAAGCCGGCCACCATGCAGGCGACCACGCCGCCTTCGAACTCCGGGGGGAAGACGAAGACCAGGAGCGGGTTGACGGCCAAGAGCGCCAGGGCCAGGATCGTGGTGGCGAGCGGAAAGCGCCCGGGCCCCGCGGCGTCCGAGCGCGGCGCCATGGCGTCGAGCGGCTTCACGCGGGTGGCGCGCCAGGCGGGGATGACCGACGCCAGCAGCGCCCCGCCGTAGGCCGAGACCGCACCCAGCATCGCGCTGTGGATTCCCATCGTCAGACCGTGGTGCAGCATCCGGCCGGCAAAGCGCGCCACCAGCGGGAGCAGGGCCTTGCCGAGGAGCAGGCCGCCGGCGAAGCCGATGGTGGCGAGCAAGAGCCCTTCGATCGCGATGAGCGCCGCGACCTGGCCCCGGGTGAAGCTCACCGAGCGCAGGATGGCGAACTGGCGGACGCGCTCACCCACGCCCATGGTCAGCGTGCAGAAGACCACGAGCAGCGCCACCAGCATGCAGATGCCCGTCGCCCCGTAGGACATCAGCCGGACGTTGTCGGCCGCAGCGCTCTCGTCGAGGGCCTCCTCGATGTCGCTGGCTTCCTGGAACTGCACGGGCACGGGGAATCCGGCCAGCCGAGGGCCCCAGCCGAACCGGAACTTGTTGATGTCCACGCCCGAGCGTACCGAGACGCCTGCGAAGCTCGCGGCCGGCGGACATCCATGGATCCGTTCGGCCAGCGCCATGGGCACGAAGAGCTCGCCCACGCCCGGCGAGAGGATTTTCATCGCGGTGTTGCCGTAGGACATGGTCACGGCCGGCGCGTCCACGATGCCCACGATGCCGAGCGTCGCCGCGCGTTCGCCCTTGCCGACCGAGAGCTCGCCGCCGACGCCCACCCCCAGCCGCCGGGCCGCGCCCGCGCCGATCACGGTCTCGAGCGCCCCGGGCTTGGCAGGGTCGATCCAGCGGCCGCGGAGCATGGCGAAGGGCGGCTCGGCCGAGTCGAGGCCGAGCACGGCAAGCTGGGGAACGAAGCCGCCGGGAGGCATCCCAGGGGCGCCCGGACCGTCCGGGCCGCCGGGGCCACCCGGACCGCCCGGGCCACCGAACCCGCCAGGACCTCCCGGACCACCGGGGCCGCCGCCGCGCCCGCGCCTGGAGGATTCATCGCGCAGCGCTTCGCCGGACGACTTCACATCGACCGGCGCGCGCCGGACCCACATGGGCTCGACCGCGGCCACCGCCGGGTCGGCCCGGAGGGCGTCCATGGCCTCCCGGGGGACGGACTGCTCCGTCCCGGTGCCGATCGGCGCGACCGACAGCTGATAGCGCCCCAACGTCCGGTTGGCGAAGGTGTCGAAGCTCCTGAGCATGGCGTCGTAGCTGCTGGCGATCACCACCACGATGCAGGTCGCGGCCACAGTGGCCGCCGAGGTGAGCACGGTGCGAATGGGGTGCTGGCGCAGGTAGGCGAGCGCCAGGCGCAGGACCCTGCTCATTGCCTGGTCCCAACCGTCCCGCGCAGCGAGCTCTGGTAGCGCGCGGCGAGCGCCTGCGGGTCGTGGCTCTTGTCGACCGGGAACTCGGCGAGGTTTCTGCCGTCCTGGATGACCACCACCCGGTCGGCCCACATGGCCACGCTCGGCTCGTGGGTGACGACCACGATGGTGCGCTTCTCCTCGTCGCAGAGTTCGCGGAGCAGCCGGCAGCTCTCCTGGCCGGCCACGGAGTCCAGGCTGCCGGTCGGCTCGTCGGCGAGCAGGATGGCCGGGTCGGTCACCAGCGCCCGGGCGATGGCCACGCGCTGCTGCTCGCCGCCCGAGAGCGCGTCGGGCTTGTGCGCGCGGCGGCCCATCAGGTCCAGGCGCTTGAAGAGCGACTCGACCTTGGCGTCGAGCCCGTCCGAATCCGCGGCCGGCAGCCGCACGTTGTCCTCGGCGGTGAGCACCGGAATCAGGTTGAACGACTGGAAGACCAGCCCGATCCGCCGCCCGCGGAAGCGGGTGAGCGCCGCGTCGGAGAGCGCCGCCAGGTCCTGGCCGTCGACCAGCACCTTGCCTGCGTTCACGTCGGTGAGCCCGGCCATGACGTGGAGCAGCGTGCTCTTGCCCGAACCCGAGGCCCCCATGATCGTCACGAACTCGCCGGCGCCGACGGTCAGGTCGACGCCGTTCAGGGCCTGGATCACGTTCATGCCCTGGCGGTAGCGCTTGGCCACGGACTGGACCTGGAGCGGGGGGTGCATGGCGTTCGTTCTCCGTTCTCTGTCACGGCCGACTCCCTTATGGAGGAGGCGGCCGGCCGGCAAGGGCATCGCCGGCCGGCCGTTCCGGGAGAGGCCCGGTCGCCCGAGCTACTCGGTCCGCGACGCCCACATGCGGGCATTGCGCGGAGTGGCGCCCCTCGGGTCGAGGACGCCGGCCACCGCCGGGCTCATGTCCATCGGACCGCCCGGCATCTTGATGACCAGCATGAACTTGTTGTAGTAGCCATCGGCGACGACGCCCGAGGTGGGCTTGTCGGCCAACCCGCCCTTGCGGTCGCCGATGATCCTGCAATTGGCGCCGATGCCCAGCACGATGAAGCGCTGCTTGCTTAGAGCTGAAGTACGGGCCGTATCGTCGAGATCGCCGGTCGCCGCTGGATAGTCGCCGGTCATCGAGCCGCCCGTGACGCGCAGATACGCAGTGGTGTCGGAGAGGTCCACCCCGAAGTCACCGTAGGTGGCGATGCCGCATCGGGCGGTGCGCGGGTCGATGACAACAACCGGATCACCGGCCTTCAGGACCCGCTTGACGTAGTTGACCTCCCAGCCGTGGAACATGTCGCTGGCCTTGGGCACGTCCCAGACGTAGGTAATCCCCAGCCCGTTCAGCGTGTCCACGTCGCTCTGGCTGAGTTGAGCCACGGTGAGCATGCGGAAGACGCCCTTGTAGCTCCAGGGGTCCAGGCCCTTGTTCTTGCCGGTGGGATCGGGCAGGTTGTCGGGCGGTGCGGCCAGAGTGGTGTTGTTGACGACGTCATAGCCGATGTTGAGAATGTCTTTGGCGTCATCGGCCAGCTGCAGACTGCCGGCTGCGCTCCAGGTTCCGGCATAGGGTGCGGCCACCACGTCCCGGCACAATGAGTCGAAGCCATCGGGCAGCTTCCCGCCGTGCAGCTGCACGTAGGAGTTGAACGTGTTGACCAGCTCCTTCTGCGTGGCGACGGAAACGGTTTCCGCCGAGTCCTTGACCGCACCGTTATAGATCGCCACAACCGCACCGGAGATGACGGCGATGATCGCCACCACGACCAGCAACTCCACCAGCGTGAACCCCTTGGGTCGCTTCGCCACCACCATCGGCAAGCCCTCCCTCATCCGGCACCAGCCCAGCCTCATGAGATCCTCCCGCGCGTCCGACCCCTCTGTCGCACGCCTTCGCACTGGGCTGGCCCCTGCCGGTGCGCCGACGCGTGCATGTGCCAACGTGCACGGGTGACGCCCGCCTTGAGCAACTGGAGGACCAAGAAGAGCCTTATCGCCGCAACCACAAAGCCTTGTCGCTCTGAGCCTTGCGACACGCCTAAGCCGACGCCTTGTCGGCGGTTCGGGTCTGGGCAAGCGACGGCTGTACGGGCATTGCACAGAGACGCCGCAGCGCCATTCACACCGACAACCTCCCCGCCTGGATGAACTTGAGCGGCTCCTTGGCGGCGGCCACGCACGCGGGGATGAGCCCGGCCAGCAGGCACAGCCCGAAGGCGATCCCGAAGCCGAGCGACAGATCGATCCACGGCACGGTCAGAGGAGGCGTGCGCCCGCCGAAGAAGAAGAACAGCGTGCACAGGCGCGTCCCGCACCACGCCAGCCCGACGCCGGATATCAGGCTCAGCATGCTGGCGGCGGCGCAGATCAGCAGGGACTCGCCCAGGATCAGCCTGAGGAGCTGGCCCCTCGTCAGACCGACTCCGCGCAGGACGCCGATCTGCCAGAAGCGCGCGCGGATCGAGGCCAGGATCGCGTTGAACACCGCCAGAGAGGAGATCGCCAGGGTGATGAGCGGGAGCCAGGTCAGGGACCAGATCACGTCGTTGCCCCGCCTGCCGACCATGGCGATGACGTTCTCCCGGTCGGTGGCCTTCACGTACTGGGCGCCGACCGCCGTCTCCCCGACCTGAGGGACGTTGACGCGCACGCCGGCATTGCGCCTGGCGATGGGCTCGAGCCGCCTCTCCAATTCTTCGGCGGTGACGCCGTCGTCGACGTTCATCCAGAAGTGCTTGATCCGGTCGATCGCGAAATCCGTCTTCGCATGCTCGTAAGACACGAAGACGATGGCCAGCGCCCGTATGGCCCGCTGCCGCACCTCAGAGAACTTGGTCAGCCAGTTCCAGCCGGGAACAGAGGCGACGCCGGCTATGGTGTAGCGGACTTCCTTGCCAGGCGCATTCGGGACCTCCACGCTGAACGAGTCGCCGACCTTCAGCCCGGTCTGCGTGCTGAAGTGATCGGGCACCACGCAGTACCGGCCCTCGGCCAGCTTCTTCGCCGCCGATGCCGCGTCTCCCTCGACGAACTGCAACCGGAACAGAGGGTTGTCGCCCCCGAAGACCCGCTCCGGGTCCACCCCCATGAAGAGCATGTGCTTCTGGGCAACGAACTCGATCTTCTGCTCGACGCCGGCAAACGCCGGAGACGTGAGCATCTCTTTCGTAAGCCTGGGTTGCTCGACGACCATCGCCATGCACTCGTCGGCCTTGACTCCTGGAGTGGCCTTCACGTCCGCTATGGCGCTCTCCGGAACGCCCGCCGGCATGATGGCTACCTGCATGCGCGGCAGCCCCTTGTCCGGGGTGAAGGGGACCAGCATGGAGTAACCCCACACCAGGCTGGTGACGAAGAGCGCCAGTCCCACGGACAGGGCGATGGTCGTGCCGCTGGTCCGCCAGAGGTTCCCCGAAAGCTGCTGGCGCAGGAATCGCCGGTCGAGCCGGAGCATCCACGCGAGGATCGGGCCGAACAGCCGCTCGGCCAGCAGCACGGCGAGCGGCGTAACCAGGCCGAACCCGACGATCATGGCCAGGCTGCCGGCCAGGGGCGCAGCGAAACCGGAGGCGCCCCATCCCCAGAAGTTGGAGAGCGCCGAGCGGATCGATGGGCTGCCGATGGCCAGGACCACGAGGAGCGGGTTGACCACGACCAGGATCAGCCCGATGACGACCATGGCGTACGGGAAGGACCGGGTCCCACCCCGCCCCTGACTGCTGAGGAGATCGAGTGGCCTGATGCGGGACGCCTGCCAGGCGGGCAGGACGGCGGCCGCCAGGGCGCCGAGCAGGGCGCAGCCCAAGGAGATGCCGATGACGGTCATCCCGATCGGCCGATCGGAGAAGGCACTGGACCGGAACATCGCCAGGCTGCCGGACAGGGCGTGGCCGAGCAGCAGAAATCCCTTGATGAGCACGGTGCCCACCGCCCAGCCAAGGGTCGCGAACAGAAATGCCTCGACGACCACCATGAAGACGAGTTGTATCCGCGACAGGGCCAGTGCCCGGAAGATGGCGAACTGGCGCATCCGCTCGCGCACGCTGACGCTCAACGTGACGAAGACGATGAATATGGCGGCCAGAAACGCCAGGACCGTGGCGTTGGCGAACAGCATCTGCTGCATCTCCGACGACGGCATGCCCATGGGATCGTCGGACGTCTTGAGCAGGCGAAGCGAGGCCGCCGGACTGGCGGAGGCCAACTTGTCCGTCCACCGGTCGGAGAAATCCTCGGCGGCTTCCGGATCCTTGAGCACGATGCACAGCAGGCTGGGACGGTCGGTATATCCATTCAGCGTGCCGGCCGTGGCCGGCGAAACGTATGCGTCCGCCAGGTGCGGAGGCGGCATCCTCCTCATTCCCGGCACCGGCGCGCCTCTGCCGCTCGAGACTACCCCCACGACCTTCAGCGTGAGCTCCGCGCCCATCCCGGCGATGACCAGTTCATCGCCCATCTTGAGCTTGTACCGGTCCCGGCAACTGCCGGAAATGACCGCCTCGTTCGCCCCCGGGCCCAGCCAGCGCCCCGCTTCAAGGCCCTGCGGCGGCTCCTTGGCGCCGGTTCCGATCACCGTCATTCCGCCGGACGGACCGCCGCGGCCGAAGGGACCGGGCATCGACGGCGGCTCCGGCTTGAGGACCCGCACCCGCGACTTGACCGCCACGTCGAGCTCGGCGGTGTCCGCATCCTGATGGATCGCCTCGACGATGGCGGGGTCGAGCTGAACGCCGCGGAAGTCCTTCGGCGTTACGGCCACGTCGAAGCGGCCCGACTGCTTGGCGGCCTCGGCCATCTGCGACCGCGTGATGCCGAACCCGCGGAGGTTCCAGACCACCAGGCTCACCGAGACGGCGATGCCCAATAGCGCGATCAACGCGCGGCCCCAGTTCTTGAAGTTGTGGGCCAGGACCAGCTTGACCAGAGTCGACAGGCTGCTCACGCCAGGACCTCCCCGGCCCCGGCGGCCACGGGCGAGTCCTTCTCGAGGATCTCGATATAGGCCTGATTGAGGTCCTGAACGGTCAGGCACTGCCGCTTGTCGAGTTCACTGACGAGCTTCCCGTCCTTGAGGATCACGAAGCGCGAGGCGGCGAAGGCCACCACCGGGTTGTGGGTGACCATCAGCACGGTGGTGCCCTGCTCGTGGCAGAGCTTGCGGAAGAGGTCGCAGAGCTTGCGGCCGTTGGCGCTGTCCAGGCTCCCGGTCGGCTCGTCGGCGAGCACCAGCGACGGGTTGCTCACCAGCGCCCGGCCGATGGCGATGCGCTGCTGCTCGCCGCCGCTCATCGAGTCCGGCCGGCGGCCGCGCACGCGCTCGAGACCGAGCTTCGAGACCAACCCGTTGACCTTCTCGGGATCGGGCCCCGCGCCGCCGAGCAGCATGGGCAGGGCGATATTTTCCTCGCAGGTCAGCGAGGGAATCAGGTTGAACGCCTGGAAGATCAGGCCGATGTTCTTCCGGCGGAAGAGCGTCAGGTCGCCGTCGCTCAGGTAGTGGACGTCCGTGCCGGCGATATTGACCGTGCCTTCGTCGGGGCGGGTCAGTCCGGCCACGAGGTGCAGCAGCGTGCTCTTGCCGGAGCCCGAGGCGCCCATCACCGCCACGAACTCGCCGGGCTTGACGGTCAGGCTGACGTCGTTGACGGCGCAGACCATGTCTCCGCCGCTGCGGAAGCTCTTGCTGAGATTGCGGACTTCCAGGGCGGGGGCCGCACTTCCAGGGACGTTCATGTTCATGGGCTCTCGTCGCTCCTCAATCGATCCTGGAACTCACGGGAACGGAGGACAAGGACGGCCTCCGTCTTGGTCGCAAGGCAAGCGGGACTTCCAAGGCGATCTTCCCGAACGCCGCGCGTCCTGAGCAACTCACGGGCCGGACACGCAGCATCGCCGCGATTCGCAAGCCTCGCGCAACCGGCTATTTACGCAATCACAACCGAGCCGCCATGCCCCAGGCCTCGCCGTTTCCGGCACGAACGTGTACAGGCTCCGTACAAGCCTCAGTTGTTCGTGCGCCACTCGTTGTAGTAGTTGGCCTGCCTCACCGACTGCCCCTTGGGGTCGAGGACGCCGATGATCTCCGCGGGCTGGGCCACCGGACCGGCGGCCCGCATCCTGACGATCAACAGGTACTGGCGGTAATACTGTTTGCCGAGGGCCTCGCAGCGCGGCGCGCGCGACATGCCGCAGTTCGAATTGCCGATCATGGTGTTCTGCTGGCCGAGGCCGAAGAGCAACAGGACGCCGCCCGAGCTCTTGGCGGCCGCAAGCGCGTCCGCATCGGTCGCGCCGCTGGCCAGGTTGAGCCGCTGGCCGCAGTCCTCGTAGATCTGGACGCCCTTCAAAGGATCGACGGCCAGCACGGCGGTGCCGGCGGCCAGGGGCGTCTGGAAGGCGGGCGTGAACTCGACCCGAAAGCCGGGGGCGCCCTCGCCCGAGATCACCGGGGTCCCGTCCGGATTGGTGGCCTGAATCCAGTTCGCCCGGCCGGCGGTGGGATTGTGGTACCAGACGTTCCGGAGGCCGAGCCCATCCTTGAGCTGCGTCACGTTGCCGCTCGTCAGGTAGTAGACGCAGACCTTTCCGTAAAGCCCGGAGTGGATCCCGTCGTTGTTGGACCGGTCGTCCGACGTTGCCGCGCCGCCGCCGAACGCGTCCGCGGCCGTCCCGGTGGTGTATTTGGACCCCCGATAGACTCCCCCGTAGGCGCCCACGGCGGAGTTGAGGCTGCAGTTGCCGTTGGCGTCGAAGCCGGAGGGATTGCCCGCCAGAGCGCCGGCCGTTCCCGCCGGCGTGCCCCAGTCGATGAGCGCGTCGAGCTTGTCGAGCCTCCCCTTGTTGACCATCAGGAACGACTGCACGTTCCTCAGGACGCTCTCCTGGTTGGCGACCGAGATCTTCTCGGCCGAGCTGCGCTCCACGGCGCTCCAGATGCCGACCGTCAGGGCCGCCAGGGCGCCCACAACCGCCACAACCACCAGGAGTTCGAGCAGCGTGAACCCACGCTTCCCATCGTGCGCTGCGCTTCGCATCCTGCATTTCCCTCCTATTGACGACCAGTCAACGCCATTGCGCCGCCTTCCGGCACCGCCAATGGCCTGCCGCCCGCAAGACCTGCCCGGAACGGGCCCGCCTGCCGGCCGGCTTTGTGCAGACTGTACGGGCGACCCCCGGGCGGGGGGACAGACATTCCCAGGCAAAGAGGCACGGGAAGCGTTGCCTGCAGGCCATGAACCGGCAGGAAGTCGCGTTCCGGGATTCGCATCGCCCATATTGACCTGCCCCCGGAATATTGGGTAGACTACAGGCGCCAGAACCTCAGTGCGGACAGGCCCTTAGAGGACGACACCATGGGGCGCTCCAGGCTTCTCGCGACTTTGGCAGCGCTCCTGGCCTTTATGGCCGGACCGGCCTTGACCGAAGAAGCCGACCCGCACGCCACCGGATGCGTCCCCCCCAGCGCCAAGCAGCGCGAGTGGGAGCGCCAGAATATGATCGTCACCCGGCGGGTCCATCCGACGAAGCTCGGGCTCGAGCGCATCAACGCCCATCGAAACAAGAAGGGCCTGGAGGCCATGGCCGCCTGGCAGGCCGGGTCCATGCCCATGGGCCAGGAGATCGAGGGCGCCCCGGCAGCGGCCGCACCGTCCGGCGGAGCGCCCGCGGCCCTGGAGGCCGCGCCCGCCGCGGCCGGGCTGCCGGCCTATGTGGACAACAGCGCCCTCAAGTACTTCCCGCCCATCGGCAGCCAGGGCTCCCAGGGCTCCTGCGCGCAGTGGGCCGGAATCTACTACACCTACACGCACATGACCGCCATGGCCCGCGACTGGGACGCCAAGAACGGCGGCAACGACTTCCGCATGTCCCCGCGCTTCACATATAACATGCTCAACGGCGGCCTGAACGTCGGGACCTGGTACACCGACGGCTGGACCATGGCCCAGAAGCACGGCTGCGCCACCCTGGCGGAGTTGCCCTACGTGGCCGCCGACTACCGCAGCTGGCCGACGACTGCCGCGATCTGGCGAAGCGCCATCAACCACCGCGCCGACGCCTGCGGCTACATCGAGGACGTGGACACCGCCGGCGGCCTGGCGCTCCTCAAGCAGATGCTCACCAACGGCTACGTGCTCTGCTACGCCACCAACATCATGGAGTGGCGCTACAGGGCGTTGGCCGACGACCCGGCCACGGCGGCCGACGACGCCTTCGCCGGCCAGGACTGCTGCTACTACGTCCAGACCGGCGACATCTACCCCAGCCACGCCATGACCGTGGTCGGATTCAACGACGACCTCTGGGTGGACATCAACGCCAACGGCACGGTCGACCCCGGCGAGAAGGGAGCGCTCAAGATCGCCAACTCCTGGAGCACGTTCTGGGAGAACGGCGGCTTCTGCTGGGTCTCCTACGACGCGCTCAAGCCCGCTTCGGCCGTATCCGGCTGGACGGGCACCCCGCGCATGCCGGCCTTCTGGGAGCGCCGCGCCGACTGGGTCACCGCGCGCTCGTCATACGCGCCGAAGATGGTCGCCGAGTTCACCCTGAACCACGCCAAGCGGGACCAGCTCCGGGTCAAGCTCGGCGTCTCCGACACGACGGCCACGACCCCGGCTGCGACCTGGCCGGCGTCGATCGACCACATCACGCTGAATTTCGCCGGCGGCCCCAGGGCCTTCAACGGCACGACCGTGGCCTGCAACGGCACCTTCGTCTTCGACCTGAGCGACCTGATCCCCGCCGGCGGAGCGCAGAACAAGCGCTACTACCTGGGCGTCTACGACAACTCCACGGCCGGGGCCTGCACGGTGAGCGCCTACAAGATCACCGACGTCACCAACGGCGGAGACACGATCTGGGGCGCCGGCCCCGCGACCGTCGACAACCAGCAGGCCTACATCTACGCGGACTACTCCTACTCGCCGGGCCACGAGCCTCCCGTGGCGGTGGCCGAAGTGGACCCCATGCAGTCGGGGTCGGCCGGAACCAGCTTCCACTTCCACTCGTCGGCGAGCAGCGCCGCGGCCGGGTACGATCTGGCCTCCTGGAAGTGGGAGATCGACGGCGTCCAGGTGGCCGCGACCGACCAGTTCGACCACGTCTTCGCGGCCGACGGAGATTACGCGGTGCGCCTGACCGTCACCGACGACGGGGTCCCGGCGCTGAGCGACTCGGACACGATCATGATCCGCATCGGCGACCCGGCGCTGCCCGACCTGGTGGTCAAGTCCATCGGCGTGAGCCCGGCCAGCCCGCAGGCCGGACAGGCCGCCACCTTCACGGTGACGGTCCGGAACCAGGGGGCCATCGCCGCCGCCGGCCCCATCAACGTCGGCTTCTGGCCGGATGCGGGGGCCGCTCCGACTGTGGACGTCGCCCCTGCGTCCAGCGCGAACATCGCCGGCGGCCTGGCGGCTGGCCAAGAGAAAACCGTGCAGTTCTCGACCACGCCAGCGGTCGCCGGTGACTTCGAGGCCTGGGCCTTCGTCGACCGGGCCGGGGGCACCGGCGCAGTCACGGAGTCCGACGAGGCCAACAACGCCGGTCCCGCCGGCGGACTGAGCTGGACCGCGCAACCGGCCCCCGTCCCGATCGGTGGCGGCGGAGGTGGTGGCGGAGGCGGTGGCGGAGGTGGCGGCGGCGGGTGCTCGCTGGCGTCGGCCCCGGCCGCGGGCGGCGAGACGCTGGGCTGGGCGTTGCCGTGGCTCCTCCTGGCGCTGGCCTATGCCGTCGCCTCTCTCCGGACCTGGGCGCGCCCCGCACTCGGCGCACAACCTGCCCAGCGCCAGGCACGACGCATGCACTAGCCGTCGCTCTCAGAAGGCATCCCGGCCACCGGCCTCCGCCTCGCGCGTTTTTCTGGCTGGCGCGCACCAGGGGCCGGGCAGGTCGATCACCGCAGGAAGCGCCTCCAGCTTCACCCGCAGATCCCTGGGCATCGCCTGCCAGCCGGCGGCGTCCGCGCCGGCGCCGAGTACGCCCTCGTAGATCGTCCGGCCATTGGCATCCCTGGCCACAATGGCGGTCCGGTCGCCGCGGGCACTCAGCAGTATATCGGTCTCGCCGTCCCGGATGCGGATGTCCCCCATCCGCACCGCCGTGTTCAACACCGGGGGCAGGCCGGCGGCGCCATTGCCGGTCTTATGGCCCTTCTCCTCCGGCAGGGGAAGCTTGCGGTCGCCGTCGTCTCCGCCCCGCTCCTGGCCGGCCCTGTCCTCGTCCCCGGGCTTGTTGAAGAAGAAGCGCAACTCCTTGCCGCCCGGCATAAGCGAGCGGAGCTGCCCGCTGCCGGCCGGCCATCCCGGCTCGAGGTAGGCGCCGAGTTCCGGAACCTCCTTCTCCTCCAGCCTGGCCTTGAGCTCCTCAGACCGGCCCTGGTGGATCACGGTGAGTCCCACCTCGTCGCCCGGCTTCTGCAGCCGCACCAGGGTGACGAACTGGGGGTTGTTGACGAGCAGTTGGTCGCCCAGCTTGTGCAACACGTCGTGGGGCTTCAGGCCGGCCTTTTCGGCGGGGCTGCCCTCGGCGACCATGCGCACGACCAGGCCAACGCCTTCGGGGAGCTTGAGCTGCGCCCGCAGCGCGGCGTCGGCCGGCTCGGCGACGACCCCCAGGTAGGCGGCTTTCACCTTCTTCGCGGGGGCGCCTCTCATCTCGGCCGGCCATTCGTGCAGGCCGCCGCGCTCCATGTGCTCGTTGAGCCGCTTCAGGGCCTCGTCGAGGCGGTTCGGGACGCCATCGGCGCCGTCGGCCCCGTCCTCGCCGCCGAAAGCCACGGGCGACATCGCACCCAGGGCCGCCGCCAAACCGATCGCCAGTGCCAGTCTGCCCAGTCTGAAGAGCATCTTCCCGACTCCTTCCTCCGGCGCCCCCCGGAACCCTCAATAGGGCTCCACCTGTACCAGGACCGTCTCCCGCCACGGAACGGACACGTCCACCTGCCGGCGCGTCTCCGGATCGACCACCATGATCTGCCGGACGCAGTCGCGCCGCAGGCGCTGAACGGCCGCGCCCTCCCCCACGCCCACGATGCCGTCGTCGGTCTGCTCGGAGATCTGCCGCTCTATGCGCACCGGACCGTCGAAGGCCGTCCGGCGCGCCGGCGCACGATCGTGGCCCGCAGCGTCGGCTCCGGACGAGACGGTCCGGCGCTCGCCCGCCGACTCCTTCGGCGCGGACGGATATCCGGTCCAGGCCAGGGCCAGCACCGCCGCCGCGGCGGCCGCGGCGGCGGCCAGCCCGGCCAGCGCCCGCAACGCCGGCCTCGAGCGACCGCCCGCCGCGGCCATTCCCAGGATGCGCCGGTCGAGGGCCGGCGAGGGCTCTTCGCGGGGCATTCGCCGGAGCAGGTCCTCGACCTCCCGCAGGCTCTGCGCATCCTCCGGGTGGCGATCTTCAGTATCGCTCATCGCAGCCCCCCAAGCTCGTCGCGCAGCCTCTCGATGGCCCGCCGGTAGCGCGAGGCCATCGTCGAGAGCGGCTCGCCCGTCGCCGCGGCCATCTGCTCGAAGGTCAGACCTCCGTAGATCCGCATGACCACAGCTTCGCGATGCTCCCCGGGAAGCCCGGCCACCGCCCGCCGGACGCGCCCGTCGGTCTCCGCATCCCGGTCAGGCTCGTCGGTTGAGAGCCGCCGGCCGTTGTAGATCGAAGCCCCGACAAGGGCCGCCCCGGCGGCGCTCCGTCGTCGGCGTTGGTCGGCCGCGGCGTTCCGGACCGCGGCGAAAAGGTACGCGGCCGGATCGCCGTCGATCGCACCTCCGGAAGCGAGCAGCCTGGCGCAGGCCTCCTGGACCGCATCCTCGGCCGCCGCCCGACCGCCGGCCACGGCCAGCGCCAGGGTAAAGAGCCCCTGGCGATGGCGCAGGTAGAGCTTTTCGAGCGTCAGCCGGTCCACTCCGATGCATCTCCGCGGTTGTCGTGCATCTGCCTATAACACGCGCGCCGGTTCAGAGCTTGCGCACAAAATCCGCGGAATTCGCAGCGGCCATTCGAACCACAAAGACACGAAGACGCAAACACGAAGACACAAAGAGATCGCTTAGTGCCCCAATTCATAAATTCGTATAGGGGTGGTTGTGCCGGGCGGGCCGAGATCAAGGAAGGCCGACGAGCCGTATCCGGGAGCGATACGGCGAGGAGGCCTGACGCCGAGATCGGCCCGCCCGGCACAACCCGGAGGGTCGGGCATCCGGGGCACGGAGCTACGTTGCTCGTCGTCGCCGTGTCCTCTCGAACACGGCTTCCTCCTCGCGCCTTGCTCCGTGCCCCGGCTGCCGCGGCCACCCCTATACGAATTTATGAATTGGGGCACTTAGACGGCATGAGCATCGGAACGCGGCGACAGCGCCCCTTTGGGTCGGGAGCCCTCGCAGCGCACCCGAATCATCACGCCTCTCTTTGTGTCCCTTTGTGTCTTCGTGTCTTTGTCGTTCGAATACCGCCCGCCGAACTGGAGACGAGGACGACAAGGCCGAGTCAGCGCGCGCCCTTTTCGCCCAGCCGCGTCGAGGGCGGGCGGTAGCGCCCGTTCTCGCGCCCGGCCTTGGCGAGGATCTCGTTGACGAACTCCGACTTGCTGCGCGTATAGGCGTCGCGGTCGGAGGCGTACCTGGCGGCCAGTCCCCGTTTGAAGTCCGCGTATCTCGCGGCCTCGTCGGAGTGCCCGCGCAGGTAGTCGCGGAAGGTCCGCCAGACCCGCCAGTGCTCGCCGGCGACCTCGACCACGTGAAGGTGGTGGGTCACCGGATCGCCGAGCTGGAAGAAGTGCCGGCCGGGCAGGCCGTACTCCCCGAGGTAGCGGTAGCCGATCCCGCCGATGGGCCCGATCAGCTCGCCGACCGCGGCCAGGGAGGCGACCGCCACGGCCACGTCCAGGACCGGCTTGGCCGGCAGCCCCGGCACCGCCGTGCTGCCGATGTGCTCGATGCCCACGGCCGCCGCGCCCAGGGCGGCGTCCAGCCGCGCGCGCTCCTCCTCGAAGAGCCGCGGCCACTCCGGGTCGTAGTCGACCAGGGCGACCGTGCCTTTGGGGAGTCCGAGAGCCACCGGGCGCCGCCTCTCAGTACCGGAGCATGTCCACCGTCACGCTCTCGGGAGTGAGCGAGGCGAAGACCTCGACGATGCCGACCACGTCGTCCATGCTGTCGCGGAGCGGCGCGCAGACCGAAAGAATCCGGCAGCCGCGCCAGGGCCAGTCGAGCTCCTGCACGGCGGTGCGCCCTTCGAAGGCCTCGGCCATGGCCGGGGTGATGGGGTGGTTGCCCGGCCGAACCGAACAGGGGTGCGAGTCGACCGGCACGACGATGTCCGCCTGGTCCTTGAAGCGCCGCCAGGTCATGATCCCGACGTCGCCGTCCTCGAGGCGCTTGATCTTCATGAGCGTCTTCTTGACGGCGATGAACCTGTCGTGGTCCACACGGTAGTCGTCGCCGGTGTTGATGTCCGGGTCGATCGGCACGCCCTTGAAGGCGTCGCCGTCGACCAGCACGGTCGCGGCGCGGGCCAGGCGCCGGAGGCGCTCCTCGGTCTCGCGCTTGAGCTTGGCGTTGATCCTGGGCTTGCGCATGGGCTCCTCCCTACGCTCTCTCGATGGCCCGGGCCAGTTCCGCGCGGGCCGCGCTCCAGGCCGGGCGCGGGGCGGTGTTCCAGGGCTTCTGCGTCCGGCTCGTGGCCTGGATGTCGGCCCCGCCCGCCTCGGCCCCCTCGCCGCGCTGGTACCAGTCCTCGCGGGACTTCGCGCCGATGGTCCGGCCGACGATCTCGTCGGCGGCCAAGCGGGAACCGGTCTTCGCGCCCAGGAGCGTCAGGTATGCATGCTCCTGCATGCCGCGGCGCAGCACCTTCAGTCGCATGCTGGCCAGCGGCCCGGCCAGGCCGAAGCGAGCCCCGGGGTAGAGGCAGTGGTTATTGCCGGGGCCGGCCGCCTCCCAACTGCCCCAGCCCAGCGCGTTCCACCAGACGAAGCCGTCGACCTCCCGGCCCCAGGCAAGCCAGGGCCAGCGCAGACTGTCCAGGCGGTTGGCCGCGGCGATGTGGGCAGCGCCGCCGTAGGGCCAGATGGCCTGGCCCTTCTCGCGGAGCAGCGCCGACTCGTCCGGCGCCTCCGACTGGCTGTTGCGGTTGACCACCCAGAGATTGATCACGTCGGCGAGTTCGGTGCGCGCCGACTTGTCGAATATCCAGGAGCTGTCGATGCGGTTGACGAACTTCACCTGGGGCGCGCCCTTGACCGCATCCGTCGCCATCTTCGCGAACGAGATCGTGGCGTAGTTGTCGCGGTCGTAGCGGATCTCGTCCATGTCCCACGGGAAGTACTTCCAGCGGGTCTTGTGGTTGAAGAAGACCTCGAACCGCGTCCGGGTCCAGCCGCGCTCGGCGAAGTGGCGGGTCATCTCGCCCAGGACGCTCCGGAACTCGACCTCGTAGCCGGGCGAACCGAAGTTCTCGAAGTACGCCGGCCAGTTGAGGTTGACCGGAAGGTACAGGTACTCCACCGGCCGCTCGCCGCCCCGGCAGCCCTTGAACGCGCTGCCGTCCAGGTAGCCTCCCCAGTGGGTGTCGAACGGGGTCCAGTCGGCCACGCGCCGGTTGCGGCCCCTGCCGGAGAGCTTCGGGGCGTAGCCGTCCTCGATGCGCCCGGAGTGCCCGTACGGCAGGAGGTGGAAGAGGCCCAGGTGCTCCCGGGCCATGCGGAAGTGCTCGCGCTCTACCGCCCGGTAGCGTTCTCCCTCGACGCCGGCGCCCTCGTAGCCGGCGCCCGGCGAGCGGCTGTAGGCGTTGAGGTCGGCGACGCAGGTCGGCGCCTCGGGGAGCTCGAAGCCGTGCACGGTCAGTGCCAGCTTCAGGCGCAGCTCGGAGCCGCCGGCCTTGAGCACCAGCGCCGCCTCGCGCAGGCCGGGTCTGGCCCCGCGGGCGATGGCGATCTCGACGAGGAAGCACTGCCGCCGCCGGCCGGCGACCCGCGGCGCGGCCTTGGCCACGGCCGGGAATTGTTCGCCGGCGCGCGCCGGATCGACCGGAACGACCGGGTCGTCGAGCAACCGGCCGTCCACCGGCACGGCCACCATCTGGCCCAGGGCCAGCGAGCAGCCGTCGGCTCCTTCCAGGCGCACGGCCTCGAGCGGCCCTGCGCTCTTCTCGAGCACCAGCTGGAAGTCGAGCACCTCGCCGGCCGCCCCGGCCAGGCGGACGGTGCCGGCCGGACCGTCCCAGATGTCGTTGCGGAGCGAGAAGTCGGCCGGCTCGATCGGGTTGACGGCGTCCGGCGCCGAGCAGATGTCCACGGGCACGAGCAGATCCGCGCACCAGACCGGGGGAACCTTGGCCATCGTCGTCTCCTTGGAGGCTGAGCCCAGTTTGAGTGAGGACTAGGTTAGCCGTCCGACAGGAGAGCGCAAGTCCAACTCGTCCGGGCTGGCGTCGCGGCGGCGCTCAGACTTCGCAGGCCCAGAGGTAGCCGCTGCGCGTAAGGTTGTCCGTCTCCATCGCGTAGACGGTGTTGCCGGCCACGACGATCTCGTGGGCGTACTCGAGCCAGTTGCCGTCCTCGTGCCGGATGACGCCGAGTTGCTCGAAGCGGCCCTCGTCGCGGTGATAGCGCGCCAGGTGGGAGTGCGGCCGGTAGCCGCCGCAGACGTAGATGCAGCCCTCCGGCCCCAGCGCCAGGCCCGGCAGCCGCTTGCCCGAAAAGGGCTTGCCCAGGTACTTGAGCTCGCCCTTCCTCGGCTCGAGCCGGTAGAGCTCGCCCAGCGCCGTCCCGACGTAGAGGAAGCCGTCGCCGCCGTCGAGCATGCCGTCGACCGGCCCGGCGCCGGGATACATGACGTTGGCACCGGCCGCCGCGTTGGGAATGGCGCAACCCGGGAACTCGAAACGTCGCGAGCCGCCGTCGTAGCGAAAGAAGCCGTGTCTGCCGGGCGCGTAGGTGCCCCAGACCCCGCCGCGGTCGTCGAGGCAGCTGTTGTGCGGTATGGACTCCATGGTCTCGCGGCAGACCAGCCTCCTCCCGCGCAGGTCGTATACCGCGAAGTTGCAGCGGTCGGTGAAGAGGTAGGCCAGGCCGCGCTGCACGTCCCAGCAGGTGCCCTGCAGGAACTCGCCCTCGAGCGGCCGGCCCAGGTCCGTGTACTTGCCGGTGCCCAGGTCGTAGCGCGCCAGAAGGCCGCCGGGTCTGCCGATCAGCTCCGGCAGCGGGCTGAGGCAAGCCGTGCCGAAGTAGAGCGCGTCGTTCCTGGCGTCGAGGTGCAGGCCCTTGTGGATCTTGGCGTCCTTCGGGCCGAGCAGCCCGCTCTTGGCGAAGCCCAGGGACTTGAACTTCTTTCGGTCGACGTCGAACTCCACCAGGATGTCCCCGGCGCGATTGGTGGCCCCCAGATAGAGCCGGCGCCGGCCGGCGTGATAGGCTGCGCACACGAACGAGTAGCGCAGCTTCCTGACCTTGGCCGCGTCGCGTCCCTTGGCCGCGACAATCTCCTCGTCGCTGGAGCCCGCACCATCGACCCGGTAGTCCTTGAAGACGTGGTAGGAAACCTTCACAGAATGAACAGCCTCCCTTCGTGGCGGCCCCCGCGGCCATCCCGCGGACCCTCCGCCGGATTCGGTCTTACCTCGGGCGCCGGGCAAGTCAAGTCGAGAGGAGCCACAAAATGCACGGGGCCGGAGTTTTCTGCTCCAGCCCCGCCCCGGTGGTCTACCTGTGGCCGATTCGCGTCCGCGGAGCCGTCACTTCACCTCGACCTTGACCACGTTGGACAGGTCACTCTGGTTGGGCTCTTCGTCGTAGGACTTGAGAGCGAACCAGCACGTTCCGGGCGCGACGCCCTCGGCCACGCAGGTCTCCCTGGCTCCGGCTGCCGCCGGCTTGGGCTCGCCCTTGCAGTTGGTGGCCGCCCAGAAGCTGATGGCCGAGTCCGCCTCCTTGCGCCAGTCGGAGTGATCCTTGATCTCCCTGGTCGCCCACTTCAGCTGGTATTCAGAGGCCTGGCCCTTGTCGCCGTCGCCGCCCGGAGCCGTCCAGGTGAGCCTGACCTTGCCGCCGCCCAGAGCCTCGGCGGCCAGGTCCTTGACGGCCGCGGGCGCGACGCCGTCGGCGCGCTTGCCGGTCTTGATGTTCACGTACTCCTGGCCGAAACCGTTCAGGTACCAGCCGGAGAGCTTCATGATCGCCCCGTGGGCGTCGGCGCCCTCCAGGTAGCGTTTCTGGCCGGTGGCCAGATAGGCCCAGGCCATGGTGCTCATGCAGCGGTTGCCGGAGACCGAGCGGCCGCCGGGATTGTCGACGGACCAGTGGTAGCTGAAGCCGCCGCCGGGCTTGACGATGTCGTAGTACATCCAGTCGGCGATGCCCAGGATCACGTCGCGGACCTCCTCCTCCGGGTGGTGGCGATAGTAGCGGCCCAGGGCCATGCCCACCACCGCGGCCATGAAGGGCGTCTGGTAGTCGGTCTTGGGGTCCGCCGCCTTGCCCGCAGGCGGCCGGGCCGGGGAGATGGTCCCGGCGGTCTTGTCCATGCCCTCGATGATGGCGTGGGCCGCGTCGCGGGAGAGCTCGAACCAGCGCTTCTCGCCGGTGGCCTCGTAGACGGTCATCAACGCCCGGGTGGTCCAGCCGTTGGCGCGGCTCGAGCCCGACTTCTTGACCGATTCGATGCTGTTGCGCGCCAGGAAGGCGGCCTCCTCGGCGTACTTGTTCAGCGCGTCCAGGCACTGACGGTCGCCGGTGAGGTAGTAGTAGTTCGCCACCTCGTCGACCGAGAAGTGCTGGGTATCCATCGGTCCCCAGGCGCCGCCGTAGCTCCAGGCGCCGAGCCTGCTGCCGTAGGATGCCGGCTGCAGGGCCGGGAAGGCCTTGGCGCCCTTCTCGGCGTACTGCCGGTAGCTGCCCGAGCCTTCCCAGCGGGACAGGGAGACGTCGTCCTCCCGGAAGATCTTCCGCCGGTCGCGCCAGTGCCAGCTGGTGCGCTCGATCTGGTTGAAGAGCCGGCGCTGGCCGGTCTGCATGTAGCCGTTGTAGAAGACGCTGTCCTTCAGGAGCGGCTCGTAGCCGCCGTCCGGGGCGCTCGACGAACCGCTCTCCATGTCCGGAGTGGCGCCCCACATCCGCCAGCCGGTGTTGCCGAAGCCCTTCTCGCGGTCGAGCGCCTTCCGGGCGGCGTCGTCGAGCATGGCCAGTCCGCCGAAGTCGCCCCAGGCCCGGGTGGCCAGGGTCCACTCCGCAGGCGGCCAGAAGCGCAGCGCGTCGTTCTGCCCGGCGAAGAGCGCCGGGGCCGAATCGACCACGCCACCCGCGCCAGCCTTGCCCAGAGTGAGCTGGAGCTCGTAGGTCTTCCGCGAGCAGACGTCGAGACAACGCTCGGCCTCGAGCTCCGCCGGCCAGGGCTTGAGCTCGAGCCAGGCCAGGTCCTTCTCGCGCCGGACCGCGAGCACCGCCGGCCAGTTCTCGCGCAGGTCGCGGACCGAGAGCGCCGCACCCACGTTGCCGGCGCTCGCCGCCGCCCAGCCGAGCTCGCCGGCCGGAGCCGCGCCTTCCATCCCGAGGAGCTTCGCCTCGACCATCTTGACGCCGTAGCCCTTGCCCTCGCCGGCGCAGAGCAGCCCGACGGACTTGCCCTCGGCCAGGGCGCCGGAGACCTTGTCCTTCCCGCCCAGAGCGGCGGAGACCTCGCCGGATAGCTTGAGAGGGATGCCCACTACGGCATCCTTCATCTCCGGCGAGCCGATGGGCGGGAGGCTCTCGTCGGTGAAGCAGTAGCTGATCCGCACGAAGGGCTCCCCGGCCCAGGCGCGGATGCGCACGACGTAGCCGTAGCACCAGGGCAGCGCTCCCTTGCCGCCCTCGGCCGCGTGCAGCCCACGAACCGCGATGACCGCGCGTTCCGGTCCGGACTCCTCGACGACCACCTCGGTTGGCGCCGAGGCGCCCGAGGCGTAGATCTCGCCGTTCTTCACGGTCAGGACCGAGCCGCCCCGCGGGTCGGAAGCAACCACCTGCTCGGCCGGGGCGTACTTGCCGTCGCCGTCGGCATCGAACCAGGCGCCGTCGAGCAGGTTGAACTTCCTCTTGCTCACCAGGAACCGGATCCTGCCGGTCTCGACGGTCACCACGTCGGCGCCGTCCTCGACCTTGAGCAGGCCGCGCCTGGCGGCGGCCGCGCCGGGCCTCAGCGTGTAGACGACCTGTCCCTTGGCCGGCACGCTGGCCGTCGACTGGACCAACAGCCACATCACGCTGCCGTCGTCGGCCCAGCGGTTGATGGCCGAGAACTGGGCCGGGACCTCCTTGCCGCCGGCGTCGAGCAGCCTGACCGCCGCCGGGTCCTTGACCAGTCCGCGCGGCAGAGGAATTCCGCCGGAGACCGGCTCGGCCGTGCGCTCCATGCCCGCGGACTCGTGGACCGTCAGCTTGATCTCGAACTCGCCGGCCGCCGCCAGCGCGCCGAATCCGACCGCGGCTGCAGCCGCCCACAGGGCGCTCCGCCAACCACTCTTCATGTTGGACTCCTTCTCGGTTGGAAGTTGCAGACTTGCAGCAGCCACCATAACTGGCGGCCCATCCGGTGTGATACACCGGGTTTGGGTGTACGGTTCGGCGAATTGTCCGGACAACCGGGCAATAAGCACGGCCAGCGATGCGCATTCGACTTGGCAACTCCGGCTACGCCTGACCTGCCAGTTATACGCGCTTCGCGGCCGGCTCGGGTCCGCGGCTACTTGCCGATCTCGGCCACGTTGCTGATCGCGCTGCGGTTGGAGGAGTCGTCGAAGCCCACGACCACGAAGTATCTGGCGCCGGCCGGCACGCCGGAGACCGCGAAGCTCTCCTTCGCGCCGGGAGCCTGGGGAGCGGCCTCGTCCTTAACGTTGGCCGCCATCCAGAAGTTGGTGGACTCCGCGTCCTTGTTCTCCTTCCAGAGCTCCAGGAACTTCGCGTAGTCCACGATGGGCTTGTCCGAGCACTTCACCTGGTAGCGGACTACCTTCCCGCCGCCCTCGTCGGCAGGCGCGGTGAAGCTCACCGTCGCCTTGCCGCCGCCGGCGGCCGAGACCTTGAGGTCTTCGACCTCCTTGGGCGCCTTGGCGTCCTGGCGCTCGTGCGACCAGATGTAGAAGGTCTTGCCGGTGAAGCTGACCTGCTCGTCGTGGGTGCTGTAGACGTTGACCCAGAGGTTCACCTTGCCGACGTTCGACTGCTGGGACTGGTTGTAGCCGCGGTGGCTGCCGCCGTTCCAGAAGTCGTAGGCCCGCTGCTTGAGGAAGGGGTCGCCGCAGAGCTCGTAGGCGCGGGCCGGCAGGTCCGGGTAGAAGCGCGCCAGGTAGCCGTTGATCTTCTCGCCCTGGCCGTCCTTGGAGTCGTCGGGCAGGTTCCAGCTGTGCTTGTCCCAGGCCCAGCCCTTGACCGGGAAGTCGGCCAGGAAGCTGCCGTAGGCCAGGTTGCCGTGCTTCTCCTGGTAGAGCACCCGCGCCGCAGCCTGGCCGTAGGCGATGAGCCAGTCGTGGGCGTCCTCGTCGCCGGTGATGCGCACGTAGGTCTCCATCGCCCGGGAGAGCGGCGGGAACATCCAGGTGTGCGGGTCGGCCAGCGGGAACCACCTGGCCCCGGTCTTCGGATCCGAGAGCTGGCCGGACTTCTCGTCGAAGGTCACGCCCAGTTCCTTCATCTTCTCGAGGCCCTTGGCGCCGACCTTGCTCTCGATGGACTTCATGTCCACCTTGCCGGCGGTGGTCGGGAGGCCGCGCGGGTCCCGGGCCGGGCGGGCCAGGTAGGTCCGGGCCAGGTGGTCGCTGGCCTCGACCATGTAGGGGTCGGTCGGCACGCACAGCCGCGTCGCGTTCGTGAGGAAGCACGAACGGGTGTAGTCGCGCGAGGGGTTGAACTGCTTGCCCGGGACCTTGCCGAAGGCGCGGTTCTGGGTGTCGTAGTTCTGCTCGACGCAATCGACCGCCGCCTCCAGGGCGTCGCGGTCGCCGGTGATCATGAACCACTCGGCCAGGCCCTCGCCCCAGTTGTGGCAGTGGCACTGCTTGGCCAGGAACAGCGAGCTCATGTGCATGCAGGCCTGCCGGTCCCAGACGCCCAGCTTGGTCTTGAGCTCCTTGGTCCACTCGGCGGGCAGGTTGTTGCGGATGCCGGTGACCGGGTCGGCGGCGCGCTGCGGCCGGTTGCCCGCCGGGCCGCCGTGCCACCACATGCCCCCGTCCTTCCAGCGCCAGCCGTCGGTGCGCCAGGCCTCCAGGTCCATGAAGTAGTTGGCCCAGGCTTGGGCCGCGTCCAGGAAGGAGCGGCTGCCGGTGCGCAGGTACATGAGGATGAGGCCGTCGAGGGTGTCCTGCTCGCTGGTGAAGTGGTTGTCGTCCTGGGCCACCCAGCGGTGGATCTTGGCGATCTGCCCCACCGGGTTGCGCGGGGCGGCCGCCTTGTCGTATTGCCAGCCCCACTTGTCGTAGGCAGCCATCTCGTCGGCCTGGGTGCCGAAGCGGCCCACGGGGAGCGCCTCGGTCGAGAAGTACCACTCCGGCGGGGCCATCACGTGCGGCCGGGTCCGGCAGCGCAGCGCCGCCGCCGAGAGCTCCGCCGCCCCGGCCGGCGGGGCGAAGTCCACTACGTACTCCGAAGACAGGTGCGAGCAGTCGAAGATCATGCGCAGCTTCTCGGCGAAGGGCGGCGCGGCCCCCTCCAGGGGCTCGGTGACGCCGGTGAGCGCCAGCGAATCCCCGGCCAGCGCCAGGCGCCGCGGCGGGTCCTCCACGAAGTAGAGGTCGGTGATCCACACCGCGCCCGAGGCGGTCTTCGCCGCGATCCAGCCCTCGGCGACGTCGCCCTTGCCGGCGCTCGTCCAGAGCTCCTTCTCGCCGGCGGCGGCCTTGGCCCCGCCCGGACCGCTCGCGCCCGGTGTCTCGCGCAGCCACTTGCACATCTCCAGCACGTCGTCGCCGTGGACCACCGCCGGGAAGACCCGCGACGACTGCTGCATCCAGGAGCCGGCCGGGGCCTCCAGAGGCTTGCCCGCGCCCAGCGTCCCGCCCTGGGCCTCGGCGGCCAGCTTGAGGGTCAGGGTCGAGTCCTTGACCCGGCGGTAGGAGTAGTGGTCGGGGTTGGAGTTGGCCAGCGAGTACTTCACGCGAACGTCAGAATGGCCGGCCCAGGCGGTGATCCGGGCGATGTACCCGAACTTGTTCGACTCGTCGCCGACGAAGCCGCCCTTGACGCAGACCGTGGCCCGCATCGGGCCGGCGTCCTCGACGACGACGCTGGCGGGCTTGTCGGCCGCGTACTTCTTGTCGTCGAACCCGTCGGTGTAGCTGGCCTCGCCGCCGGCCAGGAGCGCCTGGCCTCCGGCCTCCGCCGACGAGAACAGGCTGAAGGGCTTGTCCCTGGCGACGGTGAACCGGACCTTGCCGGTGTCCACGGTGACGCCCGAGGCATCGTCGGTCACCTTGAGCACGGCGGCAGGCCTGGCTGCGGGAGCGATGGCCTTGAGAACCAGCTCCTTCCTCTCCTTGGCGGCCAGGTCCAGCTGGGCGTCGACCAGCAGCCAGCGGACGAAGCCCTTCTCGTCGACCACCATGGGCAGGACCTGCGCGGGCACCTCGGCACCGCCGGCGAAGACCGCGAAGAGCTGGTCCTTCTTGAAGGTCGCGGCCGGCAGCGGGATGCCCCCGCAGACCGGCTCCGCTTTGCGCTCGACGCCGGATGGCTCCTCCACCGTCAGCTTCAGCTCGAACTCGCCTGCTCGCAGGCCGGAACCGATCAACATGGCCGCGGTGAGAACGCCGATGATGCGCATGGTCGTCATCCTTCCAGTGTGGGGACTACTTGCCGGCCTCGGCCACGTTGCTGATCGCGCTGCGGTTCGACGAGTCGTCGAACGCGCGGACCGCGAAGAACTTCGCCCCGGCCGGAACGCCCGTCACCTTGAAGCTCTCCCTGGCGCCCGGGGCCTGGGGCGCGCCCTCCCCCGCGACGTTGGTCGCCAGGAACCAGTTGCAGCGCCCGCCGTCCTCGAAGGCGTTGTAGGCCTTCAGGAACGACTCGTAGTCGGCGATCGGACGGTCCGAGCACTTCACCTGGTAGACGGCCACCCGCCCGCCGCCCTCGTCGGCCGGCGCGGTGAAGCTGACCGTGGCGGCGTCGCCCTCGAGTTTGACGGCCAGGTCGGTCACGGCCCTGGGCGGAGCCGCGTCCTTGCGCGGATGGCTCCACTCGTAGAAGGTCCGGCAGGTCATGTTGACGTGCTCGGCGTGGACTCCGCTGATGTTCACCCAGGCGCCGACCCCGCCCAGCGCGTGCATCTTCTTGGTGTTGTAGCCGCGGTGCGACCCGCCCCACCAGAAGTCGTAGGCCCGCTGCTTCAGGAACTCCTCGCCGGTCAGGGAGTAGGCCCGCCCGGGGATGTCCGGGTGGAAGCAGGCCAGGTAACCGTTGATGGTCACGCCCTCGCCTTCCTTGCTGTCGGCGGGCAGCTGCCAGCTGGCCGGGTCCTCGGCGAACCCACGGACCGGGAAGTCGACCAGGAAGCCGCCGTAGGACAGGTTGCCGTGCTTGGGCTGCCAGAGCACGCGGGCCACCGCCTGGCCGTAGGCCACGCAGTGATCGCGGGCGTCCTCGTTGCCGGTGGAGCGCCAGTAGCACTCGAGCGCCCCGGACTGGTAGGTGAACATCCAGGTGTGCGGATTCGCCACCGGTTGCCACTTGTGCCCGTCCTTATCGACCAGCGTCCCGCCCTCGAGCTTGACGCCCAACTCCTCCATGCGGGCCTTGCCCTTGCCCGCGGTCAGCTTCTGGATGGTGTCCATGTCCACCGGGCCATAGGACTCGACCAGCCCGCGCAGCTCCGGCCTGGGCCTCTTGACGTAGACCTCGGCCAGGAAGTCGCTGGCCTCGGCCACGAACGCGTCGGTCGGGGCCGCCAGCCGCACCGCGGCGGCCAGGTAGCTCGAGCGCGTGAAGTCCCGGCTGAAGACGTTGGTCTCGCCGGGCTTGTCGTTCTTGCCGCGCCTCTGGGTGTCGTAGTTCTGCCCGACCGAGTCGATGGCCGCCTCCAGGGCGTCGCGGTCGCCGGTGATGCAGAACCAGCCGGCCAGACCCGCGGCGTAGCAGTGGCAGTAGCACTGCTTGGCGTTCGAGAGGTACTGGATCTCCTTGACGCCCTCTGCGCCCAGGTCGGCCTTGAGCGCCACCTTCTCGTCCTTGACCGAGTAGCTGCCCGGGGTTCCCGGGCCGCCGGTCAACAAGCGGTTGCGCAGGCCCGTCACCGGGTCGGCGGCGCGCTGGGGCTTGTTGCCCATCGGGCTGCCGCGGCTGGTCCACCAGACGCCCCCGTCCTTCCAACGCCAGCCGTCGGTGCGGAAGTTCTGGAGGTCCATGTTGTAGTTCGCCCAGGCCAGCCCCTGGTCGAAGAACGGCCGCGAGCCGGTGCGCAGGTACATGAGCAGGAGCGACTCGAGCACGTCCTCCTCGGTCTCGTAGTGGTTGTCCTCGCCGCGCACGTAGCGGCGCAGCCGCCCGAAGTGCCCGTCCGGCCTCTTCGGGGCGCGCTTGGCGTCGCACTGCCACTTCCAGACGTCGTAGCACTTGAGCTCGTCGGCCTGGGTGCCGAACCGGCCGACGGCCAGGGACTCGGTCTCCGAGTACCAATCGGGTGAGGCGAGCAGGTGCAGCGGCTCACGGTCGGCCTTCTCGCGCGCGGCCAGGTCGCCCTCCGGCGCGGCGAAGTCCAGCACGTAATGGGAGCTGTAGTGGGTGCAGTCCATCAGCATGAGGTCGCGGCACTTCCAGGGAGCCTCGCCGGCGCCCGGCTCGCTCCGCGGGGTGATGCCCCGGAGCAGCAGTTCGCCGTCCTTGAGCTCGACCTTGCGGGGCGGGTTCTCCGCCAGGTACAGGTCGTGCGCGTAGAGGCGCCCGGCCCCGGTCTTCGCGACCAGCAGCCTGCCGGCGGCCTCGCCGGCCCCTGCCCCGGCGAGCTTGAGCGCCAGCCGCGACTCGCGGACGTAGCGGAAGCAGTAGTGGTCCGGGTTGCTGTTGGCCAGCGAGTACTTCACGTACACCCGGCTCTGCCCGGCCCAGGCGGTGATCCGGGCCACGTAGAGCATCTTCGTGGCCTCGTCCCCCTCGAAGCCCCCGGTGACCTTGATAGTCGCGCGCATCGGCCCGGCGTCGGTGACCTCGATGGAGGAGGGTGCCGCGGCCGCGCAGGCCTTGACCGCGTCCTCCTTGGTGGAGTCGGTGTAGCTGGCCGCGCCACCGGTGACCACGGGTTTGCCGCCAGCCTCGACGGACGAGAACAGGCTGAAGGGCTTGTTCCTGGCGATGGTGAACCGGACCTTGCCGGTGTCCACGGTCACGCCGTCGGCGTTCTGCTCGACCTTGAGCGCCACCGGAGGGGCGACCGGGGCGGCGCCGGAACGGAGCACCAGATCCTTCCTGCCGCCGGCCGGCAGGTCGACCTGCGTGTCGACCAGCACCCAGCGCAGGAAGCCCTGACCGTCGACCACCAGCGGCAGCACCTGGGCGGGGACCTGGCGGCCGCCGTCGAAGAGTCCGAAGGCTTGGTCCTTCTTGAAGCGGCCCCAGGGCAGCGGCACGCCGCCCGATACCGGGCAGGCCTGCCGCGCCGCGCCGGCCGGTTCCTCGACGGTCAGCGCGACGTCCAGTTCGCCCGCGAGAGCCCAACCGGACAAGCACGGCAACAGCGCCGCCAGGGCGGCCAGGCAAAGGCTTCTCAGCATGAAAAATCCCCTTCGAACCGGTTACCGACAGGAGGTCTGCATCTCGGACCTCTGGGAAGAATACACCACCCGGGGCGCAAGTCCATCGGCAAAACCCGGGCTGATCGCAGACATCCCCGAGTCATTGGCTCGTCTGGCGGTCATTCTTCAACGCAGAGGGCGCAGAGAACCCGCGGAGGTCGCAGAGCAGCAGGTGCGAACAGGACACACACGGTCTGGCGCAGGCGCAAGGCACCCATCGCAGGCTTTGCGTCCGGGACCTGGCCCTATCGCACCCCACCATCGGCCACCAACCCTGCCGCCCTCAGCGACCTCTGCGCCGCCTCCGCGGCCTCTGCGTTGAAAACGCCCTCCCGCGAGCGCAACAGCCGCTGATCTTCCAGATGCCTCCAGACAAGAAGCGAACCGGCCGCCCCTCTCGAGGCGGCCGGTCGGTCTGCGTGTGCAGCGTGTCTTAGGCGCTACTTGGAGGCTTCGGTCACGGCCTTCTCGATGGTCTCCGTCGCTTTGTCGGCCTGCTCGGCGGTCATGACCAGCGGCGGCTGGATGCGGATGACGTTGGCCAGCGTCCCGCCCAGGCCCACCAGCACACCCTTCTCGCGGCAGGCGGCGCGGACCTTTTTGGCCTCGTCGACGGCCGGCTCCTTGGTCTTCCTGTCCTTGACGAGCTCCAGGCCGATCATCAGACCTTTGCCGCGGACGTCGCCGACCAGCCGGTTCTTCTCGCCGAAGCTCCTGAGCCGGCCCATGATCTGCTCGCCGCGGGCCGCGGAGTTCTCGGGGAGCTTCTCGTCGCGCATCACGCCGATGTTGGCGATGGCCGCGGCGCAGCTCACCGGCCCGCCGCCGAAGGTGGACAGGTGGTCGCCGGGCGTGAAGGCGCCGGCCACGTCCGCGCGGGCGGTGAAGGCCGCCAGCGGCCAGCCGTCGGCGATGCCCTTGGCCATGCACATGATCTCGGGCTCGACGCCGGAGTGCTCGATGGCGAAGAGCTTGCCGGTGCGCCCGAAGCCGCTCTGGACCTCGTCGCAGATGAAGACCCCGCCGTCCTTGCGGACGATGTCGACGGCGATCTTGAGGTAGTCCTCCGGCAGGGGCAGGATGCCGCCCTCGCCCATCAGGCCCTCGACCACGAAGGCGGCCACGTCGCCGGCGGTCTGGTACTTGAGGACGTCGTCCACGTAGTGGGCGCAGGCCGTGCCGCAGCTGTCGGGCTGGAGCTTGAACGGACAGCGGTAGCAGTACGGCGCCGGCGCGAAGGCCACGCCGGAGAGATAGGGGCCCGAGCCCTTCTTGCGGCCGCGGTTGCCCGTGATCGAGAGCGTCGCGGCCGTGCGGCCGTGGAAGCTCTGGGTCAGGGCCACGATCTCCTTGCGCTTGGTGAACTGCTTGGCCAGGCGCATGGCGCCCTCGATGGCCTCGGCGCCGGAGCACGAGAAGAAGGTCTTCTGCAGCTTGCCCGGGGTGATCTCGGCCAGCAGCTTGGCGAGCTCCCCAGCCCGGGGGCTGTAGTAGACGTAGGTGCAGCAGTGCACCAACTCCTTCATCTGCTTCTCGACGGCGGCCAGCACCTTGGGATGCCCGTGGCCGGCGTTGGTGACGGCGATGCCGCTGAAGCAGTCGAGGTATTCCCTGCCGTCGGACCCGCGCATGGTGCAGCCCGCGGCCGAGGCCACCTCGACCGGCTCGAACCCGGCCACCATGCTGGTGATCACGTACTGGTCGTAGAGTTCCTTGGTCTTCATCGTTTCTCCTCTAAAGCGGCTTCCGGCCGCACTCAAACGTGCCCTCCCGGTCGAAAGTCGGGGCGGGGGCACCCACAGTTACACAAGTTGCCGGGAAATCTGAATGAGTAGTAAAGACGAACGCCTCTGGAG
>CALGYR010000059.1 GCA_937935355.1 uncultured bacterium | reverse complement strand
TTCCCTTTGTGGGGCCGGCGGAGTTCTGTGCTTGCTTTTGTCCTTTACAGATGAAGGGCCACCATCTGCGCCGCAAACCATAGCAACCCAGTCGCCGCAAGAATCCCGGCCGTCCACGCCGCAATCGGTCGCCAGGTGCGGAACGGCTTGGCGGATGGGGTGGCGATCTCGCTCACGGGTTCGCACCCTTGATCTTCACCAGCGCCTTCCGGGCCTCTCGTCGTTCAGGCGCAGCGTTCTGTTCGTCGGCCACCACCGCTTGGAGTTCCGGCACGGCCGCCAGGGCGTCCGGGGCGCCGATATCGCCCAGTAGCCGCGCGGCAGCGGACTTTTCCCAGGCATCGTCACTTCTCAGGGATGCAACCAGCCGGCGGACCGCCAGGTCCTTCCGGCCGGTGATCGCCATGTGCGCCCTGGCGACGCCGAGCGGTGCCTGGTTGTCGTCGTCGGCCAACATGCCCTCGAGGACCTTCGCTGCCGGGCCGGCATCCTTGCCCATCTTCTCCAGGGCGGACGTGGCGGCCGCACCATCGGACTGGAGATCTGCCATCAGCACTACTAGGGCCTTGTCGGTGTGGCCGGAGATCCTGAAATGGGCGTAGGCCGCTTCTGCCCGCACGCATCGGTCGGGCGAGCCGAGCAGCTCCTGCACTTGCGGCAGGGCTTTCTCGGCGCGGCCTCCGAGCTCGGCCAGCATTCCCAGCACCTTTGCGCGATCATCGGGACTGTCGTCCGTAAGCCCCCTTGCGAGCAACGGCACCAGGACCTCCGGGTCGTGTTTGCGGAAGGCGAGCACCTCTGCGGCCCCCAGTCGCGAGTCGGCCCGCTGTCCCTCGGCCAGCCGGAGCAGTTGGGTCGCGACCCATGGATCGTCGGCCGGCAGAGCCCGGAGCAGTTCCGCGGCGCCGCAGTAAGTCCCCGCGGCTTCGAGCGTAACCAGTCGCTCGGCCGGCTTTTGCGGCACTTGCGCGCCGATCATGCAGGCGGCCCATATGGCGTTGGCTCGGACCGCGGCCTCCTGGTCCTCGAACAGGGCCTGTACCCGGGGCAGTTCGCCGGCGGCGCCCGGGCCGATGCCACCCAGCAGCGCCAATGCCGCGGAGCGCACATTGGGATCGGCGTCGCCCAGCACCGCTCCGACGGCCGGGGCGCACTCCTTGCCGGCGGCCCCGGGCCCGAAGACCTTGGCTCCAGGCGCCCGGCTGGCACTGTAGCGCGGGCTGATCCGTATCAGGGCATGCTTGTCCCCGAAGACTATGACGGGGACGTACGGCGGGCTGGGTCGCTCCCGGGAGCCCATCAGCAACAGGACGGTCAGGGCATTGAGCCTGACTTCCTTGTCTTCGGAGGCGACCAACCCGGCCGCGGCGCGCATCGCTTCGGGCGCCCCGGTGCCCATCATTCCCAGGGCGTAGAGGGCGTCGAGCCGCACGAACTTGTCGGGGTCCTGCAGCGCCCCGAGCAAGACCGGCAGTGCCTCGTCGGGCCAGGATTCCTTCTGCCCCAGGGCGATGGCGCAGTAGCTGCGGACCTGACTGTCTCCGCGTTTCATGGCGGAGATCAGGGCGTTCGTCGGCACGTCCACGGCTTGGAGCCTGGAGATCAGGTGGTCGGCGGCCTCGCGCATGACCTCGGGGCTCTGGTCCTCGAGCCCCTGCCGGATGAGCCTTTCGGCCCGGCCCGGCGGGAGCTTGGCCAGTCGCAGGCAGCGCATCGCCCGCGCCCGGACCTCGGAATCGGCGTCGACCAGGGCCTCGCCCAGGGCAGCCGCGCAGGGCTTGGCGCCCCAGCCGGCGCCTTCGAGCAGCGTCAGGGCCTGGAGCTTCCTGGCCTTCTCGACGGAGGCCAAGTCGGCGTTGGCGGAGGCAACTTCCGCGCCGGTCAAGTCGCGTCCGACATTAAGACCTTGAGGCCCCGGCCGCCGGACCCGTCCGGCAGGTTCCCTATATCCGAAAACGCGCAGCTGCCCCGGTTCCTCTTGAGCTTCCGGGTCCCTCGCCAACACCCCGCACGAGTCGCCGTCAATTCTCAGGAACGGCCCGGAATGCCCGATTACGCCGTTGTGATCGCCGAAGTTCACGCGGTTCAGGGTGATCGGTTTGTCGCCTCCGGCGATCTCGATGGAGCCGAAAGTGATCATGCCCGGGTCGGGCGCCCTCTCGAAGCTGAGCGCCCACAGTCCGGAATACCACTCGCTGCTCTCGCCCTGGCTGACCATGACGACCGCGACGCCATCGGCATTGATGACCAGTCTCTCCACGTTGCGCCTGGAGTCGTACTTGTAGGCTGATACCCATGTGCCGATCAGGGCGCGCTTGAAGTCATCGGCGCCCAAATTGCCTAGCTCAAGGCTGGTGGTGCGTGCATCCGGCTGGTTCGTGCCCAGGCGGGAGCCACAGCCGAAGAGGCCAACCAGCCCGATCGCCAGCAATAGCGGCATTCGTGTCATTCTGCGCGCGGTCATCTGCGATCTCCATTTGTCTTGCCTTGCGCGTGCCATTGTCCACCTCCCCGCGGCTCTCGCAAGAGGCTGGAGCGCCTTGGTGACGCGTCGCCGGCCGCCGCGTCGGCTGCGGGGCGGTCTACAAAGGTTGCCCATGAGGCGGCTGCTCTCCCGGCCGGTGCGGCGGGTAGTGCCGCGCGAGCAAGCCGGCCAGTTGCACGCAGGAGAGCCCCCGCGGATCCCAGGCCAGGTCGATCCACCCGTCCAGATGGCCGAAGTGGGACTCCAGTGCCGTGTAGGCCGGCGTGCCCTTGGGGATCTTCGAGTCCGCCCACTTGCGCGACTTGGCCTCGAGCGCCAGGAAGGCCAGCGCGTGGACGAACTGCGCCAGAGCGTCCCGGTCGTTCTCCCCGATGGCGTCGTCCGTCTCGTAGCACTCGAGCCCGCTCAGATGCTCTCCGGGGTCGAAGTCGGCCGGCGGGACCGCGGGCGCCCTGAGGACGCGGATCTTCACCGCGCGGGGAGCCTGTCTTGCGTTCCCCGCTTCCGCTGCCGACGCAACCCCGCCGCGGGCCGGTCCGCGCACTGCGGGCTTTGCCTTGGAAGACAGCTTCATCACCACCCAGTTGATGTTGGTCGCGTAGGCCACGCAGATGGAGAGCGTAATGGCCCAGTGCGCCCGGCAGATGCCGCAGCACACCGCCAGGAGCGCCAGGACGACCAGCGCTCCGAAGCCGACCTGCCCTGGCGTGGCGTCTTCGTCGGCGATGTTCCTGTTGTCGAGATAGCAGAGCCGGTCCAGCAACAGGAGGAGCACTCCGTCGGCGATGTTCCAGATCGGAAGGGCGAGCATCCAGCCGCGCGACTCCGCCAGCAGGTGGATGCCAGCCGCTATCCCGGCGAACGCGCTGACCGTGACTGCGAAGAAGAGCATGGCGGTCTTCTCGAAGTCGGACTTTCTCCGGGCGAAGAGCGCGTTGAAGAGCGCGAACAGCATTCCGGCCGCAAACGGGATCGCCACCAGATAGATGCGCGGGTCCCACCACGCGACGTCCATCTGCCGGCGGAGGGCGGCCCGGAGTTCCCCGTCGATGACGAGGAGCCCGAGGAAGGCCAGGCTCATCATGAACAGGGAGACTTCGTCATACCTGGGCACGAGGAACCGGATCAGGAAGCCGGCGCGCCGGCCTGCGGCGGACCGGGCGTCCCCGACCGTCTTCTCGGTTGTCGGCGTCGACATGGGCTCGGCGGGCTCTGGCATCGATCGCTCCGCAGGCATTCTCCCTGGCCCAGGACGCGGCGCAAGGGCCTGTGACGCGGGGACGTGGGGACGCGGTGACATGGAGACGTGGAGACGTGGAGATGTGGAGGGTGAGGTGTGGAGATAGAGAGGCTCGAGAAGGCGGGCGGTAGCTGGGCGGTGTGAGCCAATGGGTGCGGTAGAGGGGATGGCTGGTGAATCGGCAGGCTGCCTGCTTCCGCGATCATACGGCGACTGTCGTGTCTTCCCGTCGCCCCGCCGTTCCCGGCGGGCAGTAGCTTGCGTCATCCTGTCCGCACTGTTCCTGTGTCACCCTGTCCCCATGTCCCCGTGTCTCCATGTCTCCATGTCACCGCGTCTCCATGGTCACCGCGTCCCCGCGTCGCCCCGACGGCCCCTTTTCTTCTTTTGACACCGCCGCCCAGGCGGATACCATCGCCCGGGACTTTTGCGGCCTGACGACCGCAGACCACTAGGGACATCCGTTGGAGGCGCAGATGGGCAAGAAGTACGTCTACTTTTTCGGCGGCGGCAAGGCGGAAGGCCGGGCGGACATGAAGAACCTGCTCGGCGGCAAGGGTGCCAACCTCGCGGAAATGGCCAACCTGGGCCTGCCCGTGCCCCCCGGGTTCACCATCACCACCGAGGTCTGCTCCCTCTACTACGAGAAGAAGGGCAAGTACCCGGCCGACCTCGTCAAGCAGGTCGAGACCAACCTCGCCAAGACCGAGAAGGTCATGGGCAAGAAGTTCGGCGACGTCAACGACCCGCTGCTCGTTTCGGTGCGCTCCGGCGCCCGCGCCTCTATGCCCGGCATGATGGAGACCATCCTGAACGTGGGTCTGACCTCCAAGACCATTCCCGGCATGGTCGCCAAGACCGGCAACCCGCGCTTCGTCTACGACGCCTACCGCCGCCTGATCATGATGTACTCCGACGTGGTCATGGAGAAGGCCGCCGGCGTCGAGCCCGCCGAGGGCAAGGGCATCCGTCACCAGCTCGAGCACCTCATGCACGAGATGAAGAAGGCCCGCGGCGTCGAGAAGGACACCGACCTCTCCGCCGACGACCTCAAGGTGCTCTGCGAGCAGTTCAAGGCCAAGGTCAACGAGGTTCTCGGCAAGCCCTTCCCGGACGAGCCCATGCAGCAGCTCTGGGGCGGCGTCAACGCCGTCTTCCAGAGCTGGATGGGCAAGCGCGCCGTGGAGTACCGCCGCATCGAGAAGATCCCCCACGAGTGGGGCACCGCGGTCAACGTCCAGACCATGGTCTTCGGCAACATGGGCGACACCTCGGCCACCGGCGTGGGTTTCACCCGCGATCCGGGGACCGGCCGCAACATCTTCTACGGCGAGTGGCTCCCCAACGCCCAGGGCGAGGACGTGGTCGCCGGCATCCGCACGCCGCTGCCCGTCAACGAGGCCGGCAAGACCGAGCACACCAAGGGCCTGACCAGCCTCGAGAAGGCCATGCCCGCGGCCTACAAGCAGCTCGACGAAGTCCAGCGCAAGCTCGAGAAGCACTACCGCGACATGCTGGACATCGAGTTCACCATCGAGGATGGCCGGCTCTTCATGCTCCAGTGCCGCGTCGGCAAGCGCAACGGCATCGCCGCCGTCAAGATGGCCGTCGACATGTGCAACGAGAAGCTCATCAAGCCCGATGAGGCGGTCAAGCGCATCAAGGCCGACGCGCTCATCCAGGTGCTCCTGCCCATGGTCGACCCCAAGGCCGAGCGCGCCGCGACGCTGCTGGCCAAGGGCCTGCCCGCCGGTCCCGGCGGCGCCGCCGGCATGGTGGTCTTCACCGCCGACGAGGCCGCCCGCCGCGGCAAGGAGCTCAAGGAGAAGGTCATCCTGGTCCGCAACGAGACCAGCCCCGAGGACGTCCATGGCATGCACGCCGCCCAGGCCATCCTCACAGCCAAGGGCGGCATGACCTCGCACGCGGCGCTGGTGGCCCGCGGCTGGGGCAAGTGCTGCATCGTCGGCTGCTCGGCCATCGAGATCGACATGGCCCGCAAGGTCATGAAGGTCGCCGGCAAGGAGATCAAGGAAGGCGACTGGATCACCCTGAACGGCACCGCCGGCGCGGTCTACGAGGGCAAGCTCGCGCTCATCGACCCGGACCTCGAGAAGAACGAGGAAGTCAAGCAGCTCATGAAGTGGGTCGACCGGTTCCGCAAGCTGGGCGTGCGCACCAACGCCGACACCCCCAAGGACGCCCAGCGGGCGCTGTCCTTCGGCGCCGAGGGCATCGGCCTCTTCCGCACCGAGCACATGTTCTACGGCGAGGGCTCGGACAAGCCCCTCTTCCTGCTCCGCAAGATGATCACCAGCTCCGGCGTCGAGGAGCGGCGCAAGGCGCTGGCCGAGCTCTTCCCCTTCATGAAGGCGGACATGAAGGCCACCATGGAGGCCATGAAGGGCTACGCGGTGACCATCCGGCTGCTCGATCCGCCGCTGCACGAGTTCGTCCCGCACGATCCGGCACGGCTGGCCGAGCTGGCCCAGGCCCTGGGCATCTCCCTCGCCGAGCTCGAGAAGCGCGCGGCGGGCCTGCGCGAGTCGAACCCCATGATGGGGCACCGCGGCGTCCGCCTGGGCATCACCTACCCGGAGGTCACCGAGTTCCAGGTCCGGGCCATCCTCGAGGCCGCCGGCGAGTTGCTCAAGGCCGGCAAGAAGGTCCTGCCCGAGATCATGATCCCGGTCACCTGCGTCAAGAGCGAGCTCGACAACCAGGTGGTCATCGTCAACCAGGTCCATGCCGAGGTCTGCAAGAAGCTCGGTCTCAAGAAGATCCCGCACCTCTACGGCACGATGATCGAGATCCCGCGCGCGGCCCTCACCGCCAACAAGATGGCCGAGACCGCGGAGTTCTTCAGCTTCGGCACCAACGACCTGACCCAGATGGGCTTCGGCTTCTCGCGCGACGACGTCGGCGGCTTCGTGCCCGACTACCTCGGCAAGAAGATCCTGCCCGACGACCCCTTCCAGACCATCGACCAGGAGGGGATCGGCGAGCTCATCAAGACGGGCATCGACCGCGGCCGTTCGACCCGCCCGAACCTCAAGGTGGGCATCTGCGGCGAGCACGGCGGCGACTACGAGTCGGTCAAGTTCTGCCACCGCGTGGGCATGAACTACGTGAGCTGCTCGCCGTTCCGGGTGCCGATCGCCCGGTTGGCCGCGGCCCACGCCGCCCTGGAGGATGCCGCCAACAAGCCCGCCAAGAAGGGCGCCAAGAAGGGCAAGAAGAAGTAGCCCGACTGAAGCAGACTGGCTGAACAAAGAAGGGGCCCGGAGCGCATGCTCCGGGCCCCTTGCCGTTCCGGCCGGCGCGCGGCGGGGTCAGTTATCGCCCTTTTCCTTCTCTTTGGCGGCCTTGTCCAGCTCCTTCTGGTTCATGGGCTCGACGCCCTTGTCCGCGACGGGATAGGCCGTGTAGTAGACGGTGTAGGTGATTTTCTTGGAGCCGTTGGCCGGCACCTTGACCGGGATGTGGATCAGCCGCGAGTCCTTCTTGAGGTAGCCGTCGCTGATCTTCTCGATGATCCAGTTGGACCAGCGGTACATGGGCTCGATGACCAGGACGTCCTGGTCGGTGTCCTTGTGGTTGCGGAGCACGATCTCGTAGCTCTCCCGCACCCAGCTGTAGGCCTGGTACTTGTAGTCGGTCTGCCGGCGCTCGCCGACCACGTCGAAACTCTCGCCGAGCTTGAGCCGGACCTCCTCGTCGCGCGGGGTGTGGTCGATGTTGTCCTCGCCGACGAACTCGAGCGAGCCGTCGTCGGGGTCGGCCTTGTAGACCCGCGCGCGGCCGGCGGGCAGGGGGATGCCCATGCCCGAGCGCTTGTCGTTGGTGAACTCGATGTAGACCGAAACCTTCTTGTTGCCGGCCTCCACGCCGTAGTTCTGGTCGTAGATCATCCCGCCACCGTACCAGTAGAGGCCCTTGGCGCCCTCGTAGACCAGAACCTTTCTGGCCGGCACGTTGCGGCAGGGGTCGAAGAGCTCGATCTGCTTGATGGAGCGGTCCGGGATGGTGGTGGTCCGGCCCAGGGTGTAGAGGTGGTACTCGAAGAAGGCCTTCTGGGCGAAGCCGGCCTGCTGTTTCTGCAGGGCGCGGGCCGAATCGGCCGAGGCGTACTCGGCGGGCCCGGCCATGCCCGGCGCCACCGCCCGGTGCACGTCGCCGGCCACGAGCTTGAGTTCGGCGTCGGGGTAGCTCGCGCCGCTCTGGTTGTTGACGGTGACCCAGCCGCTCACGTCCGCGGCGGTGTCCTTGGCGTCGATGATCACGTTGTAGTCGGCCAGCCAGCTGATGCCGCCGGTCTGGTAGGTGACCTTGACCAGGTGGTCGCCGGCCCGGCCGGCGTCGACCATCCAGACCAGAGTGGGCTTGGTGATCAGCCCGCCCGGCAGCGACGGGAAGCGGATGTTCCGGACGTTCTGGCCGCGAGCCACGATCTGGATGGGGTTCTCGCCCGGGCCGGTGTCGAGCACCAGTTGGGCGGGGTCGAAGGACAGCAGGCGCCCGGCCACGCTCCTGCCGCCCTCGAGCTCGGCGACGATCCGCTTGTCGATGTATTTCTCGAGGATCTTGTCGCCGTTGACCAGGTCGAACTCGTAGTTCTGCTCGACCACCGAGGTGTCCCTGGGATCGGTCACCGACTCGAAGTTGACGGTGGTGGCGTCGATCTGTTTGGCCACGTCTGTGAAGCGCACGGTGTGCGCACCGCGCTCGAGCCGGACCCGGCGCCAGTCCTTGACCACCGCCCAACCGGGGACCTGAACCTGATTCGCATGCTGATACTGGTAGCCGTACGGCCCGTAGGCATAGGCGTAGGGGTTGTATGCATAGGCCTGGTTCCGCTGGGAGTTGTAGACGGTGAGGCCCACCCCCGGCTCGGTGCGCTGCCGTGGCGTCCGCGGCTTTGCGGGTTCGCCCTGTTTCCTCGGCTCGGCGGCGCCCTCCGCTCCGCAGGAGGTCGTTGCCAGTGCGAGCGCTGCGAACAGGAGCGCGCTCCCGGCCGCGGCCAGCTTCCGTCCCATTCGTCTTGCCATCGATCTCTCCTTGTCCATCCATTCGCAGGCGCCGGTCCGGACCGTTGGCCCGGAGGCCAGCCGGCGCCATCGCCTCGTTTGACTTCCCAAAGCCGGAGCCGGTTCCCGAAAAACGCGTGAAGTGCAGGCTCAGTCACCCTGAGCGCGGCGAAGGGTCTTCACTGCGCCAGAGAGAAGATTCTTCGCCCGCCACGGCGGGTAAACTCCGCTCAGAATGACAGTTCCGGGTCGATATTGTCTGGGCCCTGGTATCGGCTCGAGGGCGTTTGACCGGCGAGGTCGATCTGCTACATTGGCGCCAGGCGCCGCAGTCGGCGCCGGCGAAAGGACCGTTCAGAATGAGCCGCCCCCCGCACATCGTTCTGCTCATGGCCGACCAGCTGCGCGCCGACGTGCTCGGCGCCTATGGCGGCAGCTTCGGGGCCTCGCCCCGGCTCGACCGGCTCTCCGGCGAGTCGGTGGTCTTCGAGCGCCACCTGACCAACTGCCCGCTGTGCGTGCCGGCGCGAATCGCCCAGATCACCGGGACCTGGCCGCACGTCCACGGGGCCATCGTCAACGCCTGGGATCCGGGCGAGCGGCCCTATGGGACGTGCCGGAATCTTCCCACCTTCTACGAGGCGCTCGCCGGCGCCGGCTACCGGGTGGAGCACGTGGGCGTCGACCACCTGCGCTGCGAGCCGCCGCTGGCCGGGCGGCACCAGCGCATCCGTTTCTCGGGAAACGCCGCGGAGCACCGCCAGATGCTCGCCGAGCGCGGCCGCAGGATCGACGTCTCGGCGACCAAGAGCCCTTGCGTGGACTACGAGTGCGGCCGGCCGGTGGTGCGCGACTACACCAACGCCAACACCGTTCCGTGGACGGCGCCCGCGGAGGAGTTCTACGACTTGTGGATCGCCGACCGGGCCGTCGAGGCGGTCGAGAGCGCCGACCCGGCCGAGCCGCTCGCGCTCATGGCCGAGTTCTGGTCGCCGCACTGTCCGCTCTCGGCACCGGAGCCGTACTTCAGCATGTTCGACCCGGCGGGGCTCGAGCTGCCCGAGACCGTTGGGCGCTGGTATCCGGGGCAGTCGCCGATGCAGCTTGCCAACCTGCCCGGCCACGTGGCCGCCGCCACGACCATGGAGGGCTGGCGCCGGGCCTGGGCCGTATATCTCGGCATGGTCCGGCTGCTCGACGACGCGCTCGGGCGGGTGCTCGACGCGCTCGAGCGCCGCGGCTTCCTGGAGAACGCCCTGGTGGTCTTCACCAGCGACCACGGAGAGATGCTCGGCAGCCACCGGATGTTCCAGAAGATGTGCATGTACGAGGAGGCGGTCCGGGTGCCCTTCTGGATGCGCCCGCCCGGCGGGACCGGTGGGGCGGGGAAGGGGAGGGGCCGCCGCGCGGCGCTCACCCAGCACCTCGACCTGGCCGCCACTCTATGCGATTACGCGGGAGTCGAGTCGCCTGCGGCCAGCCGGGGGATGAGCCTCAGGCGGCTGGTGGAGGACCCCTCGGCCGAAGGGCACCGGGAGGTCTTCGTCGAATTCAACGGAAACAGCGGCCGGTCCTACCAGCAGCGCGCGCTGGTGACGCCGGAGTGGAAGTACATCCACAACCACGGCCACGAGCCGGAGCTCTACAGCCGCGCGGCGGACCCGCTCGAGACCCGGAACCTGATTCAGCAAGAAGGCGGGGCTCCGGCGGAGGCCGCTGCGCTCCGCGAGCGCCTGCGCGAGTGGATGGCCTCCACCGGCGACTGCATCGGGATGGACTGAACGGCGGGCCGGAGCGCGGCGTCAGGCGATCTCGCGCCGCTCCTCGGCGGGCTCTTCGGGAGCCTCGGGTTCGTCGGCCTTTTCGGCGGCCGGCTCGGCCGGCATCTCGACCGGGGCGAGGGGGCGGGGCAGGGCGGCCACGCCCTTCTCGATCACCTCCGGGGTGATGACGTACTCGCGGAGGTCCTTGCAGTCGGGCAACTCGTACATGATGTCGAGCATCAGGGTCTCGAGGATGGTGCGCAGGCCGCGCGCGCCGGTCTTCTTCTCGCAGGCCCGCCGGGCGACCAGGCCCAGGGCGTCCTCGGTGAAGACCAGCCGGGCCCCCTCGAGCTCGAAGAGCTTCTGGTACTGGCGGACCAGCGCGTTCCTGGGCTCGGTCAGGATCCGGACCAGCGCCGGCTCGTCGAGCGGCGAGAGCGAGGTGACCACCGGCAGCCGCCCGACCAGTTCGGGGATCATCCCGAACTTGACCAGGTCGTGGCTCTCCACCTGGCGGAGCAGCCCGGCGCGCTCATCGACGTCGAGCCCCCGGGCCTCGCGGGAGAAGCCCATCATGGCCCGGCCGGTGCGCTGGCCGATGATCTCCTCGAGGCCGTCGAACATTCCGCCGCAGATGAACAGGATGTTCGACGTGTCCATCTGGATGTACTTCTGCTCGGGGTGCTTGCGCCCGCCCTGGGGCGGGATGTTGGCCACCGTGCCCTCGAGGATCTTCAGGAGCGCCTGCTGCACGCCCTCGCCGGAGACGTCGCGGGTGATCGAGGCGTTCTCGCTCTTGCGGCCGATCTTGTCCATCTCGTCGATGTAGACGATGCCGCGCTCGGCGAGCTCCATGTCGAAGTCGGCCACCTGCAGGAGCCTGAGAAGCAGGTTCTCGACGTCCTCGCCGACGTATCCGGCCTCGGTGAGCGTGGTGGCGTCGCCGATGGCCAGGGGCACGTCCAGGATCTTGGCCAGCACCCGGGCCATGAGCGTCTTGCCGCAGCCGGTCGGGCCGACGAGCAGGATGTTGCTCTTCTCGATCTCGACCTCGTCCTTGTCCTTGGACTTGGGAGTGGTGATCCGGCGGTAGTGGTTGTGGACGGCCACGGAGAGCACCCGCTTGGAGTGCTCCTGGCCGATGACGTACTCGTCGAGCCGGGCCTTGATCTGCCGCGGGGAGGGGATCTCCTTGAAGCGCGGCTGATTGCCGCCCTTGCGGACCTTGTCCTGGTCGAGGATCGACCCGCAGAGCTCCACGCACTCGTTGCAGATGTAGATGCCCGGGGGCCCGGCCACCAGCCGCGCCACCTCGGAGCGGTCGCGGCCGCAGAAGCTGCAGAACTCGAAGGAGCCCTCGCCGCCCGGTCCCCGGCCCTTTTTCTTTCCCACTGGATGCGCCCCCCGAAAGCTTCCCCGGGCCGCAGTGCGGCGACTACGACTGGGTGGTCAGGATCTCGTCGACCAGGCCGTAGGCCTTGGCCTCCTCGGCGGACATGAAGCGGTCGCGGTCGGTGTCCTTCTCGACCCGCTCGATGGGCTGGCCGCTGTGCTGGGCGAGGATCTCGTTGAGCCGGCGCTTGAACTTGAGGATCTCCTCGGCGTGGATGGAGATGTCCGAGGCCGTCCCCTGGAAGCCGCCCCAGGGCTGGTGGATCATCACCCGGGAGTTGGGCAGGATGAAGCGCTTGCCCTTGGTCCCGGCGGAGAGCAGCACCGCGCCCATGCTGGCCGCCTGGCCGATGCAGTAGGTGGCCACGTTGTTGGACACGAACTGCATGGTGTCGTAGATGGCCAGGCCCGAGGTGATCGAGCCGCCCGGCGAGTTGATGTACACGCTGATGTCCTGGTCCTTGTTTTCCAGCTGCAGGAAGAGCATCTGGGCGATGACCAGGCTGGCGGTCAGGTCGTTGATCTCGTCGCCGATGAAGATGATGCGGTCCTTCAGGAGCCGGCTGTAGATGTCGTAGGCGCGCTCGCCCCGGCCGGTGCGCTCGATGACCATGGGGACCAGGCTCATGTTTCGCTCTCCCTTTCCGGGCCTCGACGGGCTCCCGGCTTCGTCTGGCCTAGGCGGACTTGCCGGGCCCGGCCGGCATGATCTGGGCCTTTTCGACGATGAACTTAAGGACCTTCTCTTCGGCGATCTCGGCGCGGAGCGCCTCGATCTCGCCGTGCTCCTCGGCGTGGCGCCGGTACATGGCCGGATCCGCGCCGCGCCGGGCGGCCAGGGCCGCGACGCGCTCGTCGATCTCGGCGTCGGTGGCCTCGAGGCTGTGCTTCTTGGCCAGCTTCTCGAGGATCAGGAAGGCGCGCAGCTCGCGCTCCGCGGCCTGCCGGCTGACGTTGTGCATCTCCTGGCGGGCCTCGTCGGTCAGCGACTCGCCGGCCACGCCCATCTGGGCCAGGCGCTGGTAGCGGCCGACCTCGTTGCGGGCGCCGGTGCGGGCCAGGAGCTTCTCGGGCAGCTCGAACTTGACCGCGGCGATGAGCTGGTCGACGGCCTGGGTGCGCAACGCCTCGTCGGCCGAGGACTTCTTCTCCTCGCCCATGCGCTCGCGGATGGAGGCCTTGAGCTTCTCGGCGCTCTCGGCCCCGAGCTTCTTGGCGAACTCGTCGTCGACCGCGGGCAGCCTCGGGCGCTTGATTTCCTTGACCTCGATGGCCACCTCCGCCTTCTTGCCGGCGTACTCGTTGATGTGGAAGTTGACCGGCAGCTCCACCGAGACCGAGCGCTTGTCGCCGGCCTTGGCGCCCAGGAGTTCCTTGGACTCGAGGTCGAAGGGCAGGCCCAGGACCTTCTCCTCCATGACCGCCACCGGGTGCTCCTGGTCCTTCTCGGCCTCCCGGCCGTCGACGGCGATGACGAAGTCGAGGACGGCGATGTCCTCGGCCGCGGCCGGCTCGCTGACCGGGTGGACCTCGGCCAGGCGCCGGCGGATGTTCTTGAGGGTCTTCTCGACGTCCTCGTCGGTGACCTCGTCGGAGGGGCGCTCGAGCTTGAGACCCTCGCACTCCGGCGCATCGAAGACCGGCTTGACCTCGATCTCGCACTGGTAGGAGAGCGGCTTCTCGACGTCGAACTCGACCTTCTCGACGTCCAATTCCGGCTCGCCGACCGGCTCCAGGGACTTCTCCTTGACCACGTCCCGGAAGGAGGCCTCGATCAGCTTGGCCTTGGCCTCGGCCACGATCTGCTTGCCGGACCGGCCCGAGGTCAGCAGGCTGCGCGGGACGCGGCCCTTGCGGAAGCCGGGCATCACCGCCTCGCGCCCGACCTCCTTGCAGATCGTCTCGTACTGCTCCTTGACCTTCCCGGCCTCCAGCTCCACGGTTACGCGCTTCTTGCAGGGACCGAGGTCGACGACTTCCGCCTTCATGGGGGTTCCTCTCCTTGGACTCAAATCCGGGATGCGCCGGTACTTGCGACAGCGTCCATCACGGGGTCGCCCCATGATACATTTGATGCCCGAGGTGTCAAGCTAACGCTCCCGATGTCTGGGCATTTGCGAGAGAGGCCAAGTGCTCCGTTCGCAAGCACGTACGTTCAGCGCAGAGACGCAGAGTGCGCGGAGAGGACGCGGAGAACAGCAGCCCCTCTGGTCCTGGCTGCGCTTGTCCACGTGTCGCTCTCTGCGCACTCTCTGCGGTCTCCGCGGTTCTGCGTTGCGCTGCCCATCCGCATGCCAGAGGGTATCGTCTTGTTTGGGTGGCCCTGTCCCCTTGAGAGAAAAACACCCCGGCGCTATGATTTATTCGGCGAGCTTGAGAAAGGTGGAGGTCCGAGGGGCCCGGAGTCCCTGCCCGAGAGTCCGAGATGAGCTGAGCCCGATCTCCGTATTGACCTCCGCCGGGGCGCGGGCTATAGTCACTGGTGAATGTGGAGTCGGGTTCGTTTTGGGAGGAGTGCCGAAGCGTGAGACTATCCCGATGGTCGCCGTCGTGTCTGGCCTGCCTGGCCGGTCTTCTGCTCGGATGGGCCGCCGGCGCCCTGGCCGGCGAGCCCGAGCCCGAGCGCGACTACACCGACGGTTACATGCCGGTGGCCGGCGAGGTCCGGCACGTCCAGACCTTCAAGTCCTCGGGCACGACCGTAACCGGGGTCAGTCTGAGGTTGGCCCGCACGACCGAGGTCCCGGAGGACGACCTCTTCATCGAGATCCGCGAGCCGGGCAAGGCCGAGCCCCTGGCCAAGGGGTTCATCCCCGTGGAATGGCAGAATCCCGGGCCCAAGGTCAGGGGCAAGGCCGTGGTCCGCTTCTACCAGTGGTTTTCGGGCCAGGTCAAGGCCGAGGGGCTGGTGAAGGGCCGGACCTACGAGTTGGTCATCTCCTCGCCCGACTCCTTCGAAGCGGCCCCGTGGCTGGTCAACGCCTTCTACCGGGACGCCTATCCAGACGGCGAGTACCGCCGCGAGCGCGCCGGCAAGCCGATCGTGGCGCGGGCCGGGACCTCGTTCGACCTGGTCTTCGTGCTGTCGGGCGACGGCGGGGACGTCACCTCCGTACCGCAGGGGCTGAAGCTCGAGGAACGCGAGCACTTCGGCCTGGGCCATGACGGCAAGGACCTGCTGGCCGACTCCGGCCTGAAGCGCCCGCCGCGCCAGCTGCGCGTCTGGCCGGCCAGGGAGGCCGCTCCGGCGGCCGATCCGCCTCCCGCTGCCGATCCGCCGCCGGCCGAGCTCCCGCCCATTCCCGCACCGGTAGAGGGTCCGAAGATGAGCCGGGAGCAGGCCCTGGCCGCCGCCGCCCGCGAGGGCCGCGTGCTCTGGTCGCAGGCCGACCCGGCCGACGCGGACCTCCTCTGGATCGCGGTGGAGGGGAAGTTCCTTCGCGTCTACAGTGCGGCAGCCGGGACGCTAGCGGGGTTCGACGACTACCTCCGGCTCATCGGCCGCGACAGGCTGGACGTCGCGGGGATGGCCTGCGGCAAGGACGCGGTCTGGGCGGCGACCGACCACGGCGCGTTCCTGTACGATCGCAAGACCCGCTCCTGGAGCCAGTGCGCCGTGAACCTGGACCTCAACCTGCTCGACGTGCCTGTCGAGAAGGTCTGGCTTACGGAGGGCGGCGTGGCCTTCCGTCTCAAGGGCCGGGGCGAGTACGAGCTCGACTTGACCGCCAGGAAGTGGAGCCGCAGGCAGCCGTAGGACTGCTCAGCGCCCGCCCGCTCCCGCCGCCAGCACGCCCAGCGCGACCAGCTCCACGCCGATCATCATGAGCAGCGCCACGCCGGGGCCGAGGGCCGGCAGCAGGCCGATTGCGACCAGCGCCGCGCCTGTCGCCGCTCCGAGGAGGCCGAGGCCGGCGACCAGCGCGCGGGGCGCAACTCCTCTGTCCGATGCCGGACAGGCGGCCGACAGCGCTCCAAGCTCCAGGCCGGCCGCGAAGCCGATGGCGGCCAGGGCAAGGGCGACGAGCGTCCCTGCGGCCGGTCCTGGCGGTGTCAGGTTGGTCGCTGCCAGGGTCAGAAGCAGGACGACCAGTCCGGCGAAGCCGGTGGCCGTCAGACCCTTGCGCGGGGACTTTCCGACCGCGGCGGCCAGCCGCGCGGCGGCCGCGCCTCCGAGCCCGGCCCCGGCCGCGGCAGCGGCGGCCAGGAACGGCAACTGAGTGGCGAGCGCGCCCCTGAGCGTCTGATAGACGAGCATGACGGTCAGAAGCGCCCCGGCCGCGGCGGTGCCGGCCAGAAAGGCCATCGTCCCGAGCGCGAATCTGCCCGGCGCCTCGCGCGTGGAAGTCCGACGGGCGAGCAACATCCCGCCGGCCAGGCCGGCCATCAGCACCGGCAGGAAGGTCCAGAGCGGCGTCGAGAGCACCGCCCGTCCGAGGCCCGGGCCTTCCGAGGTCAGTGCGCGCTCCTCCAGGAAGAGCCGGGGGGCGCGGAGGGTCTCGGGCGTCGCCGAGTCGCCCAGCGCCTCGGTGAGCTCCCGCGCCCGGTCGGCCGCGAGCAGTTGTTGCATCTCGGTTGCGGACACGTGCGGGGCGCTGCCGCCCCGGGGCAGGGGCCGCTCGGAACAGCGCTTGGCGGCAACGGCAGGGGCGAGCGTGAGGACTCTCGGATTCCGGGCAGCCAGCAGGCGGAGCCCGGAGCCGGGAATGGCCAGGACGGCGTTTCGCGGGTAGGCCTCCTGCATGGCCACGAAGATGCGCGCCAGCGGCCCCCCCGGGTCCTTTCCCAGCGACTCCGGGAGCGATACGACCACGACGCCGAGCGGAGCGATCCGGGATGCAATCGAGCGGTGGAGCTCGAGCGAATACCACCGTCCGCTCCGGATGCTGCGCGGCTCGGGCGGACTGACGATGACGAGATCGTATGGAGGGCCATCGTGGAGACGCAGGAATTCCAGCGCGTCTTCCGTGTGGTGCTGAATCTGTCGCAGAGCGCCCGCGGCGCGGTCCTCGTCGCTCAGGTAGGGCGCCAGGGCCTCGGCCAGGCCCGGGTCGGGATCGACCACGTCGATCCCGACGGCGCCGCGCCCGAGCAGTTCGCGCACCAGCCCGGGCCGGCCGCCGCCGATCATGAGCACTCGGGCCAGGGACGGCGCCTGGCCGCAGGCCACGAGGGCGTCGGCGTGCGCGCGCGCGGCCTCGGGGTAGGTCTGCTGCCGTCCGTGCAGGCGTGCCGAAACGGAGTTCCCGGCAAGATGGCGCACGACCGGCCTTCCTCCGATCGCGCCGGACAGGAGCGGCAGGGCCGCGGCGAAGGCCAGCGCGCCCAGCGCCGCCCCGAAGCCGGCGGCCGTCGGCAGGTGCGCCCCGTCGCGTCCATCCGGGACCGGGGACTTGCGCCGTCCGCGGGTCAGGATGACGATGGCCAGGAGGATGGCGGCCGCACCGGCGGCAGCGCCGGCGCACGGCTCGTAGCCGTCGGCCCATCGCGTCAATGCAGTCGCCGCGAAGAGCGATGCGGCCGAGGCCGTCGCCGAGACGGCCAGCGGCGCGACCAGGCGCGGTCGGGCGGGGTTGGGAGAGGGAGGGGGAACCTCGGGCTCGTCCATGTCCGTGGATTCTCTCCCGGAGGACGCCGCTATTCAAGGAGCGCAAGGCTGTGGGGTCTTTCGGGAGGTAAGGGGTAACAGCCAACGGCCAACGGCCAACAGCCAACAGCCAACAGCCAACAACCAACAGCCAACAACCAATGCCTGGAACCTGAAACGGAAGCTGACCTTGTGGTCGGATTTGTCCGCGGCTGATTGTTCAGCCATCGTTGTTCGGGCCGTTCATGGGATTGGTTGTCTGCTATTGGTTGTTGGCTGTTGGTTGTTGGTTGTTCGTCTCCCCGGCCAGCGGGATCCGTCATGCTCTTTTTCGGGCGTCTTCCCGGGAAGCCCCCGGAGGGGCCTTTTGTTGACATGTATGGAGCGGGACAGATAAGCATCGACAGGTGACGAAAACTCCCGCCCTGCACCCCGGCCTGGAGCCGGGGTGTTTGCTTGACACCCGGAACATAAACGATACGCTTGTCGTTCGAAGGTCGCCGCCGCCCGTGGCGGGCGCCGGCGCGGCCGCAAGGAGCCCCTGATGATCATCGTAGGTGAACGCATCAACGCCAGCCGCAAGCGGATCGCCCGGGCGCTCGACGAGCGCGACGCCAAGTGGATCGCCCGCGAGGCCCGGAGGCAGGTGGCGGCCGGCGCCAGCTACATCGACGTCAACGCCGGCACCTCCGTGGCCAAGGAGGTGGAGAACATCTCCTGGCTCGCCGGCATCGTGGCCGAGACGGTCGGGACGCCGATCTGCGCCGACAGCGCCAACCCGGCGGCCCTGGTCGCGGCGTTGAAGCTCAACAAACACGGCCAGCCCATGATCAACTCGATCACCGCCGAGAAGGTCCGGCTCGAGGGCATCGTCCCGCTGGTCCGCGAGTTCAAGACCAAGGTCGTGGCCCTGACCATGGACGACTCGGGCATGCCCGAGGACGTCGAGGGCCGCGTGGCTGTGGCCGAGAAGCTCTTCGCGCACCTCGCCAAGGCCGGCGTCCCGGCCGACGACGTCTTCTTCGACGTGCTCATCCGGCCGATCTCCACCGACGTGCGCCAGGCCGGCTTCTGCCTGGAGGCCGTGCGCCAGATCCGCGCGAAGTGCCCGGGCGTGCACTTCATGTGCGGGATGAGCAACGTGTCCTTCGGGCTGCCGCGCCGCAACCTCCTCAACAAGACCTTCCTGACCCTGCTCATGTCCGCGGGACAGGACGGGGCCATCCTCGATCCGACCGAGGAGGGCATCATGGCCGCGGTCTACGCCACGCAGGCGCTCCTGGGGCAGGACGAGTACTGCATGGAGTACATCGGTGCCGAGCGCGACGGCAGACTGGGTGCGCTGGAAGAGGCGGCCGCTGGTGGAAAGAAGGCCTGAAGCTGTGCCTTGTCTGGCGCGGAGGGGCTCTTCGTCTTTCGGGGGCGGGGGCATGGTTCAAACCCCGCGGCCGCAGGCCGAGGGGGTTGACCCCTCCTCAATGTGTCGGTCCACGCTGCATACCGGATTGAAGAAGGACGGCTCCCTGACGAGGAAACGCTGGCGCGTCTCCTCCCCAGGGATGCCCCCGCCCCCGAAAGACGAAGAGCCCCGGGGCACTGTCTGCATGGCTGTGCAGGAGGCCGGTCCGCAATGATGTGCGAAAACTGCAAGAAGCACCAGGCGACCATCCACCTCACGGAGATCGTCAACAACACCAAGAAGGAAGTCCACCTCTGCGAGCACTGCGCCGAGAAGCAGGGGCTGGTCAAGCAGCAGATGTCCATCGCCGACTTCCTCGCCGGGCTGGCCTCCGGGGGCACCTCCGCCCAGAAGCAGAAGCTGCCGGACATCCGCTGCCCTTCGTGCAAGCTGTCGCTGGCCGAGTTCCAGTCCGGCGGGCGCTTCGGCTGCGCCGACGACTACGTCGTCTTCCGCGAGCGGATCATGCCGCTCATCGAGAAGATTCACGACTCGACCCAGCACGTGGGCAAGGTGCCCGCCCGCGCCGGACACAACGTCCAGCGCGAGAAGGAGCTGCGCCAGCTCCAGGGCGAGCTCAAGCGCGCCGTGGACCGGGAGGAGTATGAAAAAGCCGCGCAAATCCGGGACAAGCTCAGGAGACTCGAAGAGGAATCCAGGCGACAGGAAGAGAAGGAGCCTTCAGGGGATGCAGCTCAGGAAACTGGCCGATAGCCTCGGCGAGTGGCTCCGGGGCACCGGCCCGGAGTCCGACGTGGTCATCTCCAGCCGGGTGCGCCTGGCCAGGAACCTGGAGCGCTTCAACTTCCCGGCGCGCCTGGACGATGCCGCCCGCGGGGAGTGCGCCGCGCACATCCGCGAGCGCATCGTCGAGTCCAAGGTGGTCGAGGCGGACTGCTACTTCCCGCTCGAGGAGCGCAGCGCCACCGAGCGCCGCTTCCTGGTCGAGCGCCACCTGATCAGCCGCGAGCACGAGGACGGCGGCGTCGGCCGGGCCGTGGCCGTGGGCGCCGACGAGGTGCTGTCCATCATGGTCCTGGAGGAGGACCACATCCGCCTGCAGATCCTGAAGAGCGGCCTGCAGCCGGTGGAGACCTGGCGGATCGCCAGCTCGGTCGACGACGTCCTCGACCGTCACCTGGACTACGCCTTCAGCCCGCAGCTCGGGTATCTGACCAGCTGCCCCACGAACGTGGGCACGGGGCTGCGCGTCTCGGTGATGCTGCACCTGCCCGCCCTGGTGCTCACCCGGCACATCACCAAGTGCTTCCAGGCCATGGCCAAGATCGGCCTCAACGTCCGCGGCCTCTACGGCGAGGGCACCGAGGCCTCCGGCGACTTCTACCAGATATCCAACCAGTCGACCCTGGGCAAGACCGAGGACAGCATCGTCCGGGACCTGGCCGCCGTGGTGCCCGAGGTCCTCAAGTACGAGCGCAGCGCCCGCCGCACCCTGCTGCATCGCGACCGCCGGCGCATCGAGGACCGGGTCTGGCGGGCCTACGCCATGCTCAAGTACGCCCGGGTGCTCTCCAGCGAGGAGACCATGACCCTGCTCTCCGCGCTGCGCCTGGGCGTGCACACCGGGATCATCGACGGGCTCGAGCCCGCCAAGGTCAACGAGCTCTTCATCTACAGCCAGCCGGCCCACCTGCAGATCCGGGCCGAACGGGAGATCGCCGCCGCCGAGCGCGACCTGCTCCGCGCCGAGTTCATGCGCGAGGAGTTGCCGGCGCTGTAGCCGCGCCGGGGCGGAATGCCCGGAAAGCGCGGCGACGCGGCTCTCCCGGCTGCGTCCACGGATGGGGGCGGGGAGGGAAGGGCATGGCCAAGGCCATAGTCGATCCGGATGACCTGAGCCGTTTCGCTGCCGAGCTCAAGCGCTTCAACGGGGAGATGCAGACCCAGCTCTCCGGCATCCACCGCCAGTTCGCCAAGCTCGGCGAGACCTGGCGCGACCAGGAGCACGCCAAGTTCGCCGAGGACTTCGAGCACATGGTCCGGGCCGTCTCCAAATTCGTGGCCGTCTCCGAGAAGCAGGTGCCGCTGCTCCTGCGCAAGGCCGAGGCCATCCGGGAATACCTGGACCGGAGCTGATCAGCGACCATGGCCGGTGGCCCCGCCAACATCGCCTCTCCCGAGATCATCCGGCGCTTCCGCGCCCGCTTCGTGGAGTTCGACGCCGATTGCCGCCGGGCGCTGGAGGCCTCGCGCGGCGAGGTGACGCGCATCGAGGAGTGGCTGCGGCGCGAGCAGACCGCGCACTGGAAGCACCAGCTCCGCAAGCGCGAGGAGGCCGTCGAGCAGGCCCGGCGCGACTACATGAGCGCGCTGCACAACGACGGCGGCTTCCAGGGCAAGAAGAGCGCGGTCGACGAGAAGAAGGTCCTGGACCGGGCGCTCCGGCAGAAGGCCGAGGCCGAGGCCAAGCTCCAGGCCATCAAACGCTGGCTGCTGGCCATCGACAAGCAGGTCGCGGACGTCTCCGGCGCCTGCCTGAGCCTGGCCTCGATGCTCGACGCCACCACCCCCCGGGCGTTGGCCCGCATGGACGCGATGCTCGACGGCCTGGACGACTACGCGCGCCCGGCCGGTCCGGCGCCGGGAGGTTGAGCGCATGTCCCGCATCGGCCACAACGAGATCATCCTGGCCACGGCCGTAAAGGACCTCCAGCGCGACTGGGCGGTCACCGCCGAAGGCTGGCGCGACGAGGCCCGCGACGAGTTCGAGGAGGCCTTCCTGCGCCCGCTGGTGGCGGCCGCGCGGACGGCCGAGGGGGCCATGGGCGAGATCAGCCGGCTGATGGATCAGGCCGTCAGGGAATGCAGTTGAGCTCCGGCCCTTCGGCCGGCCGAAAAGAGGGTCCGAGCGTGGCGACATTCGGCGCAAACGAGACCGGCCGGCGGATCGCCGGCCTGCGCGACCGGCTCCAGGAGATCCTGCGGGAGCGGAGCGCGGCCGAGCAGGCCTTTGGGGCCGGTGAGTATCGCGAGGAGAACGCGCTGCGCGAACGCCATGCGGCGCTGGAGCGGTCTCTCCAGGACGAGCTCCGGGCCGAGGAGGAGCGCTTCGCCGCCGCGCGGCAGGACCTGCTCCGCCGCGCCGAGCGCCGCGAGGCCGCGGCCGACCGCGCGCTCTCGGCCGGCGAGAGCCGGCTGAGCGGCGGGCTGCAGCAGGACCTGCGCATCCTCGGCGAGCGGCTGCAGGCGGCCAAAGAGCGGGTCAACGCCGAGGTCCGGCCCAAGGAGGACCCGGAGCTCAAGGCCGAGATCGACTCGCTGCGCCGGTCGGCCCGGGAGTTGTCGGCCGAGTTGGAGCGCTTCGCCGCCGGCCACGGCGCCAGGCTGGCACCGGCGAAGCCGGAAGCGGCCGTCCCCGTTCCCGGCGCCGAGCCGGGCCTGGGCCGCGTCGCCGAGGACGTCCGGAGGATCAGACGCTCGGCGCTCGAGCTCAGCGAGGCCTTCTGGCCGGAGTTCGCCCGGACCGCATCTCTCGGGGTGATCATCGGGCTCGACCTGCTGGCTCACGGCGGCGGCGCGGCCGCGATCCTGCACTTCGCTCTCGGAGTCAAGTGGCTGGCCATAGCCGGCGGCTCGCTGGTCGTGACCCTGGCGGCGATCATCTTCGCCGGCGTGGCCGCGCGGCGGCGGGCCTCGGCGGCGGTCATCGGCCTGCACGCCCGTGCCCGGGAGGCCCTGGAGTGCCTGGCCCGGATCGAAGTCCGCAAGATGGACGAGGACCGCATCGCCAGGATCATGGTCATCGACGAGCAGGGCGGGATGCAGGCCACCGAGCGCCGCTCGGAGTGCGAGCAGGGGCTGGCCGAGCTTCGCCGGCGGCACAAGGGGCTCGTCGAGAGGATTGCGCGCGAGCGCACCGAACGCCAGGCCCGGCTCAAAGAGGACCACGCCGCTGCGCTCGAGCGCATCCGGGAGGAGAACTGCGCGCAGAAGGAGCGCAGCCAGGCCGAGCACGTCGAGGCCCGGCGACGACTCAAGGAGGAGCGCGACGCGGCCGTCGCGGCGCTCGCCAGGCGCTGGAGCGGGGAACTGGACGCCTTCATCGGGTTCTCTCGGTCGGCCACCGCAGAGTGCCGGGAGCGGCACCCCGAGTGGGCGGGCACTGCATGGGCCTCGCCGAAGTCGCCGGCCGCCTTTCCCGCGGAGGTCCCGGCCGGCTCCGTGCAGGTGGACCTCGTCTCCCTGGCCGAGGACCCCGAGAACGACAAGCGCTTCGCCCCGCCGCGAGAGAAGGCCGTCTCGCTGCCGCTGGCCCTGGGCTTTCCGGCCTGCGGCTCGCTGCTCGTGGCCGCCCCGGGAGCCGCCCGGACGCGCGCGCTCGAGACGCTCTTCGACGCGGTCATGCGCATCCTGGTCGCCTTCCCGCCGGGCAAGGCGCGGATGACCATCGTGGACCCGGTGGGGCTCGGCCAGAGCTTCGCGGCGCTGATGCACCTGGCCGACCACGACGAGTCGCTGGTCGGCCCGCGGATCTGGACCGACCCGGCCCACATCGAGCGGCGGCTCGGGGAGCTGACCGAGCACATCGAGAAGGTCATCCAGAAGTACCTGCGCAACCGCTACGCGACCATCGACGACTACAACCGCGAGGCCGGGGAGATGACCGAGGCCTACCAGTTCCTGGTGGTCGCGGACTTCCCGACCGGCTTCACCGAGCTGGCCCTCGAGCGCCTGGCCAGCATCGCCGCGAGCGGCCCGCGCTGCGGGGTCTTCACGCTCATCGCCCGCGACTCGGGCCAGGGCATGCCCGCGGGGCTGGATGTCGCCCGGCTTCGGGCCAACGGCCCGGCGCTGGTCGCCTCCGAGGACGGCGGCTTCGTCGTGGACCGGGAGGACTTCCGGCGCGGGGCCTTCCAGCCCGAGGCGCCCCCCGACGGGGAGCTCACCGCCCGGCTCTTGAAGACCATCGGCGAGCGGGCCAGGGAGGGCCAGCGGGTGGAGGTGCCCTTCTCGGCGGTGGCTCCGGCCGACGGGCAGTTCTGGGGCGCGAGCACCGAGACCGGGCTGCGCGTGGCCATCGGCCGCTCCGGCGCCGACCGGCTGCAGTACCTGGACCTGGGCCGGGGCACGGCCCAGCACGCGCTCATCGGCGGGCGGACCGGCTCGGGCAAGTCGACGCTCTTCCACGTGATCGCCACCAACGCGGCCATGTGGTTCCCGCCCGGCGAGCTCGAGCTCCACCTCATCGACTTCAAGCACGGCGTGGAGTTCAAGACCTACGCCACGGCCGCTCTGCCCCACGCCCGGGTCATCGCCGTGGAGAGCGACCGCGAGTTCGGCCTGAGCGTGCTCAACCACATCAACGGCGAGCTCAACCGCCGCGGCGACCTCTTCCGGAAGCACGGCGTGGCGGACCTGGCCGGCCACCGCAAGAGCGGAGCGGCCGAGCGGCTGCCGCGCATTCTGCTGGTCATCGACGAGTTCCAGGAGTTCTTCTCGGAGGACGACGTCATCGCCCGCGACGCGGCGCTGCTGCTGGACCGCTTCGTGCGCCAGGGCCGGGCCTTCGGGTTGCACGTGGTCCTGGGCTCGCAGACCCTGAGCGGCATGTACACCCTGGCCAAGAGCACCCTCGGCCAGATGGGCGTGCGCATCGCCCTGCAGTGCAACGAGGCCGACTCGCACGCCATCTTGAGCGAGGACAACTCGGCGGCGCGGCTGCTCTCGCGGCCGGGCGAGGCCATCTACAACGACATGTCGGGACTGGTCGAGGGCAACAGCCCCTTCCAGGTGGTCTGGCTGTCCGACGAGGTCCAGGAGGCCTGTCTGCGGCAGGTGGCCGGGAAGGCCGCCTCGGAGGGCTGGCGCGCGAGCGCTCCGCCGGTGGTCTTCGAGGGCAACGCCCCGGCGGACCTCGCGGCGAACCCCGAGCTGTGCGAACTGCTCGGCGCCCCGGCCGGTGCGGCTGCGGCGGCGAAGCCTGCCCAGGCCGGGCGGATCTGGCTCGGCGCGGCCAACTCCATCAAGGGCCCGACCCAGGTGCGGCTCCTGCCGGTCGGAGGCATGAACCTGCTCATGGTCGGCCAGCACCGCGAGGCGGCCCTGGGCATGATCTGCTCGGCGGCGGTGAGCCTGGCCGCGGCGGCTCCCCCCGAGCGGCGCCGGCTCATCGTCCTGGGCGCCGACGCCCGCGACGCCGAGGGCGCCGAGGTGCTCTCGCGCCTGGCCGCGGCGCTGCCCGGCGGCGTCGAGCTGCCCTCGGCGCGCGAGATCCCCAAGGTCCTCGAGGGGCTCGAGGCCGAGATCGCCGCGCGCCGCGAGGCGGGCGGCCAGCCCGGGAGCCTGGTCTGCCTGATGGTCTTCGGCCTGCAGCGCTTCCCGGCGCTCCGGCACGAGGAGGACTTCGGACTCTCGTCGGGCGGCGAGGACGGCCCCTCCGCAGGCGAGCGCTTCGCGAGCATCCTGCGCGATGGCCCGGAGCAGGGCGTGCACTCGGTGGTCTGGTGCGACACGCTCAACAGCGCCAACCGCGCCCTGAGTCGCAAGACGCTCCGCGAGTTCGACCTGCGCGTACTCTTCCAGATGAGCGCGGCCGACTCCTCGGAGCTCATCGATTCGGCCGCGGCCGGCAACCTGGGGCTGCACAACGCGATCCTCTCCTCGCAGAGCGAGAGCTCGCAGGAGAAGTTCCGGCCCTACAGCGTGCCGGATGCCGCGTGCATCGAGGAACTCGGCCGGGCGATTGCGGCGCGCTCCGCGCCGGCGGGGTCAACGTAGCCACAGATGAACACAGATGGACACAGATAGAGCCGTATGTGAGTTGCGAAGCCGCTGCTTTGGGCAGAACCGCCTGGGCCGTTAGGGCGACAGCGCCAGGCGTTGTCTGGTTCTTCATCTGTGTGCATCCGTGTTCATCTGTGGCTGAGTGCGTCTGTGGCTGATTCAGGCGTCCAGCGCCTCCGCGGCTCTTGCCGGATGCAGCGCGGCGGGCTTCTCTCCGGGCAGCGCCTCGAACGACTTCGCCAGCCGCAGGCACTCCTCGCGGGCGAGAGCCCGGTCGAGCGGCCGGGGCGCGGCGCCGGCCAGGCGCTCGAAGTTCCCGGCCAGGATCTTCTCGAGGACGTCCTCCGGCAGGGCCAGCCCCCGGCCGACCGAGCCCGGCGGCGGCTCGAGCAGGAAGTCGGCCTCCGGGTCGGCGCCGAACTCGTCGGCGGTCGTGAGGAAACGCAGCACCAACCCCGCGCGGCGCTCGGCCTGGCGGAGGGTCATGTCCGGGAGGATGCCGATGTCCGTGCCGAAGACGATGCGCCCGGCGTGCCGGACGAAGAAGTCGCGGGCCGCCGCCGGGTCGCGCGAGAGGTTGTAGACGAGCTCGACCCCGGGGGCCAGGTCGAAGCAGGCGTTCGGGAAGCGCGCCAGGAAGCGCTCGGCGCGCTCGAGGTCTGCCGACAGGAAGTAGAAGTGCGGCAGGATGACCTTGAGCCCCGGGTGGCGCTCGAGGACCCGTTCGACCTCGGCGTAGTGCGTCTCCTTTGGCAGGAAGCTTCCGTCGTAGGCCCAGCCGCGCGAGACCGCCCACTGCGGGGTGCGCGCGGGTTCCCAGAACTCCTCCGGGTCGGCCGTGTGCCAGAGGAGCGGCAGGCCCAGGCGCTCGGCGCGCGCGAAGAACTCCGCGAAGTACGGGCCGTCCACCGGCCGGCCCAGCCACTTCCGCCCGGTGGGCTTGGCCTCGAGCAGCTTGAAGCCGTCGGCGCCCAGCGCGGCGAGGCGCCCGGCCTGCTCGGCGAGCGGCGGCGACTTCGCCGCGCCCCTGGTGGCGAGCTCGGCGTGGTCGAGCCCGGCGAAGAAGTAGAAGAGCTCCGGATGGCGGGCCTTGGCGGCGAAGGCCGCCGGGTTGGTGTTGATCACAGCCGGGCTGGGAATGGCGGCGATGTTCATCCGGGCGAAGCCGAGCTTCCGGGCGGTCTCGGCCAGGGCGGGGATGCCGTCAACGCCGCCGTAGAGGTGCGCGTGGCCGTCGATGGTCTTCATGCCGCGAAGTCTATCGGCCGAAGGCAGAACGTCAACGTTGGCCGCAAGAAGGCGCAAAAGTCGCAAAAGAGTTCATACCGGCGCTGGGCCCCGGCCCTTTTGAGCCTTTTGCGCTTTCTTGCGGCTGGGAAGTCTCCTGGCCGGCTACTTCCCCGGCGGGTTCCACCAGACCCGGCCCTTGCCCTCGATGGCCTCGGCCGCGCGGCGGCGGACGTCGGCCATGGCCCCGGCGTCGAGCGGCTTGAAGCTGCGGGCGGCCACGAAGGCCGCGTCCTGCTCGGCCGGGACGGACAGGCCCAGGAGTGTCACGTCCGCGTCGCAGGTCAGGGTGTAGTGGACGCACTCGTCGACCGTCAGACAGGGCAGTTGCGGCTTCCCTGCAGGCGCCTTGCCGCCCGAGCCGAACTTGCCGCGCGGGCGCGCGGCGAGCGGCTGGTTGTAGCCCTCGGTGTCGCCGAGCAGCTTGCCCGCCCCGAAGGCCTTCATGGCCAGCGTCCCCACGCCGCTCCGGCGGGCGAGCGGCAGGAGCTCGTCGATGAAGCGCAGGTCGCAGTTCGGGCCCACCGGCAGCAGCACCACGTCGCAGGCGCCGGAGGGAATGGCGGCGGCGAGCACGTCGGGGTCGTGGCTCGAGATTCCCCGGAAGCGGCACTTGCCGTCGCGCGCGGCTCGCTCCAGGCCCTCAAGCGCCCCGCCGGGGTCGGCGGCGCGATTCCAGTTCTCCATGCCGTCGAGGGCGTGGAGCAGGAAGAGGTCGGCGGCCTCGAGCCCCAGGCGCCCGAGGCTCGCCTCCACCTGGGGGGCGACCGGCTCTTCGGGGTGGTCGATCTTGTCGATCACGAACATGCCGTCGCGCCGCCCCCGGAGGGACAGCCCCACGATCTCCTCGCTGTAGCCGTCCTCGTACATCGGCGCGGTGTCGATGACGTTGAGGCCCGCGTCCATGGCCCGCAGGAGAGTGGCCACGAGCTGCTCGCGCGGCAGCTTGCGGTCGGCGATGTCGCCGATGCCGATCTGCGTGGCGCGGAAGCCGGTGCGGCCTAGCTCCCGGCGGGGGTGGAAGAGTGGCTCCTGTGCGCTCATTGGCGTTCGTCCTTCCAGGCGGTCGATCCGACGGATCGGTCCAATCCATCGGATCCGTCGGATCTGTCGGATCGCGACCAGCGGGCGGCCCGCCGCCGGCGAAGTCTACCCGGCGCATCCCGGGGCCGCAACCCGACCTCTGCGGTTGCCAAAACGGGGAAGCCCGGCATAATACTCCGCGTTAAGATCTAGCGGCTCCGCGGCGCATCCCGCGCCGGGGCCGCGCACACTGGAGGAACCATGTTCGACCGCTTCACCGAGCGCGCCCGGAAAGTGATGACCTACGCCCGCCAGGAGGCCATCCGCTTCAACCACGACTACGTGGGCACCGAGCACATCCTGCTGGGGCTCGTCAAGGAGGGCTCGGGCGTCGCCGCCAACGTCCTCGAGAACCTGGGCGTGGACCTCGAGAAGGTCCGCCTGGAGGTCGAGAAGCTGGTCCGCACCGGGCCGGCAACCGCCACCAAGGGCGACAAGCCCTACACCAGCCGGGCCAAGAAGGTCCTGGAGCTGGCCATGGAGGAGGCCCGCAACCTCGACCACAACTACGTGGGCACCGAGCACCTGCTGCTGGGGCTCCTGCGCGAGAGCGAGGGCATCGCCGCGCAGGTGCTCCTGAACCTGGGCCTCAAGCTCGACGACGTCCGCAACGAGGTCATGGAGTTCCTCACCGGCTCGGCCGAGAATCAGGGCGAGGCCGGCCAGGCGCAGGGAGGCGCTCCCGGCGGCGGCGAGCCCGGGGCGGTCCCCGGCGGCGGCGGCCCGGGCGGCGGCCCCGCGACCGGTCCGGAGGGCAAGGAGAGCAAGACCCCGGCGCTCGACTCCTTCGGCCGCGACCTGACCGCGCTGGCCCGCGAGGGCAAGCTCGACCCGGTCATCGGCCGGAGCATGGAGATCGAGCGCGTCCTCCAGATCCTCTCCCGGCGCACCAAGAACAACCCGGTGCTCCTGGGCGAGGCCGGCGTGGGCAAGACCGCCATCGTCGAGGGCTTCGCCCAGCGCGTCGTCAAGGGCGACGTTCCGGAGATCCTCCGCAACAAGCGCATCATCATCCTGGACCTGGCCCTGATGGTCGCCGGCACCAAGTACCGCGGCCAGTTCGAGGAGCGCATCAAGGCGGTCATGAACGAGGTCCGACGCTCGGCCAACACCGTGATCCTGTTCATCGACGAGCTCCACACCCTGGTGGGCGCCGGCGGGGCCGAGGGCTCCATCGACGCCTCGAACGTCCTGAAGCCCGCCCTGGCCCGCGGCGAGGTCCAGTGCATCGGCGCCACCACCTTCGACGAGTACCGCAAGTACATCGAGAAGGATGCCGCGCTCGAGCGCCGCTTCCAGACCATCACCGTGAACCCGCCGACCCCCGAGGAGACCCTCCAGATCCTGAAGGGCCTGCGCGACAAGTACGAGGCCCACCACCTGGTGACCTTCCCGGACGAGACCCTCGAGGAGGCGGTCAAGCTCGCCGACCGCTACATCACCGGGCGCTTCATGCCCGACAAGGCCATCGACGTTATCGACGAGTCCGGCTCGCGGGTGCGCCTCCGGGCCATGACCCGTCCGCCGGACCTCAAGGACATCGAGGACCAGATCGCCAAGCTCGAACGCGAGAAGGAGCAGGCCGTCGCCGAGCAGAACTTCGAGACCGCCGCCAAGTTCCGCGACCAGGCCGAGCAGCTCCGCGCCGAGATGCGCCGGATCCAGCGCGCCTGGCGCGAGAAGGCCCGCGAGACCCGCGGGATGGTCTCTCCCGAAGACATCCGCGAGGTGGTCGGGGCCATGACCGGCATCCCGCTCCAGCGCATGGCCGACAAGGAGACCGAGCGGCTGCTGAAGATGGAGGACGAGCTCCACAAGAAGGTGGTCAGCCAGCACGAGGCCATCCAGGGGCTGGCCCGCGCCATCCGCCGCAGCCGCGCGGGGCTCAAGGACCCGCGGCGGCCGGTCGGCTCCTTCGTCTTCCTCGGGCCCACCGGCGTGGGCAAGACCTTGATGGCCCGGGCCCTGGCCGAGTTCCTCTTCGGCTCGCCGGACGCGCTCGTGCAGATCGACATGTCCGAGTACATGGAGAAGCACAACGTCAGCCGCATGGTCGGCGCGCCCCCGGGATACGTCGGCTACGAGGAGGGCGGGCAGCTCACCGAGCGCATCCGCCGGCGGCCCTACTCGGTGGTGCTCTTCGACGAGATCGAAAAGGCCCACGGCGACGTGTTCAACATCCTGCTCCAGATCATGGAGGAGGGCAAGCTGACCGACTCGTTCGGCCGCACCGTGGACTTCCGCAACACCGTGCTGATCATGACCTCGAACATCGGCGCCCAGCTGATCAAGAACCAGGGCGTGATGGGCTTCGCCAAACGCTCGGCGGAGACCACCTACGAGGGCATGAAGAAGACCCTGCGCGACGAGATGGAGAAGCAGTTCCGGCCGGAGTTCATCAACCGGCTCGACGACATCATCGTCTTCCGGCAGCTGAATCGCGACGATCTCAGAGGCATCATCAAGATCGAGACCTCCCAGGTTCTCAAGCGGCTCCTGGAGAAGGGCTTCGAGATGGTCATCTCCGAGGAGGCCGGCGAGTTCCTCATCGACAAGGGCTACAACCCGGACTTCGGCGCGCGGCCGCTGCGCCGGGCCATCGAGCGCTACATCGAGGATCCGCTCTCGGAGGCCATGCTCGCCGGCAAGTTCAAGGCTCCGGCGCGGCTGACCGTCATCAAGGCCGGCGAGGAGCTCGATTTCAACACCGAGGAGCTCGCGGAGTGGCCGGGCAAGCCCGCCAAGAAGGAGCCCGCTGCCGAACCAGTCCAGCCCGCCAAGTCGGCCGAGCCGCCCGCGGCGGAACCCGAAGGCGAAGAGGCCGCCAAGTAGCGGCCGAAGCAACCGAGCCCGAAGAGGGAAGATGTCCAGGACCCCGGTATTCGCCGTAATGCTGGCCGCCGCGCTCTCAGCCGGCGGCCAGCTCGCTTTCCCGGCCGAGGGCGCCCCGGCCCCTGACGGGCTCGACCGGCTGATCCCGGCGGACTCGGCGGTGAGCCTGGAGGAATGGCGCGCCATCTTCCGGGACGGACGGGCCGGAGGGCACCTCGCGGTCCGCAAGCTCGCCGAAGAGAGCAACTGGCCTGCGCTGGCGGCCGTGGTCGAGCGCGGCCGGGACGACATCGCGGTGTCCTGGGCCACGGCCTACTACGTGGGCTACCGGCCGCGCTGGACCGCCGCCCGGTACGCCGGGCGCCTGCGCCAGTGGCTCCGGGCCAACCCCGATCCGCCCGAGGCGACCGGCGGTGGGTTCCCCGCCTTCCCGCTCAGGGACCTCGACCAGTTCCTGGCCGCGCGAGACCGGAAGCTCGCCTCTGAGGTGGCTTCCGAGATGATGTCGAGCCGGGACGCCGCGGTGGCCCGGACCGGGTGCGCTCTCGCGGCCATGAGCGGAGACCGGAACCTCGCCCGGCAGCTGCTCGGGTTGCTCGGCGAGCGCCAGGCGAGCCTGAGCCTGCCGGCCGCCGAGGCCCTGGCGGCGCTCAGGGCCGCCGCGTCGCTTCCGGATGTCTCCGACCGCGAGCTCGCCGGGGCGATCTCCTCCGCCGCGAACGTCCCGGCCATCGCGGCCCGGATCGAGCCCGGCGCGGGCCTCGCGGCCCTGGCCGCGACGTTGCCCGGTCGTGAACGGGTCGATCTGCCGCCCGCGCTCCTGGCGGCCGCCGAGGCGCCCGAAGGGAAGAACGTCGTCGCGCCGGCGCCGGCGGCGGGAGCGACTCCGGGCCCGGACGACGCCGAGGCCCGGGAGCAGATCCGCCGGGGCCTCAAGGTCTTCGCCAGCCCCGCGCAGATGGACCTCAACTGGAGCGCGTGCCTGACGGCCGCGACGCTGGATCTCGAGCGCGAGGCCTGCCAGACCGCCCGGATGCTGGTCATGAACGACTACGCTCGCGGCGGCGCCGGCGAGGTGACGGCGCTGGTCGCGGCGAAGTACAGGTCCAGGGCGCTCGTCCCCGAGCTCGGCGCGGCCGTGCTGCGCTCGGACCTGGCCCTGGGTACCCGGCTATGGGCGCTCGGGGAGATCGGCGACCGCGCGGCGGTGCCGACGCTCGTCGAGGTCGGCCTCGATCCGCGCTGGGTGGTTACGGTCGCCAGGGGTCTGCCGGAGGCGCTGCACGAGGCCGCGGCCAAGGGCGGAGCCGGAGCCCGTCCGCCGTCCTGCCGGCGCCGGCTGCTCGTCGAGGTCACCGCCGAGGCCCTCGAGAAGCTCACCGGGCACCGGGTCTTCGCGGCCAGCCCCGAGGCGCTGGCGGACGGGTGGCGGAAGTGGTACACCGAAAACAAGCAGGAGTTTGGAGGCCGATGACGGCTATTTGGCCTACTTTCCGTTACTACCAGGGTTCTCTCTTCTGATTGATTCCAATGCGTTTCTTGCCCATTCGCTTAGCACTTCATCTTGTGCATGGGAAGCCTTCTCAAGTGCCGGGATAGCCGCGGCTGCCGCGGGTCCAAGCCTTGCCAGAGCCGAAGCCGATGCTCTCCGAGCCGAGGCATCTTCATCATTCAGTGCCCGTATAAGCACTTCGATCACAGTCGCATTGGGCGGCGAAACTCGACCAAGAATGCGAACGCACTCCAGCCTGATCCTCGCGTCCGAATCCCCGTAGGCCCTCGCAACTGAGGGCACAACGGATTCCCCGTTCTCTCCAACCTCGTCTGTCGCTGTCACCACCATGAAGCGCTCCAAGCCTGTTGAGCGGTCCAGCAACTCGAGCAGTAAGGGTGCCGCATGCTTTGCGGGCGGCCCCATCTTGCCAATCGCCGCCGCCGCCACTGAACGCTTCTCGCTGCTTTCATTCTGAAGAAGGTCTTCAAAAAGGGGCAGGGCGTCTATGGCCTCCGGCCCCATCTCAGCCAATGCGATTATGCTGCTGGACTCGAGTCCGTCGGACGCGCGGTTTGCGAGTTCAGTGAGTGCAGGTACAGCAGGCCTTCCACAGCGGCCCAGCATCAGTACGGCCATGTCTCTGTGTCTGCCGACCCAGGACGGGGCACGAATGTAACGCACAAGTTCAGGCAGTGCCTTCCCCGGCCCTCCTAGACGGCCAATCGCAGCATCCATTTCGATGGTCGGCATACGACCAACCCTCGAAGCAGCTTGTGAGCAGCCTTGCACTTCGCGTCTTACTGTTCGGAAAGATATCGGGATCAGGACGAAGAGCCACAAAGAGACTACAGAAGCTGCTGCCAGGACAGAACCAACTGCCCAGATTAGCCAACGGTGCCTCTTGTGCGGAGTCGTTGACTCCATCCCCGTCTACTCCTCATCCTCCCCCCGTCCGTCACGGAACCTCGGCAGCACCGTGGCGTACTCCGGCAGGATGGTCTTGTCGCCGACCGCTGCCTTGTCGCGGGCCTTCTCGGCCGGGGCCGGCCGGCCCAGGCGCGGCAGGGGGAAGATGCCGATCTTGCCGCCCGGCTTGGCCGCGGCGCTCGTCACGTAGGCCATGCCCACCTGGCGGTCGCCGGCCAGGACGCAGCTGGTCACCTCGCCGACCACCTCGCCGCGCGAGGAGGCCACCGGGTCGCCGGGCTGGATGGAGCGCGCCCCGGACTCGTTCATGCGGAAGCGGACGATCTGCGACTTCCTGCCCGCCTCGGCGGCGAGGTAGCTCGCGCGCCCGGCGAAGAAGGGCTTGTGGAGCTTGACGAAGGAGCCGTAGCCGGCGCCGGCCGGGCTGATCCGGTGCTTGCCGGCGAGCTCGTGGCCGAAGAGCGGCAGGCCCGCCTCGGTGCGGGTCGAGTCCCGCGAGCCCAGGCCGCAGGGCACGAGCCCCAGCGGCTGCCCGGCTTCGAGGACCGCCCCCCAGAGCTTCGAGGCATGATCGGGGTGCAGGTAGCATTCGTAGCCGCAGACCTCGCCGGTGTAGCCGGTGCGGGAGAGGTACATGGGTATCCCGGCCAGCTTCACCGGGGCGAAGTCGTTCCGGAGCAGGTGCTCGATCCGGCGGACGTCGGCCGGGCTGTCGGCGAGCTTCAGGAGCACCTCGCGCGAGCGCGGGCCCTGGATGGAGACGTCCACGCGCTGCTCCTCGCCGGCTTCGGGGGCCTTCAGGTCCCGGACCTCGGCAGTGGCGTCGAGCCGCGCCCAGGGGTCGAGCAGGTCGAGCTGCCAGCGGCCGACTCCCGTCGAGAGGGCCTTGAGCCAGGCGAAGTCCTGTTCGGCGTTGGCCGCGTTGACGATCACCATGTACTTCTCGCGGCTCACGCAGTAGATGAGGATGTCGTCGATGGGCAGGCCGTCCGGGCCCAGCAGATAGGAGTAGGCGGCCGTGCCCGGCTCGATCTTCGGGACGTAGTTCGTGACCGCCAGGTCCAGGAACCGGCAGGCGCCGGCGCCGCGCACCTCGAGAACGCCCATGTGGGCCACGTCGAAGATGCCGGCGGCCTTGCGGACGGCGCGGTGCTCCTCGCTGATCGACGCGTACCAGACCGGCATCTCCCAGCCGGCGAAGGGCACGAGGCGCGCGCCCTTGATCCTGCGGTGCTCCTCGTAGAGGCAGGTCCGCCGGAGCGGCAGTTCGGGCGCCTCCCACTTCCAGAGCTCGCGCCTGGGCGCGGCGTTGGGCGCGGTGCGCAGGCGCGAGATCCCGGCGAAGTAGGGTTTCTCGAGCCCCACGACCGCCTCGCGCTCGACCGGGGTGGTCTTGGCCGCGTCGCGGAGCGCCGCCACCGTCTCCTTGGGGAGCCCGGCGAGCGCCTCGGCGCCCACGAGCGCCACGCGCGCGGGGCCGGCGATCTTGGTGCCGATGTCCATGGCGTGATCGAAGAAAACGTAGCCGTCCGAAAGGTTGGCGAGGTGCGCTGCGAGCGCCGCGGTGCGCTCCCCGGCCGCGGCCAGCCACCGGTCCGGGGCGGCCTCGGCCAGCACCGCGACGGCCAGGGTCTTCCCCTCGGCGTCGAGGAAGCGGCTGGTGACGGTCTTGCCCTGGGGCACGTCCAGCGTCCCGGCCGAGCCCGCCTCGTGGAGCAGCATCCGGGCGCGCTCGCCGCAGACCTCGATGAAGTCGCCGGAGGGCGCCTCGGTCGCCGGGCTCTCGGGGAAGCGCACGGCCTTGGCCAGGAGCTTCCGGACGATCGCGCGGGCGGCCTCGAGCACGGTTGGCTCGATCTTGCCGCGGCCGATGGGGTTCGAGTTGCCGGCGTAGGCGAAGCTCTTGATGCCCTTCAGGACCGTGGCGATGGCCTCGGCGATGGCGTCCATGTCCTCCGGGGCGAGCCCGCGCTGGCTCAGCCACACGGTCCCGAAGCGCACGCCCGAGGGGTGGAAGGCGTTCTCGTCGCCGATGACCGTGTTCTTGTTGCAGACGATGCCGGCCAGGTCCAGGATGCGCGAGGCGATCTCGCCGGAGAGCGGCGGCTCGCCCGGCTTGGCGAGGCTCTTCAGGTCCACGAGCACCAGGTGCGTGTCGGTGCCGCCGTAGGCGAGCTTCAGACCGCGCTTCTCGAGCCCCCCGGCGAGCGCGGCGGCGTTGTCGACCACCCGCTCCATCAGGTTGCGGAAGGCCTCGGTCCGGGCCTGGCGCATGGCCACGGCCACCGCGGCGATGGTGTTCATGTGCGGGCCGCCCTGCTCGCCGGGGAAGACCGCGGCGTCTAGCTTCTTCGCCACCTCGGGGTCGGTGGAGATGAGCACCGCCGAGCGGGGGCCGCAGAGCGACTTGTGGGTGGTGAAGCTGGTCACGTGGGCGATGCCCACCGGGTTCGGGTAGTAGCCGCCGGCGATCAGCCCCGCGGTGTGGGCCACGTCGGCGAGCAGGATGCAGCCCGAGCCGGCGGCCTCGGCCACCTCGCGGAGCCGTTTCCAGTCGACGCTCCAGGGGTAGGCCGAGTAGCCGGCGATCAGGAGCTTCGGCTTTTCGGCCGCGGCGATCTCCTTCATGCGCCCGTAGTCGAGCCGACCGGTCGAGGGGTCCATCCGGTAGGAGACCACCCGGTAGCGCTTGCCCGAGCGGTTGACCGGCGAGCCGTGGGTGAGGTGGCCGCCGCCCGAGAGCTCCATGCCCATGACCGTGTCGCCGGGGACGAGGAACGCCTCGTAGACCGCGTTGTTGGCCGCTGCGCCCGAGAGCGGCTGGACGTTGACGAAGACCCGCTCCGGCGGGAAGTCGGTGGTGGCGAAGACCTCGGCGGTGCGGCGGATGGCGAGCGCCTCGACGAAGTCGGCGAACTCCACGCCCTTGTAGTAGCGCTTGCCCGAGTAGCGCCGGTAGTGGGCCAGCCACCCCTCGACGTCGGCCAGGTGCCCCTCGGGCGAGCGGGCCATCCGCGGGTGCGGGTAGCCCTCGGCGTAGATGCTCGCGAGCGAGCTGTCCAGCGCCGCGCGCACCGCAGGCGGGGTGATCGACTCGGAGGCGATCATCACCAGCTTCCCGGCCTGGCGGCGGTCCTCGGCGGCGAGCAGATCGGCTACGAACGGGTCGGCTTGGCGGAGGTTCTGGGCAATGAGCTTGCTGGGCATGGGCGTGTCGTCTCCCTCTTCCTGTGCGCACGGGCGGCGCGTCCCCAGTATCACGACTAGGAACCGCCGCCGGGCGCCCTCAATGCCGACCCCGGCCGCCAATGCCGGGAACCGGGCGAACCGAACGTGTCTGCCGGCGATGCGGCTTCGGGCCGCATAACGACCGGCAACACCGAATGTTATGCTTCGGGCCGTCGTTTTCCAGCGCGGGACCCGGCGGGCAGGGCCATTGCAAGAAGCCACCGGCCAGGAAAGAGGTGCGAGCCACAGATGGACACAGATAAACACGGATACAGGGGCTGGAGGCAGGATGCAGGAACCGGGCACCAGATGTTGCAGGTGCAACAAATGCTGTTAGATGAGAAAGCGTAGTGGGTCAGGCTACGCCCAGTATCCAACCCTCCATGCGGGCGATGCGCTTCTCCTCTTCGGCGAGCTCCGGCGCGAAGTGGTGGACCAGGGAGCCGCTCTCGTCGGCGTGCTTGAGCCACCGGGCCACGGCCCAGGCATCGTATTCGTGGGGAGTGAGGCCTGCAGGGTGAGGGCCGCGCCTCATGAGCCTGGGATAGACCTCGGCCACGACCGAGCTGCCAGCCGGGACTTCGAAGCCGTCGAAGGGCCAGAAGTGGACCCGTTCGCCGGCCTCCCGGCGTAGGTATCGGAGCCACGGGAGCCCGGCGTGCGTGGACTTGGCCACCGAGCCGGGGACGTCGAAATGGAAGACCGATTTGGCGCCGAGCGCCCGTAGCTCGGTCAGCCGCCGCCACCGGGAGTCGCCCGAGCGCGCCGCTGCGTTGCCGCGGGTGCCGTCCCGGAGGAAGTCGACGTAGGTGTGGTCGCCGTCGGTCGGCCAGTGCTTCTGGAAGTCGTCCAGGAACGCGGGCCAGTCGGCAGGCAGCCCGTGCCTCTCGAAGTAGGCCATCGGGAAGGAGAAACCGTGGTCGATGCCGGCGATGATCGGCGGTCCCGACAGCAGCTGGTCCAGAAGCCACTGAGCCAGCTCTTTGCGCGTCCAGTTCCAGCCCTCCCCGGCGGGAGTGCCCACCTTGACGGGCTCGGTCCCCGGGGCGGCGGAGTAGACCTGGAGCCCTTTCAGTCGGGAGGTTGGGGTTTCGGCTCCGGAGTAGTCGATGCCGAGATAACGGGCAATGCTGGTCATTGCTGCCCTTTAGGCGGCTTCGTGCGGCCCTTTCCTCGCCTCGTCTTCGGCTGGGCCGGCTTGAGTTTCTCGACCTGCCTGGCCGTGTCCTCCAGCTGCTTTATAAGATCCGCCTCTCCCGCGGCCTCGGCGGCGAGCCGCCGGCGCTCCTCGAAGCGGTCATATTGCTCGCAGGCTGTTCGGTCGGCTTCCGAGCGGGAGACGCGTCCGGGACCGGAGAGCACCCGGCGCTCGTGAAAGCGCAGGAACTCGTCGAGCTTGGCCTGCCAGTCCTTCAGGAAGACCTGCTTGCGGCGGCGGGCGTTGTCCTCGGCGTAATCCAGGAACATGACCACGACGCGGTTGAGCTCGGCGATCTCCTCCTCGCGCAGGTAGTTCTTCGCCACGGTGACGTCCGAGCGGCGGACCGCGCCGCCCTTCCAGGCGGTGAGCCCCATGTTGGGCTTGGCCGCGTCGGCGCGGGAGGCGATCAGCGCCGGGGCGGTGAGGCCCGTCGCCGCGAAGTGCAGCTTGTTCTGCACGGTCTGGAAGAAGACCTGGGCCTCCTCGTCCTTGGGGTCGTAGTCGGCGGCCAGAGTCAGGATCTCGCGGACGCGAAGGTAGACCCGCCGCTCGCTCGCGCGAATGTCGCGGATGCGTTCGAGCAGCTCGTCGAAGTAGTCGGGCACTCCCGGCCCCGGCGGGTTCTTCATGCGCTCGTCGTCCAGGACGAAGCCCTTGACGAGGTACTCCTTCAGCCGCGCCGTGGCCCACTGGCGGAACTGGGTGCCGCGCGCCGAGCGGACGCGGTAGCCGACGGCGAGGATGGCGTCGAGGCTGTAATGCCTGAGCGTGCGCCGGACCTGCCGGGAGCCCTCCTGTTGAACTTGTAAGTAATTCTTACAAGTTGCCCCCTCATCGAGCTCGCCTTCCTCGTAAATAGCCGCCAAATGAAGGGTTATGTTCTGCGGGGTGGTCTGAAAGAGCTCGGCCATGGTGGCCTGAGTAAGCCAGACCGTCCCCGCGATGAAGCGGCACTCGATGCGGGTCTTGCCGTCCTCGGTGCGGTAGAGGACGATCTCGGAGCTGCCGGAAGGCTGGGCCGTTTGGTCAGTGGTCATCAGTTGGGCCTCCGAGTCATCTAGTTCCTGACTAGACCACTAAGACGGGATGCCTTTCTTGGATGGGTTTATTATCCATCCATTAACCTGTCCAATGAAGTCCCAGACGTCACCAGGGCCAGGCCAAACGTATTCCGCCTTGTCGGTGTCTTCTCCCATCCTCTGGAAGACGTCGATTAGCCATGCAGGGGTGCGGCCGGTTGCCCCGAGGGGCTTTAGCCAGGATTCCAACTCCCCCTTAGCTACGACCATGATGCCGTACTCTCTTAGTTGGGATAGGAGATTCTCCGCCGCTTCTCTTTCAGGCCCCGACAACAGATCTATGCCGCCATCCCGCTTCATATCCTTACCCGTCTTCTGAAGCGCGGCATGAATTGCCTGTCGTTGGTCATGGAATGCTTGGCGGCTGATCATCGGAACAAAGGCACTGTCAAGAGGCTTGGACCACACTTGTCCTCCCTCCTTGAGCACATCGATGTCGACAATACCCACCGCGGGAATGCCAAGCTCCCGAAGCGGCTTGACTATGTCCCATATTGTTTGCTTGTTCTGGGCGTTTATGAACAGGCAACTACGAATTCCGCGAGGATCGTTGCAGGCCAACAGCCGCTCATTTATCTCTTGATAGAAGGCTCGATCCGCGTCGCCTTCGGTAACCACAACAGACTCGTAGAACAACCCAGACAATACGCCCGTAGAACGCAGCAACGGATGCCGCATCAAGTGCAGAATCTTGTCCCTGGGAAGTAACCGCGCCGTGGGACTGCTGTAGTTGTATGTGAGGCGGACAATGTTAAGCGCAACGCCAGCCTGAATACAACCCATTAGGAAACTAGCACTATGTGTTGAGACAAAGAGGCGTTTCTTGGTCTGCCGTAGTGAACCTGCTACGGCCATACCGAGCTTGCTCGCCAGCGCAGGATGGAGAAACGCTTCCGGTTCATCAATCAGAGTTATCTTGGGATCCCCTGCCAGGAGCGTCGTGATGATTCCCGTGAACGCCCTCACGCCGTCGCTCGCGGTGCGAATGTCTACAGCTGTCTTATGGAAAGAAACAGAGTCGTTCTCCCATCCTTTCTCCTCTCGCTCCGTTGTTGGGGCTCTATCAGAGAGTCGAACGCGCAGACGGCCAACGTTCGTTGGATCAATAACAAAATGCTTGCCAAATGCGTCGTAGACATGCGTCCGGACCTTCTTGCGAAGACTGTTATCTTGGAAGAGATGCGCAAGATGATTTAAGGATGTGGTTTGCAGGTCGCCGGCGGGTTGTTCGTTTAAGAGGTTCAGGCGGTTCGTGCCATCAAGTCGAAGCGTATAGAGACTGAGGAAGGTGCAATAGTGACCTTGGCACGTGACTGGAGACTGAGCTTCTGCAATCAATGCCTCTCTGTTGACCTGAGCTCGAAAGGCTTGATTTGCCTGTGGGTTAAGCCTTCCTACGATGACGTGTCCCGGGGCCAAAGCCTCATTGCCCCTCGGCTTCTGTTCAATCTTCAGTAGTTCCTCCTCAATTTCAGGACGGGTCAACGCTGTGAATACAACTTTGTCAATCAGTAAGTCGTTGGCCTGGCCGCGCGTTCTCCTGCAGAAGTTCTCCAACTCAATGAGGATACGGCTCTTGCCCGCATTGTTAGGGCCAACAAAGACGGTGACTGGCGTCACATCAATCGCAAGCGGAGGCTTCCCTTCCGACGCACCGAATTTCAACACTATCTGATCAATCATTAGTGGCCCTCCCAAAGGCGTATGCTGATCTGCGCAAGTCAGGTGGCGGCCGGCGCAGAAATCATCGATCTCCACTATCGCCGCAGGCCAAGCCTAGCGACCAAGAGCGGAGAATCAAGACCCTCTGTCCGGCGCAGAGTGAGGGGTTGTGTCGTTCTATCTCATGGAAAGCCCCAGGCCAAATTGGCTCTAACAGCGGAACTCCAGATTTACGAACACCGATTTAAAAACCGCGAACTACCGGGAAAGATCGGCCGTATGACCGCCGTAGCCTTGGCGAAGTCAGGCCGCACTTCGAGGCTTGCCGATCGATGTTCGACGTTCTGCGGCGCGTTGTTGTCTTCGCCCTTGCGCTCCCCCGGCATAACCCTAGAATCCCGGGAGTTCGTTCTTGAACCGCCCCACCGAGGAGAAAGCCGATGATCCGTGCCGCCAGCCCCGCCCAGCCTGCCAAGTCAGCAAGACCCTCCAAGCGCTCCAAGCCCCCGCGCGCCCCCCGCTCCCGCAAGCCTGAGGGGATGACCCTGGAGGCCTGGCAGATCGCCCTGCGGCGCGAGTTCGGGCGGGAGCAGCGCTTCCGGATTAAGAACCTAGGCGGCGAGCCGGTCTTCTCCGAGTTCGAGGTCAACATGGACCAGCCCTGGAACCCGGCGGTGCTCGAGCAGCGGATCGGCCGGGTCCACCGGCTTGGCCAGCGCCGGCCGGTACGGGTGGTGCACTTCGTGGCCCAGGGTACCATCGAGCACGGGATGCTCGATGTCATGGCCTTCAAGAAGTCGCTCTTCGCCGGGGTCCTGGCCGCGACGGATGGCCCTGTACCGGCTTCCGGTGATGCATCCGGAACTGGCTCCCTGGTGGAGCGTGACGCGAAGACCGGCCGCAGCTACCTGCGGCTGCCCCTGCCTGAGCGAAAGGCACTCAACCGGCTGGCGGAGTTGCTGAGATCCGCGCTGCGCTGATCCCCTTCCGTTTCGGCGCGGGCGCGGCGTGCGCGGAGACGACGGTCGTCAGGTTATGCCTTCTTGCCTCCTGGCGCGCACGGACGCCGCCGTCTCCTCGATCTCGATGAAGACCGGGCGCTCGGCGGGGGTCCTGTTGGGCCGGTGCAAGGTGAGCATCAGCCGGCCGTCGAAGGTCCGGAAGATCATGCCGTGGCCGCCGTCGGCCGCCCAGAGGGCCTCCGGCTCCTGCGTCCAGGGGCCCGTCACCAAGCCGGTCTCCGAGCGGGCCACCCCCATGGCGTATCCCTGGGCGCCGCGGCTGGACCACAGCATCAGCAGCGTGCCGTTTCCCAGCCGGTGCAGGAATGGGCCGTCGGTGATGTAGTCCGGAAAGCCCCGCGGCGAATCCTTCGCAGGCCACCCGGGGCGGAGCACCCAGGGGGCCTCCGAGGCGTTGAACAGGAAGACCGGGCGGCCGGCCGGGCGCTTCAGGTCCGGGGCGAGGCGCATGGCCCAGATGGCCCCGTTGTGCACCTGGAGCCACTCGTGGCAGAAGACGATCCACGGGTCCCCGTCCGGGTCCAGGTGGAGCGTCCCGTCGAGGCACTCCCACTCCGGCGGCGTTATCGGCCCGTCGCTCCAGGGCGCGTAGGGGCCGGGGAGGGCGTCGGCGGCGAGCACCTGGGTGCCCCGACAGCGGCTGTCGGCCTTGAACGAGGCGAACATGAAGAAACGGTCGCCGTGGCGATGGACCTCGGGGGCCCAGAAGTTTCTGGTCCCCCAGAAACCCGGGGGAGGCCGGAAGGCCGGCGTCGGGCCCTCCCACTCGACCAGGTCGCCGCTCCTGTAGCAGTCGAACCCGGGCCCTTTGTCCGCCCAGTCGTCGGCGTTGGTGGTGCCGAACAGGTAGTAGGCCCGTTCCCTCTCATCGGGGACGACGAACGGGTCCCTGATCTGGATCCGGTCGGTCTTCATCGGAACTCCTCTCCTGTGACAGCCACGGCCTTGCTCCGGAAACGTACCGGCTTCAGCCTCCGCGCAGTCGCTCGATGAGCCCGGGCTGCGCCGCGCGCCAGGCTGCGTAGCCGCCGTAGACGACGCGCACCGCCGGGTGCCCGGCGCGCGCGAGCCGGTAGCCAGCGCCCAACGAGAAGATGCCCGTCGTGCACATCAGCACCACTTCCCTGTCGCGCGGGATCCTCCGGAAGTAGCGCTCGAAGCCGATGTGCGACCAGAGCTCGGCTCCGGGGATGCTGGGGGCGAGCATCCGCTCGTAGGGCCAGCGCAGGTCGACCAGGAATGTCTTCGGCGAGCGGATCCTTTCCTCGGTGAGGTGCTGCGGATCGAGGTAGGCGAAGCCCGCCGGGTCGCCGGCCAGGACCTTCGCCAGGACCTTCAGGAAGTAGTCGACGTCGGCCCGGGCGGTGGTGCTGCCCATGCTGATCCGGATGGTCGAGAGCGCCGCCTCCTCGCTCCGGCCCATGCCCAGCAGGACATGCGACGGCTCGATCCGGTCGGCGGTGCAGGCCGAGCCGATCGACACGGCAACCTCGTAGCAGTCGAGCCCGGCGAGCAAGCGCAGCCCGCTCCGGCCCGGGAACTCGGCGCTGACCGTCCCTGGCATCTGCCGGCCGGCGGGAGCCTCGTTGATCCGCACGTCGGGTGAGACCCGGCGCAGGCCGGATAGCATCCGCTCGCGGAGCGCGGCCAGCCGCGGTTGCTCAGAGGCCATGCGCCCGGCCGCCAGCCGGCAGGCGGCGGCGAGCCCGGCCAGCTGGTGGACGCCCTCGGTACCGCCGCGGAGCTCGCGCTCCTGGGTGCCGCCGGCCACGAGCGGCGTCCAGCGCGCCCCGCCGCGCCAGTAGAGCGCTCCGCAGCCCTTGGGCCCGTTGATCTTGTGGGCCGAGAGAGACAGGAACTCGCAGCCGAGCTCGTCCACGAGCGTCGGGAGTTTGCCGAAGGTCTGGACCGCGTCGGTGTGGAAGGGCACCTTCGCCTCCCGGGCGAGAGCCGCGATCTCCCGCACCGGCTGGACCGCGCCGGTCTCGTTGTTGGCGTGCATCACGGAAATGAGCGCCGTGTCCGGGCGCAGGGCGGTCCGCACGTCCTCGACCCGGACGAGCCCGTCGGAGCCGGCCGGGAGATACGTGGCCTCGGCCTCGGCCCCGGCCGCGGCGGCCTCCCGGCAGGCGGCGAGCACCGACTCGTGCTCGATCTTCGCCGTGACGATGTGCCCCTTGCCGCCGCGAGCGGCCAGCACTCCGCGGATCACGGCGTTATTGGCCTCGGTGCCTCCGGAGGTGAAGAAGACCCGCTCCGGCTCGCACTCGAGCAGCGCGGCGACCTCCCGTCGGGCCTCCTCGACGACCCCGCGGGCCTCGCGCCCGGCGGTGTGCAGCGAGGAGGCGTTACCGCCGCGCCGCTTGAGGGCGGCGAGCATGACCTTGCGCACCTCCGGAGCCACGGGCGTGGTGGCGTTGTGGTCGAGGTAGGTCCGGCGGGGAAAGAGTGGCATGGTCAGGAGCCTCCGGCCTCTGGGCGCTGCGCCGGGGAAGGCGTCGTGCCATCCGGGGGCTCCCCGGTCTTCCGGTCCATGCCCCGGATGCTCATGGCCCCGATGCGCCAGGCGTCGCCGTGCTTTTCGAGCCAGACCTCCATCCGGCCCACGTCGCGGCCCTCGGATCGGAATGGATCCCTGCCGCGCGGCGCGCAGTGGAAGCGGGCCACGCAGGTGCGGCCCTTGTCCCGGAGCGAGGCGCCGATCAGGGCGATTCGATAGTCGGTGCGCCCCTCGGCCTCGTTGGCCTCCGTGTCCTTCATCAGCTGACGGAACTGCCGGACCAGAGACTCCCGCCTGGCCGGATCGAATCGGGCCTCCACCCGCTCGAGCCGGCCCGAATTCCAGTCGCGCTGGAATCCGGCGAGCGACCCGAGCAGCGTTCCCGACGTGAGGGTCAGCACCGCCGCTCCCAGACTGATGGCCAGAGCGATGGCGATCATCACGTAAGGTGCCAGGGCCGCGCGAACCCGGCCCCGGGCCTGCAGCTTGGCCGCCACCGGACCGGCGGCTCCGTCGCCGGCCGCTCCTTCAGGCCTCTCGGGCTGCGGTTCCGGGGCGACCTTTCCCATCGCGCGCAGCGCCAGCCCCGCGGCCAGGCCGAATACCAACCCGCCCAGGTGCGACCAGTAGCCGACCCCGTCGCTGAGGCCCGCGGCCAGGCGGAGCGTGCCGATGGCCTGGAGGGCGACCCAGACCGAGAACAGCCAGGCGGCCGGCAGACTCACCCAGCCGGCGGTGACCAGCGCGAAGAACCAGACGCGAACCCGGGCCCAGGGCGCCACCGCGATGCACAGGCCGATGACGGATGCGACGGCTCCCGATGCGCCGATGCCCGGCACGAAGGTGCGGGGGTCGAGGAAGATGTCGCCGGCCGCGCCGGCCAGTCCGCCGAGCAGGTAGATCAGAATGAACCTGGCTCGCCCCACGCGGCGCTCCAGGACCCAGCCCACGGCCAGGAGCACCGCCATGTTGGTCAAGAGGTGCAGCAGGTCGCCGTGCAGGAACATGTGGGTCAGAAGGGCGTGGGCCAGGACGGATCCGCCGATCAGGCCGAGCTCGCGGACCACGTGGTCGTAGTCCGATCGCCAGGCCAAGGCCAGGAAGGCCAGGACGTTGAGCGCCGCGATCGAAACGGTCACCCAGGGGACCTGCCGGCGCCCGGCAGCCGGGGAGTTCTCCGGCCGGGCCGGTGGCGGCGACCACTTCGACAGCCACAGGCCCCAGGAGGCGGCCAGAAGGAGTCCTCCGCCCACCATGCTGACCACCGCACCGAGCTGGCGCAGCACCGGCACCTGTAGGAAGACATAGAGAGAGAAGCCCAGAACCGCGAGCCCGCCGAGCGTGACCGCAACCGCCGGGGCCTTCTTGAGATTGACGAAACGGTCGGCGAGGACCAGACCGGCGCAGAGGCCGGCAATCATGGGCAGCATCCAGATTGCCGCGGCCACCCATTCGGCATCGCACATGCGCAGAAGGTCCCGGCCGGATTCACGCCCCAGGGCGAAGGCGTTGATCCCGGAGGAGCCTCCCCCGAAGCTGACCTGCAGGATCCAGGGCAGGAAGAGTGCGATGGCCAAGTCGAGGGCGCCGACGAGCGCCAGCACCCGACCGGTGGCGCGACGCTTAGAAGGATGGCGCGTTGGCGCGTTCCTCCCGGCATGGCGGCGCTCGAGACGCGTGCCTGGCGCGCCGGGCGCGCCGGGTCGCCGGCCGCCGGGTCCTGGCGTGACAGGGGTGGACGCTTCCGCCATATGCTCGTTCTCCTAAAACACCCCCGGCACGAACCGGTACCGGACCTTCCCGCGGTACTCCCGGTACTCCGGCCACTGGGAGAGGAACCTCTCCTCCAGCACCGCCCGGTAGCCGTAGCAGAGCGCCGTGGCTGCGACGATGCCCAGGTTGAGCGGGGTGCAATGGCTGATGAGGTAGCCGACTCTGATGAGCAAGTCAGTGACGTACATCGGGTGCCGGACGATGCGGTAGAGCCCGCTGGTCCGCACCCGGCGCACGGCGATGAGGATGCCGAAGCTGCGGCCCAGGTTGAAGATGGTGGCCACGCTCAGGACCAGCGCCCCCAGGATGAACCAGCCGGACACGTCCAGGGCCAGCGGGCTGCCCTTCTGTCCGGCGATGGGCATGAGCAGCCCGGAGTAGAAGGCGGCCAGGGCCACGGCCTGATGGAAGACGTTCCGGTCAACCGCCAGGTGCTGCCGCCGGACCAGCACCATCCCGATCCAGAGCGCGTTGTGGACCATGAAGCTGATCTCGATGAGGCCCAGGCGCCCCTCGGCCCAGGACTTGTGCGCGTCCCAGACCAGCCAGCCGGCCAGGTTGGCGAAGAGGTAGACGTCGAGAAGCAGTTGCCAGTGCTTCTTGAGGAACTCCCTCATGTCTGCGCCCCTCTCCTCAGAACGTTGTGCACGCAGGCCGGGATGACCCGGCCGTCGCTCTGCGGGTAGCCGTTGCAGCAGCGCCGGGCGCGGGCCAGGTCGAAGGTCTCCGCGTCCTGGAAGGCGTGGATGAAGACCGATTTCACCCGGCGCTCGGCCAGGGTGAAGGCCCTGCGCGGGTCGAAGCACGAGCAGAGGCGCCGCCCCTCGCCGCCGGCGGCCGGGCCCGACACCTGCCGGAGGAGCGCGCGGACGGTCTCGAGGACCGCGCCGCAGTCCGGGGAACTCGCCGCCGGCCCGCTCCACAGGGAGTAGACCAGCTCCTTGAGCTTCTGGTGATCGCCGGCGTCCAGGCCGAAGACAGTGCGGTTGGCGACCGTATCCATGATCGTGGCGGCATCGACCAGCCGGTTCACGGAGATGCTCCCGCCGTCGTCGGGCACGAGATAGTAGGCCAGGCTGAAGCACAGCGGGTGGCTGCAGGGCAGGGGCACGAAGTCCTCCGCGCGCACCGCCGGGTGCCTGGCCTCGCCCAGGAGCCGCACCACGTCCGGAATGGTCAGTCGGGGCCGGCGAGGCGCCTGATTGCGTATCGCCTTGTTATTGCGTTCTTTAGCGATAAAGGGGTCAGGACCCTTTATTTCGGCCGCCCGTCCCGCGAAGGCCAGTGGCTGGACCATCAGGCTGATGACGTGGCTCCGCGAGAAGAGCGTCTCGAGCATCCGCGGGAACTGGTCGTCGTTCACCCCGGTCGCAGCGGTCATGGTGAGCGACGTGGCCGCGTCGGCCCCGCCCAGCGCGTCGAGAACCCTGAGCTTCTCGGCGAGCAGCCGCCGGCCGCGGAGGCGCTCGTAGATCTCGTCGCGGAAGCCGTCGAACTGGAGCGAGACCACGACGTTGCGCGCCTTGATCTCCCGCAGCAGCTCCGGCCGCTCCAGGAGCGCCAGGCCGTTGGTGGAGACGCTCACCCGCACCACCTCGGGTCGCGAGAGCGCCGCGTCAACGAAGGCCAGGAAGTCCGGGTGCAGGAGCGGCTCGCCGCCGGAGAGGTTGAGCACGTCGATCTGCCGCTCGGCGCGGACCAGGCCGTCGAGCAGCCGCTCGAACCCAGCGGGCGTCATGTCCCCCGTCCGGGCGGGCCCGGAGCCGCCGCCCCCGGCGTCGGCGATGCAGATCGGGCAGCTCAGATCGCAGCGCGAGGTGATCTCCACGATCGGCAGGCACAGGTGCTGCTCGTGGCGCGAGCAGAAGCCGCAGCCGTCGGGGCAGCCGGCGCGCTCGTCGCCGGGGAACTCGAGAGGCTCCCAGGCGGGCTTGGCGATGCGCTGGGCGGCGAGATAGCCGGCCGGATCGCTCCGCACCAGGCACCGGGACTCGCCGTGCTCCGGGCAGAGCTTCCGGAAGAAGACCCCGTCGCCGTCGGCCTCGACCCTGGCCGGGACGAGCCGCCGGCAACCGTCCCGGCCGCAGACCGAGTGGGTGATGCCCAGGTATTGCACGGTCAGCGCCTCTTCACGCTGGTGTAGAACTCCCGGAACTGCCTCGCGCGCGGCGGCGCGTACATGCATTCGGCGAAGCCCCGGCAGGAGGTCCAGCACGCCGCGCAGGGCTTCTCCGTCCGGAGGCGCGCGAGCCGGTCGCGGATCGCGAAGACGTCGTCGGAAAGGATGTTGCCGGCCGACTCGCCGAGGGTGTCGATGCAGCGCGACACCTCTCCGCCGCTGCCCACGTTCAGGAAGAGCGTGCCGCCCTCGCAGCCGCCGACGCCCCCGTCGCGGATGGCGGCGTCGAAGCGCTCCAGGTAGGAGGTCAGGGTGACGAACTCCGGGTAGCGGCGCTTGAGGTCCAGGAGGTGCCGCTGGACCTCGCTCCCGGGCAGCCGCGGCGCCTTCGTGCCGCGCCCCGAGGAGTAGAGGTTCAGGTAGTAGGTCACGCCCAGGTCGCGCGCGAGCGCCAGCAGCTTCTCGACGTCCTCGAGGTTGTCGTCCATGAGCACCGAGATCATGTGTACCCGGCAGCGCCGGTCCGGCCGGTGGCGGTGGAGGAGCTCGAGCGCCTTCACCGCCCGCTCCCAGGCGCCGGTCCGGCCGCGCAGCTCGTCGTGGCGCGCGGCGTCGGCGTAGTCGACCGACACCGATATCTCCTGCAGTCCGGCGCGGAGGATGTCCTTCGCCACCGACTCGTTCACGAACCAGCCGTTGGTGATCAGGATCGGGAAGTGGCCGGTGTCCCGCAGGATGGCGGTGAGCTGATAGAGGTCCTCGCGGATCAGGGGCTCGCCGCCGCCGAGCGAGACGATCATGGTCCCGAGCCGCGCGAGCTGGCGGCCGGCGATCCGGACCTGCTCGGGGGTGAGCTCCTCGGAGGCCGGGTGCTTCTCCTTCCAGAAGTCGCAGATCCGGCATCGGAAGTTGCAGCGGTAGGTGACCTGGAGGTTGCAGTGGACGAGCCGGCGCCGGAGGAACGCCGATCCCAGCCGCAGGCAGCGGTACAGATACCAGGCTTCCTGGCGCAGCTGAATCACAATCAATTCCTCCAGGGCGCCAGTTCGCCGAGCGCCGAGAGCGGCCGGCGCTGCAGGAGCGACAACGCCATGTGGCAGAAGATCTGGCAGCGGTCGCCGCAGTCCGGCACCGGTCCGGCGCTCCGGCGGACGGCCGCGAGCGCCGCGCGATAGTCGCCGGCCTCGAGCAGGTTCGTCTCGGCCCGGCCGCTCTCCAGGCACGGGTAGTAGAGCCGGCCGTCGGGCCGGATGGTGGGCATCAAGAGCGGATGGCAGCGGTAGCGCAGCAGGTCCCGCGCGCCGCGATAGTAACCGGCCACTCCCAGAACGCCCGCGCCGCGGCGCTTGGCGGCAAGGACCTCGTCCATGAGTGCGCGATATCGGGCATTCCCGTGCAGCTCTCGGTGCGCGGCCGTGCCCACGATCTGCGGTGAGAGGTGGAAGCCGAGCCGGTTCTCGACGGCGAAGCCGAGCACCCGCCCGGCCTCGTCTAGGTTCCCCGGCGTGGCCACGGCGCTCAGCACCAGCCGGAAGCCGAGCCGCGAGCGCTCGGCGACCGCCCAGGGGAGGGTCTCGAGCAACTCGCCGGCCGCCGCCGCGTCGCCGCCCATGAGCTGCGCCTCGGCCGCCGGCGAGAGGGCGTCGACGCTGAGCACCAGCGTGTCCACCAGCCTGAGGACCTCCGGCCGTTCGCGAAGGCCGATGCCCTTGGTGTTGAGCACCGTCCGGAAGCCGAGCGCGCGCGCCCGCTCGAGGATCGCCTCGAGGTCGGGCCGCGCAAGCGGCTCGCCGCCGGTGATGTCCAGGGTGTCGCCGGCTCGCCGGAGGATGGCCAGCAGCCGGCCGGCATCCTCCAGGGAAAGCTCCGCCGCGCGGTCCTCCTTGAAGGGCCGGCCCCGGCCGTCGCTGCAGTAGACGCAATTCCAGGCGCAGCGGTGGGTGACGTAGTAGGAGAAGAGCAGCGGCCGCGACGGCTCCCGGCCGAGGGCGGCCGCGCCGAGGTTCAGGAGGTAGTTGGCGACGAAGCCCATAACTACCTCGGTTCCGAGTTCTGCGTGCCGGGTTCCGAGTTCCGAGTTCCAGATGCCGAGCCTTGGTCCTCAACTCGGAACTCGGAACCCGGAACCCGCGAACCGGAGCCTTCAGCGCGCTGAAGGCTCCGCGCCGGCACTCCCGCCACCGTATCGCCGGGGGGCACGTCGCGGTTGACGAAGCTGTGGAATCCGATGGTGGCGCGCTCGCCGACGGTCACGCCCGAACGCACCGTCGAGAAGCCCCCGACCACCGCCCCAGGACGCACCCGGATGCGCCCGAGCCGGAAGCTCGTGGCCGTGTACTCGTGGGTGATGAGCCGCGCGCCCATCCCCAGCAGGCAGCCGTCCTCGAGCTCGACGAGTTGCGGGGCGAGCGGGTCGAGGATCACGCCCGGGGCGATGCACACGTCCCGGCCGATCCTCGCGCCGGCCAGCCGGTAGAAGAAGGCCTTGAGCGGGCAGCCCGGGGCGTGGTCGCCGAGACTGACCAGGAACCAGCGCCAGAGCATCCGGAGCGACCCGCCCAGCGCCGGGGCCACCGCCCGGTCGATGCAGAAGCCCTCGCCGGTCCTGACGACGAAGGGCGCGGCGCGGTCGCCGGCGAGCCACTCGGCGAGCTCGCGTCGGACGGCGGCGAGTCGTTCCCGGTCAGTCGGGCTGGGCATAGAAGCGCTCGTCCTTCATCCGGTAGAAGAGGTTGTAGGTGCAGGCCGGAATGAGCCTCCCGGGCTCGGCCGGGACCAGGTCGGGGCACTGGCAGGCCCGGGAGCAGTCGAAGTTGTCCTCGTCCATGTGGGCATGGACCGTGACGGTGCGCACTGCCGCCTCGGCGGCGCGCTGGCGCTCGAACTCCGAGGCGAAAAAGGGGTCAGGAGTCTTTTCCGCGGAGCGCCCTTCGGGCCGTCCCGGTTGCGCCGGGCGGGAAAAGACTCCTGACCCCTTTTTCGCCTCGCCGGGACCTTTCGGGGAAAAGACTCTTGACCCCTTTTTAGTTGACGTTTTCGACGGATAGAGCCGCTCGACGAGTTCGCGCAGCACCCGGAGCCCGCCGTCCTCGCCCCGGGCGTAAAGCTCGTCGATGGCGCTCCGGAAGAAGCCGTCGCGCTCGCCCAGGCGGATCAGGTAGGAGTCGGCCAGCAGCTCCGAGATCCGCTCGCGCGGGGCGAAGCGGGTGAAGGGCACCAGGCCCCTGCCGGTCCTGAGCAGGTAGCTCACCGCGTAGCACATCGGATGTGCCGAGGTCCGGGGCACGAAGTCGGACGGCTCGAGCGCGCCGTCCGAGCCCGACGAGACCAGGCGCGCCGCCTCGTCCACCGGGATGTGTCGGCGGTCCGGGAAGCGGCCGCCGCCCTGGCCGGTGTAGGTCATGGTCTGGACGGTGAGGCTGAGGATCAGGTCGTTGGTCCGCAGCATCCCGAGCAGCCGGCCGGCGACGTCCTCGTTGACCCCGCGGACCATGACGTTGAGGAGGCCGATGCGCGCGCCGGCCGCCGAGAGATTCTCGATGGCCCGGAGCTTCTCGGCCACCACGTCGCGACCGTGCAGCCGCGTGCTGGTCTCGGCGTCGAAGGCATTGAACGACAGGATCACGCAGACTCCGAGGTCGGCCAGACGCCGGCAGAGCTCGCGGTCTTCGGCCAGGCGCAGGCCGTTCGAGTTCATGGTGATCCGGCCGATCTCCGGGCGCCGGCACGTTTCCAGAACGTCGAGGATCTGCGGATGGAGGGTCGGCTCGCCCCCGGTCACGTTGATGAGGTCGACCGGTCCGGAGGACTCGACCACCCAGTCGACCGTCCGGCGCATCTCCTCGACCGGCATGTGGTAGATGCGGTCCTTGCGGTTGTAGGTGAAGCAGATCGGGCAGTCCAGGTTGCAGGCGTTGGTCACCGAGACCACCGGCAGCTGGCAGGGGGAGGCGTGCCAGGAGCACGGGCCGCAGTCGCCGGGACAGCCGAGCGAGGGCGGCCGCGAGCCCTTGAGCGGCGAGCGGTCCGGAGCGGCGCGGAGGACGTTCTCCAGATACCACTTCTGGCTCGAGGCGATCATGGCCGGCTCGTTGCGGCAATCGGGGCACAGGCTCTCCTGCCAGACGGCGTCGCCGCGGAAGAAGACCCTCGCCGGCACGACCTTCCGGCACGTCCGGCACATGCCCCGGACGGTCGAGAAGTAGGTGTAGGGCCGCTCGTCAAGCCTGGCCACGGAGCTCCCTCCACAGGCTCGCGGCGAAGTCCGGGTCGAAGCCCTCGGCCAGGGGCACGAGGCCCAGAACGAGGCGGCCGGCGGCCACCTCCCGGGCGGAGGTGCTCACCCGGCACTCGGCCCGGACGGAGGCGCTTCCGGCGCCGCCCTCGGACAGCCGGACTTCGATCTCGAGGACGTCACCCATACCGGCCTGCCCTGAGAAGGCGAAGCCCGCGACCTCCTCGAGGACGCAGGCCTGTCGGAAGTCGGAGCTCGCCGCCGCCAGCCAGCGGCCGAGTTCCACGCAGCACTCCAGGACGAGCGATTCGGGCAGGACTCCCTCGCGCCCGAGGGGCGCCGGCAGCTTGTACTCCTCGAGCGAGACGGCCTTGCGTCCGGCGATGCGCCGCCAGCTCTCGAAGGCCGTGACCCGGTCGACGAAGCGCCAGCGCATGGGCCGTCAGATGCCTCCGTCCACGAAGAGGCTCTGGGCGTTGACGTACGCGGCCGCGTCGGAGGCCAGAAAGGCCACGGCTTCGGCGACCTCGCCCATCCGGCCGGGCCGGCCGGCCGCGCAGTGCCTGAGGTAGTCGGCCATCTCCCTCTCGGGGACCATCCGGCCGACGCCGCCCTCGAGCAGTCCGGGCACCACTTCGTTGACCCGGACCTTGTAGCGCGCGAGCTCCCCGGCCAGCGCCAGGGTGAAGCCGGTCACCCCGGCCTTGGCCGTGGCGTAGTGCACCGGCACCTCGAGCAGGCGATGGCCGGCCAGGGACCCGATGTTGACGATGGTCCCGGACTTTCGGGCGATCATGCCGCGCACCACCTCGCGGGTGGTCAGGAACATGGACTTGAGGTTCGAGGCCAGCACCGCGTCCCAGTCCTCCTCCTCGATGAGCGCGAAGGGCATGACCTGGGTGAGGCCGGCGTTGTTGACGAGCACGTCGATGCTTCCGAAGCGGTCGAGGACGCCCTTGACCATGGCCGCGACCTCGCCGCGATCGGTGAGCTCGGCGCGGAATGGCTCGGCCCCGCATCCGGCGGCGAGCTCCCGCGCCGCGTCCTCGCCGCTGCGGTAGGTGAAGGCCACCGCCATCCCGTCGCGGCGCAACCGCCGGACGATGGCGCCGCCGAGCGCCCCGCTGCCGCCGGTGACCAGGGCGACCTTTCCTTCAGCGCTGTTCGGAGCCATGCTTCTCCTCCAGGAGCCGTGCGACCAGGCTGACCATGGTGGCAACCCGCAGACGCCGCGGGAAGTCCGCCGAGGTCAGTCCCTCGGACAATTCCTCCGGCGGCACCTCGGGCATCGCCTTACGGAACTCGGCCAGGGCCGCCGGGGTGTAGACTCCGTCGACCTCGAGCGGCGCGTCGCCCAGGGCTTGGCGCGCGCGGCGCTCCATCTGTCGCGGCGAAATCGAAAGTTTGAACTTCTGCTCGAGCTGGAAGGTGAGGTCGAGCAGGTCGAGCGAGTCGGCGCCGAGGTCGCCGATGATGCGCTTGTCCTCGCTCACGTCGCCCGGCTCGACGTCGAGCGCCGAGACCAGGCAGTCGCGCACGCCGGCGAAGATCTCCTCGCGGGTCATTCGACGAACCTCGCGATCTCCGCGACCGGCTTTCTGGCCGGCGCCGCGGGAGGCGGCCCGTCCGCGCGGCCCAAGGCCACGAGGCAGACGATCTCCTGCTTGCGCCCCAGCCCGGCGAGCTCCGCGATCGCCGGCCGGGCGACCAGCGCGCCGGTCATGCAGCAGCCGGCCAGGCCCAAGGCCCCGGCGGCCAACATCAAGTTTTGCGCGGCCATGGCCCCCGAGGCGAAGCCGCCGGCGGTGGCCTCCGCCTGGTCTCCGAACATGTGCCGCTGGACGTGGCTTGTGACTCGCGCGGAGACGATCACCACCGCCGGGGCCTCCGGAAACATGGCGTATGCTGCGGCGTAGCGCTCCATGCCCTCGGCGAAGCCCTGGGCGCGGTTGGCGTCGATGATCGCCTTCCAGCGCTCCCGGACGGCCTCGGCCATCCGCCGCCGGACCTCCGGAGAGGTCACCACGGTGAAGAGCCAGTCCTGGCGGTTCCCGGCCGAGGGCGCCCAGGCGGCGGCCTCGACCAGCTTCTCGAGCAGCGCCCGGTCCACCGGCTCCGGCCGGAAGCGCCGGACGCTCCGCCTCGCGCGCAGCAGCGCCATCATGTCGTCGGAGTTGCTCACAGTCCCATGCCTCCGTCCACCCTGAAGGTCTGCCCGGTCACGTAGCCGGCCGCGTCCGAGCAGAGGAAGGCCACGAGCGCCGCGACCTCCTCGGGCCGGCCGAAGCGGCGCAGGGCGATGTCCGCGAGCAGCGCCTCGCCGTGCTCGGCGCGGATGCGCCCGGACATGGCCGTCTCGATGACGCCGGGGGCCACGCAGTTGACGAGCACGCCCTTGCGGCCGAGCTCGAGGGCCAGCACCCGGGTCATGGCCTCGACCGCGGCCTTGGCCGAGGCGTAGTTGATCTGGCCCCGGCCGCCGCGGACCGCGGCGATCGAGGAGAGGTTGACGATCCGGCCCCAGCGGGCCGGCACCATGTGGCGCGCCGCTGCGCGGCAGAGCCGGAAGGCGCCGTCGAGGTTCACGGCCCCGACCTCGCGCCAGTCGGAGTCCTCCATGCCGGCGGCCGGGGCCTCGCGGTTCACCGCCGCGCAGTTCACGACGATGTCGAGCCGGCCGGCTTGGTCGAAAATCTCCCGGCAGGCGCGGTCCGGAGCGGCCGGGTCCGAGAGGTCCAGGTGCACGGCCTCGGCCAGTCCGCCAGCGTCGCGGATGCTCCGGGCGAGCTCCCCGGCGCGCTCCCGGCCGCGATTGTAGCCGAGCCACGCGCGGCAACCCATGCCGGCCAGCGCCGAGGCCACCGCTCCGCCGATCCCGCCGCTGGCGCCGGCCACCAGTGCGACGTGTCCACTGCTCCCGGTCATCGGACCCTCCTGAAGACGAGGCTGGCGTTCTGCCCGCCGAAGCCGAAGGAGTTGGACAGGGCGTACTCGCCATCGAACGCCCGCGCGTTCGTGCCAACCACGTGGTCGAGCTCGCAGCCCGGGGCGACCTTGCGAAGCCACGGATTGGGCGGCAGCAGGCCCTTGACGAGCGCGAGCAGGCAGGCGCCGGCCTCGACCGCGCCGGCCGCGCCGATCAGGTGGCCGGTCAGCGACTTGGTGGCGCTGACCGGCAGCCTCTGCCAGGAGGCTGCGAAGACCCGGCGGATGGCCGCAGCCTCGACCTCGTCGTTGAGGCGCGTGCCCGTGCCGTGCGCGTTGACGTGGCCGACCGCCTCCGGCGCGATACCGGCGTCGGCCAGGGCCGCGCGCATGGCCCGCTCCGCGCCGCGGCCCTCCGGGTCCGGGGCGCTCAGCCCGTGGGCGTCCAAGGTCGAGCCGCAGCCCGAGACCTCGGCGAGGACCGTCCGCCCTTCGGCCCGGGCCTTCTCGAGCGGCTCGAGGACGAGCATCGCCGCGCCCTCGCCGAGCACCGCGCCGCTCCGCGAGGCGTCGAAGGGCCGGCACCCACTCTCGCCGCGGTCGTTCTCCGTCGAGAGCGCTCCGAGCAGCTGAAAGCCGCCGACGCCCAGGGGGTTGACCATGGAGTCGAACCCGCCGCAGAGGGCTAGCTCCGTCTCGCCGGAGCGCACGGCATGGAACCCGTGTCCGATGGCCTGTGCGCTGGCTGCGCAGGCCGAGACGTTGGTCAAGATAAAGGGTCCTGACCCATTTATCGCCATGTCCCTGAAATAGCGGCGGATAAGCTCTCCGGCGGTGTCCAGCGACACCTGCAGGGGCCTCTCGCCTTCGACGATGCTTCGGAAGTCGCGCCGCTCGTCGAAGACCAGGGCATCGAGGTCGAAGGTCTCGAGGCTCGTGCCCAGATGGAGCAGGCTCTTCACGCCCAGGCGCGGGTTTCCCGCGGAGGCCAGGGCCTCGGCGGCGGCCGCGAAGGCGAAACCCACCTTGGGGTCGCGCCCGGCTATCTCGTCGACAGCCTTGGGCAGTTCGAGCCTTCCGCGGACCTCGCCGGCCAGTTGCACGGCGAACGTCGAAGGGTCGAAGCGGGTGATCCGGCCGATGCCGCTCGCGCCGGCGGCCAGCGCCGACCAGAAGGCCTCCCGTCCGATGCCCACGGGCGAAACGACGCCGAAGCCGGTGACCGCCACGCGCCTCACGGCCGGCCTCCGACTGCGGCGGAGAATCGCTGCCGGTCGACTCCGACGATGCTGACGCGCGGGGCTCCCGACGGCAGGGCGCAGGCCAGCGCCAGCAGCACCGCCGGAGCGGCGGCGAAGCTCCGGCCCATCCTTCCGGACAATGGATCGGACGGTTCCTCGTCGCAGGCTTCGATGGTCACGTCGGCGAGGGAAGCGATCGGCCTGTGCCCGTCGCGTCTGGCGGTCCCGACGCGCTCCAGGACCAGGTAGGCAGCCGCGGCGGCGACGTGCTGGCCGGACGGCAGCCGCCCCGAGCGCGCCAGGTGGACGAGTATCGCCGGGTGCGCCGGGTTGTCGGCCGCCCCGCAGAGGGCGCAGTCCACCGCGCCGGATGCGACCGCCTTCCAGCCTTCGGCGAGCGCCGCGCCGGTCTGGCCCTCCCAGGGCGTGAAGATCAGGTTCGGCCCGCGGATGCCCTCGGTGATCGAGACCAGGCACCCCGGCATGTTGGGCAGGATCTTGAAGGACATGAGCGGGTTCGCGGCGGCCAGACCGCGCTCGCCCATGAGTCGACTTTCCACCCGACCGGACGGACCGACCGAGGCGGCGAGCGCCGGCAGGGCGTCGGCCAGGCTCGCCCCGGCCATGCCGATCCCGGAGTAGAGCCCGACCCGGTCCGGGTCGAAGCGCCGGCGGACGCCGGCGGCCTCGACTGCCTCGTGGGCCGCGACGCAACCCAGGACCGCCGACTCGGACATGTACTTGAGCATCTTCCGGCTGCCCAGCCTCGCGGCGGCGTCGAGCGGCTGTGCCGCCGCGGCCCGGAGATGGGCCAGGCTCGTACCGGCGAGCTCCGGCACGGGAGCCGATTGCACCGAGCCGCCCGAGTCCCACGCCGACGCCGATTCCGCGGCGGTGGCGCCCAGCGGCGTCACCATGCCGATGCCGGTGACGACGACGTCAGCGGCGGGCATCCTTCTTCAGATCCTGCATCCAGAGCGCCAGGACCTCGGCGCGCCGGGCCTCCAGCCGCGGGTTGTGGATCTCGTGGAAGGAGAAGACCAGGGCGCATTCGGCGATCTTCTCGCCGCCGGCACGGGCCTCGACCGTCGCCCGACCGCCGGCCTCGTTGACCGAGGCGACCTCCGCGCGGTACTCGAGGCTGTCGCCGGGGCGCGCCGGCCGCCGGAACTTGGCCTTCTCGACGATGCTCATGAGCGCCTTGACGTTGCGCCCGGACTCTTCGCGCACGCCCTCCTCGATGAGGAGTCCCGCGAGCTGGGCCATGCCCTCGAGCAGAAGCACTCCGGGCATGATCGGCCGGGTGGGGAAATGGTCGTCGAAGAAGTCCTCGCTCAGAGCCACGTTCTTGACGGCGGTGCCGCGCCGGCCCGGCTCCCAGGCGGTGATCCGGTCGAGGAGCAGGAATCTCACGGCTGGCGCCCGGCCTCTACGGAGGCCCCGGCCTCGCGGGGCAGGTGCCTGCGTCCGACAGCCGCGAGGATGCCGCCGACGACGGCACCGATCGCCGCCGAGGAGAGCCAGGCGACGATGACGAAGGCCTTGGCCTGCTCCAGGTGGTTGCTGGCGATCAGGCTGGTGAGCGGCGGCACGAGCGCCGTGCCCCAGCCGCTGGCCGCGCCCAGCAGCAGGCCGTCGAGCACCGAGCCCGGGCCGGCCGGCGAGCGGTGCTTGGCCGCCCACATGTCCACCGCGAAGCGGTTGGCCAGCGCCGCCATGGCGCAGCCGGCGACCAGGGCGATCCCCATGCGCAGGACGTAGATCTCGCGGAAGGGCAGGGTGGCGAACATGCCCAGGAACCAGGCCGCCGTGGGCACGGCGCAGTAGAAGGCGCCGATGATCCCGGCGCGGCGGACATAGAGGTCGCAGAGATGCCTGATGCCGGTTGAAGCTTCCATTGGGCACCTCCGTCGATCGGGATTGGCCGGTGGACGCAGTGGGCTACGTGGAGCCGGTGGGCGGATCAGCCTGCAGGTCCCACTGCGTCCGCAACCTCCGCAAGGTCCGCTACGCCCCGAGCCACCTTCACACAATCGGCAGGGGCGCCCGGGGCGCTCCCGGACGCCCCCTGCCGTCGCTATGTTCGACTACTTGCCCGCGCTGACCACCCGGGCCTCGTTGATGGGCGCCTGCGCCCGGATCTCATCGAGGGCCTTCCCGGGCAGCGGCTGGTCGAGGGTCAGGACCACCATGGCCTCGCCGGCCGGCGAGTGCCGTCCGACGGCCATGTCGGCGATGTTGACGTTGTGGCGGCCGAGCACCGTGCCGAAGACGCCGACCATGCCGGGCTTGTCGGGGTAGCGCATGACCAGGACGTTGTCGGCCGGGGCGAGGTCCACGTCGAAGTCGTCGATGGCCACGATGCGCTCGACGCGGCCGTCGAAGAGCGTGCCCGAGACCGAGCGGCGCGCGCCGTCGGAGGCCACCGCCTCGACCCGCAGGAGCGACGCGAAGTTGCGCGCCTTGGCGCTCTTCTCCTCGTTGACCTCCAGCCCCCGGTCGGCGGCGATGCCCGGGGCGTTGACCAGGTTGACGTTCTCGCGGTCGGCGGTGTGGCTCAGGAATCCCTTGAGCGCGCACACCGAGACGGCCTTGCTGTCGAGCCCCGCGATCTCGCCGTAGCAGCCCACCTTGAGGCGCGAGACCTGCTTGGCGGCCAGGCCCGCGACCACCGCGCCGAGCTTCTCGGCGAGCATCGCCCAGGGCTCGGTGCGCTTGTCGAGGGTGATGGAGAGGTTGACGGCGTTCACCGCCCGCCCCTCCTTGAAGAAGGTGACGAACTGGGCGGCCAGGTCCTCGGCCACGCGCTCCTGGGCCTCCTCGGTCGAGGCGCCCAGGTGCGGGGTGACGACCACGCCGTTCAGGCCGAAGAGCGGCGACTCGGTGGTCGGCTCCTTGGCGAAGACGTCGAGCGCCGCGCCGGCCACGTGTCCGCTCTTGATGGCCGCGGCCAGGGCCGCCTCGTCGACCACCCCGCCGCGCGAGACGTTGACGATGCGCACGCCCTTCTTCATCGAGGCCAGAGTCTTCTCGCCGACGAGGCCCCGGGTGGCGTCGTTGAGCGGCACGTGCAGGGTCAGGAAGTCGCAGGCCGTCAGCACCTTGTCGAGGGGCGCGAGCTCCACGCCGAGTTCGGCGGCGCGCTCCGGAGTGACGACCGGGTCGTGGGCCAGAACCTTCATCTCGAGGCCCAGGGCCGCGCGGGCCACCTTCTGGCCGATCTTGCCGAGCCCCACGACGCCCAGGGTCTTGCCCTCGAGCTCCACCCCGGTGAAGCTCTTCTTGTCCCACTCGCCGGCGCGGAGCTTCTGGTCGGCGCGGGGGATGTTGCGGGCCAGCGCCATCATCATGGCCACGGTGTGCTCGGCGGCGCTGGTGGTGTTGCCGAAGGGCGTGTTCATGACCACGATGCCCCGGGCGGTGGCGGCCTTGACGTCGATGTTGTCGACGCCCACGCCGGCGCGCCCCAGGATCTTGAGCTTCTCTCCGGCGGCGGCGATGATCTTGGCGGTGATCTTCGAGGCGCTCCGCACCATGATCCCGTCGAATTCCGGGGCCAGGGCGGCCAGCTGATCCTCGGTCTGCTTGATCTTCACGACGACGTCCACGCCCGCCTCCTTGAGGATCTCGGCGGCGCGCGGGCTCATGTCGTCGGCAATGAGTACCTTGGTCATTCCCGACACTCCTTAACTCGGCCGCCGCGGGGGCGGCCGGGATTCGATCGTTGGTTCGTGCTCAGTCCGGGCGAAGAGGGGATGCCTACCACTTCCCCTGCTTCTTCGCGCCTTCCTCGATCCAGGAGGTGATGTCCCTCATGTCCGCCATGGTCAGGTCGGCCATGTGCGGGATGCGGAAGGTCTTGCCCTTGAGCTTCGAGTACCCGTCGGCCAACTGGGCGTCCTTCTCGGCCTTCAGGAACTTGTTGAGCTCGCCCACGTCGATGCCCTTGGTGTTGGCGACGACCGTGAGGGTGTCCGACCAGTAGCCTTCCTGCGGGAAGATGCCCAGGCCGCTCTTCCTGACCCAGCCGCGGACGAAGTCGGCCATCTCCCGATGGCGGGCGAAGCGCTTGTCCAGGCCCTCGGCCAGCATCTTGTCGAGCTGCTTGTCCATGGCGAAGAGGTGGCTGACCGACGGGGTGTAGACCGTCTGGTTCTTGACGTGGCTCTCCTTCATGGCCAGCAGGTCGAAGTAGTAGCCGCGGTTCTCGACGGTCTTGGCGCGCTCGAAGGCCTTCTCGCTGACCGGCGAGACCGCGAAGCCCGGGGGCATTCCGAAGCACTTCTGGACGCTGGCCAGGATGAAGTCGATGCCCAGCCTGTCGACCTCGACCTTGACGCCGGTCAGCGAACTCACCGCGTCGACGCCCCACACGACGTCCGGGAAGTCCTTCATGACCTTGGAGACTTCCTCGAGGTTGTGCATCACGCCCGTCGAGGTCTCGTTGTGGACCATCGCGAGGCAGTCGTAACCGCCCTTCTTGAGGGCGCTTCCGATCATGTCCGCGGTGACCGCCTTGCCCCACTCGACCTGGAGCTTGTCGGCCTGCTTGCCGTTGAGCTTGAAGACGTCGTACCAGCGGTCCGAGAAGGCGCCGCACATGGTGACCAGGGCCTTCTTGGCGCAGCAGTTCCGGGCGAAGGACTCCCACAGTCCGGTGGCGGCCGAGGTGGAGAGGAAGACCGGGTTCTTGGTGTAGAGCACCTTGCGGAGCTTGTCCTGCACCCGCGAGTAGAGCTCCTCGAAGCCCTTGCCGCGGTGCGGGATCACCGGGGTGCCCATGGCCTCCAGAACGTCGTCGCCCACATTGACCGGACCGGGGATGAACAACTTCGGCATCTGACTCCTCCTGTTCGCTCCCGGGCGTTCCATTCGCCCGGGATTCATTCGGGTGAGGCCGGAGCTTCGACCATGTCGGCTCAACGGCGTATTTCGGAAGATGTTAGGCGCCGGGGGGCGGGTGTCAAGGGCCGCAAAAGCAGGGCAGAAGGAAGAAGGCAGAAGGCAGAAACCCGGTGGGGCGACGGCGGCTTCTCCTCCCGGGCTTCTGCCTTCTTACTTCTGCCTTCTGCCTTCATTCAAGCGGCATCAGCACCATGCCGGTGTAGAGCTTGGGATGGAAGAAGGTCGACTTCTGGGGCATCTTCTCGCCGGTCGAGGCCACCGCGGCCACCTGGGCAACGTCGGTCGGGTTCATGACGAAGACGCACTGGGCCCGGCCGGCGTCGATCTCGGCGATGGCCTCGCCGATGGCCTGGCCGTTGTCCTTGAGGTAGTCGAGGTTGGTCTTGGCGGCGAGCTTGGCCCTGTCGATGCCCAGGATGCGGTCGAGGATCAGCGTGTGGAGCACGGCCACGTCGAGCGTCCGCCAGGCTTCGCCGTGGGACGGCTCGGCGGCGGCCATGGCCTTGGCGTTCTCGAGGGTCACCAGGGTGAAGCGAGCGCCGCCGCCGTAGAGGACGAAGGCGGTGCGGCCGGCCTCGCGCTCCTCGGCAAGGTGCGCCAGGCAGGAGGCCAGGCGCGAATCGCGGTCGTCCTTCTTGAAGGGGAAGCGCTGCAGCCGGAAGTCCGCCCCCAGGGCGGCCTCCAGGTTCTCCAGCTTGAAGCCGGGCAGGTCGTGCACCAGCCGGTGGGTGGGCAGCACCACGAGGCCCGGGTCGGACAGGGCCACGAGCGTCGCCATCACGTACTTCGCCCTGGGCAGTTCGGGGTGTTCGCGGGAGTACTGCAGCGCCACCTCGTAGCGGTGGTGGCCGTCGGCAATGAAGATGTCCTTGTCGGCCATGAGCCTCACGAGTTCGCCGCAGGCGGCCTCGTCGGCGATCATCCACAGGCGGTGGACGATGCCGTCGCCGTCGCGGTCCTCGAGGTCGGGCTTGCGGCTGCCCACGGCCTGCCGGATGGCGGAGTTGACCGCGCCGGGCTCGTCGGGGTAAAGCCCGAAGATCTGCCCCATGTGGGTGCGGGTCTTCTCGAGCAGGAGCCGCCGGTCGGCCTTGGGTCCGGAAAGGGTCTCCTCGTGCGGGTGCACTCCCTTGCCGAAGTCGACGAGCCGGAGGCCCGCGACCAGGCCCAGACGACGGTAGGCGGCAGGCGGTTGGCGGTTGGCGGAGGAGTCGGCGGGCCCCGACTTGCTGCCTTCTGCCGTCTGCGCACTGCCCGCCAACGTGAACTCCTGCTCGTAGGCGTAGAAGGCCGGGGCCGCGTCCTCGACCAGCGCTCCGGACGCGCGCCACCCGGCCAGCAGCTTCGCCGCGGCTGCGTAGCGCTCGGGCTCGGCCTCCTTCTCGGCCTCCGGGCTGCGGGTGATCCGGGCGATGTTGTGAGCGCTGCCGGCGATGAGCCGCTCGCGCATGGCTCCGTCGATCACGTCATAGGGGGGGGCGAAGACCCGGCCGAGCGCCCCGACCTTGCCGGTATCATAGCGCAGGCCCTTGAACGGTGCGATCTCAGCCACGGCTGCCTTCCTTTCGCTTCTCGTTGCTCTCTCCCGACACCGGCGGATGTTAGCCGCGGCGCGGGGGGGTGTCAAGAACGCGGACCCGGGGTCCACGGGCACGCGGGCACTGCAGAGACGTCTTTCACCGCCGAGGCACAGAGGCGCAGAGGCAGGATGTTGCCCGCGGCTGAGACCTCACCCATCAAGGGTCGCCAGTCGCGCACATAAGCCACCTCTGCGTCTCGGCGCCTCGGCGGTGGAGCCGGGTTTCCCCAGATTGCTCTCGCAAAATGCGCGTCCGGCTTTGACTGCCGGCGGCTACTAAATACAATGAGTGGGGGAATTGAGGCGGCAAGGGGGCCCGATCATGATCAGATCCGCAGCGCTTTGCATGGCCTTGGTCCTGGCATTGTCCCTTGGGGGCCGGGCCGGGGAGAGCGCCCACTGGAACGACGCGGAGACGGGCGCGACCAGCGTCAAGAAGGCCATCGATTTCGTCACCCACTCGACGGGCGACAACGAGATCCGGGCCATCACCCACGACAGCAAGGTCTACAAGTACACCTCGGCCGGCCATTCGTGGGCGCTGGAGTGGACCGTCACCCAGGGCAATACCGGCAACCCGCCGAGCGGCGGCAGCAATCGCGGGATAACCACCGTCAACCGAAGCCGGGTCTGGCCGCAGATCGTGTCGTTCAACGGCAAGCTCTTCACCACCCAATCCTACTTCGTGAAGAAGTGCAACGGAGTCGACTACAATCACTTCATCTGGCCGGAATACGCCGTGCTCGGCTTCGATCCCACCACGGGGACCGAGAGCATCGGTCTGCAGGTCCGCGGCGGCGTCAGCAGCGCATGGATAGGCCACTGCAGCTATAACTTCTACAACCCCACCAGGGACAACATGGTGAACGGCTACCTGTTCGTCTCCGGGGCCAACGTCTACTGGGGCGGCGGCGGCGGCAAGCTCATCTCGCCGGCCGAGACCGTAGCTCCCTTCACGAGCGGCGGCACCGATCTGCGCTATGTGTACAACAGCGCCGACGGCGCCAACTGGAATCTGCTCAACCGCACCGTAGGCCCGGTGGGCGGCAACGACGAGTACGGCCGGGCCATCCCCGCGGCCATGCCCGACGGCTACCGCTACAGCCACATCATCGAGTTCGGCGGCCAGCTCTGGGACTACTACGGATACTACAACCCGGCCACGCTGGCCTTCACGCCCAAGACCGACGACATCCACACCGAGCCCTGGGGCTGGCACCTGATGGGCAAGTACACCAAGGACGGTGCCGGCAACGCTGCGCGGCTAGCACGGGTGGGCTTCAACAAGAAGGGCGACAAGACCAGCCTGTACGAGATCACCGGCTCGGCCGGGACCTGGAGCGCGATGGGCGCCGAGGGGCGGGTGGTGCTGGAGCCCTTTGCGTCGGGCGGAGCCCTGGCGCAGGGCGGCAACGTCATCAACGACGACAGTCTTCAGGTCTTCGGTACCGACGCGATCGCCGGACAGGACATCGAGCTGCCCAAGGCGGCCTACGCCTGCACGCCGGCCGGCGTGGTCACGGTTACCGCGCCGCCGTTTGCCGCCAGCGGCTACAAGGCCACCTACATCTTCAAGACCGCCGCTGCGGGGGCGCCGAACGATGGAGGCGTTTACTGGCGGTCGTGCGCCGGCGTGGTCAACACCGTCAAGACCCAGGCCGGCGAGAACATCGGCACGGGCAATGGCACTCTGCGGCAATTCGATCTCTCCAGACACGCCCACATCAGGACCGCGACCGTCGCGGTAACCGTCGGCGGCGTGGCCAAGACCAACGGGGTGGACTACTACGCGACAGCTTCCGGCCGCGTGGTGTTCGCCGCCGCGCCGGCCGCCGGGGCCATCGTGGCCACCTACCAGTACATGAACCCGCACGACGGACTCTACTGCACCTATTCGCAGGAGGTCGGCGGGGCCTTCAGCTCGGGCGTCTACAAGTACAACGACGAGGACTACGACTGGCTCTGGACCTTCAAGCTCTGCAAGTCCGACCCGGCCGATGCCCGGACCTACACCGGCGCCATCTTCGCCAAGCCGGACGGTTCGGTGATGGTCGGCAAGTCCACCGGAGTGGAGTGCCGGGCCATCGACCCGACCGCGCCAGATCCGGTGCCCTGATCCGCGCCTCCGCGCGAGGCCGGCGGCCGGGCCGCACCCGCGAGGGCGCGGCCCGGTGCGCTATTGGCGAGTGTGTCGAGCCGGCGCCCGTGCGGATTCCGCGCTACCCACGGCCGTTTTAGGAAACGGTTGTCACCGCGGAGGCGCCGAGCCGCCGAGGGGGTCGTGAACGCGGCGGATGGTTTTTGACAGGTAAGAGTCCCCGCCGCGGACAGCATTTCGCCTCTGCGTCGTCCGCGCCTCGGCGGTGAAACGGGCTTCTTAAAGTGGCCTGCCGCGCTACCAGTTGTGCTTGACCGGTGCGGGCTCGGCCATTAGATTGCCCGCAGGCCTCGTCTTCTGCAGGAGCTTCTCCATGAGCGACACCCGTCCGAACATCCTCTTCATCATGACCGACCAGTGGCGCTCGGACTCCCTGAGCGTCCTGGGCCATCCCGTCGTGGAGACCCCCAACCTCGACGAACTGGCCCGCAACGGGACGATCTTCACCAGCGCCTTCAGCCCCTGCCCGTCGTGCATCGCCGCTCGGGCCTCGATCTTCACCGGGCTCTCGCCCTCGAGCCACGGGCGGCTGGGCTACCGGGACGGCGTGCCCTGGCGCTACACCGACACGCTCGCCGAGACGCTCGGCGCGGCCGGCTACCAGACCCACTGCGTGGGCAAGACCCACTTCTTTCCCCAGAGGCTGCACATGGGCTTCCAGGGCCTCGAGTCCTACGAGGCCGAGCAGAACTTCGGCGGCTACGTCAACGACTATCACGAGTGGCTGCGCGAGCAGACCGGCGGCCGGCTCAGCGAGCGCGACCACGGGCTGCAGTCCAACTCCTGGGTGGCCCGGCCCAGCCACCTGCCCGAGGAGCTGCACAACAACACCTGGGTGGCGACGCGCTCCATCGAGTTCCTGCGCCGACGCGACGCCACGCGGCCCTTCTTCCTGTTCATGTCCTTCCACCGGCCGCATCCGCCCATCGACCCGCCCCAGGCCTTCTGGGACATGTACGCGGACCGCGAGGTCCCGCCCGTGCCCGTCGGCGACTGGGCCGGGGGCAACGACGTGCCGGTCGGAGGGGTCAACGCCGCCTGCGGGCGGCTGCCGGCCGGGGTTCTGGCCCGCTCGCGCCGCGCCTACTGGGCGCAGATCGCCCACATCGACTGCCAGATCGGCCGGGTGATCAACTACATCCGCCGGCACCTCAAGCCCGGCCCGACCATGGTGGTCTTCACCTCGGACCACGGCGAGATGCTCGGCGACCACCACCTCTTCCGGAAGTGCCACGCCTATCAAAGCTCGGCGGGCGTTCCCCTGGTGATCGTGCCGCCCGATGTGATGAAGGGCGGGGAGATCTCCCGGCCGGGCCGCGGCGATCACGAGTGCGCGGTGCCCGCGACCCTCACGGACATCTATCCGACGGTCCTGGAGGCGGCCGGCGCGGCCGTTCCGGGGCGCACCGAGGGCCTGAGCCTGCTGCCGCTGGTCCGCGGCGAGAGGAGCCTGGCGGGGCGGGAGTTCGTGCACGGCGAGCACTCCGCCACCTACGCCGACAAGTACGACAACCAGTACCTGACCGACGGGCGGGAGAAGTACGTCTGGTTCCCGGCCGACGGGCGGGAGCAGCTCTTCGATCTGGTCAACGACCCGAACGAACTGCGGGAGCTGTCGGCCGATCGCTCGAAGCGCGAGCGTCTGGAGCTCTGGCGTTCGCGGATGGTGGCGCAGCTCGCCCCGCGCGAGGCCGACGGGCTCTCCGACGGGAAGCGGCTGATCAGCGGAAAGACGCTCCCGGCGGTGCGCCCGGAGCTGCTGGCCGACTGACTCGCGTTCGGCCCCTCAACCGCGGAGGACGCAGAGTCTCGCAGAGGACGACTGGTTTGAGGGGCGGGAACCGATAGCTCTGTTTCCTTGGGGATGAAGCGCAGTCCGTCCGGTAGCCATTCTGAAATGGCCTCTGCGATACTCCGCGCCCTCTGCGGCGAAGACGCCGCGTTCTACTCCCGCTCAGCCAGCTGCCTGAGCCGGGCCAGCTCCGCCTGGGCCTCCAGCGGCGTGAGCTTCTCGACGTCGATTTCGCGCAGGCGCTCGACGGCGGGGGAGGGCGGGGCGCCGAAGAGGCTGGGCTGTTCCACCGCGGACTTCCGGCGGCGGCGTTTGGCGGCGAGAATCGGGTCGTCCCCGCGGCCGTACTCCCGGCCCTCGAGGACGGCCAGCACCTCCCGGGCGCGCTCGACGGCCTCGGCCGGCAGTCCGGCGAGCCGGGCCACGTGGATGCCGTAGCTCTTGGGCGCCGCCCCCGGCACGATGCGGTGCAGGAAGGCGATCTGGTCGCCCCACTCCTTGACCGCCACGTTGAGGTTGGCCGCGCGCGTGAAGGCGCCGGACAGTTCGGTCAGTTCGTGGAAGTGGGTGGCGAAGAGCGTGCGGGGGCGCTCCCGAGATTCGTGGAGGTACTCGGCCACGGCCCATGCGGTGGCCAGGCCGTCGAAGGTGCTAGTGCCCCGTCCGACCTCGTCGAGGATCACCAGCGAGCGCGGGGTCAGGTTGTTGAGGATGAAGGCCGTCTCGGTCATCTCCACCATGAAGGTGCTCTGTCCCCGGGCGATGTCGTCGGAGGCCCCGACCCGGGTGAAGATGCGGTCGACCAGGCCCACCCGCGCCTCGGCGGCCGGCACGAACGAACCCATCTGTGCCATCACGACGAGCAGCGCCGCCTGGCGGATGTAGGTGGACTTGCCGGCCATGTTCGGGCCGGTGATGACCAGGAGCTGGCGGCGGGAGCGGTCGATCTCCAGGTCGTTGGGGACGACCTCGCCCTTCTTCAGCGCGGTCTCCAGGGCCGGGTGCCGGCCGTCGCGGATGACGATGGCGTCGCCGTCGTCCACGGTCGGGCGGCACCAGCCGCCGGCCGCGGCGGCCTCGGCCAGCGCGGCGAAGCAGTCGAGCTCGGCCAGCGCCCGGGCGGTCTCCTGCACCGCCGGGGCCGCGGCGGCCACCTCGGTCAGCAGCCGCTCGAAGATCTCGCGCTCGAGGCCGGCGATCTTCCCGGCGGCCTCGAGGATCTCGGCCTCGCGGGCCTTGAGCTCCTCGGTCACGAAGCGCTCGGCGTTGGCCAGGGTCTGCCGGCGCGAGTAGTCGGGCGGGACCAGCTTGAGGTTGGCCCGGGTCACCTCGATGTAGAAGCCGAAGACGTCGTTGTAGCCGACCTTGAGCGAGGCGATGCCGGTGCGGGTCCGCTCGGCGGCCTCGAAGGCCGCCATCCACTGCCGGCCTCCGGAGTGCAGCTCCCGCAGGCGGTCGAGCTCGGCGCTGGCTCCGGCGCGGACCGCGCCGCCGGCCTCCAGCCGGGCCGGGGGCTCGTCGTCGAGGGTCGAGCGGATCCGGGCGACGAGCGGCGATTCGGCGGCGAGCGCCTCGCGCAGGGCCGCGAGCTTGGCGCTCCCGGCGGGGACGAGCTCATCGGCGAGCGGCGGGCACTCGGCCAGCCCCGCGGCCAGGGCCAGCACCTCGCGCGGACCGGCCTGCCGGGCGGCCGAGCGGGCCGCCAGGCGCTCCAGGTCTCGCACCCTGCCGATCCGGGAGCGAACCGAGGCGCGCATGACGCCGTTGCCGTGGAGCTCGGCCACGGCGGCCAGTCGGGCGCCCACCGCCCCGGCATCGGCCAGCGGCCAGAGCACCCAGGAGCGCATCAGCCGCGATCCCATCGGCGTGCCGGTGCGGTCCAGGCAGCCGAGCAGGCTGCCCCTGGCGCCGGCGCCGCGGATGGTCTCGACGAGTTCGAGATTGCGCACCGTCCAACGGTCCAGGGCCAGCCCGCCCGAGGCGGCCCGGGGCGAGAGCCTCCGGATGTGGGGCAGTTCGGCCTGGCGGTTCTCGGCGAGGTAGGCGACGATCGCGCCGGCGGCGGCCTGGCCCCCGCGCAGTTCCTCGACTCCGAAGGCGTCGAGGTTCCTGACTCCGAAGTGGGCCAGCAGGCGCTCGCGGCCCCGCGCCGGCTCGAACTCGGCCTCGGGCCGCTCGGAGACGGCCGCTCGCGAGGCCGCGTCGGAGGAGAGCGCGGCGGCGAACTCCCCGCGCGAGCCGCGGGGCGCCAGCACCTCGGCGGGGGCGAGCCTGGCGAGCTCGTCGGCCAGCGCGCCGGGCGCGAACTCTCCGCAGGTGAAGTCGCCGGTGGAGAGGTCCAGGGCCGCCAGGCCCGTCGAGTCGCGAGCGGGGGCCAGCGCGCAGAGGTAGTTGTTGCGGCCGGCGTCGAGCAGATCCTCGCCGATCATGGTCCCCGGGGTGATCACCCGGGTGACCTCGCGGCGCACCAGCTTCTTGCCCTTGGACGGTGGCTCCATCTGATCGCAGACCGCCACCTTGTGGCCGGCGGCGAGGAGCTTCGCGATGTATCCCTCCGCCGCGTGCCAGGGCACGCCGGCCATGGGCACGGCGCCGGGGCCCTTCTCCCGGCTGGTCAGGGTGATGTCCAGGAGCTTGCTCGCCGTCAGGGCGTCCTCGAAGAACATCTCGTAGAAGTCGCCCATCCGGAAGAACAGGATCTTGTCGGCGTGCTCGGCCTTGATGCGCGCGTACTGGCGCATCAGCGGCGTGTCCGCGCCCGGCGAAAGAGCCGCGCCCGGCTCGGGGCCGGGCGCGGGTGACTGGGTTCCTGTCGCTTTGGCGTTCACGACCTGTGGCGGGCTCCCCGGGGTCCGTCTAAGGGCGGACCTCCCCTGCACCGAAGCCGGCGGCCTCGAGCTGCCGCTTAAGGGCGTGGGCCTCGCGGCTGGTCTCGCAGGAGCCGACCCGCACGCGGTAGACGGTCGAGCCGGCCTGGTCCTCGGAGACGACCCGAGCGGAGTAGCCCTTGGCGGCCAGACGCCTGGCGACCGACTGGGCCTGGTCCTTGACCGTGGAGCTGCCGCCCACCACGACGTAGAAGGAGGTGACCGGGGCGCGGCCGGTGATCGCCGAGTGATGGCGCTTGGCTTCCTCGAAGAAGCGGCCCTGCGGATATAGCCGCATGTACTCGTCGAAGCACCCGTCGGCGTCGGCGTAGCGGGCTTCGCGCTCTGCCGGGGTCGAGGCGCTCACCGCCAGGCCGTAGTAGGCCAGGCCCAGGCGGTAGGTCAGCCGTCCGTGATCGATGTCGTCGATCTGACCGCCCTCGCCGAGGAGCTTCCGGGCGCGGCCGTAGTCGTGGACGGCGCCGTTGTAGTCCGGGACTCCCGATGGGCCCGTCGCCTCCATGCAGATGTCGCCGCGGCTGACCAGCGCGCGGATCTCCAGGCTGCGGTACGGCGGCACTTCGAGGAGGCGGTTGTAGACCCGCACGGCCGCCTCGTAGTTGCCCATGCACTGGTCGCAGCGGGCCGCGTAGTACCGGGCCTCCTTGGCGAAGGCCCGCTCCGGGGCGGCCTCCGAGACGGCCACGGCCAGGAACTTGGCCCTGGCGGCCGAGAAGTTCTTGGCCAGGTAGAGGGACTCGGCCTCCTTGAACCTGGTGGGACGCTGCATGTTGGTGGCCACCGGATCGGGATGGCACCCGCCGGCCAGAAGCGCCGCACCCGCGGCAGCGACGAGCATTCTCTTCAGCATGAAACTCCCGCCTTTCCCCCTCCGGACAAGAGGCGCCGGGGCTCTAGAGCCGCGGCGCCAGCTTGGTGTCCTTGTTGCTCTCGTACCACGCCTTCCACACCACGGCCGCCGCCTTGGGATCCTTCTCGTCCGAGGCGATCTCGCGCTGGGTGATGAACTGGATGGTGTCCCGCGCGGCCTGGGAGATGGTCTTGTCGGTGTCGCTGGCCATGGTCTCGATCAGCTCGCGGACCACCTCGCGGCGGTCGTACTTGGCGTCGACCATGTTGCCCAGCGAGAAGATGGCCGCGACCACCACCTTGGCGCTCGGGTCGCTGCGGCAGACCTTGATGAGCAGCGCGGCGGCCGACTGGCCGGCGGGCACCTGGTTCCTGCGGGCCAGCGGGTGCAGGTACTCGCCGAGCGCCTTGGCCACCGCCACGCGGACCTCGGCCGGGTCCTGGCCGGGCGTGCCCGGTTTCTGGAAGGACTCGTAGGCCTTGCGGAGCGCCTCCACCGAGGCCGGCTCGGGCACGCGGGTGAGCACGTCGATCACCGCGGTGGCCAGCTTGGCATCGGGGGCCTTCTCGAGGATTCCGGCCAGTTGCTGGGCGACCTCGGTGCCCTTGACGGCGCCGGTGTTGATGGCGCCGGCCATGGCGCGCATGGCCGCCTCGCGGCTGGCCAGCGGGGCCTTGTCGTCGGAGGCCATGGCCATGAGCGTCCGGACCACCTCGCTCGAGGGCTGCGTGGCCACCCGGCTGCTGAACATGAGCTCCAGGGCCTTCAGGGAGGATGCGCGCACGTCGGCGTCGCCGTCGCTGATGCCCGCCACCACCAGGCCCAGCGCCTCGCGGTAGCCGGTCCGGCCGAGCGTCGCGATGGCCGCGCCGACCACCGGGGCGTCGTCCTTGCGCTCACGGGCGATGCCCACCAGCACGTTGAAGGCGTTGCGGTCCCCGGGCGAGTCGGCGACCAGGAAGGAGCCCATGGCCTCGGCGATGGCCCGCCTGACGGCGGTGGACTCGTTGCGGTCGATCAGCCGCTCGGTCAGGACGTTGATGACCGTGTCCTTCGAGTCGGGGATGAACTTCATGATGGCGGCCAGGGCCTCGACCGCCGCCACCCGGGCCCGGGGGGGATAGTCGGCGCTCTTGACCACGCCGCCCAGGAATCCGGGCACCTTGAAGTCGCCGAGGCGCTTCTCGTCGGTGATGGTCCCGAGCTTGCCGAGGGCCGCGACCTTCTCGTCGGTCAGGCCGTTGCGGACGACGTCCATCAGCTCCGAGATCGAGTCCCGGGCGGCGGGAGGCTCCCCGGCCGAGGCCGCGCCCCACATGCCGCAAAGCAGCGTCGCCACCAGAAGGGTCGGAAGCAGCCTCATCGCATCGTCCTCCATGAAGGCATGCCAGGGCGGAAATCAGGCGGCGACCGGCCGCCCGTCCGGCACCGTGACTTGGGACGGACACGGAGCCGTTTTTGACAGGGAAAATCTAGCCGGCGGACTCGGCCGGGTCAAGTGCAAAAGGGCCGGGCCGGTCGGTTGCGGACGCGCCCCGGAAGACCGGCGCTCCGCGGCGCTTGACGCCCCAGACTTGGGCACTTAGACTACCGCTTGCCGGGCAGGGATGCTCCGCGAAACGCCCGCTTCGGGAGAGGATCGCATGCGCCACACCATTTCAGCGATAGTCCAGAACTCGCCGGGGGTCCTGAGCCACGTGGCCGGGCTGTTCTCGAGCCGGGGGTTCAACATCGACAGCCTGGCCGTGGGCGAGACCGAGAGCGACGACTTCTCGCGCATGACCATAGTGGCCCGCGGCGACGACGCCACGCTCGAACAGATCCGCAAGCAGTTGGGCAAGCTGATCAACGTGGTCAAGATCCACGATTTCGGCAGCGTGGACTACGTCGAGCGGGAGCTGGCCCTGGTCAAGGTGCACGCCCCCGCCGGCAAGAAGCCGGAGATCATCCTTCTGGGCGAGGCCTTCCAGGCCAAGGTGGTGGACATCACCCGCCAGGAGCTGATGCTGGAGGTCACCGGCCCGGAGGCCAAGATCGCCGCCTGCATCGACACCCTGCGGCCCTACGGCGTCAAGGAAGTGGTCCGCACGGGGCGGATCGCCATGGCCCGCGGCCCGCTCATGGAGGGGACGCCCCGCGACTCGGGTGCCATGGCCAGGAGCTGAAGCGCCGGACGTACCGGAAATCGAGGAGTTTCGCATGCGCGACAAGGTCGAAGCCGAACTGAACAACATCCGCCCGGCCCTGCAGGCCGACGGTGGCGATGTCGAGTTGGTCAACGTGACCGAGGACGGGGTCGTCCAGGTGCGCCTCAAGGGCCACTGCGCGGGATGTCCCATGGCCCAGATGACCATCAAGGGAGGCATCGAGCGCCGCCTCAAGAAGGTCATCCCCGAGGTCAAGTCCGTCGAGTCCGTCGACTGAGCGCAGTCTCGCCGCAGAGGCGCAGAGAACGCAGAGCGAAACGCAGAGAACGGCATGCCTTAGAGGCCTGAGGGATGGATTCCTGTGGACACAGCATTCATTGGTCTGGTTGTTCTCTGCGTCTTCTCTGCGTCCTCTGCGGCTCTGCGGTGAATTGACGTGTCGATCTGCGCCGACTACTGCCTGCTGTGCGAGGCCCACGCCGAGAGCCTGGGCCGGCACTCGCTGATCAACGTCTTCGACGGGCTGAACTGCCCGCGCTTCCCGGCGCAGATGCCGCGTTGCTTCCTGGTGGCGCGGCTGCGCGGCGACCCGGGCGAGTACGCCGGGCGGCTGCGCTTCATCGCTGGCAGCGAGGAGAAGGACGTGGTCCCGCCGCTGCCCGAGGTGAAGATCAAGGTCGAGGAGGGCGTGCGCCCCTCCGCATTCCTGGTCTTCGAGCTGGCCGGACTGCCGCTGCCGCGCGAGGGCTTCTACTCCTTCGTGCTCGAGTTCGAGGGCCATCGCGCCGCCGAGTGCGAGATGATCGCGCGGCAAGTGCGGGCGGAAGGCTAGGGACGATCCATGGCCAAGATGAAGATGCTTGCGGTGATGAAGGTCGCTCGGGCCTACGGCTGCGAGCTGCGCGAGGTGGACGTTCCCCGCCCCGGGCCCGGCGAGGCGCTGGTGAAGACGCTGGCCTGCTCGATCTGCGGCACCGACAAGCACATCTACAAGTGGGGCGCCTGGGCCGAGAAGCGCATCCCCACGCCGCTCATCTTCGGGCACGAGTGCGCCGGCGAGGTGGTCGAACTCGGGCCGGACGCGGGCGACGTCGCCGTCGGCGACTACGTCTCGGTCGAGTGCCACGTCTTCTGCAATCGCTGCCACCAGTGCGGCAGCGGCAAGCGCCACATCTGCCGGGACGTGAAGATCTTCGGCGTGGACTTCAACGGCTGCTTCGCCGAGTACTTCACCGTGCCGGCCAGGTGCCTCTGGAAGAACGACCCGCGCATCGAGCCGGAGGTGGCGTGTCTTCAAGATCCTTTCGGCAACGCCACCTTCACGGTCTCGAGCTGCGAGGTCTCGGGCAAGACCGTGGCAGTGGTCGGCGACGGGCCCATCGGCATCTACGCCGCGGGCATCGCCCGAGCCTTCGGCGCCCGGCGGATCTTCGGGCTGGGCCTCGTTGACTCCAAACTCGCCATGATGAAGCAGTTCGGTGCCGACGAGGTCATCAACGTCAAGCGCCGCGACCCGGTCAGCGAGATCATGGCCGCCACCCGGGGCGAGGGCGTGGACGTGTCGCTGGAGATGACCGGCGCGGCCCCGGCCATCAATCAGGCCATCGCCATCCTGCGCCGCGGCGGGAAGATGGCCCTCTTCGGCCTGCCCGACGGCCCGGTCTCCATGGACGTCGCCGAGGGCGTGATCTTCAAGGGCCTGACCTTGCTCGGCATCAACGGCCGCGAGGTCTTCAACACCTGGGAGGAGATGCTGCCGTTGCTCGCCGAGAAGCGCGTCGACCCGCGGCCGGTGACCAGCCACCAGTTCAAGCTCGCCGACTTCGTGAAGGCCATGGAGACGGGGCTCGACCCGAACGTGGACAGCGGGAAGATAGTCCTGAAACCGTAGCCGGCAGGGCCTGACCGGACAACCTGACAATCGTTTGCCATCTTCGGTGTATGATGTATAGTTCGTCCGCCGTCGAGGTTCCGTCGACGGCTGATCATTGTGGAGGGCTTGAGATGACCGGATTCTGCCGAAAGATCGTGGCTTCGGTTGCATGGATGCTTCTCTGTCTCGGCACCGCTTTGGCGGCCGAGGTCGAGTTGACCGTGACCGAGACCGGCGGCATCGAGCGCAAGTCCGAACCGGTCACCACCGGCGTGCCCTTCGCGAAGGGCGTTGTAAAGGACGTCTCGGCCCTGACCGTTTCGGCCGGCGGCAAGGCGCTGCCCGCGCAGTTCCTGAAGACCGTCCCGTGGGAGGACGGCTCGGTGCGCTGGGCGCTGATGGACTGTCAGGTCGACGTGCCCGCCTCCGGGAAGCTCAAGCTGGTTGTCAGCGACAAGGGCGGCAACCCGGCGCCGGCGGCGGCGGTCAAAGTCGAGGAGGGCGCCGACGGCGTCAAGGTCTCGACCGGTCCGCTCGAATTCAGGGTCGCCAGGGCCAAGTTCAACCTCTTCGAGTCGCTGAAGGTCGACGGCAAGGAGCTGGTGCCCGCCGGCGGGGCGGGGATCGTGCTCCACAAGGAGGGCGGCGGCACGGTGGCGGCCTCCGACGTTCCCGCGGAGATCGCCGTCGAGCAGGCCGGTCCGATGCGGGCCATCGTGCGGGTCCGGGGCAAGTTCACCAACGTGAAGGGCTTCCTGAGCTACACGGTCCGGATCGTCGCCTACTCCGGGCAGAAGTTCGTCAAGGTCCACGCCTGGCTCGAGAACGGCGGGGCCTACGGCTACAACCGCGAGTGCGGCTGGGTCAACTTCGATGGCCTGGCGGTGGAGTTGCCCCTGGGCCTGGGCGATACGGTCAAGGCCGCCTGCGAGGGAGCCGAGGCCAGCGGCAAGTTCAAGGTCCTCCAGAAGTCCGGCGGGCAGCACACCTTCAAGGACCTCAACTACGCGATCACCGAAGGCGACAAAGAACTCAAGAAGGGCGAGCGCACCGACGGCGTCGTGGCTCTCTCCGGGCCGAATGGCAGGCTGAACGTCGCCATCCGCCACTTCTGGCAGAACTACGAGAAGGCCATCGAGCTCGACGGGCGCACCCTCCGGCTCTGGCTCTGGCCCACCGAGGGCGAGTGGCCGCGCCAGGGCGTCAAGCGCGGGCGGAGCCTCGACGAGTTCGGCGAGTACCGCAAGGCCGGCCTGTACGCCCTGCCCGGCGGGATCAACAAGGGCTACGAGACCATCCTCGACTTCTCCGGGCGCGAGGCGGCCGCCTCGGCGGCGACGCTCAGCCAGCCGCTCATGGCCCTGGCGGCGCCGGCCTACTACGCCACCACCCGGGCAGCGCCGGGTTGGTTCGCGCCCATGGACGTGCAGGTCGGCAAGCCCGGGTACGACGCCAAGCTCAAGGCCTGGGACCAGATGGCCCGCAACGCCGTCGACCCCAAGCACCCCCAGGGCCTGACAGGCGCGTCGCAGGGCTCCGGCCAGGGCTTCGGCTTCTGGTACGGCTGGATGGACTACGGCGACCTCTACTGGGAGAACGGGGCCTGCTGCCTGCACTACGACTGGACCTGGATCATGCTGCTCGACTACCTGCGCAGCGGCGAGCGCGGCTTCTTCGACATGGGCGTGGCCATGGCCCGGCACCGCGCCGAGGTGGACATGAGCTGGTCGCAGCGCGACATGAAGATGTTCCAGGGCGTGACCCACTACGAGCGCAACAGCACCGACACCCATGGGGACGTCGACGACGGCCGGAGCAAGCCCAACGTCAGCCACCACTGGGCCTGCGGCGAGGTGCTCGACTACATGCTCACCGGCGACGAGAAGGCCCGGGAGTGCGCGTTGTGGAGCGCCGAGGGCGTCCGCAACCGCATCGACGCCGGCCAGCCCCGCTCGGCCGGCTGGGGCATTCTGCTGTGCTGCTCGGTCTACGACATGACCGCCGACAGGCAGTGGTTGGAACTGGCCAAGGAGCGCTGGGAGAAGCTGCTCATGGCCAAGTGGAAGGAGCAGGGCGTCAACTTCGGCGCCGACGGCAACAAGTGGTACGTGCAGACCTGGTACTGCCTCTATCCGCTGTGCGTCCTCCACGACGAGACCGGCAACCCGGACGTGCTCGAGTATCTCAAGGACGCGGCCGCAAAATGCCCGGCCGAACTGCCCAGCCCGATCGAGTCCAACCACCTCGGCAACCTGCTGGGCTACGTGGGCTACCTGACCAAGAACGAGGACTACATCAAGCGGGCCGAGGCCGCCTTCGAGCACTGCATTCCGGCGGGCAGCCCCGGCCTGTGCGGCGGCTCTTCGGCCTGGACCAAGGAGAGCGCCAAGAAGCTGCGCTACGGCCACCTGCTCGAATGGTTCGAGTGGCAGGCCGCCCAGAAGAAATAGCGGGCCACGGCATGCGGCGCGAGGGGCTTGACGTCGTGCTCCCGATGGCGTCCGGGAAGGATCGTCCGTGATCCGCGCGCTGATCTTCGATTTCGATGGGCTCGTCCTCGACAGCGAGACGCCCACCTTCGCCTCCTGGGCGGAGGTCTTCCGCTCGCAGGGCGCCGAGCTCCGGCTCGAAGTCTGGAGCCGGTACATCGGCCTGGTCCACGGCTCCTTCGATCCGCAGGAGCACCTGGAGCGCGCGCTCGGGCGCCCCGTGGACATGGAGCCGCTCCGGGCCGAGAAGCGCCGGCGCTTTCGGGAGATGCTGCTCGAGCAGCCGGTCATGCCCGGGGTGATGGACTATCTCGACGGCGCCCGGCGGCTGGGGCTGGCCGTCGCGGTGGCCTCGAGCGCGCCCGGCGAGTACGTCCGCGGCGAGCTCCGGCGGCTCGGGCTCTTCGATCGCTTCGCCGCGGTGAAGTGCGGCGAGGACGCGCCGCGCTGCAAGCCGGCCCCCGACCTCTATCTCGCGGCCGTCGCGGCCCTGGGCGTCGCCGCGGACGAGGCCGTGGCGCTGGAGGATTCGCCCAACGGCGTCGCCGCCGCCAAGGCCGCCGGGCTCTTCTGCCTGGCCGTTCCTAACGCCGTTACCAGGCACCTGGACCTCGGCCGCGCCGACTGGACAGTGCCCAGCCTCGCGGAGCTGCCGCTCGAGGAGTTGATCCGGCGCGCGGCCAGTTCAAGAAGGTCGTTTCACCGCTGAGACGCCGAGGCGTAGAGCTGGCTTAGATTGGTGAGGGCTCAGCCGCGGGCAACATCTTGCCTCTGCGCCTCTGTGCCTCGGCGGTGAAGACCGTTTTCTGCAATGCCCCTGGCTCCGGCGCGCTCACGCTGGCAATCCATCCCGCTGACCTTAGAATCCGGTCGAACGAGTGCGCCAGCCCGTCCGGGCCGGCGCGGCGTCCGGGACCGGTTTCCAGGAGCGAAGAGGGAAACATGCAGCCTCTGGGCAGAGAAAAGTCCTTCAAGGCCGGCGACGGCTTCGGTCTGATAAGGTGCGAGGGCGGGGTTCTCCGGGTGGAGGCGGCGCGCGAGGGCGTGATGCGCCTGCGCTTCTCGCCGTCCGGCCGCTTCCGGAGCGCGGTTTCGCCGCTCCTGGCGCCTGGGGCCATCGAGGGCGGCGGGGTCCGGGCCCTCGCCGGGAAGAAGGTGATCGAGGCCGGCGGGCTGCGCCTGGAGCTTGCTGGCGGGGCGCTCTCCGTCTCAGGCGCTGGCGGCAGAAAGCTGTTGACTGCCACGGCGCACGGCGGCTTCTGGTCGGCCCGCGGCCGGACGGGGCTGCGCCTGACCATGCCCGCGAGCTCGCGCTACTACGGCTTCGGCCAGAAGAGCGGCAAGCTCGAGAAGCGCGGCACGCGCATGACCATGTGGAACGCCGACATCTTCGGCTCCGGGATGCGCAGGGAGATGCACCCCGAGTCCTGCCACGCCGATCCGATGTACGCGAGCATTCCCTTCTGCATAGAGCTCCGCGAGGGCTCGGGCGCGTGCCACGGGCTCTTCGCCGCCACCGGCGCGCGCTGTCACTTCGACCTGGGGCTCGACGACGGCGCCACGTTCGGCTTCTCGGCCGAGGAGCCGGAGCTCGATCTCTACGTCATCGACGGGCCGGAGATGGCCGACGTCGTCCGGCGCTACACGGAGCTCACCGGCCGGCACTCCATGCCGCCGCTCTGGGCGCTCGGCTACCACCAGTGCCGCTGGTCCTACGAGACCCGCAGGGAGCTCGAGGGCGTGGCGCGGAACATGCGCCGCCACAAGTTGCCCTGCGACGCGCTCTGGATGGACATCGATTACATGGACGGCTTCCGGATCTTCACCTACCACCGCGGCCGCTACCCCGGCGCCCGGCGGATGGTGGAGAAGCTCGGCGGGCAGGGCTTCCGGGCCGTGGCCATCGTCGATCCGGGCTTCAAGGACGACCGCAATTGGGACCTGGTCCGCGAGGGGCTGAAGAAGGGCTACTTCTTCAGGACCGCCGACGGCGAGGTCTACCGCGGCAAGGTCTGGCCGGGCGACACGCTCTTCCCCGACTTCCGCAAGCCCGAGACGGCCGCCTGGTTCGGCCGGCTCACCGCCGAGTTCGCCGAGAGGTACGGCCTGGCGGGCATCTGGTTCGACATGAACGAGCCCTCCGACCAGAGGGACCAGCTCGCGAGCCCGGTGCACCTGGCCTGCGGCAACCTCTACCCGCACCTGGAGCTCGCCGGCGCGGCCGCCGAGTGGGACCGGAAGCACCCGGACGCCCGGCGGTTCTTCCTGACGCGCTCGGCCGCGGCCGGCTCGCAGCGCTACTCGGCCATCTGGACCGGCGACAACTGCAGTCGCTGGGACCACATCGAGATGAGCATCGCCATGTCCGCCAACCTGGGGCTCTCCGGCATGGCCTTCGTGGGCTCGGACGTGGGCGGCTTCGCCGAGCAGGGCGAGGCCGAGTTGCTCGCCCGCTGGACGCAGTACGGGGCCTTGACGCCCTTCTTCCGGAACCACTCGGCGGCCGGCACCGCCCAGCAGGAGCCCTGGGCCTTCGGCCCGAAGACGCTGGCCATCTGCCGCGAGTACATCGGCCTGCGCTACCGGCTCCTGCCCTACATCTACTCCGCCTTCCGCCAGGCGGTCGAGACCGGCATGCCCGTGCAGCGCCCGATGATCCTGGGCTTCCCGCGCGACGCGCGCTTCGTCAACGAGGCCCGCCAGTTCATGCTCGGCGACCACCTCCTGGTTGCGCCGGTGACCGCGCGCGGGTACACCCGCAAGAAGGTCGTGCTGCCCGAGGGGCGCTGGGTCGACTTCCACGCCGGGAAGGCGATGGACGGCGGGGGCGAGGCCTGGCTGGAGGCGCCGATCGAGCGCATGCCTCTCCTGGTCCGCGCCGGAGCGCCGGTCCCGATGTGGCCGCCGGCCGAGTCCACCGCCTGGATCGACCGCTCGAAGCTCCGCGTGGAGTGTTTCCCGGGCGGCGCGGCCGAGACCGCGCTCTACGAGGACGACGGCGCGACCCGGGCCCACGAGCGCGGCGAGTATGCCCGGGTCCGGCTGGCTCACGCGGACCGCGGCGGCCGGCGCAGCTTCGAGCGCGGCGCGACCGAGGGGCGCTACCGCGTGCCGGGGCGGACCGTCGAGGTGGTCTTCCGCGGCTGCCAGAAGGCGCCGCGAAGCGTGCGGCTGGTCCGGGACGGGCGCGACGAGCCGGTGAAGTGGCGCTGGCTCGCCCGCCGCGGCGAGGCCGCCGTGAGCGTGCCGGACTCGGACCGCGGCTTCAAGGTGACAGTGCTGGGGTGACGCCCGGGGGAAGGAACAGGGCGTGTGGCGCTCTTGCTGGATCCGGGCCGGGGCCGCATGCAGCGGCCCTACTGGGACGCGAACCACGGGCGCTTCCCCTACAACAAGCACCTGCCCACGGGCCGGGTGGTCTGGGGCCTCAACTGGAGCTGCGCGCGCGGCATTATGACGCTCATCGCCGCCGACCGGCTCTCTCCCGCCGACCGCTACATGGAGACCGCCCGGACGGCCGCCGAGTACATCGAGATCCTCCAGGTGCTCGACCGGCGCTTCCCGGAGAACTTCGGGGCCATCCGCGAGGAGGTGCCCCAGTCGCGGCGCTACAACATCCGCGACCAGGCCGAGGCGGCCTCGGCGCTGCTCTACCTCGGAGCCTACCTGGGCGAGGAGCAACTGGTCGAACGCGCCAGGATCTGGGCCGACTGGTACCTCAAGTACGCCGTCGATCCGAAGACCGGCTGGCCTTTCGTCTTCCGGGAGGCCGACGGCCGCACCTGGAAGCCGGGCGATATCTACTTCCTCGCGGCCAACGGCATCTTCATGCACCAGCTGGGCCGGCACCTCGGCGCCGAGAAGTACGTGCGCAAGGGACTCCTCCGGAACGCCGCCTACGCCTTGAAGCACGTCTTCGACGCGCGCGGGGCGATGTCCATCGGCGACGGCTGGAGCCAGCACGCCGGGCCCGACGGCACGGTTACGAACGAGGACGGGGCGATCATCGCGCTCGTCGCCGCGGCCCGGGTCTCCGGGCAGGCGAAGTGCCGGAAGGCGGTGCTCAAGCACCTCGACCAGGTGATGAAGCCGTCTTCTGGCAGTGCGAGGCCGGCGGCACCCAGCCCGAGCAGGTCCACGACTTCTGGGAGTACGCCCTGGTCGTCGAGGGCACCTTCGACGGCGTAGTCGATGGCAAGCCCGTTCACTTGGAGCCCGGCGACGAGTGCGTCATCCCGCCGGGGACGAAGCACAGCGGTCGGTACAGCTCCGGCTATCGGGCCATCGACGGGTTCTCGGCGAGGCGGGTGGAGAGGTTAATGGGAGAGGTGGGCAGGCGGAAGAAATAGTCCCGGGGAGAAATGTCGGCGCCGTAACTCAGATACGCATGCTGACAGGTGCTCTTGCCTCCTTAACGCTCTCGTTCTCCGTGGTTTGCGAAGCATCTGGGATGCAGCCAGCTTTGCGCTCCTATGATACGCCATTACGATGCTTGCAAAATAAACTTGAAATCTAATGATGGCGTCATTAATATTCCAGCATGATTTACAAACCACGTATTTTGGCCGGTAAGTTCCAGCACATGATAGAGGCCTTTGCTGTAGTGGCCGTTTCAGGTGCCCGACAGGTCGGCAAGAGCACGCTACTCAAGCATGAGTTACCGAAGTGGGACGCAGTGGTCTTCGACCCGGTGCTCGACGTGGGCGGAGCCAGAAAGGACCCGGAACTCTTTCTCGACAATCACCCTCCGCCGCTCATCTTGGACGAGATTCAGTATGCGCCTGAACTGGTTGGTGCCATTAAACGGCGCGTGGACCGCGACAAGCGTCCCGGGATGTACGTGCTCACCGGCTCCCAGCAATGGTCGGTGCTCAAGGCGCTCGGCGAATCGCTCGCCGGACGAGTCGTCTTCCTTGACTTGGAGGGCTTCTGCCTTTCCGAGATCGCCGCAGCCTCCGCCGGAGAGCACTGGCTCAAACGCTACCTCGACGATCCGGCGGCATTCGTGGCCAGTCCTACCGAGCGCCTGCCCCCGTCCCGGACCGTTCACGAGCAGCTCTGGCGGGGCTTCCTGCCCGAGGTCGATTCCCTGGACGCCGGATTGATCGGGGAGTTCCACCGGGCCTATCTGCGCACCTACATCGAGCGGGACGCCAGGGTCGTCGCAGACGTCGACGACTGGCAGCAGTTCGGCCGGTTCGTGCGGTTGGTCGGGGCGTTGACGGCCCAGGAAATCAACCACTCGCAGCTCGGCCGTGAGCTCGGCGTTACGCCGCAGACAGCCCAGCGTTGGCTGACCACGCTGCGGGCCACCTTCCAATGGTTCGAGGTCCCCGCGTATCACGGCAGCGCCGTCAAGCGGGTCAGCGGCAAGCCCAAAGGCTACATAGCCGACACCGGCCTGGCCTGCAGCCTGCACATGCTCTCGTCGCCGCAGGCCCTGGACGGCAACCCGTTGACCGGCGCGCTTTTCGAGACTGCGGTAGTCGCCGAGATCCGCAAGCTCGCGGCGGCAATGACCGCACCGCCGAGTATCTATCACTGGCGCATCTACAGCGGTGCCGAAGTAGACCTGCTCCTCGAGCGGGACGGCACTTTCCATCCCATCGAGGTGAAGCTCGCCTCGCAACCGGCGCGGAACGACACCCGGGGCATAACCAGCTTCCGAGAGAACCACCCGGAACTCAAGGTTGCACCTGGATTGGTGATCGCGCCGACGGCGGCCACGGCCAGGGTTTCCGACCTCGACTACGCCGTGCCCTGGGACTTGCGGTAGCCCTGGTGCGCGGAACCCGCTGCGCCGGCTACGGTGCCTTTCCCCGTATCGCGAAGTAGTGGCTGCGCGTCGAGGCGCTGGGCTCGATCCGGTCGAGCCGTCCCTCGGCAACGAGGGCCTTGAGGTCCGCAGTGGCCGTGGCCGGCGATATGCGCATGAGCTTGACCACCTCGGCCCGGGTGAGCCGGCGACAGCGGTCGAAAAGCTCCATCAGGCGCTCCCGGCGCCGCAGCGCGGTGCGGCCCTCGCCGAGGACCCGCGACACCTCGGCGTCGTCAGGCGCCCCGGCCGAAGCCGGAGTGGGCGGGTTGGGGCCTGACTGCGGCGAAGCCCCGGGCGCAGTCGGCGCCGAGGCTGACCGGTTACCCGAGTCCGGGGCCTCGAGGTCGTAACGGAGCCCGTCGGAGTTGAGCAGCCGCATGCGCTCGACCGCGTTGCGCAGCTCGCGCACGTTGCCGGGCCAGTCGCGGGATGTCAGTTCGCGCTTCAGTGCCGCCGTCAGCTCCGGCCGGCGCCCGTCGGCCCGCCCCTCGCAGAGGAAGTGATCCGCCAGCAGCAGGATGTCCTCGCGCCGCTCGCGCAACGGCAGGATGCGGAGCTCCATTCGCTTCAGGCGGAACAGCAGATCCTGTCGGAACGAGCCCGCTGCCGCGAGCGCATCCAGATCGGCGTTGGTGGCGGCCACGATCCGGCAGCGCATCCGGCGCTCGCGGCTGGCGCCCACCGGGCGGATCTCGCCGGTCTCGAGCACCCGCAGAAGCGAGACCTGCAGGCGGGAGGAAATCTCTCCGATCTCATCGAGAAAGAGCGTGCCGGTCCCGGCCTCCTCGAAGAGGCCCCGGCGCGTTCGCTCCGCGCCGGTGAAGGCGCCCTTCTCGTGGCCGAAGAGCTCGCTCTCGAGCAGGCTCTCGGCGATGGCCCCGCAATTGACGGTGATGAAGGGGGCCTTGGCCCGCAGCGACTCCTCGTGCAGCGCCCGGGCGACCAGTTCCTTGCCCGTGCCGGTCTCGCCCATGACGAGCACCGGAACGTCGAGGGGCGCCAATAGCCGGACCGACTTGCGTATCTGTTCCACCGAGTGGCTGGCGCCTACGAGCCGGTCGGCGCCGCCAAGGGGCCTGGCCGGCGTCCGGCGCGCCGGCTCCGGAGCCGGGACGGCCCGCCGTCCGGATGCTCCGCGCATCAGTCCCACGGCGTCGGCCGGGGAAAGCTCGCATGCCAGGCGCAGTTCGAAGTCCAGGCGTCCGTCCGCCCGGCAGCGTTCGATGGAGGCCAGGAAGGACGCGAAGTGGGCGGCGGCCCGTGCGCGGTCTCCGGCCAGCAGCCGAACGCGCGCCAGCAGGAAGTCGTCCATGGGGTGGCAGTTGCCGATCTGCCGCCGGGCGAGGATCAGCCGCTCGGCGGCGTCGCCGTGGCCGCAGGCCAGTTCCGCCCGGATCAGGTCGAAGGCCAGGAAGACCGAATCGGTCAGGAAAGACTCCGCGTCGGCGGCTGCCAGCGCCCGGGCGGCCTGAAGCGCTTCCTGGGGCCGGCGGGCCAGCAGGTGCATCGTGGGGGCGATCACCGCGCTGTCTGGCCCCGGCGATGACGGCGATCCGAGCATGGCAGCCAATACCGCCCGGTTCGCCTGTCCGCGTTCAAGACTGGCCGCCAGTTCCGGGTCCTTCTCCACCACCGCCAGCACTGCCTGGGCTTCGTCCAGCCGCCCGGTCTCGACGAACTGGAGCAGCCGGCAAAGGGCGACCCCGTTCTTGAAGGACTGCAGGACGGTCTTGGGCAGTGCGTCGAACTCGGCGTCGACCTCGGTCTCCTCCCAGCGTGCCGCCAGGAAATGGGCGTAATCGAGCAGGAACGGAGGGCGCCGCGGGCTGTCAACGATGCTCAGCGACCGACGGAGCAGATCCTTGGCGGCCGTGTGGTTCCCGGCTTTCCGGGCCAGACCGGCCTCGCAGCGCAGGACGGAGGCCTCGATTATGGGATGGGTTCTGTCCGAAAGCAGCTCTCGGGCCCGGCGGACCAGCGCCTTGCTCTCGTCCAGCCGGCCCATGCGGAAGGAAAGGGTTGACCAGCGCTCGAGGAAGAACGCGGCAACCTCGGGGTCGGAGCCCTCCAGGGGTGTTTCATCGGCCGCCGCCAGAGCCTGGGCTTGTCCCCGCTCGGAAGCGCGGGCGTCTTCCAGCGCGAGGATGGCCTTGAAAAGCGGAGTGCCGGCGTCGGAAAGGCCCTGGATGATCTTGCGTATGGGGGCGGACGTCTCGGCCAGAGCGGCGATGAACGGATGGCGAGAAGGCCCCCTTACAGTCTTTGAACATCCGGACATTGGTGAGTGCTCCTGATGGTCATGCAACTGCCATGCGGATAATATGCATACAACGCCATGAAGGCGATGTCAAGAGTCGATTATCGGTGTTTCGCAAGTGGCGCCATTGCGTAGTTTGCTCGCAACGCCGGATGGCACGCGACTTGTTATTGGCCCGGCCGGCAGGAGGACACCAGATGGGCACAAGCTTCAGGACTCTCCCCTTCGACCGCTGGCGCTCGGCCACCGACGGGCTGGTGGGCGAGGTCGTCCGGCAGGACACGGTCTTCTTCACCTCGCTGGTCGATGCCACCGGGCTGGACCATCTGCGGCGGGCGCAGGTCCTGGCCGGCGGGGTGAAAGCCTCCTACACGGCCCTGGCGATCAGGGCCATCTCCCTGGCTCTGCGCGAGCATCCGGACATGAACCGGCTGGTGCTCGGCGGCCTCTTTCGGCACCGTCCGGTGCAACTGGTCGGTGTCGACGCGGTCGTGGCCGTCGAGCGCGTCCGAGGCGGCGAGGACGCCGTCTATGCCGGAGTCGTCCGGGCCAGCGACCGCAAGTCCTCCGGCCAGATTTCGGAGGAGCTGCGGCGGCTCGCTTCCGCGGAGGAAGATGCGGATCCGCGCCTGGCGTTCTTCATGCGGCTGGTGCGCCGGGTGCCGGGCTGGCTCTGCCGCTGGCTCGTCGGCCTGCCGCGCTACGGCCCCCGGCTCTGGATCCGGCACCGCGGCGGGGCCTTCGCGCTCACCACCGTCGGCAAGTACGGCGTGGATTCCATATGCGCCAAGTGGCCCTGGCCGCTGACCTTCACCTACGGCGAGGTCAAGCGCCGTCCTGTGGTCGCCGGCGACGCGGTGGTCCCCAGGAACGGCTTCTTCCTGAGCATGGGCTTCGATCGGCGGTTGTGCAATGGTGCGCCGGCGGCCCGCTTCTTCCACGATATCGTCCGGCGGCTGGAAACGGCCGACCTGGACGAAGCGCGGCGGAATTCAACCGCAGGGGACGCAGAGTTGCGCAGCGTGCAGCCTGTGGAGTTGCATGCGACACAAGCATGTGATCCCCTGAAGCCGTCCGTCGTGGACGAAAGCTCTCCTCTGCGCACCTCTGCGTCCTCTGCGGTGAAATGATGCGCCATCGAATTCTCTTCGTGGGCGAGGCGGTGGCGCTGGGCCACGTGTCGCGCCCGGCGGTGCTGGCGCGCTGGGCGCGCGAGGCCGGCTGCGAGGTGCATTTCGCCTGCGGGACCCGCTATGCGGACGTCGCCCGCTCCGAGGGGCTCGATCCCATCGCGCTCGAGACCGTCGAGCCCCGGCTCTTCTTTTCGCGGCTCGCTCGCGGCCGTTTCTTCTATCGGATCGAGGAACTGCAGCGCTACGTCCGGGCCGAACTCGAACTCATTGAGCGCATCGAGCCCGACCTGGTCGTCGGCGACTTCCGGCTGACGCTGCCTACGTCGGCCCGGCTCGCCGGAGTGCGTTGCCTCGCGCTGTTGAACGCCCACCTTAGCCCCGCGGCCCCGCGGATGCTTTCGGCACCCGAGGGCGGCGTCTTCGGCCTGATTCCCGGCCGTGCCCGCGAGGCGCTGTTTTCCGCGGTCGAGCCGCTGGCCTTCCGCTATTTCGCCGCGCCGCTCGACGCTCTGCGGCGGTCGCTGGGCCTGGAGACCTTCAAGGACTTCCGCGAGCACTACTCCTCCGGAGACTGGTGCGCGTACCTCGACCTGCCGGAGTTGTATGGGGCTTTGGGCCTTGGGCCTGGGGCTTTGGGAACAACTGCTGTTGCCGAAACCCAAAGCCCAAAGCCCAAAGCCCAACTCCCAACGGGTCACTTTTTCCTCGGCCCGGTGATATGGCAGCCGCGGGTCTTGCCGGAGCCGGATCTGGGCGACCTGGGGCTGGAGCGGCCGCTGGCCTACGTTTCTACGGGCTCCAGCGGCAGCGCGAAGTATCTGCCGCGGATACTCGCCGCCGTCCTCGCCGCCGGATTCGACGTCGCGGCATCGGGGGGCGACGAGGCGGTGTGGGCGGAGTTGAGGTCGGCCCTGCCGGCGCTGGCCGGCCGCGCCTTCATGGCCCGCTTCTTTTCTCCTGGGCGCGTCCTGGAGCGCGCCCGCGTGGCGATATGCCACGGCGGCAGTGGGACGGTCTATCAGGCTCTGGCCGCCGGCGTGCCGGTGCTCTGCCGGCCCGAGAACCAGGACCAACACATGGTGACGCGGACGGTGGTGGCGGCTGGCGGGGGCATGGCGTTGGAGCTCCCGCGGGTGGGGCAGCAGCTGGCCGAGGTGGCCGCCGGACGCTGCCGGCTCGAGGCCGGGCGACTCTCGGCCGCGATCCGGCGGCATGACACCCGCCGGAAGTGGATCGGGTTTCTGGCGTCGGTCTCGGCGGCAAAGGCCCCGGAACGAACTCTGGCAACGGAAGAGCGGAGGATCTGATGCAGAAGAACTGTGCGGCTTTCCAGGATCCGGGCGAGTGGCACGACGTCCGTGCCCTGCGCTCCCGGCGAAACGTCCTGCTGGTCTGCCCCAGGTATCCGCTGACGTTCTGGAGCCATCACTTCGCCTTCCGCGACATCATGGGCGGCAACCGGCAGACCTTCGCCCCGCCGCTGGACGTTTTGACGGTGGCGGCCTTCCTGCCCGGGAGCTGGTCGCTGCGGTTGGTCGACGAGAACATCCGGCCGGTGGCCGACGCGGACCTCGCCTGGGCCGATGTGGTCTTCGCCGGGGCCAACCGGGTGCAGATGGACGCCCTGGAAACGCTCGTCGAGCGGGCCCACGCCCTGGACAAGCCCGTGGTGCTCGGCGGGCTCGATCCCAGCATGCGCCCGCACTTCTACGACACCGTCGATTACCTGCACGTCGGAATGGTCGGAGACGCCACCCGGGAGATGATCCTGGAGCTCGACGCGGCCCGCGGCCGGCCCGCGGAGCAGCGGGTCTTCACGGTGGAGCGCAGGCTGCACGTCCGGGACTACCCGCCGCCCCGCTACGACCTGGTCAAGACCGGCGAGTACGTGGCTCTCTCCCTGCAGTTCGCGGTGGGCTGCCCCTTCGTGTGCGACTTCTGCGAGATCGGCCTGTTCTATGGCCGGAGGCCGATGGCCAAGGACCCGGCCCAGGTGCTCCGGGAGCTCGACTCCGTCCGGGCCACCGGCTACCGCGGCGTGATCGTCTTCGTCGACGACAACTTCATCGGCGACCTGCCCGCGGCCCGCGAGATGGTCGAGGCCCTGGCCGGATGGCAGCGCGAGCACGGCCATCCGTTCCAGTTCTTCGTCTCGGCGTCCGCCAACCTGGCCGGGCAGCCGGAACTGATGGACCGCATGTACCAGGCCGGCTTCTACTCGGTGTTCGTCGGCATCGAGACGCCCAACGCCAAGGACCTCCGCGCCATCTCGAAGATCCAGAACACCTCCCGGTCCACCCTGGACGTCGTCAGGGAGATCCAGGCCCACCGCCTCCAGGTCTTCGGGGCCTTCATCCTGGGGCTGGACACCGAGGGAACCGATGCCGGCGACAACATCTTCGAGTTCGTCGAGAAGGCCGCCATCTGCACGCCGATCCTGAGCCTGCTGACCGCCTCGCAGGGAACCGCGCTCTACGAACGGCTGCGGGCCGAGGGGCTCCTGATCGCCGAGCTGCGGAAGGGGCCGTTCCTGGACTCCAACGTGCTCTACCGCCGCGGCCAGCCGGAGGTCTTCCGCCAGTACGTGGAGACCTACCTGCGCATCTACGATCCGCTCAATTTCTTCCGCCGGCTGCGCCGGAACATCCGGGCGACGCGCGTGGACGACCGGCGCTTCCGCCGCACGCTGCCCCTGTGGCTCCGCCTGAAGGCCCTGCCCCGGATGGTCTGGCACATGGGCATCCGGCCGGCCTACCGCGGAGAGTTCTGGCGGACCCTGCTGTGGAGCCTCTTCCACGGGGCGTTCAACTACTTCGCCTACACGGCCTTCATGGGCTACCACTTCATCAACTTCGCCCTGGCGCTGGCGGCGAACCCGCCGGTGCCCGTCACCGAGGAGGCGGCCTCGCTTCGCGGGGAAGCGTGCGGCGACGGCGGGAGCGGGCCGGCCAGGGACTACGCGCGCGCCAAGGACGGGCCGATGGTCTACGCGAGCCTTGCGCGCCGGGACGCGCGGATCCGCAAGCCCGGGTCCGGACCGGCGGGGCCCGCCGGCCCCGGCGGCCTCCGGCGGCCGGCCGCCCGTCCGGCTCCCGAGGCGTTGGCCGGAGTGGAACTGCACAACTGATAACGCGGAACGGCAGGAACCGGAAGTCAGGAAAGAGAGGGCATCATGACTGTGCGCACTGCGGAAAGCCAGGCCGATCTGCAGCTGGTCTGGCGGCTGACCCATGACGTCTACGTCGGCGAGAGATACGCCACGCCCCGGCCGGACGGGATGCTGCGGCACTACCCGCACCTCGACCTCATTCCGCAGACCGTCGTATTCATGGTCGAGGACGACGCCGGGCGGCTGCTCGGCAGCAACAGCTACACGATGGACAGCCCGGCGGGGCTCCACGCCGACGACGACTTCAGGGACGTGATCGATGAAGTTCGCGCCGAGAGCCTGCTGGCCGGCAAGCGGCTGGCCGGCTCCTGGCGGATCGTGACACGGCCGGGCTGCCGGGAGCAGCTCGCCGTGGCCATGCAGCTTATCAGCGCCACGCTGGCGCACGCCTGGGGCCGCCCCGACCGCGTCGACCGGGTGCTGTTCACCTTCAATCCCAAGCACGAGGGCTTCTACGGCCGGATGCTGGGCCTGAAGACCATCGCCGGACCCCGTCAGGGGCGCTCGGTCCGGGGTGCGCCGGCCATCCTCATGCGCGGCGAGATGTCCGAGATGGTCGCGCGCTGGGAGCGCGTGGTGGCCCGCCGCTCCAGCGCCCGGCTGAAGCCCGAGCCGGTGGCGGGATAGGGTCTTCGTGCGCAACAACCACGTCTCTTGCGTGGCAAGTGCCCCCCGGTCTCGATTCGGGGCGGGGGCACGATTCAATCCCAGCGGCCGCAGGCCGATGGGGTTGAATCGGCCTTCCCCAAGGCATGCGCATTGGACGCGCAAGAGATGGGAACTTCCGCCCTGGCAAAGAAACGCTGACGCGTTTCTTTCCCAAGGGGTGCCCCCGCCCCGAATTGAGACCGGGGGGAACTTCGGTTGCGGCCCGCAACCGCGCTAGGAGATCTCACCATGAAATCCTGCCGGCGTTGCCTGCTGCCCGCGGCGGTTCCCGGAGCCGACCTGGACGCCGACGCCGACGGCGTCTGCGCGTTCTGCCGGCAACACGACCGGGCGGACCGATCGCGCGAGGAGTCGTTGCGACGCGAATGGGAAGCCGACCTCGAAAAGGCCCTGGCCGGCTGTCGCGGCCGGGGGCGGGGAGGCTACGACTGCCTGGTATGCTTCAGCGGCGGGAAGGACAGCTGCTACCTGCTCCACAAGCTCGCCGTCGAGCGCAGGCTTCGGGTCCTGGCCTTCACCGTGAACATCAACGTTCCCGAGGTCGCCTGGGACAACATCCGCCGGACGATCGCCCGGCTCGACGTGGATCACCTGGTCTACACTCCGCCGCAGGAGTTCTACCTGCGCATGTTCCGGCACCTGCTCAAGAACCAGGAGGCCCGCGGCGCGGTGCGCACCGTCTGCTACGCCTGCGCGCCGCTGACCGAGAGCTACGCCCTGCAGGTGGCCACCGAGAAGGGCATCCCGCTGGTCCTGGCCGGCTACTCGCCGGGCCAGCCCGACGCCGACCGGATGACCTACGAGTTCGCGCCCTGGATGATCCGCGAGCTCGACTGGACTCCGCCGGAGCTGCGCCGGAGCGGCCTCTTCCCGGAGGCGGAGCTCTCGCGCTTCTGGAACCCCCGCCGCTACCCGGCGGGGACGAGCTTTCCGCGTTTCCTGGCGCCCTTCCACGCCTGGAAGTACAGCCAGGCGGAGGTCATGAAGGCGGTGGTGAAGCTGGGGCTCATCCGCAACGGCAAACACGCCAGCCCCGTCCACAGCAATTGCCCGGTGAACTGGCTGCTGATGTACTCGGACCTCCAGAACCTGGGCTACAACTCCTACGCTCCGGAGTTCTGCCGGCTGATCCGCGAGGGCCGGGCCAGCCGCCGCTACTGGAGCGTCATGCAGCCGGTCGTCAACTGGATGATCCGCAGCCGGCTGCTGCTCGGCCGCAACGTGACCCGGTCGCTTCGGATCCTGGGCCTGGCCCCGGAGGAACTGCGCATCACCCGGCGGGCCGAGCCGCCGCCGGAGCCACCCGCGTCGCGCGGCGGGAGCCGTCCGCCCGAAGCCGGAACCGAAGCCGAAGAGCCCTGCTGCGCCCACTGCGGCGCCGGAGACGGAAGATGATGGACTGTTCCGGGTCCCGGTTCTTCGCCTCGGAGGCCGCCGGCTTCTGGGAGCGCCGCCTGTCCGGCCAGAGTGGGGCAGCCGCGGCCACCATCGTGGAGGAGCTGCGCCGCCAGGCCGGGCTGCATCCCGGGAAGACGGCCTGCCGCTGCCGGGATCCCCGCGGGCGGTGGATCGAGGTCAGCTGGCGGCGGCACTGGGACGACATCGTCCGGGTGGCCTCCCGGCTTCGGGCGGCTGGCGTTCTGCGGGGCGAGCGCCTGGCGGTCATGGCGCCCAGCGGCCGCGAGTGGCAGGTGGTGGAGATGGCCGGGCTGCTGATCGGCGCGGTCATCGTCGGAATCGATCGGCAGTCCGCACCCGGCCAGGTCGAGCACGTGCTTCGGGAGTCCGAAGCCGCCGGCCTGGTCTATGACGGCCGGGAAGGTCCGGTCCGCCTGTCCGCCGGGGCGCTCCCCTCGATGCGGGAGCGCTTCGAGTTGCGGGAGCTCTGTGCCGGCGAGGGGGCCGCTCGAGCGCCCGCGGAGGACTTTGCATCTCCCCATCCCGACGACCTGGCCACCGTCATCTACACCTCCGGGACCACGGGAGCGCCCAAGGGCATCGCCTACACGCATCGCCAGCTGCTCGCCGCCTGCGCCTCCATCGTCGAAACCTATCCGTGCCTGGGCCCGGCCGACAGCACTGTGTGCTGGCTGCCGATGAGCTGCCTGCTCCAGCGGATGATCAACCTGGTGGCCATGAGGCTGGGCATCGAGCTCTATTTCTGCGAAGATCCCCGGACGATCGTGGACGTGGCCCGGGAGGTGAAGCCCACCGTCCTGGTCGGCGTTCCGCGCTTCTTCGAGCGTTTCCACGAAGGACTTCAGGAACGGCTGGCCGCGGCCCCCGGATGGGTGCGCTCTCTCTTCGCGGCCGCTCTGGCCGTCGGCGCCGAGCGTTCGCGCGGCCTTCGCCAGGGGAACGCCCCAGGCCGGTGGCTCCGGCTGCGGCACGCGATCCTCGACCGGATCGCCCTGCGCGGCGTTCGCCGCGCCCTGGGCGGGCGGATCCGGTTCCTGCTCTCCGGCTCCGCGCCAATGCCGGTCTGGCTGCTCGAGTTCTACCAGGCCTGCGGGTTGCTGGTGCTCGAGGCCTACGGGGTGAGCGAGAACACGGTGCTGATCGCCGCCAACGGGCCGGGCAACTACCGCTTTGGATCGGTCGGCCGGGTGCTGCCGGCCAACTGCGTCCGAATCTCCCCCGAAGGGGAGGTGTTGGTCCGGGGGCCCGGGCTCTTCCGCGGTTACGTCGGAGAGGCCGGCGCAGGGGCCGCCCTGACTCCCGACGGCTTCTACCGCACCGGAGACCTCGGCCGCTTCGACGAGGACGGCTTCCTGCACCTGACCGGCCGGAAGGCCGACCTGATCAAGACCGCCGGCGGCCGCCGCATCGCCCCCGCGCGGGTCGAGGCCGTCTATCGCCGGAGCCGGCTGGTGGAGCAGCTGGTGGTGGCCGGGCACGGGCGGCGGCACCTGGCCGCGCTGGTGGTGCCGCGCTTCGAGGCCATCGAGGCCGAGGCCCGCTTCGCCGGCATGACCCGGAGCGAACTGGCCGGTTCCTCGCGGCTGCGGGAGGAGATCCGCCGGGAGTTCCAGTCCCTGGAGGCGGAGCTGCCGGCCCACGAGCGCGTGGCCGACTTCGCCTTGCTGGACCGGCCGCTGAGCCTGGAGGCGGGCGAGCTGACCGGCACCCTCAAGGTGCGCCGCGAGCGGGTGCTGGCCAACCATGCCATGCTCCTGGAACGGTTGGGCGAGGCGCCAGCCGCCGCCCCTGTCAACCGCCTGCGCTCGGGAGCGCTGGCTCGTCCATGAGCGTGCGGACGGTGCTCGTCACCGGGGCCACCGGCGTGGTGGGCTCCGCCCTGGTGCCGCTCCTCCTGCGGGAGCCGGAGACCAGGGTCCGGCTGCTGGTCCGGGCCGATTCGGACGAGCGTCTGCGGGAGCGGCTGGCCGGGCTGCTCGACTACTGGCAGCTCGGGAGCCGGGCCGCGGAACTGCTGGGCAGCGGCCGGCTGCGGGCCCTCCGCGGCGACGCCTGCCGGCCGCGCATGGGACTGGCCGACCTCGAACGCGAGGAGCTGATCGGGGAGATCACCCATCTGGTGGACGCGGTCGGCAACGTCAAGTTCAACCAGCCGATGGCGGAGGCCCGCGCCGGCGCGATGGGCGCCGTCCGGAGCGCCGTCGAGCTGGCCCGCGCCGCGCAGGCCCGCGGTCGCTTCGTCAAGCTCGACTGGGTCAGCACCGTGGGCGTGGCCGGGTGCATGCCGGGGCTGCTCCGGGAAGAGCCGGTCCGGGCTGCGCGCCAGTTCCACAACACCTACGAGGCGACCAAGGCCGAGGCGGAGGACTTCCTCCTGGCGGAGATGGCCCGTGGACTTCCGGCCACCATCCATCGCCCCAGCATGGTGATCGGAGATTCGGCCAGCGGCAGGGTGATCCACTTCCAGGTCTTCTATCACCTCTGCGAGTTCCTCTCCGGGCGCCGGACCTGCGGGCTGCTGCCCGACTTCGGAGGCTTCAAACTCGATGTCGTCCCCGCCGACTACGTGGCCGCGGCCATAGGTGCATCCATCGCCAGTCCGGAGGCCTCCGGGCGAATCCTGCACCTCTGCTCCGGACCAGCGCGGGCGCTGGCCCTGGACGCATGCGGGGATCTCTTCCGATCGTTGCTGGCTGCGCGGGGGGGGCGGCTGCCGGCCATCCGCCGGATCCGGCGGCGCTGGCTGCGGCTGGTGCTGCCGATCGTCGTCCGCGTCGTTCCCGGGCGCGCCGGCCGGGCTCTGCGCACCCTGCCTCACTTCCTGAATTATCTGGAGGAGGCGCAAGCCTTCGACAACTCGCGCACCTGCCGCTTCCTGGAGGGCAGGGGCGTGGCCCTGCCGCATCCGGAGGAGTATCTGGGACGCGTCCTGGGATGGTACCTCGATCGGCGGTCATGCTCGAAACGCGCCGGATCCTGCCAGGCTCAGCTTATCGGAACGGAGCAGGCGCCTCCGCTCGATGGCGTCGCTTAGCCCTTGGCTCGCGAGCTCCGGACCGGCAGCCGCCTCGCTGCGCCGCGGAGCTCGTCCCGCTCAGACGGGCCGCCCCGTTGCCGGATAGCGGTGATTCTGACGGTAGCCGCTCGCGCTCTCGCCGGTGATCTCCCTGAACCGCCGCGAGAAGTAGAGCGCGTCCTCGAAGCGCACCGCCCGGGCGATCTCCCGGACGCTCATGGCAGTCTCGACGAGTAACCGGCAGGCCCGGCGGATCCTCAGCTCGACCAGGAAGCGCTGGGGCGGCGTCCCCACATGCTCGCCCCAGTGCCGCCGGAAGCTCGAGGGCGAGAAGCCGTGCTCGAGAGCGAGCCGGTCGAAGTCGATCTCATCCAGGCAGCCGGACTCCACCCGGGCCCGCGCGGCGCGGATGGCCTTCTCGTGCGGACCCGTGACCGGCGTGCTCTCGCTGATCAGGCTCTCCATGATCAACGCCTCGCAGATCCGGTCGACGCGGTCGGGCGAGGGCGTTTCGCCGCCCCCGCCGGCGACCAGGGCCTCGTTGAGTTCGTCGAGCCGGCGCCGGACCGGGCCGGGGTCCTGCAGGTACCACACCGGCTTGCCGTCGGTGACCAGGCGGCTCTTGCGCAGCGCCGGCATGTTCGCGGCATCGTAGATGAGATAGAGCTCCTCCCACTCCAGGTGCGGTCCGTACTCGACGTGCACGCCCGGCCACTGGGTGATGACGCAGGGCGCGCGGACCTCCCACTCGCGCTCCGCGGTGCGGTACAGCCCGGCGCCCTTCAGGATGAACGAGAAGTTGAAGGTCCCGAAGGGGTGGCGGATCCAGTCCCGCTTGCGCGGGATGTAGCCGATCGTCGCGACCGGCGACAGCGCCGGGAACCGTCGCGGCAGCGGGCCGAGGTGGATGGAAGAAAAGTCCATATCTTTGATCATAGGGTCTATTGCTCCCGGTGTAAAGCTCCGGTAAGAATAGTCAAGAACTCCATCGCGGCGCGAAGTCAGGATCCAACGCAGAGGCCGCGGAGGAGCGCAGAGGACGCAGAGGGGGCCGAATGAAGCAGGGGACGATTGATGCTTCGGGCACTTCCCATCTGGGAAGCAGAAGTCGTTCCTCTGCGGCCTCTGCGTCCCCGCCTCTGCGCCCTCTGCGTTGAAAAAGGAGTCTCGGCGTGACTGGGATGGTGAAGAGGAGGAGGCAACCATGCGATCGGCGTTGATGGTCTGGGGCGGCTGGGACGGGCACGAGCCGAAGAAGTGCGTGGACATCTTCGGCCCGTGGCTCGAAAGCCAGGGCTTCGCGGTGAAGGTCTCGGACACGCTCGACGCCTACCTCGACAGGGACGCCCTGAAGGCGCTCTCGCTGGTCGTCCCGGTCTGGACCATGGGCAAAATATCCAAGGAGCAGCGCCAGGGGCTGCTCGAGGCGGTGAAGTCCGGCGTGGGCATCGCCGGATGGCACGGCGGGATGGGCGACTCCTTCCGCGAGGACGTCGAATATCAGTTCATGGTCGGCGGCCAGTGGGTGGCCCATCCGGGCGGGGTCATCGACTACGAGGTCAACATCGCCGACCACGAGGACCCTATCACCCGGGGGCTGGCCGACTTCAAGATGCGCTCCGAGCAGTACTACATGCACGTCGACCCCTCGAACCAGGTGCTGGCCACGACGACTTTCACCGGCGAGCACGGCGGCGCCCACTGGATCAAGGGCACGGTGATGCCCGTCGTCTGGAAGCGCCGCTGGGGCGAGGGCCGGGTCTTCTACTCGTCGCTCGGCCACGTGGCCGCCGACTTCGACGTGCCCGAGGCCAGGACGATCGTCCAGCGCGGCATGCTCTGGGCCGCCAGGCGAGGAGGCGAATCGTGAACGAGTCCAAGGTCAAGGTCGGCGTCATCGGCTGCGGCAACATCAGCGGCATCTACCTGAAGAACGGCAGGGTCCTCAGGGACATCGAGATAGCCGCGGTCGCGGACCTCGTCCCCGAGCGGGCCCGGGTCAGGGCGGCCGAATACGGCGTGCCCCGCGCCTGCCCGGTCCGGGAACTCCTCGCCGACCCCGAGATCGAGATCGTCCTCAACCTGACCATCCCCAGGGCGCACGCCCGGGTGGCCATGGCCAGCCTGCGTGCGGGCAAGCACGTCTACAACGAGAAGCCGCTCTCGATCCGGCTCGAAGACGCGCGGGCCATGCTCCGGCTGGCGAAGTCGAGGAAGCTCCTGGTCGGCTGCGCCCCGGACACCTTCCTGGGCGCCGGAGGCCAGACCTGCCGCAAGCTCGTCGACGACGGGGCCATCGGGCGGCCGGTGGCGGCGAGCGCCTTCATGATGTGCCACGGCCACGAGGGCTGGCACCCGGCGCCGGAGTTCTACTACCAGCCGGGCGGCGGGCCCATGTTCGACATGGGGCCGTACTACCTGACGGCGCTCGTCAATCTCATGGGGCCGGTCCGGCGCGTCACCGGCTCTGCCCGGATCACCTTCCCGACGCGGACCATCGGCAGCCAGCCCATGCGTGGTAAGAAGATCCGGGTGCGCACGCCCACGCACATCGCCGGCGTCATGGATTTCGCCAGCGGCGCGGTGGGCACGATCGTCACCAGCTTCGACGTCTGGGCGGCGGAGCTCCCCCGCATCGAGATCTACGGCACCGAGGGGACCTTGAGCGTGCCCGATCCCAACACCTTCGGCGGCCCGGTCAGGCTGCGCCGCGCCGGAGAGAAGGACTGGCGCGAGGTGCGCCTGACCCACGGCTACGCCGAGAACAGCCGCGGCCTGGGCGTGGCCGACCTGGCCCGCGCCATACGCACTGGCCGCGCGCCGCGGGCCGGCGGGGAAGTCGCCCTCCACGTCCTCGAGGTCATGCACGCATTCGGGTCGGCCTCGAAGAGCGGCCGGCACGTGCCGGTAAAGTCGACGCCGGCGCGGCCGAGGGCGCTGCCGATGGGCCTGCGCAAGGGGCGACTGGACTAGCGCAAGGAGATGCAGTCAGCCACAGATGAACACAGATGGACACCGATGAGGATGTTCCAGTTGATGCTGTTCCCATCCGTGTTCATCTGTGTGCATCTGTGGCTCAGTTGCCCTGCTTGACCTCTTCGGCGAGCGCCGCCATGTCGCGCCAGGGCGCGTCGAGCGGCACGGCGCACTCCGGGCCGATGATGTCGATGCCGCGGCCTTCTTCTCCCGGGCGTCGGCGCGGGCCGCCTCCTCCGATCCGCTGCGGATGACGGAGAGGTTGCTCGTGCCGCCCATCAGGGCGAGCTTCCCGCCAGCCAATTCGCGCGCGCTGGCCGCCGGCACCTTGGAATCGAAATGGAAACAGGCCAGGCCGGTCTCACGGATGTAGGGAATGCGGTCGGCCGTGTACCAGGGGTCCAAGCGCAGCGCTCAGGGCAGCCGGTCGGCCGACCGGCACTTGATGGCCGCGAGCATCAGCCTGCAAGATCAGGCAACCGGCGGCCGGTTCCGCATCTGGCGAGTGAGAGGCCCGGCAGCCCACTGTCCAGGCCGTTCCTTAACTGTCGCGCACACCACAGGCGACGGGGTTCGGACGGATCTGTCTTGCTTTGAGATTGCTCAGTCTCGAGCAATATACCGCAACAATACCGATGTCAAAAATCGGAGTCAAAACCTATCAGATGTGCGCGAGTTGCTCTATCAGGCTGCTGTGCAATGTGATAGCAAGCACGTGTGTTCTGGCTATTTTGTGTGTTCGCAGTGGCACCCTTTGGTGTAGGTAGTATTGGAGGGATGAGCGTGCATACCGCAGACATACCGGCTGTCGAAGCCAAGAACGGCCCGGCCTCGAGCGGTCTCGCTGCGAGACTGCGCGAGGCCATGGCCGAAGGTGCTTTTGCTGGCGGAGCCTTCATGCCCGGCGAGCGCGAGCAGATCGGAAGAGCACACGTCTGAACTCCAGTCACCGAATACGAT
>CALGYR010000058.1 GCA_937935355.1 uncultured bacterium | reverse complement strand
ATGCTCCGCCGCCTAGCCAAGGTCGCTTGAACTTCTCATACACGCTCTCAGGCCCCGACTCAGGCCCCGACTCAGGCCCCGCACTCTGGCGAGCCTGGAATCCGACTTGGGCCTCCACTTGGGCCTCGACCGACTCTGGCCGTGACTCTGGCCGTGACTCTGGCCGCGACTCTGGCCGCGACTCAGGCCCGGATCCTGTCCCAACTTGGCCCGGAGCTCCAACCGGCCAGAACGTGGCAGTTACGTATTGCTGGTGCTCGTCGTGCGTCCAGGCCGGAGGCGGGTTGCCGTTCTCCCGGCACCAGTCGCGGATCTTGAGGGTCCCGGTGCCCCAGTGCTCGATGACTCCGGCCCGATAAAACACGTTGGCCACGTACGGGTTCCACGGCTTCGACTCGTGCGGGTGGGCCAACTCCTCCGGCTTGATGCCGAAGTGCAGTATGCCGGGGTTCGTGAGCTCGATACGGTCGTTGAACATCGCGAGCCCGATCGAGCCTGCGAAGGACGAGTAGTCCCGGTGGCAGAGCGCGTTGGCCACCGCTTCGCGCGTGGCCAGCGGCGGGTACCACGGCTTGTCCTCGCGGCGGAAGCTGCCCTCGCGCAGCCGGCCGGCGATGGGCACGTGGTCGTGCAGGAAGCTGCCGGCGCGCTCCAGCAGATGGAAGGCGTTTCCCCAGTACTGGCGATTGTCGGAGAAGTCGGCGACCTTGGTGGTCCCCCGGAAGCGCGCCAGCCTGATCAGGAACTGGGGATAGAGCTGCTGGGCGCGGGTGCAGTCGCGACGCACGAAGAGCGCCAGCGCCGCGTTGATCAGCTGGTCGTCCCGGATCAGGCCGAAATGGCGCAGCACGACCTCGCTGCTGCGCTCCTTGAGCGGCTCCATTCGCCCGAGACCGACGGCGGCGTTGACGGTCGTCTGGATTTCTTCCTCGTCGAGGTCGCCGATGGCGAACCCGTCGGCGGGGAGCAGTTCCCAGCGCTGGGCCGGGTGGGCGTGTTCCAGGACCAGGTTCTGGTAACGCTGCCGCGGCATGACGCTGGTGGTCGGCCCGTGGCGCAGGTAGGGCCGCCCGTCATAGGTGTACACGTCCGCCGGCCCCTCGGCCCGGACGACGATCACCGAGCGCGAGCCGTCGAGCGGGACCTGGCGGATCTCGGGGAAGACCGCCGGCTCGAGCTTCCGGAACTCGGCCGCCAGCTGCTCGATGGTCCGCTCGGAGACCTCCTGGCCGACGATCCGGCCCTCGGGCCCGACGCCGAAGAGCACGAAGCCGCCCGCGCCGTTGAGCATCCCGCAGATGGCCCTGGCCGCGTCGGTGCGCTGGCCGGTCGACTGCTTAAGCTCCAGCCGCTCGGACTCGCCGCCGGCGACCAGGGCTTCGAGCTCCTGCAGGGTCATCTCCGCCTTGCCGAACATGGCTACGCCGCCACTTCCTCGTTGATCTGGCTGAGCAGCTTCTCCAACTGCCCATCGAAGGCTTTGTTGGCCCGGCCCCAGCCGCCTAGCCGCGCCAGCACCGGCACGACCTCGAAGTCCTCCCTGCCGATGGACAGGTTCTGGACCAGGTGGTCGTGGATGCGCCCGAGCCACTTCATCTGCTCGTCGGTGAACTGCCGGCCGGCGGCGATCTTGCCGAAGGCCCGGTCGACGCGCTCCTCGGCGGTCAAGAGCGGCTCGGCCTCCCGCGCGGCGTGCTTGACCATCGAGATGATGTCCACCAGCGCCTTGTGGTGGCAGACCTGGTGAGCCTTCTGGAGCTTCTCCTCGGTGAAGTGCCCGGCGGCGGCCGAGAGCTTCCCGCGGAGCTCGACCAGCGCCTCGGTGCTCCAGCCCTGCGGGCGCTCCAGCAGAATGCGGATGGCCTCGACGCCGTCGCGGTTGGCCGCCACGAACTCGGCGAACTGCTTGAGGTAGTCGGCGGGTTTGAGCTCCCGGCCGTTGGCGCCGGCTATGAGCACGCTGGACCTGACCCGGTCCGTGACCCCGTGGGCCACGATGAAGGTGCGCTTGGGCCGCGGGTGGTCCTCCAGGAGCTTCTGGAAGTCCTTGTCCCGGAGCAGCTTCATCGTCCCGGTGAAGTCCTTCCGGAGCGCTGCCGGCAGCCCCCGGGCGTAGCCGGCCAGGTCGCCGTCGGGCACGAAGCGGGCGAAGAGGTCGCGGGCCTCGCCGGACAACTCCTTGTCGATCCGCTGGAGCCGTTTGACCAGACAGCGGGTGTTGTACTCCCGGTCGACGTTCGCCCAGATGTTCTCGATCACCTGGGCGATGCTCAGGTACTCGCGCAGGGGCGCCTCGGCGGTGATGGCCGTGGCCCCGGCGAAGTACTCGAAGAGCGTCCCGTCGAAGCAGTCGAAGACCGTGAAGTGGCTCTTGTCGGAATGCTTCTCGCCCTTCCGGGTGCCGCGGCCGAGCATCTGTTCGAAGAGGATGCGGCTCTTCACCGGGCGGAGGAAGGCGATGAACTCGAGGTCTGGGATGTCGACGCCGGTCGAGAGCAGGTCCACGGTCACGACCACGCCCGGCTCCGGGCGGTTCCGGAACTCGCGGATGCGCTGGAGCGGCCGGTCCACCCGGCCGGTGATCTTCTGAACGAAGCTTTCGCCCCGGCCGTAGACGTCGCGGGCGATCTCCACGAGGTTGTCGGCGTGGGAGGTGTGGGGCAGGTCGTTGTCCGCGAAGATCAGCGTCTTCGGGAAGCGGCCGAACTTGCGCTCGTGCTCATCGGCCGCCATCCGGATATGTTCCAGGATCTGGCGGTTGGAGTCGGGGCTGGTGGCCTTCCTCTCGACCTCGGGGGCCTCGACGGTTCGCTCGTCCTCGAGGAGGTCCATCTGCCTGGCGCCGGTCGTCGTGTCCACCTGGTCGACGACCTCGCCCTCCTTGAGGAACATGCCGTTCATGCGCACTTCGGAGCGGATGCCCACCACGTCGTAGTCCACGAGGTGGCCCTCGGCGACGGCGCGCTCGTACTCGTAGCGGTAGACCACGTCCCGGAAGTAGGCCGCCGTGTGCGCGGCCGGCGTGGCGGTCAGGCCGATCTTGACGGCGTCGAAGTGGTCGAGCGTCCGGCGCCAGACGGAGATCTCCTCGCGGGTGTAGCCCCGGTGGCACTCGTCCGCGATTATGGCGTCGAAGGCGTGAATGGGGATGTCGAGCTTTTCGGCATCGTCGTCGATCGGCTCGTCGCCGGTGCCGAAGATGGCGTCGCGCCCCAGGAGGTTGATGGCCATCCGCTGGATGGTCGAGACGTAGACGAAGGCGTGGGCGGGCTTGGGGGCCAGCAGGTACTCGGCCGGCAGCACCCTGGGGTCGAACCGCTCCTCGGGGTCGAGATCGTCGCGCCGGAAGCGCTGGCTGTAGACCTCGTAGACCCTGTCGAACTTGAGCCCCGGCTCGGCGTCGAAGGAAGCGAAGGCCCGCACAGCCTGGGCGGCCAGCGCCCGCCGGTCGACCAGGAAGAGGATGCGCCTGGCCACGCCGGCCTTCATGAGGCGGTAGGCCTCGTTCACCATCGTGAAGGTCTTGCCCGTGCCGGTGGCCATGGCCACGAGCATCTGCCGCCTGCGCTCCGCGATGGCCGTCTCGATGGCCGAGTTGGCCTCGCGCTGGTAGGCGCGGAGCTTCTCGTGGGCGTTGGGCATGGCGGCGAGCGTCCGGCAGGCCGCCTCGAAGTCGCGCCCCAGTCGCTCCTCGAGCGCCTCCGGGGTGTGAAAGCCGGCGACCTGGCAGGAGCGGTTCGCGTCGCAGCGTACGTCGTGGTGCCAGATGACCTCGCCGTTGGTCGAGTAGAGGAAGGGCACGTGCAGGCCGGCGAAGTCGAAGGAGCTCGCGGCCACGCCGCGGGAGTAGCGCTCGGCCTGGGTCAGGACGTTCTGCGGCCCGAGAGTGACCCGCTTGGCCTCGACGATGCCCAGGACGCGTCCGCCGACGCACAGGGCGTAGTCGGCCGGGCCGTTATCGGTGGGGTACTCGGTGACCGCGCAGCGGTCGAACTGCCGAAGGGAATCGTTCTCCCGGAAGGGGACGACCTTCCAGCCGGCTTCCCGAAGCCGGGGGTCGACGCGGCGCCGCCGGGTGAGTGCTTCGGACTCCTCAGGCAATCTTGAGCCCTCTGGCCCGGAACCTCTCGATGAGCTCAATGACGGCGGCCGGCGCTGGCATGCTCGCCCCTTACACGCAAGACTGGTCCAGAGTGGTCCCCGCGGCCCCTTGGGTGGCGGGCCGAATCTTACCGCCAGGGGAGCCGGGAATCAAGAACGAAGCAATGGCCGAACAACCAACAGCCAACAGCCAACAGCCAACAACCAACGTGCAACAACCAACAACCAACAGCTGTCGGATGAAGGATGGTCTTGTTGCTCACGCAGAGCCACAGACCCGCGGAGAGCGGCATGTTGCGGCCGTTCTGGTTCTCCGCGGCCCCTGCTTTGCGAAGCCGTGCTTCCGCTACGCAGGGCGAAGCAGAGTTGGCGGCTCCGTGCGAGAAACGGCTGTTGTTGGTGCTCAAAGACATGGGCGCTGTCGAGGGGACGGGGCGTTGGTTGTTGGCTGTTGTTTGTTGGCTGTTGGCTGTTGGTTGTTGGTTGTTGGTTGTTGGTTGTTGGTTGTTGGTTGTTGGCTGTTGGTTGTTGGCTGTTGTTTGTTGGCTGTTGAGCGTTCCGCCGCGCCAGCGGCGGCCGGCCCTGGCCCGGCGCCCTGCGGGCCGCGCGCAATTAGTTCTCCCGCCGCCTCTCCCCGAACGCCCTCACCGCCGCCGCCTGCACCTCCCGTAGCGCGACGCCCCGGGCCTCGGCGAGCCTGCGGCAATCCTCGTACTCCGGCGAGGCGGTGACGAGCTCGCCGCCGAGCCGGCCGCACTTGACCTTCACCGGGCCCCAGGGGGTGGCGACCTCCTCGAAGGTCCGCTCGAGCTTTAGGCGCTCGACCGGCCGGTAGCGCAGGCCGAGCGTCGGCGTCTCCCGGAAGATGGCCCGGGCCACGGCGTCGAGCTTCTCCGCGGCGGCGAGAACGGTGAGGTGCACGCCCTGGCGGCTCTTCTTGAGGGTCGCGGGCAGGAGCGAGACCTCGAGCGCCCCCTCGGCCGGGAGCCGCTCGAAGAGGTAGCCCAGCACCTCGCCGGAGATGTTGTCGAGCGTGGCGACGATCTCGACGACCCCCTCGCCGGAGGGAGAGGGAAGCCCGGGAGCGCCGGCCGGGGCGGCCCCGGCCTGCCCGATCATCACCCGCAGGACGTTCGGACCGCGCGGGTCCTCGCGGCCGCCGGCGCCGCAGCCGGAGCGCTCGAGAGCCATTTCGGGCGGCGGGCCGAAGGAAGGGGCGAGCGCGGCCAGGAGCGCCGCGCCGGTCGGCGTGGTCTGCTCGACGCCGGAGAGCCCGGGCCTGACCTCCCGGCCTTTGAGGAGTTCGACCACCGCCGGCGCCGGCACCGGCAGCGTGCCGTGGGCGCACTTCACGAAGCCGTCGTGGCCGAGGGCCGGCGCGCCGGAGGAGACCGCCTCGATGCCCAGGTCCTCGAGGGCCGCGGCGGCGCCGACGATGTCCGCGATGGAGTCGGCCGCCCCGACCTCGTGGAAGTGGACCTCGTCGGCCGGCCTGCGGTGCACCCGGCCCTCGGCCTCCGCAAGCTTGCGAAAGACCGCCGCCGCGCGCTCCTTGCCGCGCCCGGAGAGCGCCGAGCGGGCGATCATGGCCAGAATCTCGGGCAGGCCCCGGTGATGGTGGCTGTGGCCGCCGTCATGGCCATGATCATGGCCGTGATCGTGATCGTGGTCGTGGTCGTGGTCGTGGCGATCCTCCGGCTCCACGAGGAAGCGCGTGGCCGAGAAGCCGCCGCGGGAGACCCGTTCGGCGCGCACCGTGACTCCGGAGAGCCCGGTCGAGGCAATGGCCGAGCGCACCGCCTCTATGGAGGCGCCGGCGTCGAGGAGGGCGGCTACGAACATGTCTCCGCCGGCTCCGCTGAATGGGTCGAAATGGGCGGTGCGCAAGTTGTGATTCCTCTCCTAAGCAAGCGGGCAGCCCGCGAAGGCTGCCCGCTGTGCGTCGATCGGTCTGCGGGTCAGTTGACCGCGGGGGCCGCAGCGGCCGGAGCGGCCGCCGGCGTCTCGGGGGCCGGCGTCGGCGCCGGGGCCGGAGCGCTCGCGGCAGCGCCCTCGACCAGACCGCCGTCGGGGCTGCGCTGCAGGCGGCACTTCTGCTGGAAGTCGGTGTTCTCCTTGGCGGCCGGCATCGACAGGCCGTACCCCTGGGCGGCCAGGTCGCGCAGGGAGAACTCCTTCTCGTCCTTCTGTGCGGCCAGGAAGGCCTTGCGCGAGGCGGCCGGGTCAGTGCGGCCCAGCGCCCAGAGGGCGTTGGCGCGCAGCGGCAGGGCGTTGGTCTTGGTCTCGAAGACCCTGAGCAGGTCGGACACCGCATCCTTGGCCGCGAAGTAGCCGAGCACGCGGGCGCAGGGGATGCGCACTTCGTCCGGCCGGTTGACCAGCGCGGCGCGGCAGGAGGCCACCGCGTCGGCCGGCACCATCTGGGTGCGGCGCGGATCGACCAGCAGCATGGCCTCGGCGGCCTTGACCGCCAGGGCCTCGCGCTTCTGCTTGGTGACGGCCGGGCCGCGCTGGCCGAGGGCCTTCACGAGCACGTTCTTGAGCTCCAGGCCCTTCTCCTCGCGGGCGACCATGCACAGGTTGCCGAAGCGGGCCTGCTCCTTGGTCACGTCCGCGCGGTTGACCAGCACGGCCACGGGCAGGAGCGAGAGGGTCACGTCCTTCTTGAGCTCGGCGAGCAATTCCTCGGGCTTGAGGTCGGCCTTGAGGGCCGAGGAGACGACCACCAGGTCCTTCGGCGGGAAGACCGACACCTTGGCCAGAGCGTCGCGGCCGCTCGCGGCCCGGCTCGCGCCCCAGCCCTGCTCCTCGATGGCGAGCTTCAACTCCTTGAAGGAGTTGTCGTCCTCGTCGACCACCAGGATCTGCAGGGGGCCGGCCTTGGAGACGGCATCGGCCAGCTTGGCCATGACCTTCTCCGAGCCCGGGAACGGCCGCGGCGGGTCCATGGCGGCGATGGCCGCCGCCGCGCTGACCGCCACGCCGTCGTCGCCGCAGGCCAGGGCCTCGACCAGGGGCTGTCCTTCGGCGCTCGCGGCGGCCGCCTTGGCTGCGGCGACTGCCGCCTCGGCCTTGGCGGCCTTCTCCTTCTCGTCATCGCCGCCCAGCCGCCACCAGGACTTCTTCTTGGGCTTGTCCTCGGCCTTGGCGGGTTCGGCGGCCGTCGCGGCCAGTTCGACCGGGCTGACGCCAGGCAGCAGGTCGCCGCGCGGGTCGAGCTGGGGCAGGAGGTCGATGGCCGCAGCGCAGACCAGAGGACGGTTGTCCTTCAGGGCCTTGCCGACGGCGCGGTAGACGATGTGCGGGCCGAAGGATTCGGCCAGCAGCTTGGCATCGACCATCAGCTTCTCGCGCTCGGCCAGGATCTTCTGGTCCTTCTCGGTGATCGCCGGCGGGGCGCCGAAGGCCTTGATGGCCTCGAGCATCGAGGCCGTCTCCTCGCGCTGGGCGAGTTCCACGCAGACCAGCAGGGGCAGGATGCGCTCGTACTCGGGGGCGCCGGCCAGACACTCGAAGGCCAGGTCCTCGGCCATCTCCTCGTTCCAGGCGTAGACCGGCACCGAGCGGCGGACCAGCTTGCCGTCCTCGAGCTTCCAGAGCACGCCGTCGGCCTCCAGGGCCTCGTCCGGCACGCCGCTGAGCTCCAGGTAGTACCGATCGGCGAGCTCGTAGTAGTGATCGGCGAAGGGCTTCAGGTCGGAGGCGCGCAGGCCGGTGATCTTCTCGAGCGCCCGTCCGGCGTTCTCCCTGACCCGCGGAGTGGTCTTGGGGTTGTCGTAGAGGCGCTTGAGCGCCGGCACAGCGCGGGCGTCGGCCGGGACGATGTCGCCGAGCGCCAGGGCCACGGTCTCCTTGGCGAGGTCCGATCCGGTGTCCAGCAGCTTCACGGTGGCCAGCGTGCCGCGGGCCCCGATGTGGCTCAGGGCGATGCGGATAAGGGTGCGCTGCTGGTCGCTCTTGGTCTCGAGTTGCTTGGCCAGCTCCGGCACGGCGTACTGGCCGAGGTCGCGCAGTTCGCGCATGGCGCGGTTGTGCTGCACGGGCTGGGTCAGGGCCATCTTCTCGTCCACCACCTGGGCGACCACCCTGGCGATGCGCTCTTCGTCCACCATCCGGCGACGGTTGTACTTGCTGTAGAGCTCCCAGATGACGCTGGGGCCGCGGCCGACGTTCTTCTCGGCCAGGATGCGGATCATGGCCCGGAGTCCGGCGCGCTCGACCAGCGCCGCCGCGGTCTTGTCGTCGAGCAGCGGGACCAGGGCATCGAACTTGGCCTTGGCCTTCTCGAACTGGCCCTGGTCGAAGAGCTCGACGCCCTCGGCCCAGAGCTTCTTGGGATCGCCAGTTTCGCCCTCGGCCGCCCTGACGGACGATCCCACGGAAAGGATCAGCCCGCCCAGAACGACCGCCGCCAGAGCCCAACGCGAGAAGTTGGCCATGGGAAGCACTCCTCTCAGGACGTCAACCGGTCAACGTCAAAGCGCCCGAGCAGCCCCTCCGGCTGCAGACGGCGCCAGTATTTCACGTTGCGGATTTTAGGCGTCAGCCGAATACCCGTCAAGGCCAAAAAGGCCCTCGGACCCGGTCAGTGGCCCAGCGCCGCTCCGCACTGCGGACAGAACCTGGCTTCAGAGGGCAGTTCCGCCCGGCAGGCCGGACAGGCCGGCAGTCCGGGGCACGGCCCAGCGGGAGCGACGGGAACGGCGGGAGCGATTGGGGGTTCCGTCATCACCAGTCTGGCCACGGGGACGGTGACCGGTCTGGCCATCGGGATCGGCGCATTCCGCTTGAGTCCAAGTCCGCCGTCACCCGGCTCGAGGTTGGCCTGTTCACGCGCGCGCGCCAGCAACTCCCAGAAGGCATCTTCGCTCGGCCCGAAGGTTGCCACCGCGCCCAGCAGCCGCGCCGCGCGGGCCGCGTTCCCGGTCTCGAGGCACAGGCGGCCGGCCAGGGTCCAGACGGCCGGGTCCGGGCCCTCATCGCGGTTGGCGGACATGACCAGCTCCAGCTGGCGCAGGGCCTGGGGCTTCCGGCCGATCGCCATGAGCGCCAGGGCGTAGTTGGTCCGCAGGGAGTCGTTCTCCGGCGCCAGCGCCAGGCCTATCTCGAAGCAGTGCGCCGCTCCCGGGTGGAAGCCTCCGCGGCCGAGCTCCACGCCGGCGGTCAAGGCCAGCGCCGCCCCGGCGGCCGCGTAGCGCTCGCGCAGCTCCGGCCGGCCGGCCAGGAAACGATCGAGTTCGTCGAGGAGCAGGTCGAGCCGCATCCGGCCGCCGGACATGACCGCGGCCAGGCGCTCCCGGCGCACCGGGAAGCGCAGCTCCGGCAGTCCCAGCCGGGCGCGCAGCTCGGGCCGCATCTCGAGCAGAACCAACCCGCCGGCGCCGCTCATGAGCCGCCTCCCAGCAGGCCGGCCAGGGCGTTCGTGAGCCGGCTCCAGGCCCCGGCCGGCTGGGGCCGGAGCTTCTCCAGCGACTCCAGGAGCTTGCCGGTCTCGTAGGCCACTCGGTCGGGCGTCGTGCCCATGGCGGCGAGCTCGGCCGCGGCCTGCGATGGGGAGATGCTGCCGGGCTTGACCCGGGAGAGCACGCCCACGGCCTCCTGCAGGCGCTCGGGGATGCGCACATCCAGGCCCTGTTCTCCGAGCGCCGCCACGCGCCGAAGAACCTGGTTGTTCCACTGCTTGGTATTCTGGCGAATGCCCTCGAAGAGCATCCGTTCGGACTGCGACTCCAGCCTGGCGATCTCTGCAGCCGCCCCGGCCCCTCCGCCGGAGGTCCGGCGCAGGGCAGCGATCCGGTCGCGGAGCTCGTCGACCTGCTGGTAGACCTCCTGCGACTTGTAGGCCATCACCTGTCCGATCTGGGTGGGGTCGGCCAGCGGCGCGTTCGGCCGGCTCAGGATCTTCTCCAACTCGGCCGGCGAGTTGCCGTAGGCGTCGGCGTGCTGCGCGCTCGTGACCAGCTGGTCGCAGCCGCCGGTGAACTCCCGGGGGCTCGCGCCCGGACAGTGCCTGGCTCCTTCGGCCGCCTGGTGGAAGGCCTGGTCGTAGACCTCCTGGCCGTAGCGGTGCTCGACGTCGAAGCTGACCGGCTTGCCTTCGATCTCCTTGAAGATGCGGTAGGTCACGTCGCGGTCGGCGCCCACCTTGACCGCGGCGCCCGGCGGGGGCGGGTTGGTGGGCGTGACCAGCCGGACCTGCGACGGGTCCACGCCGTAGCGCCTGGCGATCTCGGCGCGGACCAGATCGTCGGTCTTGTCGTAGACCTCCTGCCAGCCCTCCTTGTAGAGGCGCTTCAGGTTGTTGCCGCGGGCGTTGATCTCCTGCAGGGCCAGCTTGTCGTTCTGGATGTCGATCATGGCCTTGCGGACCCGGTCGCGATCGCCGCCCAGGAGGGCGCTTTCGAACTCGTCGACCTTGTCGGTGGCCCCGCGCACGGCGTCGTCCCAGGCCGCCTGGCGACGGGCGTGGTCGCCCGCTTGTTCGAGCCGTCCGGCGGCGCGCTCGGCGTCGGTCAGCCCGTCGGCGTGGCCGGCGGCCCGGGCGGCGTCGGCCGCGTCGTCCGCGACGTCTGCCGCTCGTGCGGCGTCGAGGGCGTCGTCGGCCGCGTCGGCTGCCCGGGCCGCATCGCCCGCGGCGTCGGCCGCGTCGGCCAGTTCCGGGGCGCGCAGCACGCCGCGCCATTCGGCCGCGCCGGACCGGCCCAGCCACTCCGAGACCTTGGAGCCGGCGCCCCAGAGCGTCAGGCCGCTGTCGACCGCCCCGTAGAGCGCGCGGGTCAGACGCTCGCCGAGGGGCACCTCGCCATCGACCACCTTCGACCAGTTGTCGGCGCCGAGCATGGCCTTGGCCAGGTTGAGCGCTCCGCGCCCCCCCTGTTTGATGGCGTCGAGAGGATCGTTCCAGAGCGCCGAGCCGGCGCGCTTGCCCAGTTCCAGGAGCAGCCGGCCGGCGTCGAGCGCGGCGCGGCCGACCTTGCGGGCGCCCTCGTCGGAGTGGACGAAGAGGTCGTCGGCGGTGCCGGCCGCGGTCTCGCCGGCTATGCGCCAGTTCCCGGCGTTGCCCAGCTCGCCGGCGGCCTTGCCCATCACCCCGAGCACCCATTCCGGGACCGTGGCGAAGTCGTCCTTGACCGCCCCCAGGAACTCGCCGAGCAGGCTTACGTCCCGGCCCTCGCGCCGCGCGGCCTGCTGCATGTTCTGGAGCATGGCCATGATCCGGGCGCGCTCGGCATCGGTCCACTCCGGCCGGCCGGGACGGGCGGGCGGCTCGGAGGCCGGGGTGGCGTCCGGAGCCCTGGCCGGCTCCACCGGCAGAGCCTTGGGCACTTCGGCCGGAGGCTTCGGCTCTTCCTCCGGCGGAGGTTGCCGGTCTCCTGCGCCCGCCCTCGGTCCGTCGTCGGCGGAATCGTCCTCCTGGCTCTCGTCCGGGCCGCCGTCATCGCCGGGCCCCTCCGGGATCTTGACGGCCAGCGGCGCGGTCGAACCGCCACCCCCGCTTCCGAAGAGCGTGCTCAGGATGTGGAGGATGAGTGCCATGGCGCCGGGGCCGAGCAGGCCGACCAGTGCCTCGAAGACGGAGCGCGCTCCGGGCAGACGCCCGAAGCCTCCCAGCCCCGGCACCCGGCCTCCCGTGCGACGACGCGAGGATGAATCCGGCACGTAGGGACCTTCAGGATTGAAGGGTTCCCAGTTCGGGACCAGCGGCTGGAAGAGCGGCGGTGGCGTGGCGGGGCCGGGGCCCGGCACGGACCCGGTATCGCGGACCTGCACGGTCGTCGAGAAGGTCCCGGCCACGCCAGTGCGGCTGTTCCGCACCTGGACGCTCACGGTGTACAGGCCGGGGTTGACGATGCCGAAGCTCGCTTCGATGGCGCCGGACCCTGTGCCGCCGACGAGCTGGTTGCCAACGTACCAGGCGGTCTGCCAGGACGGCCACCCGGCGTCGTTGGGGTCGTAGACGTCCAGCCGGAATCGGATCGCTTCTCTTGCAGCCGGGGACGCCGGGAGGTGGCTCAGCCGGCCCTGCAGGGGGCGTGGCGATGGCTGAGTCCTTGGCTGCGGGTCGGGCTGCGGCTGCGCCCATGGGTTGAACGTCCCCGGGTCGGTTCGCGGCGTGGGACCGGGACTCGTCGTCGAGGTCGGAGGCCGCGTCTGTGTGTCCGAGACGGGCCTGCAGCTGTCGGTCCAAGGTTCGTAGCCCTGCTGCTCCAGTCGCCAGTGGTAGGCCCTGGCCTCCTCCCGTGTGGCAAAGCCCACGCACTCCCTGATGTTTATCGCGTCCCTGGTGGTCAGTCGGACCTTGCCGCGGTTGTTGAAGCTGACCGCGAACCGCGCCCAATCCGTGCTCGCCGCAGTCAATCTTACCTGGCCGGTTGCCCCCGGACTCTCCGCATGGAGGTAAACCCACTTGCGACCGGCCACCTCGAAGACGATGACGGCGCACGAAGGCTCGGCTGCCTCGGCCCGCGGCATGTAGTCCACCGCGGCGACCGCCAGGGCGGCGGCCAGCACCAGGAACGCGGGGGCCGGGCGCGCGCCGCGCATTTCAGAGCATCTCCGGCAGCATGAGCAGAAGCATCCAGAGCCCGCCGACGGCGAGGGCGGCTATGCCCGGGAAGATGGCGTTGCGCAGCCGCGCCCCGCCGAGCCGGACCTGCTCGCCGCCCATGGCGTAGAGCGCCGCCGCGAGGGCCGCCGGGGCGAAGACCCCCGAGCAGTCCCACTCCATCCCGGCATCGGCCACCAGGGCGAGCAGCGCGAAGGGCACGGCCAGCATCAGCCCGCGCCCGGCCGAGTGCACAGCGGCGCGCAGCCCGTGGCGGCGGCGCACGGTGGCGTTGATCAGGTGCAGCCAGAGGGTCAGCGCACCGGTCGAGGCTGCGGCCAGGGCCGCACCGCCGAGCGCCAGGCCGAGGGCCTCGCCGCCGCCGCGCCGCGCGCCGCCGAGAGCCCCGAGCGTCGCGAAGGCGGCCACGCCGAGGGCTGCCCCGAAGAGCGGGCTTGCCACGCCGAGGCGCTCTCTGGGGGCGTCCATCAGAAGCCCCCGAAGCATCCGGCCCAGATCAGAAACATGGCGCCGCCACAGATCGTGGCCAGCACCAGTCCTCCCCAGGGCCGTTCACCCAGGGCCCGCGAACTGACCGCGAAGAGCGGGCGCACCGACCAGAGCAGCCCGCTGGCCCCGAAGGCCACCGCCGTGTTCCAGCCGAGAACCAGGTGGAAGGCCAGGCCGGCTGCTGCGTGGAGCAGCATGGGGGCGTAGGCGGATCCGAACGCGGCCACGCACCAGCTCACTGTGCGGGGAGAGTTCGTGAAGCGGGAGATCAGGCAGGTCGGCAGTGCAGCGGCCAGGACTCCGGCTGCGCCAAGTGTCGCCCCAAGCAAGCCGAAGCCGAAGGCGGCAGCGATGCCACTGCTCTCCAGGCCGCTCAGGCCGAAGAAGAGCGCAAAGGCCACGGCGGCCACCGCGAGTCCTCTGGTCGGGGACGCCGGACGCGCCCCGTCGGCCAGGATGGTCCCCGGCGAAATGGTCATCCCCAGCACCAGACTCCAGAGCGAGATCCTGGCGGCTTCAGGGACGGCGACCACGGGGTTCCGCTGCGCGCTGCGTTGCTCCATTGCGGGGCTGAGGATACGGAGGCTGCAAAGCCCGTCAAGGGGAGGAGGGGAGATGAGGCGCGGAAACACGGGGACGTGGGGCCGGGAGGCAACCGAAAATGCGTTGCATGGACGTTGCGGGAAGGGGGGGCTGGTCAGCCTCCGGCCGCCAGCCGACGCCGGCAGCTCTCGCAGCGGCCGCAGGGGTTCTCTCCTCCGCGGTAGCAACTCCAGGCCAGGTCCAGGGGCGCGCCCAACTCGCGGCCCAGCCGGACGATGGCGCGCTTGTCGAGGCCGGCCAGCGGCGCGGCCAGCCGCACCCTGCCGTAAGAGGAGAAAGCCAGGGCGGAGTTCGCCGCGCCGACGAATTCCGCGGAATTGTCCGGGAAGGTGGCCGCCTCCTCGGCGTTGAAGCCGGTCACCACCTCGGACGCGCCGAGCTTCTCGGCCCAGGCCGCGGCCACGGCCACGAAGACCAGGTTTCTCCCCGGCACCCACACGGCCTCGGCGCTGGCCTTCCCGAAGTTCTCCGGCTCGGGAACGGCCGCGTCTCCGCCGGAGAAGGCCTCGGGCAGGAGCCGCCGGTACCAGGGCAGCGCGACGGCCTCGTGCCGGCACGAGTAGTGCCCGGCCACGGCGCGGGCGGCCTCGGTCTCCCGGGCGGCCGCCGGCTGGCCGTAATCGAAGGTCAGGCAGAGCACCGGCTTCGCCGCGCGCGCCGCGGCGGCCAGGGCCACCACCGAGTCGAGCCCGCCGGAGAGAAGGGCGACGAAGGTGCCGGATTCGCGGGGGGGCGCCTGCGCCTCTCTGGAAGCGTCCATTTGTCCAGCCGTGCCCGGACTGTCTACTGGCAACTGGCAACCGGCAACTGGCAGCCCTCGAGGAAGTTCGCCAGCAGCCGGTTGCCCTCGACCGTCAGGAAGCTCTCGGGATGGAACTGCACGCCCTCGACCGCCAGCGTCCGGTGGCGCAGGCCCATGACCTCGCCCCGGTCGGCGGTGCGGGCCGAGACCTCCAGGCACTCCGGCACGGTTTCCTCGGGCACGACCAGCGAGTGGTAGCGGGTGGCCTCGAAGGGGTTGCCCAGGCCGCGGAAGACGCCCCGGCCGTCGTGGGAAATCTGCGAGGTCTTGCCGTGCATGATCCGGTCGGCGCGGACCACCCTGGCCCCGAACACCTCGGCGATGCACTGGTGGCCGAGGCAGACGCCCAGGATGGGTATCCTGCCGGAGAGCTCCCGGATGACCGCGCAGCTCACTCCCGCCTCCCGCGGCGTGCACGGTCCGGGGGACACGACCACGCGGTCGGGGCGCCTCTCGGCCACCTCCGCCGGGGTGATCCGGTCGTTCCGGAAGACCTCCAGGTCGTGGCCCATGGAGCCGATGGCCTGGACCAGGTTGTAGGTGAAGGAGTCGTAGTTGTCGATCACCAGGACTCGCATGGGCATCCTCTCAAGAAACCGGCCCCGCTGCGTCTTGCGCACCGGGGCCGGCCGTCGCCTTTCGAAGCTTGCGCTGCGCTACTTCTGCGTCTCGGCTGGCGTGAAGGCCGGCTGGTACAGGCTCCGGTTCATCACCCGCGTGCCCGAGGCCAGGCCGCTCTTGGCGCTGATGGCGGCCACCACGCGCTCCTTGAGCTGGGCCGCGAGCGCCGCCGGGATCTTCTCCAGAAGCTCCTTGCGGGCCTGGGCCATCTTGGCGGCGTCGAACTTGGCCACGCCGGCCACCACCTCGTAGGGCATCTTCTCTCCGCCGGCGTTGCGGGCCCTGGCCAGATCCAGATTGAACTCCGCGGTGAGGTTGCGGCAGACCGCCTCGAAGTCGAAGTCGCTCTCCCGGAAGGCGACCCAGAAGCTCACCGCGTTGTCGTCTCCCGCGGAGACCTTGGCGCCGTTCGGGAAGCGCTTGCCGGTCACCGGCTTGCCCTCCTTCTCGAAGAAGGCGGTCTTGTAGACGTCCAGAGAGCCGTCGTCGACGAAGGGCACCTCGATCTTCTTGCCGAGGATCTCCAGATCGATGATCGTGCTGACCTTGTCGATGGTCAGGGGCTGCTCCTCGCCGGTCCGGTTGGGGATGGTGATCTTGTAGCACCAGAACTTCTGCTTCTCGGTGCCGGTCGGCGAGTCCATCTCGGAGGCCTTGGGGGCCTCGGCCACCTTGGCGGCCACGTCCCAGTTCCAGAGCCAGACCCAGTCGAAGCCGTGGTGCACGTCGTCGTCCCGGGCCGGCAGGTAGCCGGCCTTGGGGTCGATCAGCTTGCCGCCGATGCGGCGCTTGAAGGCCAGCTTGACCTGTCCCGGATAGTAGATGTTGCCCGGACGGACGAACTCGAGGACCATGACCTTGCGCAGATCCTTCTTGAAGTTCAACTCGTCGGCCAGGCCTTCGATCAGGAACCGCACGCTGGTGGTGCCGGGATCGTAGCGCGGGAAGACCGCCACGCCAGCCTTGGTCTGGCCGGCTTCGATGGCGCCGTGCTCGGCCTTCTCGCGGGCGAAGCCGACCAGCTCCGCCGTCCAGGCGCGCTTGAGCATGGTCGAGACCTCGACCGACTCGTGGGGCACGAAGCCGCAGACCTCGGCGGTCGTCACGCCTCCGTCGGTGACCATGGTGATGCGCGGGGTCAGCAGCTTGTTCTCCGCGAGGCTGTTGGTGATGGTGTAGGGCAGGACCACGTAGGTCCGTTCGCGACCGGCCGCGCCTTCCGGCTGGCGCTCGAAGACTTCCACCGGGAGGTCGAAGGCGAAGTCCTCGGCCTTCAGGCTCCAGGGCTTGTAGGTCGTCCCGGGCTCGTACTTCACGTCCTCGGGCTTGCGGGGTTCCTTGAAGGTGACGGGCTTGCCGTCGTACTCGAACTTGCCCTCCTGCGGGGCGATGACCTTCTGGAACTCCGCGTTCCACTCATCGACCTTGGCTTTGGTGGCCGCCTTCTCCCTGGCCTCGCCTTCCGCCTTGTGCTTTTCTATGTTCTTGTTGACCTCTTCGAGCAGTTGCGTGCTGTAATAGGTGCGGCCCTTGGCCTCCGGGGATTCGCCCTGCCCGGCGGTCTCTTCCCCCGACAGCGCGGCGGGAACGAAGCACACCATTGCCAACGGTGCCAACAGGCCCAGCAGCAGTTTTCCACGCATGCGAAAGCCTCCCACGCTCAATCCCCGTATCGGGCGGAGCCGGCCGATGCCGCCGGTGCCCGACGGCGGCGAATTATAGTCCCGCCGCCGGACGCTGTCAAAAAACATTTCGCCATGTGTTGCCGGCGGATGCGTTGCACCTGTCTGCCGGGGCCCGGTCTGGTCCGGAGCGTCATGCGCTCCTGCCGGCCAGCACCCCGGCGAACAGGTCCGCATAGCCGCCGACCATGGCATCGATCGGGAATCGTTCGCGGACCAGCGCCCGCCCGGCTTCTCCCAGTTGCCGCGCCTGCTGCGCGTCGGCCAGGATGGATCGGAGCGCTCCGGCCATGCCGGCGGCGTCGCCCGGCGAGACCAGCCGCGCGGCGCGCCCGGGATCCCCGGCCGTCTCCCTGAAGGCCGGAATGTCCGTGGCCACGGCGGGCAGGCCGGCGGCCAGCGCTTCGAGCAGCGCCAGACCCTGGCCCTCGGAGCGGGAGGGCATCGCGAAGGCGTCCATGGCGGCGAGCCCCTCCCGGACGTCGGGCAGGAAGCCGGCCAGGGCCACCCGTCCGGCGAGGCCAAGGGACTCGCCCCGTTGCCGGATCTCGCCCCGCAGCGGGCCGTCGCCGACCCACAGGAGATGCAGCTCCGGGTCCTGTGCCGCCAGGATGGCAAAGGCTTCGAGCAGAGCCAGGGGGTCCTTCTCGGGCACCAGCCTTCCGACCGCGCCGACGACCCGGGCCCCCTCCGGCAGTCCCAGCCTGCGGCGAGCCGCCGACCTCTCCGGAAGCATGTCCCGCGCGAACGCTCCGGCGTCCACACCGTTGGGGATGACCCGCACGCTGCCCGGCGGCAGGCCGAGCCCCTCCACCATGGAGCCGGCCACCGTGGCTGACACCGCCGTGTACGCAGCGACCCGCCCCGGCCAGTGTCGCTCGACCCGATGGCGCCAGCCTCGAACCTCCGGAAGATGGTGGGTTACGACGAGGCGGGGCGCCGGCCGGCCTGTGACCGCCAGCCTGGCCGCCAACCCGGCGTGGAATAGGTGCGCGCTGAGGAGATCCAGTCCGGCTCCGCGGAGCCCGCTTCGCAGGCGCAGCAGTCCGGACGGGGCTCCGAGGATGCCCCGAATCCCGGCTCCGCGCACCGGTATACCGGCACCGACGAGGACTTCGGCGTGGAAGCCGTCGGCGGGAGCCAGGCACCACACGCCGGCCACTTCGAAGCGGTCCCTGGGCAGGCGCCGGGCCAGTTCGCATACGACCTTCTCGGCGCCGCCGGCGCCGAGCTCGGTGGTGACGAACCCCACCCGCGGGAGTGGTTCGCGCGCTTTTCCGGAGAGGGAAGGGTCTTCATTTTCGGGCATCTTTCCGATGATATCACAAGGTGCGCGCCTCTCAACAGACAACAGAACATATATAGAGGGAAGCGGAAGTCGGAAGTTGATTGAAGATGGCGTCGCCAAGGGCCGATAATCTTGATGCGAAACCGACATGTCCCCCGGTCCGGGGACGAACATGGGTGATGCCCGCGTCACTGGTGGGTGGCCGCCTGCGGGTGCGGCGCGAGGGGCGATGAACGACACCTCCAAGTCTCTGCCGCCCGTCGGCCAGGGCCGGCCCGCCAGCGTTCGGGGCGGTCCGGTCCAGAGCTCCTCGCCGGGCCAGCCATTCCTGCTGTCCCACGGGGACTCTCCGGGCGAGTTCGGCCTGCGGCAGTACCTGCGTCTCTTCGGCCACCACCTGCGCCTGATGGTGCTGGTCGGCCTGCTGCCTCTGATCGGCGTTGCGGTCTTCACCACCCTGCAGCCCAAGCGTTACAGGGCGCATACGGTGCTCCTGCGCGTCGAGGGCGGGGACATGCCGGGCGTCCAGTCCCAGGGCGCAGGGCTGATGTCCGTGCAGAGCGCCCTGCGCGAGATCGCCAACGGCAAGATGGCCGACGACGTCATTGCGACGCTGACCAAAGCCGGGCTGGCCGCCCCCACCCGCGAGCAGCTGGCCGAGATGGTGCAGGCCAGCGGCGACGAGAAGAACCAGGAACTGGCCATCGCGGTGGTGGACACCAACTTCAGCCGCGTCGCGGCCATCGCCAAGGCCTACGGGGAGGCGGTCAGAAACAGGACCCGGGCGGAGCTGGAGGGCCGCCGGAAGAAGGCGGAGAAGGCCCTGGAGGAGAAGTCCGCCCGGCTCGCCGAGATCTACCGGGAACTGTCCAGGGTTGGGGGCGGCGTCGCCGACGAGGCCGGCGCCCAGATCAGCCGCCTCGAGACCCGCATGCAGGAGGCGGAGATCCAGAAGCGCGAGCTGGACCTGCGCATAGAGAAGCTCGAACAGCTCGCCAAGGGCCTGGCGCCCGCGGCGGTCCGGCAGCCCGGGGCGGACGTCGCCGACCTGGAGAAGGCTTTGGTCCGCGCGGAGCTGGCCCTGGCCCAGGCCGAGACCAAGTACTACGAGGCCCACCCCACCTACGCCAAGCTCAAGAGCGAGCGCGACGAGCTGCTCAAGATCGTACTGCGCAAGGCCAGGGAGCAGCGCGGAGACGAGGGCAAGCCCGACATCGAGAGCGTCCAGCGCAACCTGACGCTGCTGCGCGCCGAGAGGGCCGGGGTGGAGGCCAGGATCGCCGCGCTCGACCAGTTCATCAAGGAGAAGCGCACCACGCTCGGCAAGCCGCCGCCTCCCGAACAGAAGACGGCCGAGGAGATGAACGAGCTCCTCCGCAGCCAGAAGCTGCTGGAGGCGGCGGTCCTCGGCCTCCAGAAGTATCTGGAGGGCATGAACCTCACCTCCGACTGGACCGTGCTCACCAAGGCGGTGGCGCCCGGCAAGGGCGACTACTTCTCGCCGCGCTGGTCGCTCAACCTGGCGCTGGGTCTGGCCCTGGCCCTGGCCCTGGCGGTCCTGGCCGCGTTCATCGCCGAAAACCTGGAGGACCGCATCCGCGATCAGGGCGACCTGCTCCAGCGCTTCGGCCTGCCCTTCCTCGGCCCGGTGCCGCTGCGCGGCGACGACGAGCCGCTGCTCATCGACCTGAGCCAGCCCAAGTCCATGATCGCCAGCATCTTCGAGGTGCTGCGCAATAACATCAATTACGCGCTGCCTCCGGGCGCGCCGAAGGTCGTGCTGATGGCCAGCGGCGTGGTCGGCGAGGGCAAGAGCACCATCGCCGCGAACCTGGCCATCTCCTACTGCCTGGAGGGCAACAACGCCCTGCTGATCGACACCGACCTGCGCCGGCCGCGGGCCCACCGCCTGTTCGAGAACCTCTGTCCGCAGGCCATGCAGTCACCGGGCCTCGGCGGATACCTGTCGGGCCGGGCCAGCCTGGAGGACGTGGAACTGCGCACCAAGGTGCCGAACCTGTCCTTCATCAGCGCCGGCAAGGGCGCGGTCAATCCCTCGAAGCTGCTGGGCTCCGAGGAGATGCGCCGCCTGATGGAGCACGCCAAGCGGCACTACGACGTGATCATCCTCGACGGACCGGCGGTGCTGCCCGTGGTGGACAGCACGGTGGTCTCGCAGTTCGTCTCCGGCGTGGTGCTGGTGGTCTCCTGCAAGCACGCCCCGGCCGAGCAGGTCTCCACGGCCGTCGCCCGGCTGGAGCACGTCCGCGCGCGGATTGTGGGCATGATCCTCAACCGGGTGTCGGGCCGCTCCAGGAGCTACGGCTACTACGGATACTATGGCAGCCGCTACGGCTACGGCTACGGTTACGGCTACCAGTCGCACTACCACGAAGAGACCAAATAGAGAGGGGCGCGCCTCTGCGGCCAGGCGGCCAGGGTCATTCAGCCTTCGTCGGCGGGCCTACAATGGGGGCCGGCGGTGCTATCGCCGCCGGCCCCCATTCCTACGGCAGAAACCTTCCGACACTCGGACAGTGCAGACCGAAAGCCAAATCCCGAAAGCAGGATTTGGCTTTCGGGTAGGCCCGCCGACGAAAACTGAATGACCCGCTCCCCGGAGCCGATCCACCGACTACTTCCAGGGCGGGACCTCCGGCAGGTAGCTGTTGAACTCGGCGATGAGCCCGGCCTCGTAGCCGCCGGCGTACTCGCCCTTCAGGAAGCGGTCCACGGCCTCGTCGAAGAACCGCTTCCAGCTGGCCTCCTCGTGTCCTGGATTGATCGGGTAGTAGAGCGCGCCGACCGCCTTGGCGGCGGCCATGTCGCCGGGCGCGTCGCCGACCATGAGCACGTTGGCGGCCGGGTACTTGCCGGCGGCGGCGAGCTTGAGGTGCTCCTTCTTGGTGCCCATCTCCTGTCCGGCGATGACCGCGGCGTAGCCGGCGATGTCGTGCTCGGCCCACTCGCGCTCCAGGGCCTCCCCCGGGGTGGCGCTCACGCAGACTATGTCGGCCCGGGGATGGAGCCTGGCCAGCGACTCGCGGACGAAGGGGAAGGGCGGCACGTCCCTGACGATCTCCTCGACCTGGCGGTTGACGTCCTTGCTCCAGGCCAGCGCCGTGGCCAGGTCCCGGTCGCCGGTGGCCTTCGCGGCCGCCTCCAGGGCCGGGTTGCCGAGCTTGGTCTCGCGGGCCACCCAGTCGCGGAGCCCCCGGGCCTCGGGGATCTTCACGCCCCGGGCCCCGACCTCCGGGCGCTCGCGGAGCACGTCCAGCGAGCCCAGCGCCGCCAGGAAGCGGTTGCAGCCGCGGGTCTTGGAGTAGAGGTTGACGAAGTCCCAGGCCTCGCGGGCGTACTTTGCGACCGCGGCCAGGCCCCAGTGCTTCACGTACATGGGGCAAAAGCAGTCCTTGTGCTTGACCTCCATGGTGTCGAAGGCGCAGCCGTCGGAGTCGATGCCCACGAAGAATTCGTGCCGGGGCTTGAACTCGCGCAGCCTGGCCTGGGGATCGGCGCTCATGATGGGCCTCCTGTGGAAGAACGTATTGGCGGCGGCCGAGCGGCCGCGACGGGGGCGAGTCTATCACGGCGGCAGACGGCTGCAAGTAGGGCGTGAGCCTCCCCAGTGCCATTGCAGGAAGCGAAGATGTCCAACCACAGAGGACACGGAGGACACGGAGGATGGCAGGAACTTGTGGTTCGCGGCTATAGGCCCATGTCTCACCAGATGGGCCCTTTGCGGACAACAGCTCCGGGTTGTCCTCCGTGTCCTCCGTGTCCTCCGTGTACTCTGTGGTTGGAACTCGCCAGCTTTTGTTGGCGGTTCTTGAAATAGCTCTGCGTGCCTCCCGCGCGCCTTTTCGTGCAGGCCGTCCGCCGGTCCGCCGATAAACGGATGCACGGAGGCTGGAGCCTGCCCAGGCAGGCTCTCAGGAGGCTCACGGATGGATTCAGGGACCATGCAGCTATTGGCGCCCGCCATGTCCGATGACCGGGTGGTCGACCGGCAGCGCCCCCACTACCGGGAGTGCCGCCGCCGGACCGTGGACATTCCGGCCGAGGTCCGGCTTTGCGCGCCGGACGGCTCGACGTTGGACACCGGCTCCGCCCGGGTGGCGAACATCTCGGCCTCGGGAGCCCTGCTGGCCGACTTCCGGCTCCAGAATGGGACCATCCCCGTGGGGCCGTCGGTCCTGCACGTGACCATGCGCGGGGAGTCCTTCGACGGCGTGACCATGCGGTGCCGTCCGGTGCGCCACGCCCTGGACTGCTCGGGCCTGGGCGTGCGCATCGAGGACATCCTCGTGTCCCTCGAGGGCGGCGCCAGACGACGCAGGCTCGGCGCCCGCAAGCGGGCCTGATCGACACGCCATCGGCGGTTTGAAATCCGCCCGCAGGGGTGGACAATGCCTCCCGTTCGAGAGGAGGCGCCGATGAATTCCCGCGAGCGGGTCGAAGCAGCCCTGAACCACCGCCAGCCCGACCGCGTGCCCCTCGACCTGGGCGCCACGGCGACATCCGGCATGCATGTCAGCGCCGTCTACGCTTTGCGCCAGGCGCTCGGCTTGGACCGGCCGGGGACGCCGGTCAGGGTGGTCGAGCCCTACCAGATGCTCGGAGAGGTCGCCCCCGACCTGGCGGAGCGCCTGGGGGTGGACACGGTCAATCTCCCGGGCCGGTCGAACATGTTCGGCTTCGCCAACGACGGCTGGAAGCCCTGGACGACGTTCGACGGCACCCCGGTGCTGGTGCCGGCGGGATTCAACACCGAGCCCGACGCCGCCGGCGACATCCTCATGTATCCGGGCGGCGACCGCTCCGCGCCGCCGAGCGGCCGGATGCCCGGGGGCGGCTTCTATTTCGACTCGGTCGTCCGCCAGGGGCCGATCGACGAGGACCGGCTCGACCCGCGCGACAACCTCGAGGACTTCGCGCCGCTCTCCGACGAGGACCTCGCCCACTACGAGCGCGAGTCGAAGCGCCTCCGCGGCGAGAGCGACCGGGCCATCGTCGGCGGCATTCCCGGCACGGCCTTCGGCGACATCGCCCTGGTGCCGGCACCCTGGATGAAGCGTCCCAAGGGCATCCGCGACATCGAGGAGTGGTACGTGAGCCTGGCCGCCCGGCCGGACTACGTCCGCGCGGTCTTCGAGGGCCAGTGCGAGATCGCGCTGCGCAACCTCGAGTCCTACCGCCAGGCGGTCGGCGACCGGATCAGCGCGATCTTCATGTGCGGTACGGACCTGGGCACCCAGAACGGCCCGTTCATGTCCGTCGAGACCTACCGCGGGATCTTCAAGCCCTTCCACAAGCGGCTCAACGACTGGGTGCACGCGAACACCTCCTGGAAGACCTTCAAGCACAGCTGCGGCGCCATTCTGCCGCTCATTCCCGAGCTGATCGAGGCGGGGTTCGACATCCTCAACCCCGTGCAGTGCTCGGCGGCGGACATGGACCCGGCGGAGCTCAAGCGGCGCTTCGGCCCGAAGGTCACTTTCTGGGGCGGGGGCGTCGACACCCAGCGCGTTCTGCCCTTCGGGGGGCCGGAGGAGGTGCGCGAGCAGGTCTGCGAGCGCATCGCGATCTTCGCGCCCGGCGGCGGCTTCGTCTTCAACCCCATCCACAACGTGCAGGCCGGGTCTCCGGTGCGGAACCTGCTGGCCATGTACGAAGCCGTGGCCGGGGCCCGCTGAGGCCGGCCGGAGGCGTCGGCGCGTGCCGCGCGGGAGGATTGGCGCCGCCGGAGCGGCGTCTCTTTGCGCGCTCCTCGCGTTGCTTCCCGGGTCGACTTCGGCTCCGGCCGCGGAGCGCGCCGCCCCCGCCGCCCCGTGGACCGTCGCCAAAGGCGGTGACTGGAAAGAACTGGAGCCCGGCCTCGAGCTTCTCGAGGAGTCGCTCGACCGGCGGCGCCGCGAGGACGACGCGGCGGCACTGGTAGTCCTCAAGGTCACCGCGGTCAGGATCGACCCGAAGCGCTTCGTCCTGGCCGTCCGCATGAATCCTGCCAGCGACGGCCGGACCCTCGCCGACGTGGCCAGGGCGGACAAAGTTCCGGTCGTCGTCAACGGCGCCTACTTCGGCAAGGAGGACGAGCCGGTGACGCTGCTCGTCTCGGGCGGCAGGGCGCTCTCCCGGTTCAACCGGAACCTCCCCAACGGAGGCGTCTTCGCGCTCGACGGCAAGGGCCGCGCGGTCGTCGTGCCGTTCAAGGACTTCAAGGAACCCGGCCCCGGCGCGGACTTCGCGGTCCAGAACTCGCCGCTCCTGGTCTCCGGCGGAAAGGCGGCCTACAAGGACCCAAGGCCCGCGCGCCACCGCCGCACGGCCATCGGCGTCGGCGCGGACGGACGCATCGTCATCGCGGTCTGCGACTCGGAGATCACCCTCGACGAGTGGGCCGCGGTGCTCGCCTCCGGCGCCCCCGGCGGGCTGGGGCTCGACTCGGCGCTCAACCTCGACGGCGGCCCGAGCACGGGGCTCGCCGTCGAGCACGAGAAGGCCCGGGTCCGGGTGCCTTCGGGGCGGCTGATTCCGCAGGCGTTGACGGTCGCGAGACGGGAGAAGCCGCCTGCCAACAAGTAGGGGCACGGCAAGCCGTGCCCCTACGGTGCGCGTCTGAACTCAGAACTACTGCATCGCCGCGATCAGCGAGCCCTGGGCGACCGCGTTGAGCGGGTCGGAGGCCAGGCGGATGTTCTTGACCTCGAGCGGGAAGTCCACGTTCTTGAACTCCTGCGCGAAGAGGTCGACGAACCCCTGGGCCAGCGCCGTGCCGCCCGAGCAGACGATGTCGATGGGGGTCGAGAAGGTGGGCATGTTCTCGGCCGACTCGAAGCGCCGCTTGATGTTGACCAGGGTGTAGTTGATCAGGTTGCGGTAGTAGATGACGATGGCCTCTTCCTCGCGGTTGCGCGGCTGGACGAGGTCGATGCCCTTCTCCTTGATGGCGGTGACGCGCGGGGCCTTCATGCCCAGCACCATGGCGGCGTTGTTGTCGATCCAGTCGCCGCCGCGGGAGGTCGAGAAGGCCAGCGCCGGCACGGTCTTGTAGGACACGCAGATGTTGAACATGCCCGCGCCGCAGGAGATGCCGATGCCGGTGAAGTCGTCGTCGGCCAGTTCCGCGAAGACCACCGCGTGGCCCTCGGACAGCGGGGTGGGCTTGAAACCCAGCTTGGTGAGCAAGCCGTTGAAGATGTCCCGGTGGTAGACGACGTTCATCTGCACGTCGATGGGTTCGCCGGGGACCGAGAAGAAGCAGGGCTCGTTCTCGCGGGCCGGCTCGCCGAGCGTCTGGCTGACCAGCAGCCGGATGATCGGCAGCGCGTCGGCCTCGTGCGGCGACAGGAGGCCGGCGGCCATCGGGCGGCGGGTCTCCCGGTTGAAGATGTTGGCCAGCTCGAAGGCCGGGTTGCCGACCACGTACATCCGCTTCTGGTGCAGGATGTACTGGACGCCCAGCTTGGTGAGCATCTTCTTGGTGAAGTCGTTGATCTCCACGTCGATGAAGGCGTTGCGCAGCGACCGGTAGAGGATGTTGCCGTCCTTGTCCTGGGCCGCCGAGACCAGGTTGCAAGTGCCGATGTCCAACCCTCTGCCGATGGCCAGCTCCGGACCCTTCTCCTGCTTGGCCGGTCCGCCCTGAACCACGCCCTCGTCCTCTGCCTTGCCGCTCTTCTTGAGTTCGTCGCTCACTGCTTGCCCTCCTCGCCGGTGCCCGACGGGCTTGAGGGCGCAGCGCCCCCCCCGCCGGAATCCTTCGTTCCTCTGGCGCCGCGGAGCTTGGCCAGCTTTGCGGCCATGGACTCCCCGCCTTTCTTCTCCGTCTTGATGGACTCGACGTTGGTCTCGACCTTCTGGTTGAAGAGCGCGTCGAGTTGCAGCCCGGGGTCCACGCCGATGACCCCGGTCTTCTGGGAGGACATGGCCCAGGCGATCTGCCGGGCGATCTCCTCGCCGAGGGCGCCCTTGAGGCTGGCCAGCTGCTCGCCGCCGACCCCCGCGCCCTTGATCGAGTCGATCTTCTCGGTGAGCTTGGCGATCTGCTCGCTGCCGGCGGTCTCGCGGGTGCGGTTCTCCTCGATGCGCGCCATGAGCAGCTCGCGCTCGGAGTTGAGCCGGCGGACCTCGCCTTCCAGTTCGGTCGCCCGGTTGGCCTGCTCGCGGGCGTGGTTGAGTTCCTCGCGGACGCGCCGCTGCTCGATGGCCGCGAGCATCACGTCGTGTTCGCGGGCGTCGACCTGGCGCTGGAGGCTGTGGATCTCCCCGGTGCGCTTCTCGGCCTCGTCGCGCAGGGCCTTCATCTCGGCCTGGAGCCGGCGGGCCTCGGCGGCGGCCACGGCGATGTCCTGGTCGCGCCCGTCGAGCTGGCGCTGCAGGCTGGAAAGCTCCTGGCGCGACTGCTCGGCGTTGTCGCGGGCGGCCTTGAGGTCGAGCTGGACCCGCTCGCGCTCGCCGGCTGCGGCCGCGTGTTCCTGGCCCCGGGCGTCGAGCTGGCGCTGGAGGTTGAAGGCCTCCTCGCGGCGCTTCTCGACCTCCTCCTTGAGGGCTTTGAGCTCGGTCTGCAGCCGGCGCTGCTCGCCGGCGGCCACGGCGATGTCCTGGTCGCGGGCGTCGAGCTGGCGCTGCAGGGTCTGGGCCTCGCCCCGGAACTTCTCCACGTCGTCCTTGGAGGCCTTGAGTTCGTTCTGGATGCGGTGGCGCTCGGCGGCGGCCAGCGCTATGTCCTGCTCCCGCGAGGCCACCTCGCGCTCGGCGCTCTCGGCGATGCGCCCGAGCACCCCCACGCGCAGGCTCAGCGACTCGAGCATCTCGGCCGCGGGCGCGGCTCCCGGACCGGTCTGCTGCGGCTTGGGCAGGGCGGCCAGTTCCTCGCGGGGGATGGCCTGCTCGGCGCGGCCGAGCATGTCCCGCAGGGCGGCCTCCAGCGCGCTGGACTTGGCCTCGACCTCCGCCTTGGCGTTGGCCAGGAGCTTCTGGAATTCCTTCTGGGACTCCTCGGCCAGCCGGCGCTTCTCGGCCTCGACGACCTGGGTGGCGTCGCTGAGCTGGGCCTTGAGTCGGGAGACTTCCTCGCGGAGCTGGTTGCTCTCCTGGGTGGCCACGGCCCCGCTCTCGAGCTGGGCCTGGCTCTCGGCGATCCTGGCCTCGAGCTCGCGCTTGGACTTCTCGGCCGCCAGGCGCCGCTCGCGGGCGCCCTCGTCCTGCATCTCGGCGTCGATGGCCTGTTGCACGGCCTGGGAGATGAGCTCGCGGATGCGCGCCTCGTCGATGACCCGGACGCGCTTGTGACCCAGTCTGGCGAGGTCGCCCAGGTCCATCTGCCGGGTGGCGCCCTGAATAACCTTGTTGATGTCCATTTCGTTGGGCATGAGCACCTCGGCCTTGACGCTAAGAGCCACCGCCCTGAAAACCGGCACTGGGGGCAGTGTAGCTCCGTGGACGGGACTGTCAAATGTAATTTGCGGCGCGCGCCGCGGGCGGAAAGCGCAACGCTCCCGCCTCCGGCGACGATGCTTGCCGGCCGCGGCGTTCTCGCCGACGGGAGCGACCGCCGGCGGTCCGTTGATCATCGCGTCGTCTTCCCCTTCCTCATAATAGTGCGCGCGAAGCGTGCTCAGGACCGCAGCAGCGCCCCGATCGCCACTCCTGCGGGCAGTTCGCCGGGAGCGGCCTCGTGGACCGCAGCTCCCGTTTCGATGGCCATGATGGCAGCCAGGTTGGACACGTCCGTGGCGCCGGGACGCGGTCCGTCGGCAACGTCCAGGCGGCCCCGGGCCGCGTCGAACGTCCCCCAGAGCCTCTCGTCCCGCAGGCACAGCAGCGACCAGACCCTTCCCTGGCCGGCGGCGACCAGCACCTCCTCCGGGTCCCCGGTCGCCTTCCCGGCGCTGAGCAGGTTGGGGAAGGCGGCCAGCGCGTCGCGGCGGGGCTTGTCGAAATGGGCGCCCACCAGCGCCCAGGTGCGCTTGTGGAGTTCGGCGGCTGTCAGACGCTCGGGCGAGCAGACGACGCTCTCGGCGAACAGATGCGGCTGACTGCTGACCTCGCGATACATGGTGGTCAGATACTCGACGCCGACGAGGACCAGGGGGGCGCTCTTCTCCCGCAGGCTCCGGGCCACGCCGCGGTCCACCAGCCGGAAGTACTCCGCGACGCGCTGCTTGAGGGCGATCTCGGTCTCCTTGTCGCTGTGGAAGACCGCGGTGCGCAGCCCGCCGGCCCCCACGTGCGGCGTCCGGGTGTGGAAGTCGAGCAGGTTTTCCAGAGAGTAGAGCCGGAGCACGTCGGCCAGGCTCCGGGGCGTGGCCGGCGGCAGTTCCAGCGCGCGGAGCTCGTAGCCGTCGCCTTCGTGGAGCGTCGAGCCGTTCTTGTCGACGGCCAGGACGTGGTATCGACCTCCCAGCGGCAGGAGCGCGGCCAGCGGCCGCACCTGGAAGCGCTCGCCGGCGTCCAGGTGTTCGGCGAAGGCCGCGGGAAGCGCGTAGCGCCTGAAGAAGCCCGGGGCGACGAAGGCCGCCAGGCCCTCCAGTGTGCGCATCCAGAAGGCGTCGTCCCGGTGGAGCTTGTGCAGCGGTCCGAGGAGTTCGACGGCCTCCGGGCGGCGCATGCCGGCGCCGGTGAGCCGGTCCTGGGCCTCGCCGACCAGGTTCTTGAAGCGCAGACGGTCCTCGACCGTCGAACCGGCCGTGCGGTGGGTGGGCATGTGGATGGAGACGCAGGGAGCCTCGGCGTGCCGGCAGAGCTCCTTGACCTCCTCCCGGGTGATGATGTCCATAGTTTCTCGTCTTTCGTTCCGCCCGGCCGGCGTTGCGATGATATAACGGTGGGCCGGAGGACGGGAATCCCCGTTTTCAGCAGGGTCATGCACTTGCATTAGGCGCGACATCCCCTATTCTTCACCCCGAACCGGAAGGGTCCGGCGCCGGCTGGCGGCGCGGCCTGGACCGCGGTGACCTTCCCCGGGCCGACGGGGGGCCGGGGCGGAACGGTGACAGATTCGCCGCCGCGATTAAGGGTTCGCTCATGCTCTCCGATCTCCAGATCGCCCAGGCTGCCAGGATGCTGCCCATCCGCCAGATCGCCGAGAAGGCGGGTATCAAGGAAGACGAACTCGAGCTCTACGGCAACTACAAGGCCAAGGTGGACCTCAAGATCCTCGACCGCCTCAAGGGCCGCCCCGACGGCAAGTACGTCGACATCACCGCCATCAACCCCACGCCGCTCGGCGAGGGCAAGACGGTCACGACCATCGGCCTGTCCCAGTCGCTCGGGCACATCGGCAAGAAGGTCTTCACCTGCATCCGCCAGCCCTCCCTCGGGCCGGTCTTCGGCATCAAGGGCGGCGCGGCCGGCGGCGGCTACAGCCAGGTCGTGCCCATGGAGGACTTCAACCTCCACCTCACCGGCGACGTCCACGCGGTGAGCATGGCCAACAACCTGCTCGCCGCCATGATCGACGCCCACCTCAAGCACGGCAACGAGCTGCGCATCAGGCCCGAGACCATCTCCTGGCGCCGGGTCATCGACCTCAACGACAAGTGGGGCGTCTACAACATCGTCGCGGGCCTCGGCGGCGAAGGGCGGATGCCGCGCGAGACCGGCTTCGACATTTCCGTGGCCAGCGAGGTGATGGCGATACTGGCGCTCTGCGAGAACCTCAAGGACCTCCGCAAGCGCTTCGCGAAGATCATCGTCGCCCAGAACGACAAGGGCCAGCCGGTGACCGCCGAGGACCTGCGCGCGGCCGGGGCCATGGCCGTGCTGATGCGCGACGCGGTCAAGCCCAACCTGATGCAGACCCTGGAGCACACCCCGGTTTTCGTGCACGCCGGGCCCTTCGCCAACATCGCCCAGGGCAACAACTCGATCATCGCCGACCGCATGGCCCTGAAGCTCGCAGACTACGTCGTCACCGAGAGCGGTTTCGGCGCCGACTGCGGCATGGAAAAGTTCATGAACATCAAGTGCCGGGTCTCGGGCCTGGTGCCCAACTGCGTGGTCATCGTGGCCACGGTGCGCGCGCTCAAGATGCACGGCGGCGGCCCGCGGGTGGTGCCCGGCAAGCCCATCCCCAAGGACTACACCACCGAGAACGTGGCGCTCCTGGAGAAGGGCGTCTGCAACCTGGCCAAGCACATCGAGAACGCCAAGTCCTTCGGCGTGCCGGTGGTGGTGGCGGTGAACCGCTTCACCTCCGACACCGACAAGGAGATCGACGCGGTCCGCAAGGCCGCAGTGGCCGCCGGCGCCGAGGGCGCCTTCTGCTCCGAGGTCTGGGCCAAGGGCGGTCCGGGCGGGAAGGAGCTGGCCGAGGCGGTGGCCGGTGCCTGCGAGAAGAAGTCCAGCTTCAAGCTGCTCTACACGGACGACATGTCCATCAAGGACAAGATCGAGACCATCGCGAAGAAGATCTACGGCGCCGGCAAGGTCACCTACAGCGACGTCGCCGAGAAGAAGATCAAGACCTACACCAAGTGGGGCCTGGGCAAGCTGCCCATCTGCATGGCCAAGACCCACCTCAGCCTGAGCCCCGACGGGACGGTCAAGGGCCGGCCGGAGGGCTTCACCGTGCCGGTGATGGACATCCGGCCCTCGGCCGGCGCAGGGTTCCTCTTCCCGCTCCTGGGCACCTTCACGACCATGCCGGGGCTGCCCAGCCGCCCGGCGGCCGTGGACGTGGACATCGACGAGAAGGGCAACGTGGTCGGTCTCTTCTAACCACCGGATCCGGAGAAGGAGCAGGATGCCATGAGCGCCCAAGTGATCGACGGCAACGCGCTGGCCGACAGGATCGTCGCCGGCCTTAAGGAAGAGGTAGCGGGACTCAAGGCCGCCGGCCGCGCGCCGCTCCTGGTGGCCGTGCAGGTCGGCGAGAACGCCGCCAGCCGGGTCTACATCAAGAACCAGAAGGAGAGCTGCGAGAAGATCGGCATCTCCTACCGTCTGGACGAGCTCCCCGCGACCACCACCCAGGCGGACCTGGCCGCCCACATCGGCAAGCTTAACGCCGACCCGCGGGTGACCGGGGTCATCCTCCAGATGCCCCTGCCCGAGGGCCTGGATTCGCGCGCCGCACAGCGCTCCATCGCCTTCGAGAAGGACGTGGAGGGCATGCACCCGGCCAACATGGGCCGGGTGGTCTACGGCGACGCCCGCCAGGCGCCCTGCACGGCCCACGGCGCCTTCCTGCTGGCCAGGAGCCTGGACCTCCCGCCCAGCCACGACCCGCTGCCGGAGTTCGCGAAGAAGATGATCGCCGCGGGCAAGACCACCGCCGGCCTCTACGGCAAGAACGTGGTGGTGGTCGGCCACAGCGAGATCGTGGGCAAGCCGCTGGCGCTGCTCTTCCTCGATCACTTCTGCACGGTGGAGGTCTGCCACATCGCCACCCGGGACCTCGCCGAGAAGACCCGCGGCGCGGACATCCTCTGCGTGGCGGTGGGCAAGCCCGGGCTCATCAAGGGCGAGATGGTCCGGCCGGGCGGGGTGGTCATCGACATCGGCATCAACCGCGTGCCGGACATCGGGCCCGACGGCAAGCAGCTCCTCAACAAGAAGGGCAAGCCGGCGATGAAGACGGTCGGCGACGTGGACTACGCCAAGGCCGCCGAGGTCGCCGGCTTCATCACCCCGGTGCCGGGCGGCGTCGGTCCCATGACCGTGGCCATGCTGCTCAAGAACGTCGTCGAGGCCGCCAAGGCTTAGAAGTTCCTGGTTCCTGGTTCGTGGTTCCTGGTTGGTGGTGTGACCGGGACCCGGAAACCAGGGACGCGGAACGCGAAACCCGGAACTCGGAACCCGGAACTAGTAACCAGGAACCAGGAACATAGAAATGCCAGGCAGACAGCTGACCTCAGAGGAGTACGCCAGGCTCGCAGGTTCCGACGCGCTGATCGAGACGGAGTGGGCTCCGTGCCGCGCCGCGTGCCCGGTGCACGCCGACGTGCGCGCCTACCTCGACCTCATCGCCCGCGGGAGGTTCCGCGAGGCGCTCGACGTCATCCGCGAGGTGCTGCCCTTCCCGGGCGCCTGCGGCCGGATCTGCCACCACCCCTGCGAGCAGGAGTGCCGGCGGAACGACGTCGACCAGCCGGCGGCCATCCGCGACCTGAAGCGCTTCGTCGCCGAGCGCGACTACCCCGAGGGGCAGAAGTTCGAGAAGCCTCTCCAGGAGCGCGACAAGGTCGCGGTGGTCGGCGCCGGACCCTCCGGGCTCACCGCGGCGCTGGACCTGGCCAGGCTCGGCTACCGTCCGACGGTCTTCGACCGGGGCGAGGCCGGCGGCGGCCTGCTGCGCACCGCGGTGCCGGCCTACCGGCTGCCGCGGAAGGTGCTCGCCGCCGACGTCGACGCCATCGTCGCCCAGGGCGTGGAGCTCCGGCTCAACGTCGAGGTGGGCGGCGCGTTCCAGCTCGACGACCTGCGCTCCCAGGGCTTCAAGGCGGTGGTCATCGCCGTGGGGCTTTCCAAGAGCCGCGGGCTCCCCATCCCCGGCGCCGACGCCGCCGGCGTCGAGCTGGCGCTGCCCTTCCTGGCCGCGGCGGATTCGGCCGGGCCGGGGCTCGCCGGCAAGTCCGTGGTGGTGATCGGCGGCGGCAACGTCGCCGTCGACGTGGCCCGCACCGCCGTGCGCCTGGGCGCGGGGCGGGTGCAGATGGCCTGCCTGGAGAACGAGAAGGAGCAGCCGGCCTGGAGCTGGGAGCGCCACGAGGCCGCCGAGGAGGGCGTCGCCACGCTCCACCGGCTCGGGCCCAAGCAGGTGCTCGTCAGGGACGGCCGGGTCGCCGGCGCGGAGTTCAAGGCGGTCACTGAGGTTTTCGACGGGAACGGACGCTTCAATCCCAAGTACGACGAGAACAGGCTGACGACGCTGGACTGCGACGTGGTGGTCTTCGCCATCGGCCAGGAGGCCGACCTCGCCCTCGTCAAGGGCACCGACGTCAAGGCCGACGAGCGCGGGCGGCTGGTCTTCGACCGCTCGACCTCGCGCACCAGCGCGGCCGACGTCTTCGCCTGCGGCGAGGTGGTCACCGGGCCGGGCTCGGCGGTCGAGGCGGTCGCGAGCGGCCACCGCGCCGCCAGGGCCGTCCACCAGTTCCTCTCCGGGCTGCCCATCGACCTGGGCGAGTCGCTGCCGCCCAAGATCGACAAGCTCGCCCCGGCCACCGCCCAGCGGCTGGTCAAGGCCGCGCGCGCCGAGATGCCGGCCGTGCCGGCCGCCGAGCGCAAGGCGAATTTCGGGCAGTTCGAGCTGGGCCTCTCCGAGGCCGCGGCCATGAAAGAAGCCCGGCGGTGCATGAGCTGCGCCTCGGGGCCCTTCGTGCTCACCGACAAGTGCGCGGCGTGCCTGACCTGCCGGCGGGTCTGCCCCTTCGAGATCCCGGAGGTGAAGGAGATCGCCGATATCAGTTCGGCGCTCTGCCAGGGCTGCGGCATCTGCGCGGCGGAGTGCCCGGCCAACGCCATCGTGATGGCCGGCTACGGCCCGGACGCGGTCAGGAAGAGCGTCGACGCGGCGCTCGCGTCGCTCGACCCCAAGGGGCTCAGGCTCGTGATCTTCACCTGCGGCCACCACGCCCCGGCGGCGCGATGGGGCGGCTCCGACCCGGCGCGGCCGGCGGTCTCGGCCAAGGAGGTCTTCCTGCCGAGCATGAGCCGGCTCTCGGCCGCGGACATCATGTACGCCTTCGAGGCCGGTGCCGGCGGGGTGATCGTTCTGGAATGCGAGAGCGGCACCTGCCGCTACCCGACCGTCGAGCTGCGCCTGCGCAAGCGCTACGAGCAGGCCCGGCAACTGCTGATCGAGGCCGGCGTGGCCCCGGAGCGCCTGGCGCTCCACGTGGGCGCCGCCGACAACCAGGAAGCGGCCTTCGCCGCCATCGCCCTGATGGCCGAGCGGGTCACCCGGCGCGCCCAGGGCTGGGCGCCCAGGGGCCAGGCCGCCAAGCCCCAGACCGCCGAGGAGAAGAGCAAATGATCGTCGCGGAACGCAAACCCCTCGAGGAGATCCGGCGGAACCTCGCCGGCAGGAAGAAGGTGCTGGTCCTGGGCTGCGGCGGATGCGTGACCGTGTGTCTGACCGGCGGAGAGCGCCAGGCGGACATGCTCGCCTCGCAGCTGCGCACCGCGGCCAAGGTCGCGGGCGAGCCCGTCGAGGTGACGGTCCGGACCCCGACGCGGCAGTGCGACCGGGAGTTCATCGACACGCTCAAGGCCGACGTGGAGGCCGCCGACGCGGTGGTCTCGCTCGCCTGCGGCGTGGGCGTGCAGCTCATGGCCGAGGTCTACGAGACCAAGCCGGTCCTGCCGGCGGTCAACACCACCTTCATGGGCGCGCACTCGGGCCCGGGCACCTGGACCGAGAACTGCCGCGGCTGCGGCCAGTGCGTCCTGGCCGAGACCGGCGGGGTCTGTCCGGTGGCCCGCTGCGCGAAGTCGCTGATCAACGGCGCCTGCGGCGGCACCAACAAGGGCAAGTGCGAGGTCTCCAGGGACATCGACTGCGCCTGGTACCTGATCTACAAGCGCCTGAAGGCCCGCGGCGACCTCTCCTTCCTCCGCGCCGAGCGCGAGCCGCTGGACTGGGGCATGTCCTCGAGCGGCACCCGTCGCACGCTGGTCCACGCCGAGGTCAACGACCAGGCTCACCGCAGAGGCGCAGAGGGCGCAGAGGGGGCGGCAGAGAGGAAATAGCGATGGGTTGGAGCATGAAACTCTCCACCCCAACGACCGTCTCTGCGGTTGTTCTCTGCGAACTCTGCGTCTCCGCGGTGAGCCAAGATTGAGGAAACTACGATGAGCAAGTTCCGCGACTCCCTGGCCTCCGGCAGGTTCACCTTCACCGGCGAGATCGGCCCGCCCAAGGGCACCAACGTCGAGCCGGTCCTGGAGGAGGCCGTCCACTACCTCAAGGATTGCTGCGCGGCGGTGAACGTCACCGACATCCAGACCGCGGTGATGCGCATGTCGTCGCTGGCCGTCTGTCGCATGCTGGTCGAGCGGGGCATCGAGCCCGTGCTCCAGATGGTCACCCGCGACCGGAACCGCCTGGCGCTCCAGAGCGACCTCTTGGGCGCGGCGGCCCTCGGCGTCGAGAACGTGCTCGCGCTCACCGGCGACCACACCACCATGGGCGACCACAAGGAGGCCAAGCCGGTCTACGACCTCGACTCGGTGGGCTTGTTGCAGACCATGAGGAAGCTCGAGAGCGGCACCGACCTGGGGAGGACCATGAAGGGCGAGCCCAACCAGCTCGACGGCGCGCCGAAGTTCTTCAAGGGCTGCGTGGTCACGCCCTGCGCCGAGGAGGTCGAGCCCCAGATCATCAAGCTCGAGAAGAAGGTCGCCGCCGGCGCCGAGTTCGTCCAGACCCAGGCGGTCTACGATCCCAGGGCCTTCGAGAAGTTCATGAAGAGCATCGGGCACATCAAGGTGCCGGTGATGGTCGGCATCGTGCTCCTGAAGAACGCCGGCATGGCGAAGTACATGAACGCCAACGTCCCCGGCGTGGTCGTGCCCAAGGAGATCACCGCCAGGCTCGCGGCTGCCGACAAGAAGGAGCTCAAGAAGGTCTCCGTCCAGATCGCCGGCGAGCTCATCCGCGACATGCGGGGCTGCTGCCAGGGCGCGCACATCATGCCGCTGGGCTGGGACAAGGAGATACCCAGGGTCATCGAGGCGTCGGGCGCATAGGTTCCCATCCGCTCAGGCTCCCTCTCCCCTTGAGGGAGAGGGCCGGGGTGAGGGGGGCTGGCAGTCAAGGAAGAGCTGCAGAGAGGCCCCATGAAGCCACCGGCATCGCCTATGCAGCAGCCGGCAGGAGCCGTCGCACGAGCGTTTGGGTTCCTTCGTTGGCAGTGGCGGGCGCTCTGGCCTCAGCCCAGATCGGTCACCTTGAGCCCGGCCATCTTGACAAGGTGCTTGAGCAATCCCCGTTTCAGCGAGCTGTTTCCGTGAACGGGCACGGAAAGTCTAACGATGCTTCCCGGACGCCCATAGATGTGATGGCTGCCGTGAACGCGCATGAGTTGCCAACCGTGCCGCGCCAGAACGCGGCCCAACTCCTTGCCGGAGAACGCTTTCATACTGCGATTTCGAGGATGCGGTCTTTGCGGGCCGTCTTCTTCGGCTTCTTCACGTCCACGGAGAGACACCCCTCAACCGCCTCATAGAGGTTCTCCAACAGTTCCTCGAAATCCTCGCCTTGGGTGGCGCAGCCGGGAATGGCCGGCACTTCGGCCCAATAGCCGCCTTCCTCCGCCTCGTGAATGACCACCTTTATCTTCATCAGCGATCTCCTGTAGAAACGTGATCTCCTGACAATTCTAACCATCCGTGGGCCGGTTGCACGCCGAAAATTAGGATGTCAGGCGTTCGGCGCCCTGGTCTTCACCGCATCCAGCGCCCGCAGGAACCTTGCGATCTCCGCGTCCGTGCCCACCGTGACCCGGAGCGCATCGGCGAGCCCCTCGCCGGGATAGTGCCGGACGAGGACTCCGTGCGCGCGGAGCGCACGGACCGCACCGGGCCCGTCGCCGATCTTCGCGGCGAGCTCCGGGCCGAGGTGGAACATCACGAAGTTCGACTCGCTGGGCAGCGTGCGGAAGCCGCGCCGGAGGAGTTCCCGGACGAGCCGCGCGCGGGTGCGCTTGATCCGCGAGACGTTCCGGCGCAGGTGGGCGCGGTCGAGCACCGCCGCCTCGGCCGCGGCCAGCTGCAGGACGCTCAGGTTGTAGGAGTCCTTGAGCTTCTCCAGGCTGGCGATGACTTCGCGCGGCCCCATCAGCAGGCCCAGGCGCAGCCCGGCGAGCGAGAAGCTCTTCGACATGGTGCGCATCACCACGACGTTGGGCCGCTCGCGAGCGAGCTCCAGGCAGTCCGCGCTCGCGAAGTCGCCGTAGGCCTCGTCGACGACCACCAGTCCCTTGAAGCGCCGGGCGAAGCTCCGGACCTCCTCCGGCGGCACGAGGGTGCCGGTCGGAGAGTTGGGGTTGGCGAGGAAGAAGACGCTGGCGCGCCGCTTCCAGAGGCCCTCGGGCAGCCGCCAGTCCTTCGTGAAGGGCACCTCGACCAGCCGCGCGCCGAGCCCCTCGGCCGCCGTGCGGTAGACGAGGTAGGTCGGCTTCATGGTCAGGATCGTCCCGCCCTCGGGGACGTAGGCCCGGGCGATGAGCGCGATGAGCTCGTCCGAGCCGTTGCCGCCGAGCACCCGGTCGGGGCTGAAGCCGAAGACCTTCCCGGCCGCCTCGCGCAGGCGCCGCTGCGCCGGGTCGGGGTAGAGCCGCAGGCCCTCGGCCGCACGCCGGACCGACGCGACCACCCTGGGCGACGGCGGGTAGGGGCACTCGTTGGTGTTGAGCTTCACGAGGCGCCCGATCTCGGACGCCTTGGGCTGCTCGCCGGGTACGTAGGCGGCCATCTTCTCGACCGACGCCCTCGGTCGCGGGCTTCTGGTGCTGCTCTTCTTCATTCCGGGGACTCCCATCGATGGCTCAGGCCACGTTCGCAGCCGCCAGGACCTCGGCCGCGGAGGGCTGCTCCGGACCGAAGACCCTCTGGAACTGCGCGCGCATCTCCGCAAGTTCACGTCTGCGCTCCTGGTTATGCAGGGCGTTACGCATCTCACCCGGGTCTTCCCGGAGGTCGATCAGCTGCTCGTCGCCGGCGCCAAGGAAGTAGCGGGCGTACTTGAACCGCTCTCCTGCCAGCGCGCGGCCGATGGCCGACTCCACCGGCACGCTCTGCCGCCACGGGCCGCCGTCTGCGCCCTCCACGAGCGGACGCAGAGAGCGCCCCGGCAGCCCCGGCTGCGGCTCGAGGCCCGCCCAGTCGCAGAGCGTCGGCAGAAGGTCCAGTCCGTTGGACACCGGGTGTTCGCGGTCGACTCGCCCGCCTTCGCGCCGCCCAGGAGTCCGCACGATCAGCGGCACCCGGCAGGCCTCCTCGTAGAGCCCGGACTTGTGTTCCATCCGGTGGGCCGAGTCCATGTCGCCGTGGTCGCTGGTGAAGACCACCAGGGTCCGCTCCGACTGGCCGCTCTCGCGGAGCGCCGCGAGCACCCGCGCAATCTGTCCGTCGACCCGCTCGGTGAGCCGGGCGTAGGCCCAGCGGTGTTCGCGCCAGCGCTCCGGGCTCCACTCCGCACGGGCCCGGGCGCGGAACGGTCGCTGCTCGAGCATGAGCCGCACGGCCTCGGGCTCGTCGTCCTGGGGTTCGAAGTTCGCCGGCAGCGGCGGACAGCGCCCGGCGAAGAAGGCGCCTTCGCCGAGGCCGGCCGGGCGCGCCAGGGCCGCGTCGAGCTCCGCGCACTCCACGGGGCCGTGCTCGACGGTACGCCTCTCCCCGTCGGTCGCGGCCGAGTCCCGGATGGCCATGTAGCAGATGTCGTGCGGATTGACGAAGGAGGCGACCAGGCAGAAGGGTCCGCTCCGGCCCTTGCGCCCGGCGATGAACCCGGCGCAGGACTCGGCCAGTTCGTCGCGCTCGTCCCGGCAGATGTACTCGAAGCCAATGTCCTGGGCCGTCATCCGCGGTAGGTGGACCTTGCCGCCGTAGGCCGTCTCGTAGCCGGCCCGGCGCAACAGGTGGCCGAGGGCGTTGGCCCTCACCGCCTCGGGGATTTCGGCGACCCCCTCGAGGCTGTTGCTGAGCATGCCGATGGCGCTGGGCATCAGGCCGGTCATCAGGCTGAACCGGGACGGGACGCAGACCGGGTTGGTGCAGTAGGCCCGCTCGAAGCGCACGCCCGCGTCCGCGATGCCGTCCATGGCCGGCGTGCGGACGTGCTCGTTGCCCGCGCAGCCGAGCATGGTCGCGCTCTGCTGGTCGGTTAGGATCAGTAGTATGTTCGGCCGGTCCTGCATGGGCTTCAATCTCTACCCGTGTCCAGCTGTGCCTGTCCGGCATAGCCTTGGCGAAGCCGGGTTCATCTGTGGCTCGATGCCGTTGTTGTCATCGGCGTGAATCGGCGTTCATCGGCGGCTATGGCCGTTGTTGTTCCTCGCCTCCACCGAGCGCGCGTGGGCCTCGAGGCCCTCGACGCGCGCCAGGTGGGCCGCCTGCGGCGCGAGCTTCCGGAAGGTCTTCTCGTCGAGCTCGACGGTGGCCATCTGCCGGCAGAAAGAGGCCGCCGACAGGCCCGAGAAGACCCGCGCGGCTCCGGAGGTCGGCAGGGTGTGGCTCGGCCCGGCCAGGTAGTCGCCCACCGGCTCGGGGGCGAAGCGGCCGACGAAGACCGTGCCGGCGGCGCGGATGCGCGCGAGGACCTTCTCCGGCCGGCGGCAGATGAGCTCGAGGTGCTCGGGCGCCACGGCGTTGGCCGCCTCGGCGGCCTCGGCCATGCTCTTCACGATCAGGGCCAGGCCCCAGTTGCGGACGGCGGCCGTCGCAGTCTCCCGGCGCGGGAGCAGCGCCAGCTGACGCTTCACCTCGCGGCCCACCGCGGCGGCGAGCCGGCGTGAGTCGGTCACCAGGACGCAGCTCGCCAGCCGGTCGTGCTCGGCCTGGCTCAAGAGGTCGGCGGCCACCTCGGCTGGGCGGGCCGAGTCGTCGGCCACCACGCAGACCTCGCTGGGGCCGGCGGGCATGTCGAGGTCCACCTGCCCGTAGACCAGCCCCTTGGCGATGGTCACGTAGAGGTTGCCCGGGCCGGCGATCTTGTCGACCGGCCGGAGCGTCCTCGTGCCGTAGGCCATGGCGGCGATGGCCTGCGCGCCGCCGACCCGCCAGACCTCGGTGATCCCGAGCTCGGCGGCGGCGGCGAGCACCGCGGGGTTGACGCTCCCGTCGCGCGCCGGCGGGGTGGCCAGCACTATCTCCTCGACCCCGGCGACCTGCGCGGGGATGGCGTTCATCAGGACGCTCGACGGATAAGCGGCCGTCCCGCCGGGGACGTAGACGCCCACGCGCCGAAGCGGCACGACCTTGAGGCCGAGCCGCTCGCCGGCCTTCCTCATCTCCATGGAGCGGGGCAGGGCCACGTGGCGCTGGTAGATCTCGATCCGTCGCGCGGCGGCGAGCAAGGCCGAGCGGGTTTCGAGGTCGAGCCCGCGCCGGGCGGCGGCGAGCTCGGCGGCGCTCACCATGAGCTTCGCGGCGGAGAGTCGCGGGCCGTCGAAGAGCCCGGTGTAGCGCGCCACGGCAGCGTCGCCCCTGGTCCGGACGTCGGCGACGATGCGCTCGACGGCCTGTCGCGGGGCGAGCGCCTTCCCGAAGGCCCGGCGGCTGGCCGCGGCGGCGCCGGCGGGCAGATCGCGGGCGGCGAGCTCCAGACGCTCGCGGATGCGCGCGAGGGCGCGGCGGGCGGCGGGGCTCGATGCGTTCAGGGTCTTGAGCACGGTCATCCCTCTCTTCTTTCAGAGCGGAATCTTAGCGGACGCTCCGGATTTGTGGAAGGGCAAATCCCGTGGCGAACGGCGAACCGCAGATCTGCGATGTCAGAGAAGGTGGGAGCGGGTTTGAAACCAGCCCCTACATCGTGATCTCCGCCCCGAAGCCCTCCCCGCGTCAGACGTTCACCTTGCGGAAGAGCACGTGCGCCACGAGCCCGGCGATGGGCGGCAGGGCCAGCACGCAGGCCATGCGCACCGCGGCGAAGCGCCAGCCGAGCATGGCCACCTCCATGGGCAGCCGGGCGACGGCCCAGAGCGACCAGGAGGTCAGGAAGGCCACCGCCGTGGCCGTGCTGGCCCCGGCCTTCAAGAGTCCGGCCACGATCGGCATGCTCACGTAGGGGCCTCCCGGGCAGACCGCGCCGGCGAACATCCCCAGGAAGACGCCGCGCATCCCGCTCTCGCCGCCGATCCAGCGGGCGACCAGCTCCCGGGGCACCAGGACCTCGACCATGCCGGCGACCACGAAGGCGGCCAGCAGCATGGGCATGATCTGGAGGGTCATCCGCCCGCCGGATTTCAGGCCCTCGACGTGCTGGCCCTGGCCCCGGAAGTAACCGACGGCCACGAGGGCGACGGCCAGGACCACCATGATGATGGTGGGAATGAGCATGTTTCGGTTCCTCTTGCCGCGGGAAGCGGGCGGCTTCGCGGGGGTGACCGGACTGGTCTCGTCGTTCGCCATGGCTGAGTATCCTAGCGGGCGCGGGCCAGATTGTCGATGGCTGAGGCCATGACTTTTCACCGCGGAGACGCGGAGCCGCAGAGCCGGCTCAGGCGCGCGGCGGACGGCTTTTGCAGGCAAGAACCTCGGCCGCGGACACGGTCCTGTCTCTGCGTCTCTGTGCCTCGGCGGTGAAGAGCGTTTCCTGCGATAGCCGTGAACGCTCCCGTTTGTCCGTGGCGCCGGTGAGCCGCCCCGATATACTCCGCCATCGGAAACGGAGGGCGCCATGGCCAAGGCAGGAAGAGCGCGCAAGTCCGACGTGGACCGCCGCACCCGCGAGACCGAGCTCGCCGCCCGGCTCGACGTGGACGGCTCCGGCAAGGTGGATGTCCGCACGGGCATCGGCTTCTTCGACCACATGCTCGAGCTCACCGCCCGCCACGCGCTCTGGGACCTGAAGCTCGCCGGCTCCGGCGACCGGCACGTCGACGACCACCACCTGGTCGAGGACGCCGGCATCGTGCTCGGCCAGGCGTTGGCCGCGGCGCTCGACGACAAGAAGGGCGTGAGCCGCTACGGCTGGGCCCGCGTGGCCATGGACGAGTCGCTGGCCGAGGCCGCGCTCGACCTTTCCGGCCGCGCGTTTCTCGTGCTCAAGGGCCTGCCCGAGAAGGGCCGGGTCGGCACTTTCGACTACGAGCTCGCCCGCGAGTTCCTCATCGCCTTCGCGTCGAACGCGAAGATGACCCTGCACCTGGAGGTGGTGCGCGGGACGAACAAGCACCACATGTTCGAGGCGGCCTTCAAGGCGCTCGGCCGGGCGCTCCGCCAGGCCGCGGCGGTCGACCCGCGCGAGCGGGGGATCCCTTCGACCAAGGGGAAGCTCTAGCCCAGCCGCGTTCACTCAACGCGGAGGTCGCAGAGTAACGCGGAGGGACGCGGAGGCCGGCACCGAAGGATCATTTCTCGTCTGGCTGGGCTACACGGCCAAGTGCTCGATCTCGTCTGACAGGATCATGATGTCTCACCTCCCCGCCGCCCCGGCCACCTCCGCGCACAGGGCGAAGAGCTCCTCGTCCCGCTCCTGCCAGCCCGAGCCCTCGAAGGCCACCCAGTGCATCGGCGAGTTCGGGCGGGTGCGGAGATAGAGCCTGGCGCGCACGTCGAGGAGGTCCTTGATCCGCTGGGCCAGCGGTCCCGCGGCCCTGCCGGAGTCGAGCGCCTGCTGCAGGAAGATGATGGCCTCGCGGACCTGCAGGCCCTCGCGGAAGACCTCCGAGCGCCAGGTGGGCGCCGGGCCCTTGGGGCCGGGGTAGAGGAACATGCGCGTCGCGGCGCTCGGGCCCAGGTGCATGTCGATCTTGCCGCTCAGCGCCCGGTACTCGCCGGTTCTGCCCTCCACCGGCAGGGGCCAGAAGTCCAGGCCGACCCGGCCGACCCCGCAGATGTTGCCCTGCAGCGTGGACTCCTCGACCATCCGCCAGGCCGAGGCCCGGCACGTCTCGTAGAGCGCGTTGATGCAGCCCACCCCGTAGCGCATGAAGCCCCACTCGAGGTTCAGGGCGTCGCGCTTCCAGGGCATGGGATAGGCCCCGCCCTGAAAGCCCTTGACGTAGGGCTGATGGTCCGGGTTGTAGAGGCCCCCGGCGTTCCAGACGTGCTCGCGGCACGACACCGGCACCTTGCTCTTGTCGCGGGCGGCGTAGGACGTGGGGTTGGGGTGCCCGGAGAACATCAGCCGGCACTCCGGCCAGATGTCCTTGCAGGTGGTGATCGGGTCGGGAGTCTTCGGCCCGTTGTCCGAGGGCGTGCCCAGGACGACCGCGTCCTTCCAGCCCCGCTTCTCGAGGCGCTTCATGACCTCGTCGAAGACCGGCTTCCAGAAGGCCGCGCACTCCGGCGTGCCGTAGTCGGGCACGCGCAGGTCCTCGACCTTGCCGCTGGACTTGTCGAGCAGGCTCACCGTGGCGCTGCGGAACTTGCCATCGTTGTCCTTGGCGTCCACGTAGGGGTGGAAGAGGCTCAGGAGCACGACCGTCGGCTTGCCGACCTTCTGCTCGTAGAGCTCGAGGTAGCGGTCGAGCACGCTGAAGTCGTACTCGTAGTCCCTCTCGCCCTTCCGGATCCAGCGCACCATGGACTCGCGGTTGCCGAGGTGGTAGGCGCCCTTGATCAGGTGGATCATGCACAGCCGGTTGCCGAGGCCCTTGGACAGCTCGAGCAGCCGGCCCATGTGCTCGAAGTGCGCGTCCGACCAGAAGGGCACCCCGTAGTAGAGCGCGCTCGACTCGTGCGACTGGTACAGGTTGTTCCGGCTGACCAGGCGGTCGTCGTCGGGCATCCGCCAGCCGGCGACCTTGACGCTCACCGGCACCGCGGTGGGAGGCAGCCCCTCGGCCTGCACGGTGACCTTCCCCGCGTAGACGCCCGCCCCGGCCTCCGGCGGGACGCTGACGCTGACCCACACCGGCACGCTCGCGCCCGGGACCGGCGCCTTCTTGAGAACCGTGTAGGGCATCTCCCAGAAGGCCTTGGGGGCCGCCTTCGAGACTGCCGCCTCGGCCGGCGGCTCGTCGAGCAGCCCGTCGAAGCCGGGGTTGGAGTTGAAGGTCCGGGCCTCGGAGCAAGGCTCGGCGTAATAGAGCCGCACCGCCGCGGCCGGCAGCCTGGCGCCGTCGGCCGAGACGAGCTCGCCCGCCGAGGCCTTAAGCCCCTTGAGCGCACCGGTGGAGCCGACTACCACCCAGCCGCCGGCGCGGCCGCCGCGCGGAGCCAGGAGCGCCAGAGCCGGCTTCTCGCACGGGTCGCCGTAGTGCCACTGGAGCAGGGTCTCGACCGGGCTCGCCGTCCAGACCTGGACGCCCGCTGGCCGGGCCACGTTGGACACGGCGGCCGAGCCCGGCTCGAGGCTGAGAGACAGGTGGTTGAGCGCCACGTGGCTCCAGACGGTGAGCACGCCGCGATAGTTGCGTTTCTCGTAGCGGGCCTTGACGTACGACTCGGAGAGCGGGGCGCGGCGCAGCTCCAGGGCCAGGACGTTGACGCCCTTGACCAGGGCGTCGGCCGGCAGTTCGACCTCCAGGGCCCGCTCGCGCCTGGCGACGCGGTCCTCGTTGCCCTTGGCGTTCTCGATGCGGAAGCCGTTGGCGTCGAGGTAGCACTCGTCGGGGTACCTCTCGGCCAGGGTGTCCGGTTTGAGTTCGCCGGCGGGCAGGCTCGCCCGGGCGACCTCGCGGCCGTTGAGGTACGCGACCAACCCGCCCGCGTACCTCACGGCGAGCTTCAACCCCCGGCACCTGGCCGGGTCCTCGACCAAGAACTTCCCTCGCGCGGCTATCAGGTGCATCTCGCCGTTCCTGAGGCCGCCGTTGTACCAGTCGCCGTTATCGAACCAACTGCCGATCCGCAGCGGGGCGTGCTGCCTGGCCCAGAGCCGGTCGTCGAACCCGGACTGGGTCCACCCGGCCGGGAGCGGGGCGGTCTCGAACTGCCGGACCGGCTGGTTCTCCTTGCCCTGGGTCGGGGCGCTGAGCTTGCCGTCGGCGCCGATGATAGCCGGCGTCTTCCAGCCCATGTGCACGCGCAGGTAGCTGTCGCCCTCGAGCACCTCGAGGCGTGCCGGAGCCGCGGCCCCGGCTTCTCCGGCCGGGGCCGGGGACGCGGCGGCGACGAGGATTCCAGCAGCACACATCGCCACGGCGAGAAGCGTCGAGCGAATTCTGGTCATGGGCGACTCCCCTTTCCCGGTCCGCCTACCACTGGATCTTGCCGAAGTCCGGCCGGAGCAGCATGGTCTCGCAGGCCGCGCCCCCGCCACGGATCACCACGAAGACTATCACACCGTGGTGCCGGTCCCAGACGATCTGCGGGTAGAGGTCGAACCTGGCGCCCCTCTTGCCCCCGTCCTCGGTGGGCAGCATTCTCCAGTCCTTGCGGTCCAGGCTGTAGACCCAGAGGTCCCTGCCGTCCTTGGCGGCCAGCACCACGTAATCGGTGCCGGGGATGAAGACCAACTGCATGCCGCCCTCGCCCCTGAACTCCGCCTCCGGCGGGGGCGACTTGGGCTCCACCTTCTGCCAGGCGTCGAGCTTGGCCAGGTCGAGCAGCCAGGTGACCGTCGGCCCTTTCTGGCCGTCGCTGCTGGCCAGGGCCATGAGCAGGTTCCTCTCCGGGATCACGCACATCGTGCTGATGTTGGTCTGCGGGTTGGGGCCCTCCATCTTGCGCCTCTCGACCTTGCCGGTCGCCAGGTCCGTGATCTCGAGATGGTTGGTGCCGGTGTCGCGGTAGTGGCTCTTGACGAAGCCGATCAGCCGGCGCCGGGCGACGTCGACCACCGGACCGCCGACCGGGCCGGCCGCCGCCGGGGTCTCCCGGGTGCTCCACTCGAAGCCGGCCTGGTGGCCCTCGACCATCCGGCCGTCGAGCGAGTGGTACGAGCGGGCGTGGACGTGCAGGCTGGTGCCGCGCTCGAAGGACGGGACGTAGCAGCAGCCCCAGTTGTGGAAGATGGAGGGCGGCCACTGGGGCTTGAAGGCGTCGACCCACTTGTTGGTCTCGGGGAAGTAGGCGCTGATGGTGTTATTGGTGGTCCCGGCGTGTCCCCCGCCCTGGTAGACTGCGCAACGCAGGGTCGGGTCCCAGTCGATGCGGCTCCAGCTGCGGTGGGTGGGCTCGACGTTGGGCTTGGCCAGCACCCAGGTGTTGGCCGGCAGCGACTTGAGCCGCTCGAGGACCGCCGGGTCGGCCGGCGGCGGGAAGGCCGCGTCGTCGACCTCCGCGCGCGGAGCCGGCTCGGCCCTGACCGGCGGGCCGCCGTCGAGCGGCCGCATCACGTGGCAGACCTCCCCGTCACCCTTGCGCCCGACGTTGAGCACCACCAGGTCCGCACTCTCGTCGTACTCCATGTTGCAGTAGAAGCTCCAGTTCTCGTACTTGGGGATTCCCGCGCCGGCCCGGCTCCACTGGTCCCGGGCGGCGTCGTAGGCGTAGGTGCCCTTGGGCGCAGCATAGAGGGTGACCCCGCGCTTGGAGTCGTAACAGACGCCCGGCCACTCCAGCGCCTCGGGCACCGGCGCGCGGCGTTGCCAGCGGCGGGTCTTGCAGTCGTAGACCCAGGTGTCGTTCAGGTGCCGGTCGAGGTGCGTCCCGCCGGCCATGACCATGCACTGGTTCTTCGAGTCGTAGACGATGCTCGTCGAGCAGCGCGGCAGCGGCTGGACGTAGAGATCCTCGGCACGGATGAGCCGCAGCTCGCGATAGGTCGCCCGCTGCTGGCTGCAGAGCGCCGGCAGCTCCTCGGGCTTCCCGGCGGCCAGGCCCGCGGCGGCCTTCCCAGCGCGCGCGACCGTCGCGGCCAGGTTCTTCAGGGCGTCGCGCACCTGTCCGGCCTCGTAGCCCTTGAGCTCTCCGGCGAGCTTCTCGAGCTCCGCCTTCTCCACCGAGAGCTTCGCGCCCATGGCCTTCTGGGCCTCGGCCGCCGCCGGCATGAGCTTCGCCGCCTCCGCATTCTTCTCCTGGCGGAGCTCCAGGAGCGCCGCCCAGCCCTTGCGGCAGGCCTCGCGCTGCTCGTTGATCAGCCCGGCCAGCCGGGCTCTCGCCGCGAGCATCTCCTTGCCGCCGAGCTCCGGGAGCTTCCAGGTGTTGGTCTTGCAGTCGAAGACGAAGGTGCCGTAGTGGCCGGCCAGCACCCCGGCATCATCGAGGAGGTCGGGCCCCGTTTGCATTACTCCGCCGCTCGTCCGCTCGGTCGCACGGCAGGCCCACAGCGGGAATAGCACGATTTCGTCGTTGATCGGGTCGTAGGCGCAGGAGCCCCACTGCCCCGGCACGGGCGCGAACCAGGGCTTCTCGTAGCCGGCCGGGCCGTGGGCCTCCTTGCGATTGCCCTTGGCATCCTCGAAGGCCGACTTGATCTCGGTCCACTTCCTCGCGGCCGGGTCGTAAGCGGCCATCACGTCGAGCGCCACGATCACCATTCTGTTGCGCTGGGAGTCCCAGCAGGCCTGACGGAAGAGGAAGAAGGGGCCCGGCCGGGAGTTCGCCGCCAGCCACGAACCACACGTCGTTCCGCCGTAGAAGGTGCCGCTCAGCCGGGCCTTGTCCGGCTCGTAGTCGGGCGCCCACTGGCCCTTGGCGGCGTCGAAGGCGTGGACCGCGTTGCGGTTGTCGCCGAACTCGCCCCAGCGCAGCACCTGCTTGCGGGTCGGCGCGTAGACGGCCGCCCCGCAGCCAACCGCGCCGTTCTTGCCGATCTCCCGCCACTGGCCGGGAGTCTCCGCCGCCGCGACCGGAGCGGAGAGGCCCGCGGCCACGGCCACCGTCGCCGCCGTCAGGGCCAGGGCCGACGCCGTCAGTCCCGCCGCGATCTTCAGCTTGGTCCACATCATGGCCTTCACCGCTCCTTTCGTCACCGACAGCGCCGCCGAAGAGGCAACCGCCTTCCCCAAACAAACAGCCTGCACCGACGCGGCGAGCCCCGCCGGGGCCTCCGCCGCCAGGCACTGGCCCAGGCAAGCCGTCAGGGCTCCGGCCGAGAGCGTCAGGCCGCGCCGGGAGAGGCTCCGCCTGAGCCTCTCGAGCGCCTTGGCCAGCCGCAGCCCCACCGTGCGCCGGGCGCAGCCGACCTCCCGGCCGATCTCCTCCTCGGTCCGGCCGTAGAAGAAGCGCAGCACGGTCACGTCGCGCTCGGCCGCCGGCAGCCCGGCCAGGGCCAGGTCCAGATGCGGTTTGACATCCTCGACGAAGGTTCCGCTCTCATTGAAGGTGCCGCTTGCCCCGGGTTGCTGTCGGGCTTTGTCGCGGGCTCGTTCCATGGCTGCCTCCCGATCGTGCCTGCCCCGGCGGGCGCGGCTCCTCTTCATGGTCAGCGCGCAGTGGCTCGCCGCCCAGAAGAGCCAGCCGCCCAGGCTGACCTCCCCGGACACCTTCGGGGCCTTGCGCGTCAGGAGAAGAAAGGTCGCCTGCACCGCGTCCTCCGCGTCATGCCGGTTGCCCAGCACCCGCAGGCAGCAGGCGTAGACGGCGCCGGCGTGGCGCCGGACGAGCTCGGTGAAGGACTCCTCCGAGCCCTCGCGGACGTAGCGCGCCAGGAGTTCCCTGTCGGTCACCATGGTCTGGCATCCGGTTCCGTGCATGCCCTCTCCCGCCGATGTCGCCATTATTCGCCGGCCGCCCCGCAAATGGCAGCAGATTTTGCGGAAGAAGACGTTTTGCGGCCTAAAGCATTGTGCAGAGCCATCTTGCCGTCTCCCGAGATCGGAACTCGCCTTCAGCGCTCGCCAGGCGCTCTTCCTCTGCGACCTTTGCGGGCCTCCGCGTCCTCTGCGTTGGGCCTAGCCGCGCGAATGGCTGACGGCCGCTCGTGCGTGAAGCGCCGGAACACCGTGGCGAAGTACTGCGAAGAGGAGAAGCCCAGCCGGTGGGCCACCTCGGTTACGGTGAGCTTCTCGTCGGCGAGCAGCTTCCTCGCGCGTTCGACGCGCCGGCGGAGCACGTACTCCCCCGGCGGCATGCCCAGCTGCTCGCGGAACTTGGCCTTGAATCGCGACTCGGAGAGATAGGCGGCCCTGGCCAGGTCCGCTATCGAGGCGGCCTCGTCGCCGCGTTCCTCGAGCAGGCACAGTGCCCGCCGGATGTCCTCCGAGGACTCCGGCGCCGCCCGCCGCCGGGCGCACTCGGCGACCGTGCGCAGGAACTCGACGAGGCGCGCGGCCAGGCCCAGCGCTCCGAGCTCCGAGGGCGGCCGGCCGGCCAGTTGGAAGGCCTCTTCGAAAAGGGCCTTGAGCCGGCGCTCGCCCGGGAAGAGCCGCAGCGGGAGCTTGCCGAGCGCCTCGACGAGCGGCCAGGCGCGCCCGGCATCGAGCGCCAGAAAGGTCTTTGGCCGCTCGGGCAGGCGCACCTGGAGCCAGTAGATCAGCGACTTGCCGTACGGGTCGCGGCCACTGCCGTGGCGCTCGCCGGGGTGCGTCCAGAAGAGGTCGTTGCCCTTCATGACGTGGTCCCGGCCGGCGACGCGGAAGGCCAGCTCCCCGCGGACCAAGTACACGATCTCCATGGCCCCGGAGTGGCGGTGGGCGCCGAGTCCCTGCTTGGCCCACGGCTGGTTGTGGACGCCGAGGAGCGGCATCTCGGCCAGCCCGTGGGCCTTGAGATCGAAGATCACGTGCTGCACCCCGGCAGCGGTCAGCTTGGACGGCATGTTCGATATTGTATCGAGGTGCTCCTCGAACGCAATCCTATGTCGAACGACGTAGAATGTCTCACGAAGGCGAGGGAAGCCCGGCGACAGGCTCACCACAGAGGACACAGAGTACACGGAGGACTGCCACTGTGCGAGTCTTCGTCATGAGCAGGGCACTGCCGTCCTCCGTGTCCTCTGTGTGCTCTGTGGTTGGCTCCAGCGCCACTCCCGGCTACCAAAACACGAGGAGAAGCGATCCATGACCAGCCGCGAACGAGTCCGCCGTGCGCTCCGCTTCGAGAACCCCGACCGCGCGCCGCGCAACCTCTGGGCGCTCCCCGGGGTCTGCAACTTCCGGAAGGCCGAGCACGGGGCCATGCTGGAGCGCTTTCCCGGAGACTTCGGCGACCCCGCCGTCAAGTACGGCCGGAGCGGCCGTTCGCGCGGCGACTGTCTGGCGGTCGGCGACTACGTCGACGAGTGGGGCGTGGTCTGGACCAACGGCCAGGCCGGGATCGTCGGTGAGATCAAGCGCCCGATCCTGGCCGATGACGCGGAGCTCGCGCGCTACCGGCTGCCCTGGGAGATGCTCGACGGTGCCGACTTCTCGCGGGTCGACGAGTCCTGCGCGAAGAACGAACGCTTCATGAAGGCCGGCACCAGCTGCCGGCCGTTCGAGCGCCTGCAGTTCCTGCGCGGCACCGAGCAGCTCTTCCTCGACCTGGCCTACGGGACGCCGGGCGTGATGAAGCTCCTCGCTCAACTCCACGAGTTCTACGTCCGCGAGTTCGAGATGTGGGCCGCCACCGCCGTCGACGGCGTGAGCTTCATGGACGACTGGGGCTCGCAGAACGCGCTGCTGATCTCCCCGGACATGTGGCGGGAGATCTTCAAACCGCTCTACGCCGAGTACTGCCGGATCGCCCGCCGGGCCGGCAAGTTCGTCTTCTTCCACTCGGACGGCAATATCAGCGCGATCTACCCGGACCTCATCGAGATCGGTGTCGACGCGGTCAACAGCCAGCTCTTCTGCATGGACATCGAGGAGCTCGGGCGGCTCCACAAGGGCAGGATCACCTTCTGGGGCGAGGTCGACCGCCAGCACCTCCTGCCCTTCGGCACGCCGGAAGAGGTCAGGGCGGGAGTCCGGCGGGTGCGCCGCTCGCTCGACGACGGCCGGGGCGGGGTCATCGCCCAGTGCGAGTGGGGCATCAAGGACCCGGCCGAGAACATCGCTGCGGTCTTCGAGGCTTGGGACGAGCCGCTGGCCGAGGTGCTCAGGCCGGCTCCCGCCGCCGCAACCGCCCAGCCGTGAACGACCGCGAGCGGATACTGGCCATCCTCTCCGGCCGCCGGCCCGACCGGGTGCCGTGGTTCGGGGACCTGGCCTACTGGGCGGCGGCGCTCCGCGCCCAGGGGAAGCTCCCCGAGAAGGAGCCGGGCGCGGCCGGCTACATCGAGTGGCACCGGCGGCTCGGCGTGGGCTACTACCTCCAGGGCTACTTCCCCTTCCGGACCACCTACGACTCCGGCGTGCGGGTCCGGGAGGAGAGGGCGGGCCACGTCACGCGGCGGGTTCTCGAGACGCCGGTCGGCAGGCTCGAGGAGGAGCACACCTACCTGCCGGAGTCCTATACCTCGGCCCCGACGAGGCACCTGGTCCGGAGCCCGGAGGACCTGCGCGTTCTGCGCTACGTCCTCGAGCACACCGTCTACCAGCCCGACTACGAGGAGGCCCGGCTGCGCGCTGCGAACGTGGGCGGGGCCGGGGTGGCGCTCTGCTACCTCCCGAAGAGCCCGTTCATGCACATGGTCGCGCTCCTGGCCGGCATAGAGACGGTGGTGGGCCTGGCCTGCGACGCCCCTGAGGAGTTCGCGGCCACGCTCGAGGTCATGGAGGCGAGGCACGACGAGGCCGCGGCGCTCGCGGTAGCCTCGCCGGCCGAATGTCTGATGATCCCGGAGAACCTCTCGGCTGAAGTGGTCGGCCCCGACTTCTTCGAGCGCCACATGCGCCGCTATCAGGAGAAGTGGACCCGCCGCATCCGCGAGGCCGGCAAGTTCTCGTTCATCCACATGGACGGGCGGCTGCGCGGGCTGCTCCGCGAGGAGGGTTCGGTCGGCTTCACGGTTCTCGAGGCGCTCACGCCCGAGCCGATCGGCGACGTGCCGATAGGCGAGCTGCGCGAGCTCGCCGGCCCGGGCCCGATCCTGTGGGGCGGCCTGCCCGGTTCATACTTCACGCCGCTCGTGAGCGAGGCCGAGTTCGAGCGGCACGTCATCGAGGTGCTGGGCGTCTGCCGCCGCGACGGCCGGATGGTGCTCGGCGTGGCCGACCAGGTGCCGCCCGACGGACTGGAGTCGCGGGTCCGGCTCGTGGCTGAGTTGGCAGAGGAACACGGGAGATACGCCTGAGCGCACATCGGATTGTGCGCACAAAAGGAACATTATCGAACATGTGAAAGCAGGGCCGGCAGGCCCGGGGCGGAGCCTCGCCGGCTTACGCAACGCGCCTGACTACGTAGGGTAGTTGCCATATAGAGCAAGTCAGCCATTTCGCGAGCAGCACGACGCTGGTCAACGGCTGCAGTTGGAGCACAATCCGCCCAACATTTCGCTTGCAGAAACGAACGTCAAGGTGTACAGCAGTGTGCGATGTCGCACATGGCGTAGAGGGCCGATCGGAGGGCAGACGATGTCGGGACGCGAGATTCGCCTGGGAAAGGTCTTCGGGAATTCGGGCAAGGCCGTGGTGGTGGCCTGCGACCACGGGATGTTCGACGGGCCGCATAAGGGGATGGAGGACCTGGGCGCGATGCTCGAGCGCCTCGGCGACGGCCCGGACGCGATCCTGCTCTCGCCCGGGATGCTCCCGCGGGTGAAGGGCTTCTTCGCCCGACGGAACGCTCCAGCGGCTATCGTCCGGCTCAACTTCAACTCTGTGTTCTGCTTCCAGTGGGGCTACACCGGCTCGGTGATTTCCAACCTGTTTCAGCCCGAGGAGGCCCTGGCCGCCGGCGCCGACATGGTCCTGGTCTGCCTGACCCTCCGGACGGGCAGCGAGGCGGTCGACGCCCGCAATGCCGAGATCTTCGCCGAGCTTTGCGGCAAGGCCCACCGGCTGGGTCTGCCGGTGATGGGCGAGTACTTCCCGCACAGCCACCTGACCAAGCCGGCCGACGAGTTCGGCGAGGAGGTCCTGGTCGGCTGCCGGATGCTCACCGAACTCGGCGCCGACTGCATCAAGACCTTCCACACCCGGAACTTCAAGCAGGTGACCGCGACCTGCGCCGTGCCCATTCTGGGTCTGGGCGCCGAGAAGACACCCACGGACCTGGCCGCCCTGGAGCTCGCCGAGCGCGAGGTCCGCGACGGCGCCGGCGGGGTGGTCTTCGGCCGGAACGCCGTGCAGGCCACCAATCCGCCGGCCTTCGTGGCCACGCTCCAGGACATAGTCAAGGGCGGCGCTACGGCGAAGGCCGCGGCCAGGAAGCACGGGCTTACGCCATGACCAAGCTCGCCCGGCACAACCGCATCCTCGAGATCGCCGCCCAGGAGGGCGGGGTCTCGGTCACCGAACTCGCCCGGACGATGGGCACGAGCCTGATGACCATCCGCCGCGACCTCGAGGAGCTGACCCGGGCCGGCAAGATCCGGCGCACCCACGGCGGGGCCATTCCCGCGGAGCCCGACGTGGCCCGCTTCCAGTTCTCGCGCAAGCAGCACATCTGCAGCGCCCAGAAGCGGGCCATCGCCCGCGAGGTCGCGAAGATGGTCCGGCCGGGCACGGCCGTCTCGCTCGACACCGGCACGACGACTCTAGCCGTCGCCCGGGAGCTCTGCGGCATCGAGGGGCTCACCGTGCTGACCTCGTCGCTGCCGGTGGCCTCGGTGCTCCACAAGAACTCCTCCTGCGACCTGGTGCTCCTGGGCGGTTCGGCGCGCCGGAACAGCCCGGACCTGGTCGGGCCGCTCACCGAGGACAACCTCAAGCGCTTCCGGGTGAACCTGGCCATCATGGGCGCCGACGCGGTCACCCGCGAGGGCACCTTCGCCAACGACACCGGCGTCGCCCGGATCAGCCGGGCCATGGCCGAGAACGCCGGGAGGATCGTGGTGGTCGCCGACAGCAGCAAGTTCGGCCGGACGGCCTTCGCCCGCTGCCTGCGACTCGACGAGATCGATCACCTCGTCACCGACGACGGCTGCAGCCCGGCGGCCGAGGTCTGGCTGCGCCAGGCGGTCAAGGAGGTCACCCTGGTCCGCTCCGCGAAGCTCGGGAGCAAGGATGCCGCGGCCGAGGACGAGGTCGAGGCCGGAGCCGCTCCCGAGGGGCAGGCCGGGGCCGCCGCGGCCGCCGGAGGGGAGGGCGGCTATGCGCTCTGACGAACGGCGAACCGTAGAATGTCGAATGTCGACCGGCGAAGTCAGAAGTGGGACGGGTCTTCGACCCGCTCTTGGACTTCGAAATTCGCCGATCGACATTCTGCGGTTCTGCGGTTCGCCGTTGGTTCTCTGTTTCTCCCGTGCAGTTCCAGCAAGCGCCGTCCTTTCTAGGAGCCGGTCATGACCCAGCGCAGGCCGAAGGTGGGGCTGCTGCCCCTCTACCTCAAGCTCTACGACGACGTTCGCCCCGACTGGCGCGAGCCGCTGGGTGCCTTCGCCGACCGGGTGGCGGAGAAGCTCTCGGCGGCCGGCTTCGAGGTCGCGCGCGCGGACTTCTGCCGGCTGGCCCCGGAGTTCGCCGGCGCCGTGGCCGCCTTCGAGAAGGCCGGCGTCGACGCCATGGCCACGCTGCACCTGGCCTACTCGCCGTCGCTCGAAGCCGTCGACGCGCTCGTCGCGACGAGGCTGCCCATCGTGATGATCGACACCACGCAGGAGCGCGACTTCGGCCCGGCGGTCGAGCCCGGCCGGATCGGCTTCAACCACGGCGTGCACGGGGTCATGGATCTGGCCTCGGTGCTCCGCCGCCGCGGCCGGGCCTTCCGGATCGTCGCCGGCCACGTCGAGGATCCCGCCTTGTGGACGCGCGCGGCCGGGGAGCTCCGCGCGGCGGCGGCCGCCCGTCGCTTCCGGGGCATGCGCACGCTGCGCGTGGGCGAGGCCTTCAGGGGCATGGGCGACTTCCAGGTCGATCGCGAGGTCATGCGCGGGAAGCTCGGCATCGCCGTCGACCAGATCGAGCCGCGCGAGCTCGGTGCCGAGGCCGCGGATGTCACCGCCGCCGAAGTCCGTGCCGAGATGGAGCTCGACCGCGCGCGCTACGACTGCGCGGGGCTTCCCGGCGACTGCCACGAGCGCTCGGTGCGGACGGGGCTCGCTCTCCGGGGGAGGCTGGAATCCGGCAACTACGGTGGCTTCAGCATGCATTTCGGCGCCTTCGGCGGCCTGGAGAAGCAGGGCATCGAGGCAGTGCCCTTCCTCGAGGCCTCCAAGGCCATGGAGCGCGGCATCGGTTACGGCGGCGAGGGCGACGTGCTCACCGCCGCGCTGGTCGGCGCACTCGGGACCGGCTTCGGCCGGACGACCTTCACCGAGATCTTCTGCCCGGACTGGGCGGGCGGCAGCCTCTTCCTCTCGCACATGGGCGAGATCAATCCCGAGGTGGCCGCGGCCCGGCCCCTGGTCTACGAGAACGCCAACCCTTACACCGGCACGAAGCCGGTGGCCACGCTGACCTGCGCGCCGGCGCCTGGTCCGGCGGTCTTCGTGAACCTGGCGCCGGGTCCCGACGACAGCTTCGCGATCCTGGCCTCGGCCGTCGAGGTGCTCGGCGACTCGAAGCGCGCCGACATGCAGAAGACCGTGCGGGGCTGGATCCGCCCGGACCGGCCGCTGCCGGAGTTCCTCGAGGCCTACTCGCGCGCCGGAGGCACCCACCACAGCGCGCTGGTACTTGGCCAGACGCCGGAGGCCATGGCGGCCTTCGCGGCCTGTGCAGGGCTGGGTTTCGAGCGGATCTAGGGGAGGACCGGGAACGGTGGACGGCAACGGCAAGCTGCGGCTGGGCATCGTGGGGGCCTGCGGACGCGGGCAGAGCTTCCGCGCGGCCTGCGAGGCCCTTGGCACGGTCGAGGTCCGGGCGGTCTGCGACATCAACGCCGAGGCGCTGCCCGCCGCGGCGAAGCTGCTCGGCGCCGCCGAGCAGTACACCGACTACGACCGGATGCTCGAGAAGAGCCGGCTCGACGGCGTGATCATCGGCACGCCCATGCCGCTGCACGTGCCCCAGGCGATCGCCGCCCTGGACCGGGGCATCCACGTCCTGAGCGAGGTGCCGGCCGGGGTGGCCATCGACGAGTGCCGGGCGCTCGTGCTGGCCTGCCGCCGCAGTTCGGCCGCCTACATGATGGCCGAGAACTACACCTACACCAGGCCCAACGTGCTGGTCCGCGAGCTCGTGAGCCGCGGGCTCTTCGGTACGACCTACTACGCCGAGGGCGAGTACCTGCATGAGCTCAAGGGCCTGAACGAGGTCACCAGGTGGCGCCGCCGGTGGCAGACCGGCGTCGACGGGATCACCTACGGCACCCACAGCCTCGGGCCCATCCTCCAGTGGATGCCCGGCGACCGGGTCGTGTCGGTCTGCTGTGCCGGCTCCGGCCACCACTACCGGGACCCGCGCGGCGAAATCTACGAGAACGAAGACTCCTGCGTGATGCTCTGCCGGATGGCCGGCGGGGGCCTGGTCAAGGTCCGGCTGGACATGCTTTCGGACCGGCCGCACGCCATGACCAACTACTCGCTCCAGGGCACCGACGGTTGCTACGAGTCCGCGAGGGCCAGGGGCGAGCGCGGCAGGATCTGGCTGCGCTCGCTCGGCAAGCCGGTCGACGAGTGGACCGACCTGGCTGAGCTCGAGGCCGAGTTCCTGCCGGCCATGTGGCGCGAGGCAACGGAGATCGCCCGTAAGGCGGGGCACGGCGGCGGCGACTACTTCGAGATCCTGGACTTCGTCGACGCCGCCCTGGGACGCCGGCCGGCGCCGGTGGGCATCGACGAGGCCATGGACATGACCCTGCCCGGGCTCGTCAGCCAGCAGTCGATCGCCCAGGGCGGCCGGTGGATCGAGGTGCCCGACTCCCGCCGGTGGCGGGACGAGAGCGCGATCCCCCGGGCGCAGCTCGAGATGATCTGGCCCGCCGCTCGGCTCGAGAAGCCGCCGGAGGTGCGCGTGGCCGAGGGCTACCGCCTCCGGGTCCTCCGGCCGGGGGACGCCGTCGCGTACGTGGAACTCATGCGCAAGGCCGGCTTCGAGAGCTGGAGCGCCGAGCAGCTGGCCGCGTTCCAGAAGCGGGTCCTGCCCGACGGGCTCTTCGTGATCGAGCACGCGGCCAGCGGCGCCCTGGTGGCCACGACCATGGCCACCCATAACCCGAGCGACCTGCACCCCGCGGGCGGCGAGCTCGGCTGGGTGGCCGGCGACCCGGCGCACCAGGGGAAAGGCCTCGGCCAGGCGACCTGCGCGGCGGTGGTCGGCCGCTATCTCCGGGCCGGCTACCGTCGGATCTACCTCAAGACCGACGACTGGCGGCTGCCGGCGATCAAGACCTACCTGAAGCTGGGCTTCGTGCCGTTCCTGCACGGGCCCGAGATGGCCGGGCGCTGGCGCGAGGTCTGCGCGAAGCTCGGCTGGCCCTTCACCCCCGAGGAGTGGCGCGGCGATGTGGCGTGAGACGACCAGGCAGGCGCGGAACCTCGAGATCTTCCGCGAGGAGTTCGCCGGCTGGCTGCCGGAGAAGGTCCTCGACTTCCACGTGCACGTGCTCAACGAGCCGGCGGCGCGCGGCCGGAAGCCCTGGACGCCCGGCGGCCACGCCGTCCGTAAGTACGACTTCGCCGACCTGCGCCGGGATCTCGCCGGGCTGTATCCGAAGCGCAGGACCTTCGCGGTCTGCTTCGGCGTGCCGCACCGGGAGTACGACCTGGCCGCCAACAACCGCTACGTGGCGCGCGGCTGCGACAACCGCCGGTTCTTCGCCTTCCGGCTCTTCGATCCCAACGAAGACCCGGCGGTCGTGCGGCGGGAGCTGGCCTCCGGTGCCTACCTCGGGATCAAGCCCTACCTCAACTACGTCCGGAAGCCAGCCGACGACGTCGAGATCGACGACATGCTCCCGGCCTGGGCCATGGAGATCGTCGACGAGCTCGGCCTCATCGTCATGCTGCACATCCCGCGGAAGCTCCGCCTGGCCGATCCGGTGAACCAGGAGCAGATTGTCGCGCTCTGCCGGCGCTGGCCCAAAGCCAGGATCGTGCTGGCCCACGTCGGGCGGGCCTATTACCTGAACGGCGTCCTCGGCCAGCTCGAGCGCCTGAAGCGGCTGCCCAACCTCTGGTACGACCTGGCCATGCTCAACCACTGGGAGGTCCTCGAGCACCTCTTCTCGACCGTTCCGGCCGACAGGGTGCTCTACGCCACCGACCAGCCCATCTCGCTCGCGCCCGGCAAGTCGGTGGAGATCAACGACCAGTACAGCTACGTCACGCCGGTGCCCTGGGAGCTGTCCATCTGCGACCGGACCGGCCGGGTGAAGTTCACGTCCTTCGCCTACGAGGAACTGCGGGCCATCCGCCGCGCGACGGAGCGCGCCGGGCTGGGCCGGAAGTTCCTCAACGGGCTCTTCTTCGAAAACGGAATGCGGCTGCTCAAGGCCGCCATGAGATCCAAGGAGCGATGAACATGGCCACCGCCACCGGCAGGAAGTCGTCCACCAAGTCCACCAAGTCCACGAAGTCCACCTCGTCCACCGGCCCAGCCGCCGATCTCCGCACCATGCAGGTGCCGATGCTCGTCACCCCGGTCATCCCTGGGCCGAAGTCCAAGGAAATCCACGAGCGCACCGCCCGGCTCATGAAGGGCCTCTCCGGGCAGGTCAAGCTCTTCCCGGTGGCCTTCGAGGCCGGCGCGGGCACCCATCTGCGCGACGTGGACGGCAACTGCTACCTCGACTTCTCGAGCGGCATCTACGTGACCACGCTCGGGCACTGCCACCCGCGGGTGACCGAGGCGGTCCAGAAGTACGCCGGCCAGCTCATGAACTGCCACGACTTCTCGACCGAGATCAAGATGCGCCTGCTTGAGAAGATGACCGGGATCCTGCCCGGGGATCTCGCCGGCGGCATCCAGCTCTACGACGCGGGGACGGCGGCGGTCGAGGCCGGGATCCGCGCCTGCCGGGCGATCACCGGCAAGCACGAGTTCCTCTCCTGTTTCCGCGACTTCCACGGCAAGAGCGGCCACGCCGCGAGCCTGGCCCGCGCCAACCGCACCAACGGCGCCGGGCGCGCCCAGGGCTTCTACATGGTCCCGCGGCCCGACCCCTATCGCCCGCACTTCAGGAAGGCCGACGGAACGATCGACACCGACGCCTACATCGCCTTCTACCGGGAGTTCATCACCGAGGCGACCACCGGGCAGGTGGCGGCCTTCGTGCTCGAGCCCATCCAGGGCTGGGCCGGCTCGGTCTTCCCGCCGGACGACTTCTTCCCGAAGCTGCGCAAGCTCTGCGACGAGCTCAAGGTCATGCTCTTCGCCGACGAGGTGCTCACCTCCATGGGCCGCACCGGCGAGTGGCTGGCGATGAACCACTACGGCGTGGTCCCGGACGTGGTCACGCTCGGCAAGGGCTTCGGCAACGGCTTCCCGGTGACGGCCATGTGCGTGCGGAAGCCCTACGCCGAGAGCTTCGAGGCCATCTCGGCGAGCACCTCCTACGGCGGCAACCCCATGGCCTGCGCCGCGGCCCTGGCCTGCATCGAGGCCATCGAGGAGGAGAAGCTCCTCGAGAACGCCCGCGAGTTGGGCGCCTTCTTCGACGAGCGCATGGCCGGGATGCAGAGCCGCCACAAGATCATCGGCCACGTCCGCGGGAAAGGGTGCCTCATGGGCATCGAGCTCGTCAAGGACCGCACGACGAAGGAGCCCTTCGACGAGGCCGGCAAGCGCGTCTACCAGAAGGCCTTCCGCAAGGGCCTGGCCTGGATCCCGGCGGGCCACATCCTGCGCCTCTCGCCGCCCATCGTCATGGACCTCAAGGAGGCCGCGCTCGGCATGGACATCGTCGAGGAGGCCATCGGCGAGACCGAGAAGGAGCTGGGCTACTAGCCCGGCGCGGACCGGAAGGCAGCGATGGACGCGCTCGTCGGCATCGACCTGGGCACCAGCGCCACCAAGGGCGTGCTGCTGGCCGCCGACGGCCGTGTTCTCGCGCGTGAGCGCCGGGCCACGGAACTACTGCGGCCGGCGCCGGACCGCGTGGAGTTCTCCGCGGAGCGCTCCTACGAGCTGCTCTGCGAGGTGGTGCGGGCGCTGGTCGGCTCGACGCCGGCCGGTGTGCAGGTCCGGGCCATCGCGCTCTCCGGGGCGACCGGGAACGCGCTGCTCCTCGACGAGCGCGGCGCGCCGCTCGGGAACGCCATCAGCTGGCTCGACGGCCGTTCGCTCGGGGACCCGCAGGCCGACCCGCCCGGCCTCGCTTCCGAGACGATCCGCCGGACGGTGGGCTGGCCCTACTCCCGGCGCTTCCCTCTCGCCCAACTGTCCTGGATGAGGCAGAACCGGCCGGAGCTCTTCGGCCGCGCCGCAGTGGCGGCCATGAACATCACCCATCTCTACCGCCGGTTGAGCGGCGAGTGCGGGATGGACCACTCGACGGCCACCACCTTCTACCTGCAGGACCAGGTGGAGCGCCGCTGGCACCGGCCGCTCCTCGAGTGGCTGGGGCTCGACGAGGCCCGGCTGCCGCGGTTGCTGCCGTCCGGCGCGGTCCTCGGCCGGGTCGCCGCCCGCGCCGCGGAGGAGACCGGCCTGCCGGCCGGCGCCGCGGTGGTCATGGGTGCCTTCGACCATCCCAGCGCCGCGCGCGGCTGCGGGGTGCTCCGGCCCGGGCAGATGCTGCTCTCCTGCGGCACGTCCTGGGTGGGCTTCTATCCGGTGGCCGACCGGGAGGCGGCGCTCGCCCAGAAGCTGCTCGTCGACCCCTTCCTCTCTCCCCGCGGCCCCTGGGGAGCGCTCTTCTCCCTGCCGCGGGTGGGCGAGAAGGTCCAGGCCCTTGTGGACGAGACCTTCGCCGGCGAGCCGACGCAGGCCGCTCGCTATGCCCGGTTCAACGAGGCGGCGGCGCGCTCCGCGCGCGGCTCGGCCGAGCCCTGCCGGGCGCTCATGGAAGGCATTGCCCGGGAAATGAAATCCCGAATGGAGTCCCTGTCCGCGGCAGGGCTCCGCGCCGAGCGCATCGCCGTGGTCGGCGGCCCGACGGAGAGCCCGGCCTGGATGCAGATCCTGTCCGATCTGTCCGGCCTGGAACTGCTCCTGCCCGAGGTCGGGGCCCATGCCGGGGCGGCCGGCGCGGCGATTCTCGCCGGCATCGGAGCCGGGATCTTCGCCGACGAGGCCGACGGTGCGGCCCGCGTCGGCTTGCGGGGCCGGACCGTCCGGCCTGAGGGACGCACAGACGGATGACAGAGCCCGAGGCGATGTGTCTCGGGCCATTGGCTGCCGACGGCAGCCGGGATTTGTAGGAGTCGCAATGAGATGGGCATAAGCTTGGGTCTGGTGGGACTGGGGGCTTTCGGCAACTGCTTCGCGCCGCTCTTCAAGAACCATCCGCTCGTGGACCGGGTGGCGCTCTGCGACCAGGAGCCGGAGCGTCTGAAGTTCTGGGCGGACAAGGCGGCCTTCGGCGACAAGCTCGATCCGAGAGACGTCTTCACCGAGTTCGACGGCATCCTCAAGTCGGACATCCAGGCGCTGGTGATCATCACCCAGCACTGGCTGCACGCGCCCATGTCCGTCCGGGCCATGGAGGCCGGCAAGCACGTGTACTGTGCCGTGCCGCTCATCACCGTGCCCGACGCCGATGAGATTCTGGGTTGGTGCGACAAGGTGGTCGAGACGGCCCGGAGGACCGGGCAGCTCTTCATGTTCGGCGAGACCACCTACTACCGCCCGCAGACCATGTACTGCCGCCGGCGCGCGGCCGAGGGCGCCTTCGGCGACTTCGTCTACGCCGAGGGCGAGTACTTCCACGACGTGGACCACGGCCTGCGCCAGGTCAAGGCCCACCGCCTGGCTAGCAAGAGCGGCCGGGAGCACGCCAGGAAGCTCGAGGAGTACCAGCGCCGCGGGATCGTCGGCGGTCCGATGCACTACCCGACGCACTCGACCGGCGGGCCGATCTCGGTGATGAACGCCCACGCGGTCAAGGTGGCGGCGCTGCCCTACGCCGCACGACTCCACCAGGACCACTGCGGGGACGAGCCGTCGAACGAGACCGGCCTCTACCTCATGTCCAACGGGGCGCACATGCGCATCTGCGAGTACCGCGAGATCGCCTTCCCCGGCCGCGAGATCTTCCGGCTCTACGGCAACCAGGGGTCGTTCGAGAACAACACCTGGTGCGACAAGAAGGGCGTGACGCCGCTGACCGACGCCGACATGCGCGACCCGTTGCCGGCGGAGGTGGTCGCCGCCTTCAAGGGCTGGCGGAAGATGGCCGCCCTGGACCCGTCGAAGCTCAGCGCCAAGGAGCTCGAGGACTTCCTCGGCGGGCACGGCGGCTCGCACTCCTACCTCGTCCACGAGTTCGTCAGCGCCGTGGCCGCGGAGCGCACCCCGGCCTGCACCGCCTGGGACGCGGCCCACTATACCGCGGCCGGGGCGGTCGCCCACAAGTCGGCCATGAATGGCGGCGCTTGGCTCGACGTGCCGCACTGGGAGGGCGGGCCGAAGCGCTGAGCGGGGGACCCGGCGATGAACCTGCTCTACAAGGAAGACTGGGACCAGGCCCGGGACCGCTACCGGGCCTGGTGGGCGCACGAGTACTTCGGGCGCTGCGGCCTGTGGGTCACCGCCCGGCGGACGAACGCGCCCGCCGAGCCGGAGCCGGTCGCGCCCACGGACCCCAACGTCAAGTGGACCGACCTGGACTACTGGGCGCGCCGCAAGGAATGGGAGTTCCGGCGCACCTTCTACGGTGGCGAGGCCTTTCCGATCTGGAACTGCGGCTACCCCGGACGGGAGGGCATAGGGGCCTTCATGGGTTGTCCGGTGACGCTGGGGCCGGACACCGGCTGGCGCGAGCCCATTCTCGACGGCGAAGGCCTGGACGTGAGCGGAATGAAGATCGACCCGCAGAACCGCTGGTGGCGCTTCACCCTGGACGCGTTGAAGTTCGGGGCCGAGGCCGCCCGCGGCAAGGCCTGCCTCGCGACCGGGGCGTTCGGGGCGAGCGGCGACACGCTGGCCGGGCTGCGCGGGACCGAACGGTTGCTCATCGACGTGGTCGAGCAGCCCGACGCAGTGCGAGCCGCCGACCTGGCGCTCATGGACATCTGGATTGAGGTCTTCAAACAGTTCCACGCAATCACCGGCGCCGTCAACGATGGAGGTTCGGCCGGTTGGTTCCCGCTGTGGGCGCCGGGGCGGTTCTACGCGGCGCAGTGCGACTTCGCCTACATGATCTCGCCGGCCATGTTCCGCGATCTGTTTCTGCCGACCATCGAACGCCAGGTGCAGTTCCTGGACCAGGCCGTCTATCACGTCGACGGCGAGGGCAATTTCGCGCACGTGGACGCACTCTGCGAGCTGCCGCGACTCCGGGCGCTCCAGATCTTGCCCGGGGCGGGCAAGCCCACCCCGCTGCACTACATTGAGATCCTGAGGAAGGTCCAGGCCGCCGGCAAGAACCTGCACATCAGCATGCCCGCGAAGGAGGTCCGTCCTGCGCTCGAGCAACTCTCGGCCCGGGGGCTCTACATCGCCACGTCGTGCGAAACCGAGGACGAGGCCCGGGCGCTGCTGAAGAGCACCGAGAAGTGGTCCAGGGACAAAGTTTGAAGGAGATTGCCTCCATGGCTACGGCCGCCAAACACCAGTTGACCGAACGCCAGCAGCTGGCCCTCGACGCCATCCTCAGGAAGCCCACCCGGGGCATTCCCTGCAACGGGCTCAACGTGATGGAGTGGCGCATGATCGACCGGCTGGCCGGTCTGCCCGAGGGGTCCTACGAGAAGTCCCCCCGGTCCACCTACCAGCGGATGCAGGAGAGGATCGGCGCCTGCAAGATCGACCAATGGATCCCCGAGAACCCGCTCTCGATGAAGCGGGACGGCTACGACGGCGCCACCAGAGAGCGCACCGCGACGACCGGCCTGGCCAAGATCGTCCGCGACGGCATGGTCATCGACTCGCCCGAGGCGGCCGTCGAGCACCTCGAGAAGTTCGCCTTCCCGGCGCTCGAGAAGGCCGCCGCCGGCTTCGACGAGGACGCCGCCGTCCGGGAGATGCTCGCCGGCGAGGCCGCGCGCCAGGCCGAGATCGGGCCGGGGATCCTCAAGGCCCCCTACATGGAGCTGGCCCGCTTCCCGACCTTCGCCTACGGCGCCTACGGCTACGAGAATTACTTCTGCGCCTACGCGCTCTACCCGGAGGTAATGGAGCGCCACTTCAGGCTCCAGGCCGACGTCGCGATCAGGCGCAATCGCGCCGGGGCGCGCGCCATCCGAGAAGGCGGGTTGCCCCCGTACCTGCGCCTCGACCACGACATGGCTGACGGCCGCAGCACGCTGGTCGACATCAAGAGCCTCGACCGGATCTGGTTCCCGGAGTTCGCCCGCTGCATCCGGCCCTTCGTGGACGCCGGCGTGGCGCTGGTCTGGCACTGCGACGGGAACTTGATGGACATGGTCCCGCGGCTCTTGGACTGCGGCCTGCAGGGCTTCCAGGGGTTCCAGTACGAGTTCGGGATGGACTACGAGAAGATCTGCAAGATGAAGTGTGCCGACGGCCGCGACCTGGTCATCGTCGGCGGGGTCTCGGTGACCCAGACCCTGCCGCACGGCACGCCCGAGGACGTGAAGAAGCAGCTGCGCTGGCTGGTCGAAAACGGCCCGAGGACCGGGCTCTTCCTGGCCGCCTCAAGCTCCATCGCCCCCGGCGTGCCCTGGGAGAACCTCCAGGCGCTGGTCGAGGGCTTCAGGTACTACCGCGAGCACGGCCGGGAAGGACTGTAGACATGCTCACCGGAGAGGCGCAGGGGCGCGGAGAACGGCTGGATTTCCGCTCTGGACTTTCAGCTTTCGAGACAACACCCTTTTCGAAAGCCGAAGGCCGAAAGCCGAATGCCCATCTTCGTGCCATCCTCTGCGTCTCCGCGTCTCGGCGGTAAGGAGGGTTCATGCGGACTTTCAACGTCGGCATCGTCGGCTACGGCTTCATGGGCAAGACCCGGGCCTACGCCCACCAGGTGATGCCGCTCTTCTACGACCCGCTGCCGGCGCGCTGCCGGATCACCCACGTCTGCAGCGGCCGGGAGAGCACCGCCCGGGCCGCGGCCGAGGCGCTGGGCGCCGGGGTGGCCACGACCGACTTCCGGAAGGTCACCGAGTGCCCCGACGTCGACCTGGTCCACATCTGCACGCCGAACCACCTGCACGTCGAGCAATTGCTCTCGGCGATGAATGCGGGCAAGCACATCCTCTGCGACAAGCCGCTCACGGCCACGCTCGAGGAGGCCCGGCAGGTCGAGCGGGCGCTCCCCGGCTACCGGGGGGCCGGCCAGATGGCCCTGCACCTGCGTTTCTTCCCGGCGACCATGCGCGCGAAGCAACTGGTCGACGAGGGCTTTCTCGGACAACCGCTCGAGTTCCGGATGGATTACCTGCACTCGGGCAGCGCCGACCCGTGCGCGCCGCTCAAGTGGAAACTGTCCGCGGCGGCCGGCGGCGGGGTGATCGCCGACCTCGGCAGCCACGTGCTCGACCTGGCCGGCTGGCTGCTGGGTGACTACGCGGAGCTCCTGGCGGCGACGCACGTCGCCTATCCGGAGCGCCCGGCGGCGGGCGAGCCCGGCCGAACCGTCCGGGTCGACGCCGAGGACTCGGTGATGGTCCTCGCGCGCATGAAGTCAGGGGCCTTCGGGCACATCTCGGCCACCAAGATCGCCACCGGCGCGGAGGATGAGCTGCGCTTCGAGCTCCACGGCTCGAAGGGCGCCCTGCGCTTCAACGCCATGGACCCGCACCATCTGGAGGCCTACGACGCCTCGGCGCCGGGCGCGCCGCTCGGCGGAGTGCGGGGTTGGACCCGGATCGACTGCGGCCAGCGCTACGGCGCGCCGGCGGCCGCCTTCCCGGGGCCGAAGCTGGCCATCGGCTGGCTGCGCTCTCACCTGGCCTGCGTGACCGATTTCATAGGACGTGCCGCGGAAGGTCGGCAGGGCGACCCGGGCCTGCAGCAAGGTGTGCGGGTGCAGGAATTGATAGAGCTCTGCCGGACGTCTGCGAGAGAAGGCAAGTGGGTGGATTGCCGGAGCGGGGCCGAATGGTTATGCGGTCGATGTTGATATCGTCGCCTCGCCGACCAAACAGGTCGGGTAGCGCCCCTCGAAGTAGCGCCGGGCACCTATGGAGGCCGCGGTCAGCAGTGGGCGCCGCTCGATGAAGTAGCGCTGGAGGACGGCTTCCTCGAGCGGTCGGATCTGCCGGCGCAGTTCGGCAGCGGTGGCGCGGGCCGTGCGCTCGTCCATGAAGCGGCGGTAGAGCGTCCTGGGTGCGTCTGCCATCGCGGCCCCGGCGACGTGGGCGTTCATGTCCGCGAAGTTGAGGGCCAGGAACACGGCCGGCGCTCCCGAGACCTTGGTGCAAGCTGCCTCCTCGCCCCAGCGCCCGAAGAGCATCATGCGCCGGTAGTAGTCCTCGTGCCTCGGATTCACGGTGATCACCAGGTCCGAGGCGCCGAGCAGCCTCTGGGCGACGAGGCAGGTCAGCTCGCAGAGCTTGGCGACCACCAGCAGCCCGGCCCGCTCGGACAGGTTCTCCTGAACCAGGCTTACGGCCTCGGCCAGGCGCGATCCTCCCCGGCGCATTGCCGCGGTCTCGGCGGGGAATATCTCGTCAGCCGGCAGACCGAGCGGCGAGTCGGGGACCACGGTGACGGCGCCGATGAGCTCGGAGTTCTTCTCGATCATGACGGTCAGGGCCTCCGGCAGGGCATCGTGAAGAGAGTACCAGAGGCGCTGGTCGTTGGGCCTGGCATACTCCTTCTCGAGGTAGACCCGGTAGGCCAGGGCCCAGGCGCGTAGCCGGTCCTCGATGCCGGCCGCCAGGCGCACGGTGAATTCCCCGGCGGGGCCGAAGCGGCAGGCCTCGACCGGGTCCGGCTCGGCGTCGGGCGAGAGGGATTGGAGACACTCGGTCAGGCGCTTGCGCCCCTGTGGAAGCATGGTCAGTTCTCCAAGAAGCTCGGGGCCTTGTCGGGCCGGGCCGCGAGGTGCCTGGCGACGATGGGGCGGGGTGTGCCGCGGCTTACCAGACCAGTCCCGGTCCCTGGTAGAGGAGCTTCGCGCGGGTCGCGCGGGACCAGCGTCTGAGCAGCCTGTGAAGCCTCCTGATCGTGCGCATGTGCGGTCTCCTTCAGCGGGTTGTTGGAAAACAGTCTGGCCAGGGCCAGGCGCAGCCGTCCGGTCAGGCCCATGGTCCTGGCGAAGAGGCTTCCGGTCAGCCGGTCGGGGCGCTGGTCGCAGCCGGCGCAGACCGCATCTGGCCGGTGGCGCTCCTTGCGGACCATCAGTTCGGCGATGGAGTGGCGCAGGATGTTGCCCTGGGGCGAGCGCACCGCCTGGTCGTTGCAGCAGATGGAGTCGCCGCCCGAGGTGATAAAGAGGTGGGCGTTCCACATGCAGGGCAGGTCGAAGCTGCGCACCAGGTCCAGGATCTCGCTCCTCTTACGGAAGAAGCGGCGATAGGAGATGGTCAGGTTGAGGCGCACGCCGTTGACGGCCTTCCCGTGGAAGGCCCTGAAGAGGTCGGGGTAGGCGCTGAAACCTTTGACCTTGTTCTTCACGAGCCCCGAGCGGTTGCTGGTCGCCGGGAAGAGCACCAGGTCGAGCTCGCCGAGCCCTGCGCGGCCGGCCATGGCCGTGAGACGCTCGACGGTCTTCGGGAAGTCGCGAAGGACCACCTCGCGGTCGGGAGGGGAGATGTGGAAGTAGAGGCGCTTGAGCCAGCCGGCGGCCTTGAGCTCCATGGCCCGCTCGATGCCAGGCAGCACTCTGGAGAGGAGCTCGACACCCTGTTCGGGCCGGCCCATGACCAGTTGGCCGTAGGCCTCGGGCTCGGAAGTCGGGAAGGAGACGAGCAGCGTCAGGCTGTTCGCGGCCACGGCCTCGAGCACGCCCGGTTCGGTTAGGCGCAGGCCGTTCGTGACCACGCCGACCTCCGGGACGGGGGCGCCCGGGGCGTCCCACTCGCGGATCATCCTGCCGAACATGGCCATGCGCTGGACGAACTCCGGGTGGAGGGTCGGTTCGCCGTCGCCGGAGTTCGCTATGTAGCACACCCGGATGCCGGCGCGGCCGGCGGCCTTGACCCGCTCGATGAGCGCCTCGGTGACCGAGCGTAGTTGGAACTCGCGCGGACCGGTGTAGGAAGGCTTGTTGACCCCGCACGTCTGGCAGTTGAAGTTGCAGATCCCATGCACCAGGCTGTTGTTGATCGACAACGGCCGCCGCGTGCGCATCGCAGTGTTCTGGTTCATGCCTGCGCCTAAAGCCGAAGTCGTGCCGACCCGCTGCTGAGCTTAAGGCGCGCGATATAGGGGCTTGCGTCGCGGCTCTTGACGGACAGACGTAGCGCTGCTATGAATATGAGATTGGGATGCGATAGCAATGCGCATATTCATCAGGTGCGCTAGGCCGCTCTCCGTGGGGAGGAGGCGAAGTGCCCAGGCAGAAGAGGCGACTCCATCCGGTGGTGGAAGCCTACGTGAGCACCGACAGACCCCTGAAAGACATCCTGGTCGCCGCTGATGAGCCCAGGGACCTGCCGACCAGGGCGACGCTGGCCATGAGGAGATGCATAGACGGCGAAGGGCCGGAGGACGAAGCCCTGGCGCTTGCCCAGTCGGCGTGCGTCGGCGACGCCGACCCCGACATGCTGATTGTGCTCTACGCCGTGTGGAGCTTCCTGTCGAGCCTCAGGCATCGGCTGGACGAGTGCCGGATGGTGCTCGAGAGGGTCCGGTCGCTGGTGAGCCCGCGGACCCCGCCCGAGATCCGTGCCCTGGCGCTTCATACCGAGGTGAACCATCTCTTCTACCGGGGACGCAAGGAAGAGGCTGCCGCATGCTCCCGGCAAGCCCTGGCGGTGTTGCCGGCGAATTCACCGCGCCGGCCGAACCTCTTCTGCGACTGGGCGTTCATGCTCGCCACCCTGGGTCGCGGAGCGGAGGTCGAGGAGGAGTATGCCCGCCTCGCCGACGAGCCGGGAGGGACCTACGAGGCCCAGCATGTCAATTTTCGCTTGTGCCACTGCGGAGAGACCGGACGCATGGCGGAGGCCCGGGCCTGTGCCGAAGCCGTCCTGAGCGGTCCTAATGCGGTGCGATTCGGACAAGGATGCCGGTTCTGGCAGACCCTGGCCGACGTTCTGCTGGAAAACGCGGGCGAAGCACTCCCCGGCTACGCGGCCGTCCTGGGACAGCTGCTGGCCGGCCAGGTCGAACGCGCGGGCGTGCTGGCCCGCGTCGAGGACGAGCACACCGAAGTCTCCGGATACGTCTACGGCTGCCGCTTCGACGCCTTCAACATGCTCCGCGTCGACCTGGCCAACGGCCGCGCCGACGCCGCGCGCCGGCTGATCCAGGTGCGCAGGAAGCTGGGCAACAGCCACTACCTGGACGACTTCTTCCTGGCCCGCGCGGAGTTGCTCGCCGGCAACCGCGAGGAGGCCGCGCGGCGCTTCGCCGCCGCCTACCACGCCTGCCGGCGCTACCGGGCGGAGCGGCGCCTGGAGATCGAGCTGCGCCTGGCCTGCGAGATGTCCAGGCCCGACGTCATGCATCTGACCGCCGCCGCGGTCGGGGCGGCCGGGGCTGTCGGGAATGAAGCGGCGGTCGCCGAGCCCGCCCCTCGGGCCGATGCGGGGCGGACGCGGAAGACCCGGACCGGCGTCGACCGGTTGGTGGGGGAGAGCCTCGCCATGGTCGAGCTGCGTCGGACCGTGGAGCGCGTGGCGGCCGCGGACGTCCCGGTGCTCATCACCGGCGAGACCGGCACCGGCAAGGAGCTCGTCGCCCGGGCCATCCACGAGACCGGCCCGCGCGCGGCCGGGCCCTTCGTGGCCGTCAACTGCGGCTCTATTGCCGAGGGCCTGCTCGAGTCCGAGCTCTTCGGCTACGAGCGGGGCGCCTTCACCGGCGCGGCCGCGGCACACCGCGGACTCTTCGAGGAGGCCGGGAAGGGCACCATCCTGCTCGACGAGATCGGCGATATCTCTCCGCGGCTGCAGGTGTCGCTGCTGCGCGTGCTCGAGGCCGGCGAGATCCGGCCGGTCGGCAGCGCCAGGTCCCGCCGGGTGCGCTGCCGCGTGGTGGCCGCGACCAACGCCGACCTGGACGAACTCGTGGCCCGGGGCGCATTCCGGAAGGACCTGCTCTTTCGCCTGCGCAGGCTCGAGATCCGGATGCCGCCGTTGCGCGAGCGCCGCGAGGATGTTGCGCTCCTGGCCGAGCACTTCATGGCCGAGGCCGGAGGCGGGAGTGCCGGTCGGTCGCGCCTGGCGCCGGAGCTCAAGGCCAGGCTGCGCGAGCGCGAGTGGCCCGGCAATGTGCGCGAGCTGCGCAACGAGATCGAGCGGATGATGCTCCTGGGACTGGACCGGCCGGCCGGGGAGCCGTCGGCGGCCGTCGAGCCGCCGGCCCCTTCACCTGTTCAGGCGGGGCGTGACGCCGGACCGGCGGAGAAGCGCACGGCGGCCGCCGTCGAGTACGGCCGGAGCCGCCTGCGACAACTGGAGCGCCTCCGCGCCATGTTCAGGGAACACAACGTCCTGACCCGCAGCGAGATCATCCGGGCGATGGGCGTCTCCCAGGCCACGGCGACCTCGTACCTGAAGGCGCTCTGCGCCGAGGGATGCATCGAGAAGGTCACGCCCACGGCCGCGCCGGGGACGCACTACTTTCGCGTGCGCTCGTCCTGAGCCTCCGCCTTCGTCCGGGGGCTACGGCCGCCGCCCGTTGACCACCCGGTAGAGCTCCATCTGCCCGGGGTGGAGCCAGGGCGTGACCCGCACGTAGTCGTCGCCCGAGGACGCCTGCCAGCCGTCGCCGGCGGTGACCTTCTGCTCCTCGGCCATCCAGCCGACCCGGTGCAGCTCAGGCTTGTCGCCGCGCACCCACAGCTCGGCCTGCGAGCTCTCCGACTGGCTGTTGTTGACGACCGACACGTAGTCGCCGCCGTCGGCGTGCCGGAACTCCGAGACGATGAGCGGAGTGCCGTGCCGGGACTTGGCCCGGCTCACGAGCCCCGCGCCGTCGAAGAGCCCGACCCCGCCCCAGGCCGTGCCCACGTGGCTGACTTTCTCGAGGGTGAGCTTCCGGACCACCGCCGCCGGGCCCTTGAGGAAGGTGCGGTTGACGCGGCTCAGCCACTCATAGGTCTCGGTGCGCTCGCCGTGCTCGTCGATGGGCGAGACCCGGTAGTTGTCATGCGGCTTGCGCATGTACAGGAAGAACCAGAAGATGCCCTGGGCGCCGTGGGCCAGCGCCGTGTAGAGCTGCCAGCGGAGGTCGTCCTCCTTGGGACAGCGATAGCGGAAGTGCCCTACCGAGAGCTGGGTCACCCAGACCGGCACCCGGTGGCGCCGGCCGGCCTCGGCGTACTCCCGGAGGTTCCGGAAGTACATGTCCAGCGCCCCCTGGTCCGTCGGCGGGTTCATCTGCGAGTAGCAGTCGTAGGCCAGAACCTCGGCCCCGGACTCGCGCACGTAGGCGTCGAGGTAGGCCGACCAACTCTCATGGCCCACACGGCCCTCGCAGCCCGGATGCCAGGGCAGGAGGTTGTGGTGGGGCAGGAGCTGGGGCGCGAGCTCCTTCTGGATGCGCATGGTCCGGCAGGCCGCGGCGAACTGCTCGCTGCCCGGCTCGTCGCCGACGTGGAAGCCCGAGACCGCCGGGTGCCCGCCGAAGTCCCCGACGGCGGCGGCGAAGTCCCGGCGGAAGGCTTCTTCGCCGGAGGCCATCAGGGAGCGCCAGTAGCCGCGCCGGTCGCAGACGATCACCCGGATGCCGCGCTCGGCGGCGGCGTCGAGGATCGCCAGCATCCGCTTGCGGCCGGCCGGCTCGGGGCCGACCTCCGGGCCCATGGTGACGGTCGCGCCGATGTCGGCCCAGTCGCCGACGCAGGACGGTTCCTCGTCGAGGACCGGCTTGTAGTTCCAGAAGCCGACCGGGAATCCGGCGGCGCCGGTGGGGTAGCTCTGCTCTTGGCCGTCGTGCATGGAAAGTCTCCTTCGGGGCCAGGCGCCCGCGCAGCTATTTGCTCTCCAACGTCTCGCCCACCAACCTAATGAACCACGGCTTGGAGCGGTAGGGGTCGAAGAGCACGTCGCGCCGGAAGAAGGCCAGCGAGGCGTCCGAGCCGTCGAGCTCGACAGCCTTCCCGATCGCGCTCTCGATCTGCTGCTCGTCTCCGGCGATGGCGGCGAAGGCGGCCAGGTTGCCGTAGTAGAGACGGTGTTCCTTCGGATCCGCGGGCATGTGCACTTGCTTCACCCGGGCCAGGGCCTCGCTGCGCCTGCCCAGCTTGTATTCCCAGCAGGCCAGTACGATGTGTGGGTGCCAGGCATCGGCGCCCCTTAGTTCGAGCGCCCTCCTGGCCGCAGTCTCCGCCTCGGCCAGGCGGCCGGTTTTGCCGAGATGCACGGAAAGGGCGAGATGACTGATCCAGTCAGACGGAGCGTGGTTGACCAGGGCCTGCATGCAGCGGGCAGCGGTCTCGTAATCGCGGGCCAAGCTGGCATCGTGCGCGGTTTCCCAGTTCCAGCGGATTATGGCTCTTTCCAGAGCATCGGCGGCAGGTCGCTTGGCTAGGTCATCAAGAAGCTGCCGCCTCGCCTCGCCGTCGCCTCTGAGCTTCAGGGCAGCAGGCACCTGCTGAACGGAAGATGAGGCGCCGGTAGGGGCCTCGGTGTCTCCTGCCCCATCGTGTTGTGGCCAACAGCCGGAAGCCAGGAGCGCGAAAGTGGTCACCAGGAACAGGCAGGTGGGTCCGGTCCTGTTATTGCTTCCGTTTCTGTCCAGGAGCATCTGTCCGCCTCCATCCTGATGCATCTTCACTCTTCTACGGCTAGCTTCCCGTCTTCATCACTTCCCTCAGCACCGCCGTCGCGAAGCTCCCGGCCGGCAGGCCGAACTTGAGGACGAGCGCACGGCGGCCCTCCTCCTCGACGGCCCGGACCGAGGTCTCGCCGAGCGGCACGCGCAGCGCCCGGCGCTCGCCGCGGGCCTTCAAGGCCAGCGGGTTCTTGAAGTCCTCGAGCGAGAGCCCCGACTGGGCGAGGATCAGGCCCTCGGCCTCGCCGGGCTTCCCCGTGGCCAGGAGCACCTTGTAGCCGAAGAGCGGCCCCGAGGGGCTGATCTCGAAGCGCTCGGCCCGGGGCTGCTCGCGGGCGGCGTCCTCGACCTTGAAGACCGCGCCGTTCCTGTGCAGGAAGGCCAGGTCCCCGTCCTCGACCCGGTCGAGCCGCTCGAGCCGGGCGGAAAGCACGGCGTTAAACATCCGCGACTGACAGGCCGAGACGAACAGAAAGCGCAGCCGCTTGTTCCAGGCCATGAGCGCCTGCTCGGGAGCCGCGCCGCGGGCGAGCTTCGAGAGCGCCTCGCGCTCGGCGTGGTTCCGGCCCGGCCACTCGCGCAGGGCCTCCTCGAGCTTCCCGGCGTCGAAGAGCTCGCGGGCGCGGCGCTGCGCCTCGGCGTCATCGGGCTTGGGCGAGCCGAGCAGGACTTTCAACGCTCCCTCGGCCGAGCCGCGCACGAGCTCGCGGCCGACCAGGTCCGAGTCGTCGCGCGCGCCGAAGCGCTGCTCGCCGAACCAGTTGGGCGAGCCGCGCCTCGCGAGCTCGGCCATGACCTTCCGCGCCCGGGCCTCGGCGTCCTCGGTGACGCCGCGCGCGGTGATCTCGAAGCGGTTGCCGGCGAGGTGCCCGGTCTTCAAGGCGTTGCCGTGGCGGGAGACGTCGAGGATCTTGAGCCCCGGCGCCGAGGTCGTCCAGGCCCGCTTGGGCTCGACCTTCCGCGCCGAGATCCACTGCCGGGTGACCGCCTGGGCGTCCTTGTGGCCGGCGTAGCCGAAGTCGCCCTCCCGGGCGCCGAACGCGCGCGAGAGGCGCCGGACGGCCTCGACGGTCGATATGCCGGTCTTCTCGACGAAGAGCCAGGTGTGCTCGCCGCCGCCCGAGGGCTGATAGGCGGGCACCTCCTCGACGACGAAGTCCTCGGCGCGCTCGCGAATCGCGCCGCCGGTGCCGGGCAGGTTCGCGGTGAGGAAGGGGAGCTCGGGAGTGGGCATGGGGTGGCCTTTCAGTTGCGCAGGTCCAGACGACGGCGCGGGATTCTAAGGGGCGGCGGGGGCGGGGTCAAACGGGAGTGCGGGGATGGAAGATTGGATGGTTGGAAGGTGGAAGCTCGATCTGGCGCCTTGGAGAGAGACAGTCGGGTGCACCAACGCTCCTGCGGGCCGGGCCTACCCTGACAGGGCAATCCGTTCGTCGGGATTGCCCTGTCAGTTCCAGGCGTTGCGTAATCGGCTTCCACGACAACGCCATGCGGGAGTCCTGGCTGCGGCCCGAGGCCGCGCCAGGACGGCAAGGTCGATGGAACGCGAATCGTCTCGCGCTGCCGCGCGAGTCGATTCACGTTGTAGGCCCGGCCCGCAGGAGCGTTGGTGCACCCGATACAGTCTCCTGGACTTATCGTTGCTTGACAACGCACCCACATTGGGTACATTCGTACCCGCGATGGGTACGAAGACAGGTAAACCACTGTCCGAAAGCCTCTTCGGCAGCACGAAGAGGGCGATTCTGGCCCTCACTTACTGCCATCCTGACGACGCTTTCTACTTTCGACAAATAACCCGCGCGGTCGGCATTGGGCATGGGGCTGTACAACGCGAGGTCAACCAGCTGACGGCGTCCGGCATCCTGGTCCGCTCCGTTCGCGGAAAGCAGGTCTATTTCCAGGCGAACTCGCAATGCCCGATCTTTCAGGAACTGAAAAGCCTGATGATCAAGACGGCGGGGGTGGCCGAGGTGCTGCGCGCGGCTCTGGCTCCTCTGCGCAAGCGGATCGACGCAGCCTTCGTTTACGGCTCCGTAGCCCGTGGCGAGGAGGGCGTGCGCAGCGACGTGGACGTAATGGTCGTGGGCGATGCCACGTTCGACGAAGTGCTCGAGGCGCTGCGGCCGGTGGAGGTCCAACTCGGGAGGGAAACGAACCCGACGGTCTACCCGGTGACGGAGTTCAGGACCAAGTTGGCCGCCGGCCAGCACTTCCTCACGTCGGTGCTCAAGTCGCCCAAGATTATGCTGATCGGAGACGAAGATGACCTTGCAGGACTGGCTCAGACATAGCTCGCTGGTGGCCCACCGGACTAGTGCGCAGGAGATCCGCGGTCTTCTGGAGGTGGCCCGCCGGGACCTGGCCGACTCGCAGGTCAAGGGGCTGAGCCTGGATGCCAGTTTCAATCTCGCCTACAACTCGATGCTGCAGGTCGCGCTCGCGGCGCTTGCCGCGTCCGGCCACCGGATAGCCAGGGGCGTGTCCCATCACCACTTCGCCATCCAGTCGCTGGCCCACACCATCGGCTGCGACGCCGGCCTTATCGACAAGCTGGACAGGTTCCGCAAGAAGCGCAACATCAGTGACTATGAGCAGGCCGGGACAGTTTCGGAGCAGGAGGCCGCCACCATGGTCGCGTTGGCGCGGGACCTTGGAGGCAGAGTCGCGGAGTGGTTGCGGCAGAAGCACCCCGAACTTCTGGAGGCCTGACCGGCAGACTCAAGGGGGCGTTTTCCTGGTCGAAGATTTCAGCTTCGCTGCCGGGGGGGGGCTGCCGGACGAGGTCCTTTGGGCTGCTGGGGCGGCCGGGTGCGCTTGACGCGGTATTCCTCCCAGAGCTTGAGGTCGACGGGGAAGCACAAGTCCGGGTCATAGGAGTTGACGTAGGGGTCTGGGGCGCCGTTGTCGCGGGCATCAGAGTCTCCGACGCTGTAGACGATGAAGCCGGAGTCGGTCCGCTTGTAGAGTAGCTGTCTGCCGCTGAAGGGGTCGGTCATGACCTCGGCGAAGTCGGCCGGGAAGTAGCCGGCCAACTCTGAGAGGCGCTCCGGGAGCTTGCCGGTATTCATCTGGTACAGGCGGCAGGCGATGGCGAGGCGGGCGCAGTTCAGTTGCGTCTGGCAAGCGTTGGCGTTGCGGGCGGTGGATAGCACTGAGAACACGATGACCGTGTACGGATGGCCGAGGGATTCAACTTGCCTCTTGAAACCTGGGCTGCGAGCGAGCAGTTCAAGGCGACGGTAGGCTTGAGCGCGTGGCAGGGCCAGCACCTCGTCAACCTGGGTTGCGAGCGATTCATGCGTTCTGGCGTCTCTGAGCACCATCTCGGTTGAGCGGCGGACCGAGTAGACGAACTTGTCACATTGCCGGCTTAATTCGGCATGCCCTGATGCTGCTACCTGGGCGGCGTAGTATGAGCCGACGGCCTGCTCAACACGCAGTGTGTCGCGATAGGTGGGTGCCAGACGGAGATGCTCCCCAATGGTGGCCAGTAGCTGCCGCAAGGAGGCTTCGTCAGGATCAGTCTCCGTGAGAATGTCTCTGATGGTAGTGCAAGCGATTTCCTCGATCGCGCACATGATCATGTGATTGATGATAAAACGCGGCTGGCCGATGCCCCTGGCCAAGTGAAGCATCTGGCCGATGCGTTGCACAGCTGCCGGGTAGTCGCCGTCGTGGGCTGCTCTCTTGGCGGCGATCGAGAGCAATATGCATGTGGAGCGCGCGTTGTAGAGCGAAGGTAGTCTGGTGTGCACGCCAGCGGAATAGTCGCTGACGAAGACGCATTGCGGCTTGGTCGCGGCTTGTTCCGCCGCAGAAAGGGCCTTTGTCTCAGCGTTCAGGAACGCGGCGATCTCGTCAGAGCCGATCTCCAACGTGAAGTCCTTCAGTCGGCTATAGAACTTGCGACCGAAATCCTTTGGGCTATTCGCAAAGAGCCCGAACGTGTTCTCGTAGAGCGGCGCCGCGTTCTCCTCCTCCGGCGGCGGCTCGAAGTTGAGCGCGAGCAGCCTCGCCCGGGCCTCGGCCAGCAGCCGCTCGTGCTCCCGGTCGATGTGCCGGAGCCACAGGCACCCGGCGGCCGCGAGGAGAACGACCGCGCCGCAGCCGACCAAGGCGGCCTTGCGCCAGAAGCCGGGCTTGAAGCGCCGGGTCGGCCGGTCCGGGTCGAGCGCGATGACGTCGAACCGCCGGGCGGCGCGCAGGAGCAGGAAATGGGCCATCAGCAGCCGCAGGGCGATGGTCGCCCCGAGCACGAGGAGCGCCAGCCAGGCGGGGTTGCTCCCGGTTGGGACGGCCGCCAGAAGCCTTAGCCACATGACTGCCACGCTGGCATCTTCATCGCCCGCGGACGTCGAGGCTGAGGAGATGGCCATCCCGCCGCGTGCCGCCACGGAGACGACCAGCGCCGTCAGGAGGATCGCCACGAGGCCCTTGAGCCAGATGACGGGCCAGGGTTTGCGCGACACGGCGGTCCAGACGCCGCAGGCGGCGAAGAGTGCGTACCAGCTGAGGTCCGAGGCGAAGGCGCACAGTCCGATGATGGAGTCTCCGGCAAAATGCTGGCCGTAATCTCCGCACGCGTCGATGGCCAGCAGTCGCAGTACTCCTCCCTGCAGGAAGGCCTCGACCTCGCCGTCGCCGCCCCCGTTGATCCCCGTCAGGCAGTACAGGGGCACGAGCAGCGCGGCGATGGCCAGGAACTCCACGGACCCGAGCAGTTTGACCCAGACCAACCTGAGCCGGGAGGCCGAGGTCAGCACCAGTGCCTCGGCCGTGTCGCCGGAGACCTCGTTGCGCACCGAGCGGAACCCCAGAATGAAGGCCGCCGCGCCGAACAGCAGGAAGCCGACGATTATCTCGAAGGCCGCCAGGGAGCCGATCTTCCAACCGAAGGACTTCCACTTGGCGTGTATGGTCCACAGACGCCAGAACCACATCGCGTAGGCGCTCAGAACGACCAGCAGCCCCAGCAGTTTCCAAACGAGCGCCGCCCGCCGGCCTCCGCCGGACTCCCGGCGGTAGAGCGGATCCCGAGGCGTGAGCGCCCGGCGCAAGCGCGTGAACATCACGGCGGGAATTCTACGCCCGGCAGGGCCGGGGTCAAACGGGGCGGGGGAGGTTGGTGGAGGGTGGAGGGTGGAGGGTGGAGGGTGGAGGGTTGAGGGTGGAAGGTGGAGGGCTTACGCCGGCGTAGCCGAAGGCGAAGCCGGACGGAGGTCTTCTCTCGGCCAGCGTTCCTTTGTGCCTATGTGCCTCAGTGCCTTAGTGCCTCAGTCCCTCGCCCCCTACGTCCTGGCCCGGAAGTCCTCGAGGATGAGCTCCGCCTCGCCCGTGCGGTCGTCGGTCTTGAGCTTGTAGGCCAGGTCCAGGCGCCCGGCGCGGCCGAGCTCGGAGATCGCGGCCAGGTGCTGGGCCCAGCCGAAGCCGACCGCGCGGACCGAGCCGCCGCTCTGGCCGGCCTTGATCCGGAAGCTCGCCGAGCGGCCCGAGCCGATGGCCTGCGGGGTGCCGGCGAGCTTGGCGCCGAGCGTGGCGAAGAGCGGCTCGGGGTTGGCCTCGCCGAAGGGCGCCAGGCGCTCGACCTCGCCGGCGAGGTCCCGGGAGAGCTCCGCGGCCGGGACCTCGGCCTCGATGTCCAGGAAGTCCTCGGGACGCTCCGCGCCGGCCAGGCGCTCGCCGGCGAGCTTGAGGAAGGCGGCCTTGAAGGCCTCGAAGCGCTCGCGCCGGACCGAGAAGCCGGCCGCGCCGTCGTGGCCGCCGTGCTCCTCGAGGTGCTCGGCGCAGGCCGCGAAGAGCTCGTGCAGGCAGCTGCCCTTGGGGCCGCGCGCCGAGCCGCGGCCGTGAGTGCGCTCGCCCTCGCCGCCGAAGGTCACCACCGCCGCGGGCCGGCCGAAGCGGTCGGCGAGCTTGGCCGCGGCCAGGCCCACCACGCCGCCGTGCCAGGAGTCCGAGGAGATCACGATGGCCGGGGCGTCGCGGTGCTCGTCAGCCTCGGCGGCGGCCAGGGCCTCGTCGGCCACGGCGCGCCCGAGCGCGCGGCGCTGGTCGTTCAGGGAGGCGAGGGCCGCGGCGAGCTTCTCGGCCTCGGCCGCGCCGGTGGCCATGAGCAGGTCGAGCGCGACGCCCGGCTGGCCCAGCCGCCCGGCGGAGTTGATGGCCGGCGCGAGGCCCCAGGCCACGTCGCGCGCGGAGAGCCCCCGCCGGGAGCCGTTGTGGCGCCGGCGCGAGGCGGCCACCAGGCTCGCGAGCCCGTGGTGGCGCGAGGCGGTCAGCGCCTTGAGCCCGTAGCGCACCAGCACGCGGTTCTCGTCGAGGAGCGGGCAGACGTCGGCCACGGTGCCGAGGGCCACGAGCGCGGTGGCGTCGTTGAGGAACTCGCGGCACTCGGGCGAGACCCGCCGGCCCGGCGAAAGCGCCTGGGCCAGCCCCCAGGCCACCTTGAAGGCCACGGCCGCCCCGGAGATGTCCGGGAAGGGGTACGCGGAGCCCGGCCGGCGCGGGGCGACCACCGCCGTCGCCTCGGGGAGCGCCCCGTCGCGCGGCTGGTGGTGGTCGGTGACGATCACGTCGACGCCGGCGGCGGTCAGCGCGGCCACCTCCGCGCGGCTGGTGATCCCGCAGTCCACGGTGACGAGGAGGTCGGGCTTCTCGGCCCCCTCGCCGGCGATGCGCTCGACGGTCTCGGCCGACAGGCCGTAGCCGTCGGCCAGCCGGCAGGGCACGAAGGGCTCGACGCGGCAGCCGAGCATGGCCAAGAGCCGCGTCATGATCGCGGTGGCGGCCAGGCCGTCGGCATCGGCGTCGCCGTAGACGACCACTCGCTGGCGCTTGGACACCGCCGCGAGCAGCCGCTCGACTGCCCTTTCCATGTCCGGGAGGAGCTCCGGCTGGCGGAGTTGTTCGAAGGAGGCGTCGAGGAAGCCCCCGGCCGGGCCGGCGTCGGCCAGGCCGCGGTTGATGAGCAGCTGGGCGGTTATCGTGGATACGCGCAGCGCGTCGGCGAGTTCCCCGCGCCTGGCCGGCGCGGGGGGGCGCAGCTTCCAACGAAGGCCACCGGTGGTGACGGGCATCTCATCCTCGCCGCGCGACACGCACCGCGGCACTTCCCCCGACGCGTCGGACGGCAATCCTAACCGCGCCGGGAGGCGCGTTCAAGGGGATTCACTTAGCAGGGGCGGACGCTGGAGGCTCGATCCGCTGGCTCTCCGCCGGGCCATCGCCGTCGGGCGTGAAGGCGGGATCCGCGGCCAGGACGATCCGATCTATGTGCACGCGGCTTTCGCGAATCCAGAGGTGGAGGACGTGTTCGCCGGGCTTCTCAATCCGAATGGAGGCCGGAATGCGGCCATCGGCCGAGGTCCAGTGCCAGCCTTCCTGGAGGCCGCGAATGCTATCGGCCTTCTTGGGATGCGCATCATCCAGGCCGAAGAATACCGTGTCGCACTCGCTGTCCCCGTTGGCCATTCGCAGCCAGACGCGGTAGTCGCCGGCTTTCTCGAAAATCACGCGGTAGTCCAGTCTGGCGCCTGCCCCGAGATTCAGTTGCATCCTCTTGTCCTTGGGCGTGGCCTGCAACGCCGCCGCTCCGACGAACCCGGCCTTGTCGGTGGCCTTCACCCATGTGGGCGTGTCGGCCGTTGCCACGGCGGGCTGCATGTCATTGAAGTCCTCGGCCTCCATGACCGCCAGTCCGCCAGTCTCCTTGAAGGCCCCTCCGGCCGGTGTGGCCGACGGGGCCGGCGCGGCTTCCTTGCCGGCGTCGGTCGCCAGGGCGGCGAGTTCCTTTTCGGTCAGCGCGCGTCCGTAGATGCGCACATCGTCGATGCGGCACTTGGGGGCGACGTAGTCTCCGACCGCTCCCACCCGGATGGGGTCGGCGTTCGATGCCACCGGTTCGGTCAGCTCGGTCACGCTGTCCTGTCGCCCATCAAGGTAGATGGCCAGGTTGGTGCCGCGCTTCACGTAGGCCGCATGGACCCATCGGGCGAGTGGAATGTCGGAAGTTCCGGTGCCTCCGCGATCGTAGTGCTTCTTGGTGCTGAGGCGATAGTAGATTTGGCGGGTGTTGGGCTTGAGCCAGATGGCGAAGGTGCGCTGCTCATAGGCCGATCCTTTGCGTATCAGTGCGCGCCAGTGGCGGGCGGCTGGTTCCTCGAGGAACAGCCAGAAGGTCACGCTGAAGTCGGCGTCGTTCTTGCCAACCTCCAGCTCCGGTGCGTTGGGGACTTCCATCCCCATGAGTCCGCCGGCGAGCTGCAGGGCGTCCCCCAGGCGGCCCTTGCCCGGTTTGGCGCCGCCGAAGAGCTTTCCGTCGTGGCCGCGGCCGGACGCGTCCGGCACCGAGTCGCCTGCGATCTTGTCGAAAGTCCAGTGTGCCAAGAGGCCGTTGTTCGGGATCGCGGGCCGGGCGTCACCCCGCAGCGCACGCTCCAGCCAGGCGCGGTCGAGCCGGCCGGCGACCCGGAGGTCGCGGAACTGCGCGACGGTGACGCGGGGCTTGCCGCCCGCATCTTCGCTGGGGTAGACCCGCAGTCCGGCGCGGAGGGACTGGCACTCGAAGCCCTTTCCCGTCAAAGCCGGCCCGTCGCCCAGCTTGCCGGAGCTCGCGGCCCCGTCGACGATCAATTCGAGCGCGAACCGCTTGCCGAGCGCCAGGGCGGGCTCGCGCCTGCCGGCCAGGTGCGTGCCCTCCGGGCCCCAGGAGGTGCCGCGACCGATGAGGCCGATGGTCTGAACCGGCGCTCCCATCAGATCGCCCAGCGCCATTTCCACGCCCACATAATCCGCCGGCGATCCCAGGATCACGGCAAGGCAACGGTCCCGGATCAGTGCTCCGTCGCAGGAGACTCGGCAGCCCGGCGCGAACCGGGCCCTGGTCCAGAGCGTCTGCTTGTCGTCCTTGGCCCTGGTCTCGCCGCGGAGCGCGCCGTTTTCTATCTTCCACTCGCCGCCGGAGATCTCGAAGTCCGAGATCTGCCCGGCGTCGGCGAAATCCCAGCGCAGCTCGGCCTCGAGGGTTTTGGGGGCGAAGGATGCCAGCCGGCCCTTGAAGAGTCCACGGACCCGGCCGACCAGGTTCGCCTCGGCGATCTCGGCGGCATGCTCGCGGGCAAAGGCGCTCTTGCCGTGCGCGGCGAGGTAGTCGCCGATAGTCTCGGCGAGCGCGCGGCTCTGGAACTCGTCGTATTTCCCGCGAATGAGACCGGAACGCAGCAGCGCCGCCCAGGCATGCTTGGCGGCGGCCTCGCCCGCGCCGAGCCGGATGGCGTCCAGGCGCTCGGCCCAGCGCGGGGCCAGCGGATGGTCGCCGGCGGCGGCCAGGGCCTTTTCCGCTCCCTCTGCGTCGCCGGCGGCGATCAGGAGCGCCCCCGCGGCCATCTGTCCGTCGGCCCCGGAGAGCTTCGCAAACGGTGCAAGACGCTCGATCTCTCCGCGGGCCAGCTCCCCGAAGAGGACGTCCTGCTTGCGCACGATCTCGGCGATGCCCTCGCGCTGGGTGACCTCCAGCCGCAGGCCGTTGGCGGTCGTCTCCAGCACCTGCCCCGAAAGCGTGTGGCCATCGGCAAGCTTGAGCGCGACCTTCCGTCCGGCGAGCCCGGCCAGGGCTCTGCGGCGCCGGGCCTCCTCTTCCTTGAGCGCCGCCGCGACCCGCTCTGCGGCCTCGATCCGGCCGGATACCAGCTTGAGCTGCTCCGGGGCGATTCGCTGCCTTTCGGCGTAGAGGAATTCGGCGGCTCCCGCGCAGTTCCCGGCCAGCACGCGGGTCTCGAAGCCGTCCAGGAGCTCGCCGAGCGCCCGGTCGGCTTCGGCGCGCAGCTTCCGCTCGGCCGTGGCCCGCGCGTCGGCCTTCTCGGCCTCCAGGCGCGCGCGCATCGCCGCGAGGGGCTCGGTCCAGGCGGCGCACTTGAACGCCGCGGCCTTGGCGAGCTCCAGGAGGCCCTGGTCCGGCTCTCCGTCCGCGGAGCACTTCCTGGCTGCGGCCAGAATCGCGGCCAGGCGCTCGTCGGCCCGCGCCGCCAGCCTGGCGCGCTCGGCCTCGTAGCGCGGAACCAACTCTGCGGCCAGGTCCCCGGAGGGCTCGCCGAATACCGCGCCGGCGCCGTCGAAGTCCCCGGACGCCGCCAGGGCGTCAGCCTTGGCCCTGAGCGGAACCAGGGCCTCCTCGACGGTTTGTTCGCGTTCCATCCTGACGGCCGCGATGGCCGCCTCGGCGGCGGACTCCCAGCGGCTGCCGCGACCGGCCGCGCGCAGGCGCTCGAAGCGCTCGATGGCGCCGGAGAAGTCGCGGGGGTTCTTCTTCCAGAATTCCTCGGCCTCGGCCTGGGCGGCCCGGAGGGCAGCCTCGTCGAGCGCCGGCGCGGGATGCGTGTCCGTCGGCCGAGAGGCGGGCTCCCCGCCGTCCGGTCGGCCCCTGTCGCCCGGCGAAGCGGCGGTCGCCGGGGAGTTCCGTCCGGCGCGATCGGACTCGCCGGCTGGGCCGCCGCGCAACGGACCGAGCAGCAGCCACGCTCCGATCCCGACCAGGGCCAGCACCGCGCCGGCGGCGAAGAGCATCTGAGTCGCCCCGCCGCGCCCGGCGCCGGAAGCGACGGCCGGCTCCAGTAGGGCGCTCGACGGCCTGCGGGCGGCTGGAATGTTCAACTGGCTGGTCCGAGGCCGCGGAACGGGGCCGGAATCGCGCTTGAGGCCGGGCCCCGGACGCGGGCCGACCGGGTCGCCGGCCGTCATGGTGCTGCCGGTGTGCTGATCCGCGGGGATCTTCCTGTAGCACTTGGGGCAGACCGGCTCGCCGGTGACGAGGAAATGCCTGCCCTCGTCCGGCCCGCCGGGCGGGACCATCTTGCCGCACTTGGAGCAGTAGACGATGTCCATGCCGTCGGAGTCTCCGGAAGGCTCCGTCCCACCGCCGGCCTCGGAATCTGCGCAGTATTCAGTCCGTCTCGGCCGGATGGACCATAGGCATAGTAGCTTCCAAACCGGGGTTAGTCAAGGCTTTGCGTCAGCCTGCCAGGCCATTCAAGAAGGCATTTCCACCGCAGAGACTCGGAGGCGCAGAGCTGACTCAGGAACGCGACGGAAGGTTTTTGCAGGCAAGAACCTCGGCCGCGGACAAGATCCCTATCTCGGCGTCTCTGTGTCTCGGCGGTGAAACTCGTCCATTGCGGTGGTCTTGGCCAACCTGCCGGGCCTCGATCTCACCCCAACGCTCCGCGCCTCTCCCGGCGATAGGCCGCCGGCGACAGGCCGAAGACGCGCTTGAATGCGCGGCTGAAGTGGTAGACGTCGGCGTAGCCACGCTCCCGCGCGCACTCCGAGACCTGGCGATCGGTGAGCAGAAGGTCGCGGGCCGCGGCCTCCATGCGGAGGCGCTCGTGCAGATGGGCGACGCCGCAGCCGAAGTGCCTCCGGGCCAGGCGCTGGAGAGTTGCGCGGCTGGTGCAGAGCCTCCCGGCGAGCTCCTCGACCGACGGGGCTTCGGCCAGGTTGATCCGGAGGAGTTCGAGGAGCGGCTCGGCCGCCGAGTCGGAGCGCCCGCAGTGCTCGACGAGCGTCAGGGCGTAGTCGTCGAGTGCGGCCAGCCGGCGCAGGCGGTCGAGCGGCGCGGGGCCCGGGCGTCCAAGCCGGGAGCGCCAGTGTTCGGCGAAGGGCACGTGGAGGACGATGGGGCGGGGAAATGCCTCCAAGAGCGCCCGGAGCAGCCCGCGCGGGTCGCGCTCTTCGGAGAAGTTGGCGCCGAACTGGGCGTGGCCCTTGTCCGTGCGCAGTGCATGTGTGCCGCCAGGTGGTAGGACGTGGACGTCGCCTGGCCCGAGCCGGCGCGGGCCATCGCCCCAGTCGACCGTCAGCCCGCCCTCGAGGACGTGGATGGCCTGGAGGAAACGGTGTCCGTGCGCGGCCATGGCCCGGCCCGGCTCCCAGCGCAGGAAGTTGTAGTCTCCCCACGGCGGGGCGAGCTCCAGCGCTGTTGAGCCGAAAGGCCAAAGATTCGAGACGCCCATCCATTGCCTCCCACCCATCCGACGGGCTATCCTCTACGCAGAACAGCGATCAGCCTAACCGCCAGGCCCCGTCGGCGCAAGCGGCGAAGCTGAGACGAAAGGCCATAACGTAGCCACAGATGGACACAGATGAACACAGATAGGCATGGATTGCCATCTGGGGACTCGGGAGAGCAAATTGCGTAAGCGCCGACTCCCGATCTCCATCTGTGTGCATCTGTGTTCATCTGTGGCTCGCTGAGACCGTGACTGAGGAGGGTGGAGCGTGAGCTTGCTGGACGCGAGGATGCGGCCGATCACCGCCGGGCCGGGCTGCCACTGGTTCGGGTATTACGACAAGCTGCAGTTCGACGAGACCGGGCGACGGGTGCTGGGGATGAGGGTGGATTTCCAGCACCGCTCGCCGCGGCCCGACGACGAGATCGAGCTTGGCGTGATCGACCTCGCCGACGGCGACCGGTGGACGCGGCTGGGCGCGAGCCGGGCCTGGTGCTGGCAGCAGGGCTGCATGCTCCAGTGGCGCCCGGGCCATCCGAACGAGGTTCTCTGGAACGACCGCGAGGGCGATCGCTTCGTCTGCCGCGTCCTGGACGTCGGGAGCGGCCGGATGCGCACGGTCCCCGAGCCGGTCTACACGGTGAGCCCGGACGGCCGCACGGCGCTGGCCCCCGACTTCCGGAGGATCGCCGACACCCGTCCCGGCTACGGCTATGTCGGGCTCCCCGACCCCTGCCGGGACGAAGACGCCCCGCGCGATTCGGGCATCCGGCTCATCGATCTCGAGACCGGCGAGGGCCGGCAGATCCTGTCCATCGCGGAGGCCGCCGGGCTCGCCGGCGCAGAGCCGCCTCCGGCCGGCGTCAAGCAGTGGTTCAACCACCTGCTCTTCAGTCCCGACGGGAGCCGGTTCGTCTTCCTGCACCGCTGGATTCCGCCGGGAAGCCGCGGGCCGATCTTCACGCGGGCACTCACCGCCGATCCCGACGGCGGCCGGCTGCACCTGGTGAGCGGCCAGGGGCGGTGGTCGCACTTCATCTGGCGCGACGCGCGGCGCCTGCTGAGCTGGTCGGGCCGGCCGGGCGGCGGCGAGTCCCTCAACCTCTGGGAGGACCGGTCCGACCGGGTCGAGCCGGTGGGCGCCGAGGCGGTCCGGAGCGACAGCCACGTCTCCTACCTGCCGGGCGGCGAGTGGATCGTCGGCGACTCCTACCCGTCCTCCGGCGACGGCGGGCGCCGGCAGTCGCTGTTCCTCTACCATCCGGCCTCCGGCCGCAGGTTGGACCTGGGCGCGCTCGACTCGCCGAAGGAGTTCTCCGGCGAGTGGCGCTGCGACCTCCACCCGCGGGTGAGCCCGGACGGACGGTTCCTGTGCGTCGATTCTCCGCACGCCGGAGGCGCCAGGCAGATGTACCTGATCGACATCGCCGGCCTGACCGAGGGGGAGGGGAGTTGACCGTGACAACCTGTGCTTCCACTTCGCTCGGGCTGCGCGAGCGATTCCTGGCGGCCATGCGGCGCGAGTCGGAAGACTGGGTGCCGAAGAACATCCACCTGTGCCCGGCGCAGATGGAGCGCTTCCGCGCCGCCTACGGCCACTCCGACGTGGCGGGCCAGTGGGGGCTCCCCACCCGCGGGGCCGAACTGCCCTTCCGCGCGACGGCCGCCGACTTCTCCCGGTGGCACCCGGAGCTTCCGGCGGGGGCGAGGATCGACGCCTGGGGCATCGGCCACGTGCCGGCCTCCGACGGCAGCCACTTCGAGCGGCTGCTTCATCCGCTGGCCGGAGAGCGGAGCGCCGCCGAGGTTGCCGGCTACCCGTTCCCCGAGCCGGCCGGGGCGGAGGATGTCGCGCGCCTCGCCGCGCGCGTGGCCGAGATCCATTCGGCCGGCTTCGCGAGCGCCGTGGCCGTGGCACCGGTCGGCGGCACGGTCTTCTGGCCGGCCTACAAGCTCCGGGGGATGGAGGCGCTGCTCTGCGACATGCTCGCCGAGCCGGAGGCCGCCGGGGCGTTGCTCGACGCGGTGACCGGGGTCTGCGAGGCCCAGGCCAGGCTCGCCGCCTCGGCGCGCCCGGACCTCCTGATGCTCGCCGACGACCTGGGCACCCAGCGCTCGACCTACATGAGCCCGGAGCTCTTCCGACAGTGGCTCAAGCCGCGCCTGGCCCGGGTGATCGCCGCGGCGCGCGAGGCGCATCCGGACATGCTCGTGCACTTCCACAGCGACGGGCAGATCGCCGGGCTCATCCCCGACCTCGTCGAGATAGGCGTGGACATCCTCAACCCGGTGCAGCCGGAGTGCATGGACGCGATCGAGATCAAGCGCCGCTTCGGGCGTGAGCTCTCCTTCTCCGGCTGCATCGGCACGCAGACCACGCTGCCCTTCGGGAGCCCGGAGGACGTGCGCGCGGCCGTCCGGCTCGCCTGCCGCGAGGTCGGCCGCGGCGGCGGTCTGTGGGTCGCCCCGACGCATCTGGTCGAGCCCGAGGTGCCGTGGGAGAACGTCCTGGCCTTCGTGGAGGCCGCCGGGGAATTCGGGGGAGGGTAGGGCGGCGGCGCCGGCGAACGGCAGACTCCCTGGCCGGCCGTCGTTGTGATCGGCGTTCATCGGCGTCTATCGGCGGTTACATTCGTTCGCAGGCTTCCCGGGCCGATTTGTCCTTGCTTCCGACCTGCCGGCCCATTATTTACAGCCTCGGCGGGAATCTTCCCGCCGGGGCTGTCACCCTCTGAAAGGATCTGCTGAGATGGTCATCGCTTACGTCAGGAACGGGTCCAAGGCCAAAGGCAAGGGCAAGGGCAAGGCGGGGAACGGGAAGCGGGACAAGGTCTGCGCGACGCCGGCCAGGCACGTGGCCGCCGCCGCTGCGGCCGCCGAGACCGAGGTGAGCCTCTACGAGGCCGACAAGGTCCGCTTCAACCGCGCCGCCGACCTGATGCGCCTGGACGACCGGCCGCGAGCGGTGCTGAGCGAGCCCCGTCGCGAGATCATCTACAACGTCCCGGTGATGATCAGCCAGAGCCGGAACGCCGCCGAGAACGGCAGGGCCAAGAGCTTCCTGGCCTACCGCGTGCAGTACAACAACATCTACGGCCCGTACAAGGGCGGGCTGCGCTACCACCCGCAGGTGTCGCTCGACGAGGTCAAGGCCCTGGCTGCGGCCATGACCTGGAAGTGCCCGTTGCTCGAGATCCCCTTCGGCGGCGCCAAGGGCGGCGTGGCCATCGACCCGATGCAGTACGGGCCGGCGGACATCGAGGCGCTCACCCGGCGCTTCACCTACGAGATGCTCACGGACATCGGCCCGGACCAGGACTGCCCGGCGCCGGACGTCAACACCAACGAGCAGATCATGGACTGGCTCTACGACACCTACTGCATGCACGCCTCGGACAAGTTCAACGTCACCAACGCCGCGGTGGTGACGGGGAAGTCCGTGGCCTGCGGCGGCATCCCCGGGCGCGCCCCGGCGACCGGCCAGGGCCTGTCGCTGGCCGTCCGCGAGTGGGCCAAGGCCCGCCGAAAGAACCCGCGGGGCCTGCGCGTGGCCATCCAGGGCTACGGCAAGGTCGGCTCCTACGCGGCCTTCTTCCTCGAGGACATGGGCATGAAGCTGGTCTCGGCCGCCGACGTCCGCGGGGCGGTCGCCAACCCGCGCGGCCTCGACGCCCGGAAGCTCGCCGAGCACGTCAAGGCGACGGGCTCGGTGGCCGGCTTCCCCGGCGCGGCCAAGATCTCCGACGACGAGTTCTTCTCGACCCAGGCCGAGGTCTTCATCCCGGCGGCGCTCGAGAACTCGATCACCGCCCGCACCGCGAGGATGCTCAGGTGCCAAGTGGTCGCCGAGGGCGCCAACTGTCCGACGACGCTGGAGGGCGACGAGGTCCTGGCCGAGCGCGGCATCGACGTGCTCCCGGACATCTTCGCCAACGCCGGCGGCGTGGCGGTGAGCTACCTGGAGTGGCTCTTCAACCACGGCACGCACCTCTTCACCACCGAGTACGTCACGGAGTTCCTGTCCGATCGCTACGCCCGGAACTACCAGGCGATCTCCGAGGCGGTGAAGAAGTACAGGACCGACTGGCGCACGGCCTGCTACATCGTGTCGCTCAGCCGCATCGGGGACAAGATCGTGCACCGGGGGCTGTACCCGTAAGAACGGGGCTGGTGGAGGGTGGAAGGTGGAGGGTGGAGGGCCTGGGGTCGAGAGCCTGAGACCTAGGATGGAAGACTGAAGATGGATCGAGGGGCGGCCGGATGGCCGCCCCTCTGATTGGAGCTGCGCATCAGATGCTCTGCCGAATCCGTTGATGTAGGCGGTGGTCTGGCGGCGATCCTAGTCGTCGGTGAAGACAATAGGTATTGTGGCAGGGTCTACAGGATAGGCCTTGACAAAGCCACGTTCTTCGCCTCGGTCGTAGGCAAACACGGTGCCAGCGGTCGCGACCATAAAGGTGTTCCGGCCCGTGACGCCGTAGCGTGCCGGGATGGCGCACATGGCGAAATCATCCGTCCAGTTCAAGGGCACGCCATTGTCGAACTCACTTATCTCCAGGAACAGGTAGCCATGATAGGGCGCGCCATTGGCGCCGTGCGCGGCAATCAGTTCGTCGGGCAGCTTCCCCTTGAACCCAGAAATGTCATCGAGGAACCTGCCCGCGCCGCCGTGGGTTGCCTGGTGATTGCGGTAGTAGGCTATCTGCGCGTCCGCGTAGGCTAGCAGTGATTTCAGCGCGTGAGTCTCGTTGCTTTTACGGCGAGCCCGCGGCAGGATGACTGTCGCCATGATAAGCCACGCGATGCCGGAGAGCCCCAGGATAGCCAGGCCGGAAAGCAGGATGAACCTGCGAGTTCGCGATGGCTTGGCAGGTCGGTCAAAGACTTCTGACATGAGGTTCTCCATTCTGCTGGTCGCGATTCTCGCCGCTGCCTGCGTCAGCGCAAGGACGAGGTGGAGAAAGAAGAGGCAAGCCCCTCACCCCGGCCCAGAATGGAACACAAGGTTGGGCGAACCAGAGCGTCAAAGCCCCTCGTCATCCATCCAACCTTCCATTCTTCCATCCTTCCATTCCAGCATCGCCGGCGCGCTACGCCAGCCTCTTGACCAGATAGACCCTCGTCCCGGTCCCCTCCGGCTGCTCCGCGAGCGGATCGTAGCCCAGCCGCCGGTAGAGCGCGAGGGCCCGCTCGTTCTCGCGGCTCACTCCGATGTGGAGCACCCCGTGCCCCGCGGCGCGGGCCAGGCGCTCCATCTCGCGTACCAGGGCCGAACCCAGGCCCCGGCCGCGCAGGTCCGGACGGACGTTGAGGTTGGAGACCCGCGGAGGCGGGAGCCCGGCCCCCCCGGATAGCGGCGCGGCCAGGAAGAGCCGCCCGAAGCCGGTCACCTCGCCTCCGGACTCGATCACCAGGTAACGCACCGCGAGGCCGTCGGCCCCGCGGATGCGCCCGGCGTGGTCGACGCCCGGGTAGCAGAGTTCGAGAGCGGCGAGGTCGGCCATGGCCGCGTCGCGGATCAGGGGAAGGGGCATTCTGCTTCCCAGGCCTCCAATCGTGGTCAGGCGACAGCGGCCATTCTACAGCCGCGTCGGCGGTTCCTCCGAGCAACCGTCGGCGCCGGCCAGGCCCCAGGTCTCGGGACGGTACTCCTCGATGGCCAGGCGGTCGAAGTGCGCGAACCCTTTGAGCGCATCCATCGATGCCGGCACCGACACGCCCAGGCGCGTCAGCAGGTAGAAGGCGAGCAGCGCCGTGCCCGTGGCCGCGCCCTTGAAGGCCAGTTCGATGGTGTGGCCTTCTTCCGAGTTGCCGACGACCAGCATGAGCGGGCCGGCCACGGCCACTCCCACCACGCAGCCCGCCGGGATGGCCGCCAGTTCGAATCCCACGAACATCACCCCGGTGAACAGGATCCTCCCCAGCAGGTGCACGGCGGCCGCGACCGGCCGGCCCAGGCGGACGGCGTCGGTCGCGCCCCAGTGCGCCGCGGCCCAGACCAGCATGGCGTCGAGCAGCCACATGGTCAGGCCGGCGCCGATGCCCGGCATCGAGAGGTCCGTTCGCCAATGCTCCAGGGCGAACGGCACGGCGAGCATCCTCAGCGGCCAGGGGGCCAGGCACAGGCCGAAGGGCCCGCCCTGCGCCAGGAAGGGCCCGGCCAGGAAGTAGGCGGGCAGCGCCGCGGCCAATCCGCACAGCCAGGCCGGCGCGTAGGGCAGGACCTTGGCGGCGGCGATGGCCCGCGCCCGGACGGGAGTGAGCGCCAGTTGGAAGGCCGTCTCCTCGGTCCGCTCGGCGAGCACCGCCCAGCCGGCCGAGTTGGCTGCGCCCAGGATGAGCACCAGCGGCCAGCAGCCGGCCGTCGCCAGGGCCAGCGCCCCCGCCCAGGCCGAGGCGGCGCCTCCGTCGGCCCCGATGCCCCGCAGGATCAGGATGGCGCCGAGGACCGCCGCCTGCACGAGCACCAGCGCCGCGACGGTCGTTCGCCTGCGCCGGCGGGTGCGCAGGAACTCCGCGCGCACCAGGGCGTGCCGGCGCTCGGCCAGGAGCGCCAGGGGACCCGTCGGGTCGGTCCCGTTCTCCTTCCGCCTGCCGAAGACCCACCGCAGGCGCCGGCGCGCCCCGCGGCTGGGGAATGGAAAAGGGGACATTCTACTTTTTCGCCCAGCAGGGCCGGACTGAATGGACATCCCGCTATTCCTATTCCGCGAGCCGTGGCCGGCCGCGTGGATTCAGCGAGGATTTCAGGCCGAGGCGCTCAGCAGTCAACTGTGCCCAGCCCTCCGACCCATAGGGCGTGCCACGGTTGACCGCGCTCCTCAGTTCCTCGAGTTCGCCGGTGCTCTCTGGTTCGTTCAGCCGAGCGGCCCAGTCCTCAGGTCGTTCCACCGGCCACTCGTGAAGCATGCCTCCGGCAATTCCCTTGACGGAGTTCACCGCGCTAGACCACGGCCACTCTTCCGCCCTTAGACGCAGTCCGGCGCGGACCGGATTGCGCTCGACGTAACGCAATACGGTCAGGAGGTGAGCGTCCTCCTCAATGGGGAAAGCCTTGAATCGCCCCTGCCACACGTGCCCGTTGGTGCCGTAGTGGCGGTGGTAGCGCCTGACGTGCGACGTCATAAGCCACTGCATCCAACGACTCAGGTCGCCGTCGGCGTGGGGCCACAGCACGAAGTGAAAATGGTTGGGCATGAGGCAGTAGGCCAGTATCCGGAGCGGCAGTCGCTCGCAAGACTGGAGGGTCAGTTCGCGGAAGGCGGCGTAATCTCCTTCCTTCCGAAACACCTCCGCCTGGCCGTTGCCACGGTTGATGACGTGATAGCAGATATTGCCTGCCGAAGCTCTCGCAGTTCTGGGCATGTAGCCGTCCTCTTCATCCAAAGTAAAGGTTCGCCTGAAGCAAAAAGTAGAATGTCCCCTTTTCTCTCTCCTCCTTCAGCATGAGCCGAAAAGCAGAATGTCCCCCTTTCGGTCCAGTCCAGGTCCCTACTTCCGCCCGGTCCAGAGATCGGCCTTGAGCCGCTCGAGCACGCGGTGGACGATGGGGCAGATGGCCGCGTTCTCCACCGCGGCGAACATCCGGAAGACGAAGTCCTTCTTGTGGAGGTGCGGATAGGACCGGCAGTCGGCCGGGCGATCGGCGTAGACCGTGCACTTCCCCTCCGCGAAAAGGGGGCAGGGCGGTCCCTTGAGGTTGAGGCCGGTCGTGCCGCCCCCGTCATCCTCGTCGCCGGTCTCCACGGTGTGGCGCGCGCGGAAGGCGGCCTCGCCGAGCCCGAGCGCGCGGGCCAGGCGGCGCACGTCGGCGGGCAGGAGCAGCGGGGTGAGGCGCTCGCAACAGCGGCCGCAGGACGTGCAGTCGATCTCCCGGACGGCCTCCTCGCAGTGCCGCCGGACGAGCAGGTCGATCCGGCGCGCGGGGAGCGTGCTGCCCTTCAGGAAGGTGCGGAACTCCCAGTTCTCCTCCTCGACCCCGGCGGCGAGGCGGTCGAACCCGGCCAGGTCGAGCGGGGCGGTCATGCGGACGCTTCCGGTGCCGGGATCAGCCGCCTGATGGCCCGGTCCGAGAAGACGGCGCGCCCCGACTCCGCGCCGGTGCGCACCTCGATGCTGCCGGAGTCCCAGTCGGCGTGGAGCCAGGGGCCGGCGTGGAGCCGGTCGGACCAGTCGTGTCCCGGCCGGCCGTCCACCTCGATGGACATGTCCGCGGGATCGACGGCCAGTTCCTCGCCGGCCGCGGTCCTGGCGCGCAACCGGCCGTCCCTGAGCTCGGGGACCGACAGGCGCGAGAGGAAGTCCCGCTCGTCGGTGTACAGCTCGAGGTCGCCGGTCTGGAAGACGTGCAGGTCGGCGCCGACCCGGCAGTGGGCGCAGAGCCCGCGGCCGGAGCGGTAGAGGGAGAACGGGCCGGCCGGCTCGGGCGCGAGGCCGCCCTCGGCGACCAGTTCCCCGCGGGAGACGAGCCAGTTCCCATGCTGGACGAGCTCGCCGCGCTCGTGCCGGGGGTCCCAGGGCGAGGGCTCGGAAGCGTCGCGCAGATAGGTGCGCAGGCTCCGGGAGGGCTCGTCGGCGAACATCACGTTGAAGAAGCGCGGCTGGTGTCCCTGGTCGAAGGCCCGCATCGAGCCCATGGAGACGTGCCGGGAGTTCCAGTAGCAGACGGTCCGCGGGGGGTGCTCCCGGCGCCGGGAGCAGTCCCGGGTGCCGCGATGGAACGCGACCGGGGTGGCCGCCGGCATCGCGGCGAGCTCGAGCACCGCCGGGTGCGGCTCGAAGCGCGAGGAGGCAAAGTGCAGCCCCTCGGCGGCGAGGCCGTCGGTTGAGTCGGGCAGGCCGAAGGCCTGCCATATGACCGGCAGGTAGCCGTCGCGGCGGTCGTTGGCGATGTGCTGGTCGTAGCCGCGGTAGAAGGGACCGCCGAGGTAGCCCCGGACGCTGAGCGCCGCGCGTTCAGCCAGCTGGACGTTGACCAGCTCGCGCGCCGCCGAGCGGAGGGCTTCGTCGGGCGCGTGGTCGGCGAGGATGAGCAGCGGGTTCAGGTAGTGGACCTGGTAGCAGGGCGAGTGCCACTCGGTCCAGCCCCGCCGGAAGCGCCAGGACAGCGACCGGGCCAGCTCTCCGACGTGGCCGCGGCCGTCGCGCCCGGCCAGGACCTCGCCGAAGAGGCCGATGGTCAGGCACATGATGTCGTGATTCTCGGTGTGGATGGCCGCGTAGCGGTGGACGCGGTTGTTGTCGCGGTTCTCGCCCTTCCGGGGCTGCTCCCAGCCGGTGAAGATCGCGGCCAGGCGCGAGCGGGCGGCCGCGCCGAGGCGGTCGGAGCCCTGGAAGTCGAGCAGGGTGCGCAGCAGGTTGGTGCCCGGGAAGTCCCAGTCGACGGTGTCGCTGGTGCCGTCCTTCCAGACTCTGGGGCGGGGGTCGAGCTCGACCGCCTCGAAGTAGCGGTTGGCCGCCTCGAGGTCCCGGCCGAGCGCCAGGCGCGCGTGGTTGAGCTGCCAGTGCGCGCCGGCGTAGGCATCGTCGGCCGGCGGCCGGACGCTATCGATCACCCATTCGAGGAGCGCGCGGCGGCGGGCGGGGATGGAATCGGGCATGCGGGACATGGGGCTGGCCTCCTGCGGACGCAGCGCCAGGGGCTGCGGCGGCGGCGCACAGACTAACCGACGGCCGGAGCGGACTCAAGAGTCGATCCCGTGGGTGGCGTTCCGCTTCCGGTCAGGCTAGAATCCGTCGCAGGGCGCGGCCGGGACGCTCTGCGCCGGGAGGTCATCCATGGACGAGAACAGGAAGCCGACCGTCGTGCTGGTGGCGGCCATCGGGTCGCTGGTGCTGGGGTTCTGCTGCTGCGGGCAGGGCACCATGACCGCGACCATGCCCATCTTCTTCGGCGTGCAGAAGAAGATGATGCAGTCCTTGAGCGAGGCCCAGCGGACCAGGTTGGCCTCGCAGCGACAGGCGCTCGAGGAACAGCGAGCCGCCACCACCGATTCGCAGGAGATCGCCGCCATCGACCGGCAGATCGCCATGCTCGACGGCCAGGCGCCCCCGGACATGGCTGCATTCTACGACGCGTTCACGGGGCCGGCCGTGGCGCGCAGCTACATGTTCGAGGGCCTGTCGGGGCTGGTCGCGAACCTGCTCATCTTCATAGCCGCGTTCGGACTCCTGGCCATGAAGCCCTGGGCCCGGACGCTGGCCATCTGGGCATCGGCGGGCCGGATACTGGCCGCGCTGGTGTACGCCGTTCTGACCGTCACCGTGGTCATGCCGGCCCTGACCGAGGGAATGAGGAAGTTCCAGGAATCCATCGCCAACGGGTCCGCCGCCCCCGGCCAGCCGCCCGTCCCGGACATGGGGCCGATGCTGGCCATTCAAAGCACCGTGGGAGCGGTGATCGGCATCATGATGGTCGTCGCCTGGCCGGTGGCCCTGCTGATCATGCTCCACACCAAGACGGCCCGCGAAGCCCTCTCGCCCGAGGCCGAGGCCCGGCGGCGGCAGTTGGCGAGCGAGCAGGACATGGGGTAGGGCGGTGGAGGCCGAAGTGGATGATTGGGACCAGTGGGACGACTATGTGCAGGATAGACTGCAGGTGATAGCGGCGATCAGGAACTGGCCTGGAAACACGCCGCCGCCCGGTCAGCGATCCTGAGCCTCTTCGGCACAGGCCTCCGCCGCCCGTCGTCTCCGCCTGACCAGCACCGCCAGCCTGACGACTTCGAAGACCACCACCGCGTATCCGAGCCCGCCGATGGCCATGAGGAGCATCGCCTGCCCTCTTCCGGCCAGGGCCGCCTGGCGGTGCTCCTCCCGGGCGATGCGATCGCCGGCCGCGCGGACCTCGGCGGCTGCCTGCGCGTCGTTGGATGGGTCGTCGTCGTTGAGGAGCGCCTGGGCGGCGGCCTTGGCGCGCTCCTCGTCCGGCATGCTCACCGGCTCTCCGCGCACCAAGCCCGCGCGGTAGTTGACGATGCCCGAAGCCAGCAGGATGCCGCCGACTCCCAGGATCACCGCCACCTGCACGAGGCGGATCCAGAGCTTCAATCGCACGCTTCCCGGTGCCCAGCCCATGGCCCCGATTCTGCCCGCACGGACGCCGGAGGTCAAGGACCGGCGGCGCGATGGCGACCGGTAAGCGCTGAGGCACAGAGGGACAAAGGCACAAAGGCACGAAGACGACACGAAGAACGGGTTGGGCTGTCGTGCGCGGCCAACAGCCAACAGCCAACAGCCAACAGCCAACAGCCAACAGCCAACAGCCA